>NZ_LIUQ01000003.1:0-106291 GCF_001276715.1 Planktothricoides sp. SR001 | reverse complement strand
CCCCACACCCCACACCCCACACCCTACACCCTACACCCTAAAACAGAATAGCGAATAGCTTCATCATCAAGGAATCGTGCTAATGTCTAAAAGAAAAATAACAATTAAATTGCTGACGAAATCAGCCCTAATCCGTTTAACAGTTTTGCTCAGTTTGATCGGCATTTTATCTATTTGGGGGTGGTCAATGGTTATTTTTATGCCAGGAAAAAGTTATGCCGGTGAATTGCCGCCGCTAACCCCAGCCGAACAATTACTAAAAAAAGAATTACTCCAAGATATCCAAACACTTGCCGGGGAAATTGGCGAACATAACTATGCTTTTCCCAAGCAGTTAGCAGCCAGCGAACAATTTTTATCTCGTTCGTTAAGCGAAGCTGGCTATCAAGTCAATCGGCAAACTTATCGGGTCGATGGCCAAGAATTCCACAATTTAGAAGTGGAAATTAAAGGCAGCAAAAAGCCCGATGAAATTGTGGTAATTGGGGCGCACTATGATTCAGTGGTGGGCAGTCCAGGAGCGAATGATAACGGCAGTGGGGCGGCGGCAGTCTTGGCTTTAGCGCGGGCTTTTGCGGTCGAAAAACCCGATAGCGCATCCGCGCCGCTTCCCGATCGCACTTTGCGATTTGTCGAGTTTGTGAATGAAGAACCGCCATTTTTTTGGACGGAAAATATGGGCAGTTTGGTTTATGCCAAAGGCTGTTATGAACGCCAGGAAAATATTGTGGCGATGCTAAGTTTAGAAACAATGGGTTATTACTCTGATGCACCGGGCAGCCAACAATATCCTCTGGGTTTATTGGATACGATTTATCCGATTACGGGCAATTTTATTGCGTTTATTGGCAATATTTCATCCGGGAATTTGGTGCGTGAAGTAGTGGGAAATTTTCGCAGTCATACCCAGTTCCCTTCCGAAGGGACTGCCCTTCCGAGTAACGTTCCTGGGGCTGGTTGGTCAGACCATTGGGCTTTTTGGCAAATGGGTTATCCCGCATTGATGGTGACAGATACGGCACCGTTTCGTTATCCTCACTATCACACGATGGAAGATACCCCAGATAAAGTGGATGGCGATCGCCTAGCGCGGGTAGTGGCAGGAATTGAACGAGTGATTCACCACCTAGTTTCGCTAAGTCAGTGATATTTAAGAAATAGACCTGTTGCTTTCATGCCGTAGAGATCCCCCCAACCCCCCTGAAAAAGGGGGGCTTTTCGCCCCAACCCCTGTTAACCTCCCGTACTGGAGAGCACGTCAAGAATATCCCCTTGCTCATCTTTGGGCAGTTGCCACTGGGCAACTACATTCAGGGTGCCTTCGAGAAACTGTTGCTTGGTCAAATAGCGCTGAATTTTGCCACTGGAAGTTTTGGGCAGACTGGCAGTTTTTAACAGCGCGATCGCATATACTTCTGCCACATATTCAGCGGCGATCGCCTGTCGGATCGCCGTAACAATTTCCTCGACTGGCAACTGACGCAGAAAAGTCCGTTCCACCTCATAAGCAATGACCAACCTTTCCTCTCCGTCCGCTTCCACGGAAAACGCCGCCCCACAACCGGGACGCAAAGAGGGATGACAAGCTTCGACCGTCGCTTCAATATTTTGGGGATATTGGTTGCGACCCCAAATAATCATCATTTCCTTAAAGCGACCGGCTACAAAAAGTTCACCATTATGGAGATGTCCTAAATCTCCAGTCCGTAAAAATGGCCCTTCTCCGCTATCTGCCAAATAAGCATTAAAAGTTTTTTCCGTTTCTTCCGGGCGGTTCCAATAACCCATGCCGACCCCTGACCCAGACACCCAAATTTCTCCCACCTGGTCTGGGGGACATTCGGTCAAAGTTTCCGTGTCAACAATCAAAATTTTCTGATCTAACCAAGCATGACCGCAACTGACGATCGCCCTTGACCCTGGAGCATCTTTTGCCACTGGGACAATGCGATTTTCTTCCAACCCGGCGCCGTCTAAATAGCGAATGGTCGGCGGGGCAGTTTTCTCACCCCCAGACACTAATAAGGTGGTTTCTGCCATGCCATAACAGGGGTAAAAAGCCTCTGGGCGAAAGCCGCAAGGGGCAAACTTTTGGGCAAATTTTTCTAAGGTTTCTGCCCGCACGGGTTCGGCCCCAGAAAAAGCCACTTCCCAATGACTCAGGTCAAGGGTGGCCAGTTGTTTGTCTGTAACCCTCCTTAAACAAAGGTCATAAGCAAAATTTGGGCCGCCACTGGTGGTGGCTTGATAGCGAGAAACCGCTTGTAACCATAAAAAAGGTTTTTGTAAAAAGGTCATGGGGGACATGAGGACGACGGGAAAACCGCCGTAAAGGGGCTGGATGACGCCGCCAATGAGTCCCATGTCATGGTAAAGGGGCAGCCAAATCACTCCCGCGCTGCGGCGACTATGCCCAAATCCGCGATAAATCATCTCCGAGTTGTAGAGCATATTTTTGTGCGTCACCATTACCCCTTTGGGGTTGCCGGTGGAGCCGGAAGTGTACTGGAGAAAGACTAACGATTCTGGGGTGAGATCCGGTTTGACCCACTTTGAGGCGCGATCGCGAAGCGGCGCGGAGGCGCGTTCGCTGGTAATTTGATCCGTCAGTACCTTGCTGCAATTGGCTAATTCGGGATATTCTCCTAATTGTTTTTTGGCTAGGTTGAATAGCGCGGCGGTGGTGAGGATAAAACGCGCTTCAGAAGACGATACCCGCGACTGAAAACCCGCTAAAGACTGGTTGGGTCTGGGGGGATAGGTGGTGACGGCGATCGTTCCCGCATAGACACAACCAAAGAAAGCGACGATAAATTCCAAAGTATCGGAGAAAGAGTAAATCAGTAACGCTCGCTCACCAGTGGCACCCAAGCTCTGAAGTTCAGCAGCGATCGCCCGGGCCATAGTATCCAACTGCTGATAAGTCAGACTGCCGGATTCCCTTTCGCCGTCGCCCAAAAATCGATAGACGACTTCATCGGGTTGATTTAAAGCCCTTTCTTGTACCAGGTCTAGTAACGTGGCAGATTGATTGGCAAATTTGGCAAATTCTGAACTGGTCTCTAACATGATTAAATTGCAGCCGGTGATAGTGGATGATTCATTTTCTGAGTTATTGTATCTGATGCAATGCTAAATTGTTCTGACTGAGTAAAAACAAAGCAAAACCGTCTCCCGATTGACAAATAACTGACAAATAACTGAAAATTACTGTCAATAAGTCCCGGTCAATATTCAGGGTTGAAGGGAAGCGAAATTGCTCCGCAACGCTATGGCGATCGCGGCGGGTGAATCGCGAGATAATTTTTGCTATAGTGAGGGAAAAATCTCTGGGTTTCCCTTAGAGAATAGAGTCCAAGAGGAGTGAGTATGTCTGTAAATTCTCTAACAATTGATTTAGCAGTTGATGCCGCCATTTTTGTCACTTGTTTTATTTTTGGTAGCTTTGTGGAGTATTGGGCGCATCGATTAATGCATAAGTACCCGAAAACTTTTGCTTTTCATACTAACCATCATAAAAACAATGAAGGTCAAGGAGTGCTGGGTGAGTTTCGCGATTATTTCAAGGGGGGAGTTATTCTGTTATTACCCCTATTCTTATATTCTTGGTCAGTGGGACTGAGTTGGTTTCTGGGAGGGCTCACTTATGGGATTTTTGCCGCTTATGCCCATCAATTGCAACATGAAAATCCTACCAAATGTTTTTGGATGAAAATGCCCGTCCACTATGTCCATCACAAGTACAATCAATGGAAATATAATTTTGGTTTAGGGGTTGATTGGTGGGATATAATGTTTGGCACTTATAAAGAAGTAGAATGGTTGACAGAAAAAGAACTTAGTCAACCAGAACGGGGAATCTTTCAAGTGCGTTGGTGGTAGTTGATAATTCAGAAACCGGGTTTTTTTCGCATTTCACAGTTAAATTTAATTTACACCACAGAAACCCGGTTTCTTTTATTGGGGGCAAGAAAGCGCGATCGCTGGGAACTTAGAAACCGGGTTTCTTTTTGGCATTCCACAGTAGGGGGCGAGAAAGCGAATCGCCCCTACATTTACATAACAGAAACCCGGTTTCTTTTCTTAAGTAACAGACTTCCTGTAGGGTGGGCAAAATTTTGCCAAACCTACTACTTTAATCTATTTTTTTATTCACTTCTGGACTGAAGGCAGCGACTAAAGAAAAATCGATTAATTATTCTCAGATTTTCTAACTGTCCGTTGACAATGCAAGTTCATTCTTTAAATGCAATAATATGCGTTTTTTCGATGCATCATCCATTCCTTGTAACTTTTTGATGACTTCTGCTTCAGTTTTATCAGGCTTAGAACTTAAAAATGGTGGTATATCTGTTGGTAGACCCACGCGCATAAAGTATCTAGCAAATGCTTGGGCAAGTTGTTCCCTGTATGGTGGAAGTAGTCGGATACGTTGTTCTGTTTCTGTGACTAATTTGCGAACAAAAGGCAGTGGTAGTGAATAGACGTGGCGAAAATCGACCACTCTAACTTCTCGATAAAAATCAGGCAAAGCACATTCACCAAGAACATGAAACCCAGGAAGATTACCCCGTCGTGCATCTTCCATGCCTACATTTGAAGCCAAATAGCCTTCTGTGAGTTCCGAACGTTTCCACACAGCACAAAGGAGTATATCTGTTAGTTTTTCTCGACCTTTTACCATGTCGCATGACTGGGACATGACAATAACGTCTTGCTCCCTCCACTCTCCTTTTGCCGTTATTTTAAGTTGATCTTTTGTCAGATCAGCTAAGTCTGCTGGCAACTGAAAAACAGGGCAATCTTCCAGGATATCGCCCTGTTTGATTTCTTCTTCCCCGATCGCAAGCTGATACCAGGGATAGCGATCGGTTAGTCCTAAAATTAGCTCCCATTTTTCAGAATCACTGAGTTGAGATAGCAATTCTTTTAGTTGCTGGCGGTTATCAGAGTCCATGCTCGTTTTTCCTCATTCATCCCAAGGATCGACAACAGGAATTGGTTTACTACGACCGCCATATTCAAATTCTAATTCTATGGTGGAAGTTGGCTTGAGGGGAGGATTTTCTAAGTAGAAATCCCAATCCAGAATATCTTCTTCTTCAGAAATTACCGCAGGCGACGCTTGGCGATCGACAGGTGAAATTAAAGATTTCTTTAAATCTTGTTGCTGAGGTAATGCCCTGGTTCGTGAAATTGATACATCGTCAGGAAAAGTTATCCTGAAACTTCCTGGAGTAGCTTCTGTCCCCTTTAACCATCCAGAATTTACGGATAGTTTTAATATTTCCGCGCCACTTTCTGACAAATTATTATAGGCAGAATAAGCCACATCGGGCGATCTTTTCCGAAAAGATGCTAAACCAGTGTGTTTAGGTTTTTTATAGCTGGTTTGCTGCGCGTAAGGTTTGGGAATTACAAGGGTCATAATTTTATATTTCCTTCTTTTAATCGCTGATAGTATTCTGGATTTAAAGAGGCGATAAAAGCCTCGGACAAATGGTGATGAGCTTCATCTAACCATTTTTGAATTTCAGTAATATTTTTTAACCCATCAACTTCTTGAGAATCAAAATCAAGATCCAGAATTATAGCAAATTCACCTTCCTGAGTCTCGGTAATCCCTGTCTGGTGAATCAGCACTGCTTTTAATGACTCATAAGCCAGGTCATAGCGTTGATGAAAAGAAGAAAGAGAGCGATCTAGAACTCCGGTTAAATTAGGCTTCAACGTAATAAATTGACTGAGATCAAATCCTTCTGGGGAAATCGGAATTTGATTAATGTAACGCAGTCCAATCCCTGATAAATTAAAATTTTCACATAAATTGATATATTCAGAAAAAATTTTCCCAATTAAATCACGAAAATTCTCCCAAAGGGGATATGGTGGTAAATGATTAACCACTAAAATATTCGGACTTACTTGAACTAACGCTGTTTCGTCTGGTCGCTTCAGTTGAATTCTTTGAGGAACGTTTATAATTTGTGGTGAACTCTCACTATTATCTGCTTCTTCTTGTATTTGAAAAAGAAATTGATTAACTTGAGATCGCTCACTAAACTCTTTCCCGATCCGCTCATAGAGACGACCAGGTAGCGTCCAGTCCCAAGCACTAGAGGGAGCAAACCTGAACTCACAAAGAACTTCAATTAATGGCGATGCCTTGAGGGGCTGACCCATAGCTAATTCCTTTTTAAGAGTTTAATTCGATCGCGGTATTTACGAAAACACAATATGAGCAAATCCGCTCACAATTTCTATCTACACTAGGAGTGTTGAATATCTATATACTGATTCTAATACTATTTTATCATCAAAATTCAGAAATAATCCAAAAAATTTACCCAAAAAAAGTGGGCTAATGCCCACCTTCAATAAAAATAGTCTGCAACTAGGTTATTTCAACCCAGCAACTAACTGATTTTTCGCCGTTTCTAAGGCTTCAGATAACTTACTGGCATCTCGTCCCCCCGCTTGGGCAAGGTTGGGACGACCGCCCCCACCACCACCGCAAAGTTTGGCTATGCCGCCGATAAATTTACCCGCTTGTAAGCCTTTTTTATTCACTTCTGGACTGAAGGCTGCGACTAAAGAAACTTTGTCTGGACTGGATACAGAAGCGAGGAATACCGCACTATTACCGAGTTTATTTTGTAGCCGTTCCGCCGCTGTTTTCAGGGCATCAGGATCGACTCCTTCTCCTAAATTGGCGACCAATATTTTGAACTCACCCACGGTTTCCGCTTGGGCAATTAGTTGGTCAGATTTGGCGATCGCTAATTCCGCTTTTACCCCATCTAATTGTTTTTGGGTGGCTTTTAATTCTGACTGTAACCCGGTAATGCGATCGCAGATTTCTTCGGGCTTCACTTTAAAGCGATCGCTTAAATCCCGCACCACACGATCGCGCACATTGAGATATTCTAAAACTGCGGGACCTGCCACCGCTTCAATGCGCCGGACACCTGAAGCAATGCCCGTTTCTGCTACTATTTTAAATAGGCCAATTTCGGCAGTATTATTCACATGAGTACCGCCGCAAAGTTCCATCGAAACCCCAGGAACATCTATTACTCGTACTTCCGCCCCATATTTTTCCCCAAACATGGCTACAGCCCCGCGTGCTTTGGCTTCCGCAATGGGCATTACGTCCACCTGAGTATCGTGGGCTTCGGCAATCCAAGTATTGATTAAATCTTCAATTTGTTGCAATTCATCAGCGGTAATAGGGCGGGGACAATTAAAGTCAAATCGCAGGCGATCGAATGCCACTAAAGACCCCGCTTGAGAAATAGAATCATCGACAATTTTCTTCAAAGCTGCTTGCAACAAATGGGTGGCGGTATGATTAGCTTGCGCCCGACGCCGACAAGCGCGATCGATTTGCGCGGTGACGGTTTCTCCTACTTTTAATATGCCCCGTTCGACTTTGCCAAAATGCACGAACATGGCGGATTCTTTTTGCACATCTTCAATGCGAATGACCAAATCATCGCCGGTTAAATAGCCGCGATCGCCGATTTGTCCCCCTGACTCCGCATAGAAAGGAGTTTGATCTAAAATTACCTGAACTTCTGCACCGGCAGAGGCAGAATCAACGGGTTTACCTGCTACTAATAAAGCCTCAATTTTGGCGATTGATTTGGGTTCGGTATAACCTAAGAATTCCGTGGCATGAATATGTTCTGCCAACTGATCTAAACTGCCTTGAACGGTGAGGTCAATGGTTTCATGGGCATCTTGCGATCGCTTCCGTTGTTCCTCCATTTCCGCTTCAAAACCGGCAATATCAACGGTTAAACCTTGTTCTTCCGCAATTTCTTGGGTCAGTTCTAAGGGGAAACCGAATGTATCGTAGAGAGTAAACGCATCTTTACCGGAAATTTGTTGCGGCTGTTTGGCCAGAATTTCTCCTAATAGTTTTTCGCCCCGTTCTAAGGTTTCCAAGAAGCGAGACTCTTCCCGTTGTAATTCCGCTTTAATTTGGGTTTCCCGTTCCCGCACATTGGCATAAACTGCCTCGGAAAGAGCGATCGCAGTTTCGGCGACTTGGGTAGTAAATTCCCCAGCAATACCAATCAACCGACCATGACGCACCACCCGACGAATTAACCGCCGTAAAATATAACCCCGACCAATATTAGACGCGGTAATACCATCGGCAATTAGGTGAACTACTGACCGCACATGATCGCCAATCACCTTTAAGGATGTTTTGGTTTTTTCGTCACTTTGGGCGTAATCAATTCCCGCAATATTTGCCGCTGTTTGAATAATCGGAAAAATCAGGTCAGTTTCATAATTATTTGGCACTTGTTGGAGAATTTGGGCCATTCGTTCCAAACCCATCCCCGTGTCAATATTCTTATTTTTTAACGGAGTGAGGTTGCCGTCACTATCCCGGTTATATTCCATAAACACTAAATTATAGAATTCGATAAACCGGGTATCGTCTTCTAAGTCAATATTTTCGTCGCCCCGTTCCGGGTGAAAATCATAATAAATTTCCGAACAAGGGCCACAAGGACCGGTCGGACCCGACGCCCAAAAGTTATCGGCTTCTCCCATTCGCATAATCCGATGGGCAGGAATACCGATTTGATCGCGCCAAATCGCAAAAGCTTCGTCATCTTCTCGGAAAACACTGACCACTAAGCGTTCTGGGGGCAAGCCAAAAACTTCCGTGGAAATTTGCCAACCCCAGGCGATCGCTTCTTTTTTGAAATAGTCCCCAAAGCTGAAATTACCCAGCATTTCAAAAAAGGTATGGTGTCTAGCGGTACGTCCGACATTTTCAATATCGTTAGTTCGCACGCACTTTTGGGAAGTGGTAGCGCGGGGAAAGTCGCGATCGCGCTGTCCCAGGAAAATGGGTTTAAACGGCAACATCCCGGCGATCGTTAACAAGACCGTGGGATCTTCGGGCACCAGGGAAGCACTCGGCAATATTTGATGGCCGTTTTGGGCATAAAAATCGAGGAATTTTTGCCGGATATCGCTACCAGAGAGGAATTTAAGCTGAGAAGACATAAGGATTTCGTGACTAATTGCAGTCGTTATAGTAATTTCCCGATCAATTTTATCGGTTTATGGGTAGCTACTGACCTTTTGCGGTGGGGAAGACGAGGTGCCATTGCTGGAAATGGGGCGATCGGACATTTTGCACCATTTGAAATCCGCCCAAAAACCGCCGGGGAATGAATTCCCCGTCTCATAGCGCAAGTCGGTTAAAACCGACTCTCTATATCAGGCGATCGGACTGTAGGGGCGAAGCATTCCGGCCCTAAATTTATGGTTTAAAACGATAACCTATATACGGTCATGCAACGTCGCCCTGTACGGGGGAGGGCGAAGCATTCCGGTAATAAATTTATGCTTTTCACCGACAAATATCTGCCGGAATGCTTCGCCCCTACAATCCCTTAATCTGCCATTAAAGGGCGGCGAAGCATTCCGGTAATAAATTTATGCTTTTCACCGACAAATATCTGCGGTCATGCTTCGCCCCTACAATCCCTTAAAACCCATGAAGATTCCCGCATTCGCGGGAATGACACCTGCTGTAAGCTGCTGAATGCTGAGAAAAAATTTAGCGATTTTTTACATAGTTTTTAATTAAAGCAGGAACGGCGAAAAGGGACGCTCCATTATTATCGCTAATTTTTTCCAGTAAACCCCGCTTTCTTAAAGACTGTACCGCCTTCAAAAAGTCCGCATCTGATAAAGTGAATTCCGCCGGTTTCTGGAACATATCCGCTGCCTCTTGATTGGCTAACCAAAGAATTACCATTTTCTCCGATGGAGATAAGCGTTGATAATATTCGTCTAAGATGGGTTCTAAGTCTCCCAGAAATAAACTGGGATAGGATAAGAAGCGATCGACGCTGCCATTAAATAAGTCGTCAATGGTAGCAGCAGTGATATTTAACCAGGACGGGTTGCCCCCATAAAGTTGGATTAGTTGCGACCATTTATGCCGATCCTTTAGCTCTTTTTCCGCTAATATTTCCGTCGCTAATTCTCCCAAACCGCCCAGTTGTAGGCTGCGGCAGGGGCATTTTTGTCCTTCTAAGGTGGCAATTTCTGTGGGCTTTTCCCAACTCAGCAATAGGACACAACTGTTGTGGGGCGATCGCGCCATTTCTTTTAAGAATTTGCCATAATTTTCTAATTCCGGTCGGTAAGTTCCCGCTAATTCCCCAGGGGTAAAGCTTTCTTGGAAGTCGTCAAGAATAATTAGGCAACGACTTAAACGCAGATAGTCCAGGATAGAACTGCGCGATCGCTGTTTACTATCTTTACTATCTTTACTATCTTTATTTTGGCAGAAAAACTCTATTAAATGGGTTTCTAGAGATGTCTGATTTAGGCTATCATTACATTGACGCCAGAGGATATAGTCAAAATTATCTTTAATTTCTTCTACCAGTTTTTTGGCTAGGGTACTTTTGCCAATTCCCGGCCAACCAAAGATAGTCACTATTTGGGTATTTTCTGACAATATCCACTGTTTTAACTGGCTGATTTCTGCCGTGCGATTATTGAAAGGAAAAGTGTAGGGCGCTTCGGTTAAATCATGGCATTGTTCTGGTTGGTCGCTGGAAGAGGTGGAAGAAGTAGAAGTGGGCGATCGCTTTTTTGCTGCTTCTTCCGAGTGCCAACTTTCTCCACACACAGTGATGCTTTTTCCGATAAATTTATTATTTAGAAACTTATTATTACTATTACTAACAGTTGAATTATAAATAAAAAAACGTTCCATTGTAGCGCGGAAGTTTTTTTTATTTACTTTTTCGCCTAACTCATCTGATATCAGTTTCCATAAACCGCCCGCAACTCTTTTGACATTCGCTTCAGTACAGCGATAATCCTCCGCGATTTCTTGATATTTTTGGCTATCCCACGCCTCTGCTAATATTGCTTGTTGCAAATTATTTAAGTGTGCTCCAGTTTTGGCAAATACTAATTTATCAGCCCATGCGAGGACTTCGTTAACATCCATCGGCGATACATATCTTAGTAATTTTTAGGCTATTTTACTACCTTTTGCACCTTTTTGCACCCTTTTGCACCTAAATTTTACTTTTTGTCACCTATAAGGGCGACAAAGGAAGAGGGGAAAGTGCGATCTAAACATATCTTAACTAATCTGAGGCAATTTTGCTACTTTTTGCTACTTTTTGCACCCTTTGGCACCCTTTTGCACCTTAACTATACTTTTTGTGAGCGATCGGGGTTCAGAAATATTGCTAAAAATCTATACCAAACTAGACTTTTTTAGACTTTACGAATTGCACATATTTCTTTATAAAAGCATATAAGTCTGTCAGCATACAAGACGTAACTATTTATTTTCAATAGCCGTCAAAGACCACTCGAACACATTACCACTACAACCCATGACGACAAAATCAAATAATTCAATTTTATTTTTGGGAAAGAAAAAAGATAAATACTGCACCAAAGCAGTCGATTTTATTAAAAGAAATTTTTACGATGTATCAGTATATCTTGGCGAATGGGGGGATCCGTTACCGGAAGATATTAGTTGGTGGGACGGTGATTACATAATTTCTTATCTCTCGCGCTGGGTAGTTCCTGAATATTTAATTAGGAAAGCCAAAGTTGCTGCCATAAATTTTCATCCTGCTTCTCCAGATTATCCAGGGATCGGTTGCTATAATTTTGCCTTGTATGAAGAGGCAAATGAATACGGTGTTACTTGTCATTATATGGCCAACAAGGTTGACACAGGAAAAATTATTGCGGTCAAGCGCTTTCCTATTTTTATGAGTGATGATGTAGCTTCACTGATACTGCGGACTTACGATTTTCAATTAGTTCTTTTCTATGAAATTATGAGCAAAATAATAAAAAATGAGCCTTTGCCATCATCTGAAGAAAGTTGGAGTAAAAAGCCTTTTACAAGGAAACAATTCAATCAACTGGGTATAATCAATCTCTCGATGACCGATGAAGAAGTAACAAGGCGTGTAAGAGCAACAAGTTATGGATTGTTTAAGCCTACTATTGAGATTGCTGGTCATATTTTTGAAATTAAAACTCTAAAATAAAGCTAAATATTCGCGCTAAATAACGGCAATGATGCTGCGATCCATCGTGACCGATAGACGAAACTCAATGAGTTCAGGATTATCGCTATTTTATTTTAAGATAGGCGATCGCTATTTTATTTTAAGATAGGCGATCGCTATTTTATTTTAAAATAGGCGATCGCTTTTTGTTATAGTAAGATAGCTAGTTACACAAATCACATGAGTGGTATTGACAGAGAAATATATCTAGAAAACCGAACCAGTCTGATTGACCAATGGGAATTTGCCGAAATCTGGGTAGATCCTTGGCTTTCACCCCCATATATTCTGATGTTAGTTAAAGAACAATCCGGTAAATTCTCGATTCAAAATCCCGCACAAAACTATCAATCTATCTTTACCAGCGATACTTACGAAGAAAGTCTTATGTGGTTGCTGGAAGATGAATACGAGCGAGTCACAGGTCGCTTTTGCCAACCAGAGTAAAAGATAGGCGATCGCCTTTTTGCCCCAAGAAAGAAACCGGGTTTCTTTGGTGAATATAACAGTTAACTGTGGTAGACAAAAAAGAAACCCGGTTTCTGAGTCCCTGGTTTTTGCCCCCAAAAAATAAACCGGTTTTCTGGTGACTGAATTTATATAGGGTGCTCTATTGCGGTGACTCAATCCCGCAATAGAGCAACAAAACCTGCCTGCTGAAAAAAAACTCGTCTCATTTGTCTCCTGGAAAACCTTGATACAGGTCAAAATTTTTGGACAAATCTCTTGGTACTTTTTCCCATTCTGACTCAGGAATTTGAGAGCCGATTTCTACAGCTATTTCCCAGATGGGTTTTACTGCATTATCCTCCTTGATATCTTGTCCGCCCAGTTTGAGATTAGCATCTTCAGTAATTGCTCGCATTTGTTGCACGATTTTATCTAGTAATCATAGCTTTTCTTCTAAAGATAAGGTCTGGATAGAATCTTCTAGTTCTAATAATTTGTTTGAAACCATATCTGCGCCTCAAGAACCTTTCTTAAACAGCCACTATCAATGTAATATGACTGACAACTGGCATTTTCTTATATACTAACACAAATAATCGGGCGTTTCTCCCCATAAGAAGCACCCTCTTTAATTCTAGAGAAGGCGATAAGCCTGACGGCATAGCTCCGCTTACCGCTTTTTTGACCCGATCAAGAAGCCCAAAAAGAAACCGGGTTTCTGTTGTGAATATGTAGGGGCGAATGGCCATTCGCCCCTACTGTGGTAGTAAAAAAAGAAACCAGGTTTCTGAGTCCCTGGTTTTTGACTCAAGAAAGAAACCGGATTTCTGTTGTAAATATCACCTGTAGGCAGCCAAAAAAGAAACCCGGTTTCTGTTTTTTATGAACACAAAGCGCTTAATAATTAACCCGACTCTGCATTTTCCCACCGAATAGCGCCGCCAATAACAATCTCACATAAGGCAGTCCCCAATAAAACATCCATAAAGGACCCGCATGACGTCGGGCAAACACTTTCCACTCTTCCACGGGCAAACCTTTAGGTTGCCTAATTTTTTTTAACCTTTGAGCAAGAGTTAAATTTGGACTGCCCCAAATATCTTCCTCGATAGGATTTGTGGTACATTCCCCCACATAACCCGGTGCTAACCAAACAGAACACCCTTGATTTCTCACTCGTAAACCGTAATCAATGTCTCCGGTACTGTGAACAAAGTTAGGGTCGAGATTGCCCACTTTTTCAGCCACAAAACGGGGTATTAGTACGCAATTGCCGTTCATGGTGTGACAAATTTGGGGCTCCTCTGTTGGCTGTACTAACTTAAATTTGAGCGGATGCCACCAAGAACTTCTTACCATCCCACCGTAGGTCAGGTTGCCGGTTTTAGTATCACAAGTTGAGCCGACAATTACAGCATTTAGGACTTCGGTTTCGGCAATGTGACTCGCGGTTGAAAGTAATTTTGCGATCGCCTCTGGGTAGAGGTTAGTATCGTCGTTGAGCCACAGATAGTAATCACGATCCGATTTTAGTGCTTCACCAAAAGCGGTTCGCGTTCCCCCATTCCAAAACAGCCCCCCATTTCCTTGAATGATCTTGACTTCAGGGTATTTTTGTGTGACGGCCTCAGCAGTGCCGTCGGTGCTCGCATCATCTACGAGGTAAACCTCCAACCGGAAGTCCGCTGGCATTTTTTGCTGAAATAGAGAATCAAGACTTGCCAAGGTTTTATCTTTACGATTATGGCAAGTCATTAACACTGCGATCGTTTTGGGTTCCATAAGTCTTTTCGTCATTGTAATTGTTATGAAATTTAGAGAGTTTTAACTTTTTATCTTTTACCAATAACAGGCATTTTCACAGTTTTTCATAGCTTTTTCTTGAGGCTTATCTTCATCTAATGGATAAGTCCAATAATCGTTAAGGTTTTCCAAGAACCAAGATTTATCTTCCCATCGAGAACCTCTGATGCCGAATAAAATCTGAGTAGATCCTCCCAGATGAATTGCTGACTTTCCGCTTTTTTTAATCCGATCTGCTAATAATAAGCTATACGCTCCACATCCAAGGATCGCCACATCAAAATTTTTGGCGGAAATCTCAGCAGTCATCATTTCCATAATTTTTTGCCAGGATCCATATTTTTGTTGGACTTCTGGATCAAATCCATAAGGAAATTTCACTACTTCAAACGAAGCTGATTCGGGAATTAGAATTTGACCTGTCTTTTTTTGAAAATTCATCCAAACTTTTGAGATATTGGAAATTTGTTGAGTCATGGTTTGGGCAAAAGAAGTCACAACCAATACTCTTTTATCGGCCAAAGCTTGAGTCCAGGGTTTGTGATAATTTAAATAAGGTTCTAGTCCCAGATAATTAGCAAGTTTAGCTTGAGGGGCAAATGTAGAAACTAACTTCATTTCTCCGTCGTTGTGCCACATTCCTAAATAGTCTATCTGTCCCAAAGCCTTGATATATGCCTGGGCATATTCGTGGTAACTAGCTGTATTTCTGGGAAAAATTCCACCGCCTGTCGCTAAGTATTCAGTGCAGTTCCAGGAAAACTTTATCCCTAAACGAGTCCAAAGTTTCCATTCTAAATGCCAAAGACACACTAACAATTCATTAGAGCCTATTTTACCGGCTACAAAGGGAGATGATTGTTGGATGGTATAATAAATCTGATCGTTAAGTTCCTGGGGTGTAGCCATCCCCTGACGATTAGCCGCTGACATTTCTGCATAGCGACTTACTCGATATCTTAGTTGTTTTATGTTTTGCTTGAGTAGTCTCATAAGTAATGTTTCCGTTTTAATTCAAAGTCTCTGCCACATTTAGAAAATAACTATTCATCATAATCTGCCCTTTTAATACAGCATATTTGGCAATGAATTAGTTTTTTATTCAATTAGCTAAATCTCAAAAGCAGATATCCCCAATCTCTAACTTTACTATCCCTTAGTATCCTTGCATATTAATTGCCTCTCATTTCCTAGTATAATCAGGTTTTATTTAGACAAGAAGCAACAAGTCAGAGCAAAGATAGGTAAACTTGCCTTGTTTGCTCTGCACAAGCTTCCCATGAAAAATTTTTGATTCTCTCTGCACCCAAATTGATTAAGTTTTTTGCTTTTTCCGTTGAAAATAGCACTTTTTCCAAAGCAGCAGCAATACTTTCCGTTTGATCGGGGTCAAAAAATTCCGCTGCATTGCCGACAACTTCTGGCAGAGAACTGGTATTACTGCAAGCGATCGGGCAATTCAAGGACATCGCTTCTAGGAGAGGAATGCCAAAACCTTCATAAAGGGAAGGATAAACGAAAACTGAAGCTTCTCGATATAAATTTGCTAGAGCGGCATCATCACCAGCCACTTGTAAAACCTTACCTTCAGGTAATCCCAGATTTTGGATTAAAGTGATTTCCTCACGAGATAGTGAACCTCCCCCAAATAACACGAGATTAAAGTTATTTTTCAGTTGGCTGGAATTCCCATAAGCTTGCAATAGACCCTGAAAGTTTTTATATTTACTGATGCGATCGCCAACATAGAGAATATATGGTGGATATTTTCTGGTTTCAGTCTGATAGTGTTCTGTTAATTTGACACTGGTGCCATGATAGACAACCGATATCTTATTCCGATCGACCTCTAATAGTTCGATTAAGTCTTTTTTGGTATTCTCAGAAACACAGATAATGCGATCGGCTCTCTTGACAGATTCCTTTTTAACTTCCGCTGTAGGATCCAATTTTTTAAAAATATCTCTGGTTAAAAATTGGTTAAACTTTTCATGGATCATGTCATGGACTGTCACCACTACCTTAGTCTTTTTAGGTGACATTTTTTCAGCGTGGTAATAAGTCTCATGCACAATATCAGGAGGATTACTTTTCAGCCTAATTTTAGCTAAATTGTCATTAAACCTACCGACCATTTTTTGAATCTGAAGCCGGGAAGATTTAGGCACAGGAAATCCTGTCACAAAACCCGGTTTACACTGCTTCAAATACTCATTCACATAAGCCAGAGCCTCAATACTCACATCAAAATCGTCCATATCAGAGATTCTGGTTGCCAGTTCATATATGTATCGAGAAATTCCGCCGTATCGTTGCCACCAAAATATCTGGTGATCGTAAACGATTTTAATCATTTTATATAGCTCCTGATCCAGGGATGCCTAATGCATAAGAAACTCCAGCGAGGGCTTTTTGTCTGAACTCTGTGAGAACATCCTTTGAAACTGTTGATGCTTCTTTTTCGAGAAACTCTAGTTTCTCACGAGTTACAGGAAGTTCACAATAGGGAACTCCCAGTAGTTGTGCAAGAGCACTCACCTTAGAACCGCGACCGATCGCCGCCACTTTGCACCCAGCCCAAGCCGCTGTTAGTAAGCCATGATAGCGAGAACTGATCACTGTTTCACAGGCACAGATAGGGTGAACTAAATCGTAAAGTGAACCCTGCTCGTAAGACGGCACTTGCAAAATCGCCTTGCCTCTGACCCGAGACCAAGGAAATCTCGTCAATTTGGCGAATATCCCCCGCTCGAAAGACGGTTCCAGGCGCGTCTCTCCAGCAATAAAAGCAACTGGATCAGTACGGTTAGCAATGAATTCTCCGACTTGTTTAATGTCTTTCTTAGAAAGAGTATCACCCGCGATGATCAGCCCCAGATCAAATTCTTTATTGATACTTCGGTTCTCCAGAATACCGGGCAAGCTAATATTCGCTAAATCTGAGCCTGTAAACACTCTGCTGCTGGGAACACCTAGCAAATCTACGAGGATGCGAGTGCTATTTTCATCACGAGTAGAGATTCTTTCAAAAGCGTTGGCTACCCGGGCAAAATCTTTGGCTCTTGGCTGAATTTCTGTTTCAGCCCCAATGCTGACTAAAACTCGGTTTTGAAACTTGGGTATCACTTCTAAATCAGACAATAAAATTTGCAGAGACCAATCTCCACTGGTTAGCTGAAACGGGGTATCTCCCACTCCAGCCCAACATTCTATTTCCGCCGGATCGTAGACTTTTTTATCGTCGGTATGTGTCCAGGATATTTCCGGGAATCTAATCCGTTGAGATTCGACGTTATGCCTGGTTTTACTGTATATTTTTGTTGGAGATTCTGGGTTTAGAATTGACAGAGATTGGACAAATCCTGCTACCATTAGATCGTCGCCTATGTTTCCCGCACCGAAAAAAACAAAACCCATTAATATCGACGAAGGATAAGTAGTTTCACCTGAACTCTGCTTTAGCTGATTTTCCATGTATTCCTCTTTGTTTGACAAAATCGACTGAAATATTATGGCTATTTTCCCCTAAAGATCCGTTTGATTTTCCCCACAATTCGCTGGGGTAAGCTCTTGGGCATAAATTTTTGATTATGTCTTTGACTATATTCTCGATCTATTCCTACTCCGTAGGGCGATCGCAAAGGAAATGACATTGATCCCAAACTGAGATTTGAAATGCCCTCAGTGGGAGCAGTCGTGTGCGTTCCTTCGGCTGTAAAGCCAATATTAGAAATCAGATTAACGGAGGGGATAACTGACAGCCCTGACTGGGAAACTCTGGCAAAAAACCACTGAAAATCCCAAGTATCTTGTCCTTTATAGATGCCATCAAATGCTTGTTTCACTCGATTATATTGTTGGTCATTTCCCAAAATATCCCTAATCCGATGCTTCATTTCCGGTTCAGCCCATAACTTCATCTCTACATCGTAGTAACTCCATGCTCGTCGCCAAGAAGCCCATCCCCAAATCATGCCAAAATAAGCAAAATGATAACTTTGAATATTCGATTTCCATTCCTCCAAGGTGTTAGTTCCACTAATCGCCATAATCCGCTGGTCATCGCGATACTTTTCCAGTAACTCGTCAGAGAATCGGAAAAACGTGGGATGGGGCAAACAGTCGTCTTCTAAAATAATCGCCGCTTCCACTGTCTCGAATACCCAGTCCAAACCGCTGGACACTCGTCGTTTGCAGCCCATATTAGCATCGGCATAATTTTTGATCACCTCACAGTCCCAATCCACGCGATCGATAATTGCCCTGGCAGCGGCGCATTTTTCTGCTTCTCCTGGCTTGTCTGCTCTCGGCCCGTCAGCAACCACCAATAGTTTAGGCGGTTTGGCTTGGCGAATTGCCTCAAAGACTTTCTCTGTGGTATCTGGACGGTTAAAAATTAAAAAGGCAACAGGGGTTTTACTCTGCCAATCAGTCATATCTTCTCCTTTCTTTATTTATTTAATCGATGTCGCGATAGTATTAATTACTGATTACTTGATTACCACCGCCGAAATTAATTCATATAATTCATATATTTTTTTGTTCCTGTCATTCAGATTTATCTGATGAAATTTTGGCAATCCTCATTTTTTAATAATTAACATGATAATTAACACTATATTATGGGAATATTTTCCTTAAAACAATATGTGTATCGAGAATATCATGGCTATTTTCTGAGCCACAAAAAACTCAAAGTCAGAGATTTAGTCATCATCATACCTATAGTCTTGCGGAAGGGAGGCCAGATTATAAAAAGTACATAATCAGAAAAACCATAGGAAATCACTGTAGCTATTGCCGCCCCAAGTTCTCGATACTTTGGAATTAGCCACAAATTTAATAATACATTCAAAATAGCCCCACAAGATTTAGTCACAAAAGAAGATTTAGTAAATCCTTCGGTAATAATCCAAGGTCCCCTAGACACCCCAACAAAAACGAATAAGCTTGCCCAGATATGAAGGGATAAAACCGGCCCTGCTGCCTGATACTCTTCTCCGAACACATAGATAATCAGAGGCGACGCGATAAAAGTCATCGGTATGGCAATTGCGTAAGCTAAACCGGATACAAAATTAAACAGCTTTTGCATCCGTTGGTAATACAGGGTCTCGCTAACTTCCTTGGCTTGTATAATCGAAGGAGACACAGAAGAAACAATTGCACCCGGAATAAAATACCAAATTTCTGAGAATCTTACGGCCACGGAGTAAATCCCCACGGATTCATCCCCGATCATGGCTCCCAGCATCACCGCATCAGCCCGTAAATAAATCGTAACCGCTACACCCGCCAAGATCAAGGGCAGACTCTCTCGCAACATGACTTTGGCCTGCCCCAGATTGAAACGCCAAGCACTGAGGGAGTGACCCTTTGACCCATAAGAGAACGCCAGAGCTACTGCCGCAAAAATAAACTCTGACAACCAAGCCCAGGCAAAGGCTACTAGGGGGGCTTGGATCAATATCAAACCTATTTTACCAAGATTCAGGAGCAAATACGCTGAAGTTTTCGCCCAAACTGGATATTTGGACTGGATTTGGGACTGAAACCATAAGTCTATGGTATCAAAAGCCTGAAAAATTGCGCCTGCCGCGATAATGGCCACTAACAAGCTGGTCAGATCCTCACCTGGTCGAACCAGGGATACGGTTGTAACAGCTAAGAAGACTACAAAGCAGCCGCCCATCAGTCTTAATCCAAATGTCGTCCCCAGGATTTCATCCTTTTCAGCCGGTTGGCGAACGATATTACGCACGACGATGGAATCCAATCCCAAGGTAGCAAACATCGTAAATAATCCGGCAAAAGAGATGGCGTAGTTATAGAGACCAAATTGCTCAGGCCCAAGATAGCGGGCAACCCAAACGCCGATCACTAGAGCCAAGCCCATTCGCAAAATTTTATCGGCAAACAGCCACCCTGTATTGCCGATCAACTTCCATAAACCGGGACTAATCTTTTGACCTAATGCCGCTAGTTTTTCTAACACGCTCATTTTTATTTTTTTTAATAATTGTTACATTTTTTCCCAAACCTGACTTTCCATAATATCTTGCCAAGCAATAGATGTTAGGATAGCACCTGATTCCCACCCTGAATCCCCGCGCATCGAATATACACAACATCAGATGGGAAAATCCTGTGGTTAAGCTTAGGCAGGTCAAGCATCAATTCATGTCATTCATTTGTCATGGGGTGATGATAGTCTTCAAGCTTCCCAAGCGATCGCGCATCAAAGAAGCGAGGATTGGCATAACGATCTTTCAGAGGGATTTGGCAAAATGCCATAAACACTGTTGAGCCCCGCACAGGTTTTCGTTGACCCTGTAAATACTTTTGTCCAAAAATCATCCCGCTAGTTTTTGGTGTACCCTGTGAGGCTCTTGCCGCAGTTTTTGATACTCAAGCCAACGCTGGCAAAAACATAATAGTACCAGTTATGGTTATTTTCAACCAGGGGAATTTCTGTCAAATTTGGGAAAATTACAAACATTAACAATAAAAGGGGTAAAATTGATTCAATCATTGGAGTGCCTGGAGGTTGAGGAAGAGTTAGATAGCGAACTGCATCAGCCAGGGTAGTAAAAAATGAAAACGCAAAGCAAGCAAATCCCACATATCCAAGATCAATTATGATTTCTATGAACCCATTATGAGCATGAGGAGGTTTCCAATATCCATCTCCCGATGGCATCCTAAGTTCACCGCTAATATGGTTTGCTGCTGGGTTGTCAGCCCCTCGCCAAGGTTGCCAAAATCCATGGAAACCATAACCCAGAATAGGACGTTTTGGTATTTTCTCTGTAAACAAAAATTCCCATAGAGGCGTCCGTCCAGTCAATGTCATATCTTTGCCTAGACCACCGACAACAATTGCCTCTAGGTTATCTGTGACAATAATAAATCCTGCGATGGAAATAATCATAAAAATTATCACAAAAAAATAAGCCCATTGAAAAGGAAGTTTTCTCAAAAATGAAACAGACATAACCATTAATGTCCCTAGCAGAAATTGCACTTTTCCTCCTCCCGATTCGCATTTTTGCATAACGTAAAGGGAAAATAAAGCCATTGCTACAGATATCCAGCGTTTTTTGGGATTGTCAATGGCTTCTATACCCCACAATATTGCACTCAAAGACATGATTGCTGCTAGAGTATTTGGGTGAGATAGAATTCCCTGCCAGCTATTTTTGGCTGGATTGATCGCTATCGCAGGGCGGAACATACTATAATAGGTACTCAAAACCGCATTAATTGCCATTGTGTATCTTAATAATTTATCTATCTCGTGATATTTATATTGTTTGATAATGTAACTATTAACTATAGTAGTTCCTAGCCAGATCGTGCTATATTTTAGGGTATGAATAGGTGTGTCAGACCAAGAAAACGATAGAAATAATAACAATAAAAATAAAAATAATCCGAGATTTTTTTGAAGTAAAACTGCTAAAACTTCAACGGAGTATTTTAAAGTTGATTTCAGCCTGGGAGATAAAATAAAAAGAATCACCCCATATACCACTAATTGAACCAAAGCCCCGGCAAAACTTTTTTCCCTGGTTCCTAGACTAGATGGATGAAAATTTGGAAATGGGCTTATGCCAACTCCGGGCATCAAAAATAAATATAAGCCAAGGATGATTTTCTCTACTAAATACCCAAATTTGGGATATTTACTGACCAATTGAAATGCCAAAAGAATATAAATGGCACCGCAACCAAGAATTAGTAGCAAAATTAGGGGATTTGCCAGCAGCGCTTTCATAATATTTCTTGATTTGATAGTGAACTGTCAAGAACGCCAAAGGTAAATTATTCGCCTGGAAGATTAACGTCCTCCATAGAAACTGGTCTTGGCATTCAGGAGTAGAATAGATATCAGTCAGCATTGAGTCATCACCGCCAAGGAAAATCGAGGCAACCACCGAGACGGAAGAAGACTTACGGATGCTGTATGTGCCTAAGTCTTCTGTAAGTAAATTCTCCCTAGTGAAAGAAGATAGACTAATCAAGGTTCAACTGTCAACACTGTACTTGTGGCCGGACAAGATAGCTTAATGCAAAAAATATTTCTTGATAACTTCTGGGGAAAAAAAATTCTGTGCGAATTATTTACTGGGCGGCCAGTCAGCTTACTCAGGTCAAGAGGCAAAGGTTAAAATACTAAAAATTTACCGAATTGATAACTTTGGTTGGGTAAATCCGCCGCAAAATTTGATTTGTCCGTGTTTGGCCGTGGAAACAGATTGGATTGCCCAGGTGCTAGATGGCTTCTAGCGATTAGATCAAGAGAGAAGGCGGGTAAAATGAATTCAAGACATCTTGAATAATTATATGTCACCTTATATATATGTCATCAAAAAACCACACTAATGTAGTGAAGACAATAAGTCAGGCAGTTTTGGGTCTGACCCTATCGGTTGTTCCCAGCTTAGGCACTTCCGATCCTTGCTTGGGGCAATTGCCACTGCTGGAGCGATCGCAACCAGACGCAACTGGGGGGACTCCGGTTCGCCCTGCACCGCCCCCAGAATCCCCGCAGACTATGCCAGAAACATCTGTCACCATTCCACAAGTTCCTGCCCCAAGCATTCCAGAAATTCCCGCTCCAGCAAGTGCAGAACTGCCGGTTTCAGCTTACATATTAGGTGGAGGGGACACGATTCGGATCGATATATTGGGGGTTGAGCAATACAGTGGGGATTACCAGATTCCCATCGATGGTAGGTTGATTCTGCCCCTGGCTGGAAGCATATCAGTTCAGGGCTTAACCCTTGAAGAGGCCGCTGATGCAATTTCCCAGGCTTACGCGAATATTCTGAAACGTCCGGTGATCTCAGTCAATCTCCAAGCCCCGCGTCCCCTAAATATTTGGATCGCCGGGGAGATCAATCGCCCCGGTTCCTACTCGGTGTCGCTCAAAGGTGGAGTCGGCCAGCGTCCGGGCACTCAGTACCCGACCATAACCCAGGTGATTGAACAAGCTGGAGGAATTAAGCTCACAGCAGATTTGCGGCGGATCGAGCTACGTCGTCCCCAAAGAGATGGCTCGCAGCGGACGATCGATATTAACCTTTGGCAAATGCTTCAGACCGGCGATCGCCGATGGGACATCACACTACTTGATGGAGACTCCATTTTCATTCCCACAGCGACTACCGTAGACCTTGGAGAAATCCGACAACTGGCAAATACGAGCTTTGCGATTCCTATGGCTCAAGCTAGGAATGTTACAGTAGTGGGAGAAGTGGCGCGTCCGGGTCCTTATATTGTCCTAGGAGGGGACACCGGAGCAGATTTTAACCTAGGGGGGCTACCAACCGTGACCCGGGCGATTCAGATCGCCGGAGGAATTAAACCACTAGCGAATCTGCGGGAAATCCAATTGCAGCGACCCACAAGAGAAGGAGCCGCACAAATTATTTCGGTCAATCTCTGGCAACTGTTGCAGACCGGAGACATCAATCAAGACCCAATCGTGCAAGATGGAGATATTATTATCGTTCCCGCAACCGCCGAAGTCAATCCGGCTGAAGCCGAACAAATCGCTACAGCCAGCTTTGCTCCCGAGACAATTAATGTGAGGGTGGTCGGAGAAGTCACAATACCTGGAACGATCAGGGTGCAGCCAAATACCCCGTTGAATCAAGCCCTGCTGGCTGCGGGTGGATTCCGCAATAGTCGAGCCGCTCGCGGTGCGGTGGAGCTAATTCGCCTCAACCCAAATGGCACAGTTTCTCGACAAACTGTTTCTGTTGATTTAGCTGCCAGCATCAACGAACAAACCAATCCCATACTCCGTAATAACGACATTGTTGTGGTTAACCCCTCTGGTATAACCGCCTTCGGAGATAATCTCAACAATATCTTCTCGGCAACTACTAGCACGGGCGGGTTTCTCAGGGTTCTAGAATTCTTGGGCATTCTCAAATATTTGACCGTTCCTTAAGCCCGATCCGGTGGAGAAACCTTCTCAAGCATTAGTCAAGCTATTTATCCATAATGCTGCTAAGGCTTCCGGCTTTAACTGCCGATTAATGGGGTGGTTATTTCACTTGAGATGATGGCGATCGCAATAACATCGGCTCTCCAGGTACTCAAAGCCAACAGACAGTCTTTTTTTAAGGAGCAAACATGGATTACGAAACTAATTATCAACAGTTTTCCGAAAATCGCAATATCAGCAGGTATTCCTCATTGCCTCAGAGTTACTCAGCCAACGCTGAAGAGAGTAATGGGGATTCCTTGGATTTAGGCTGGGTTTTTGCCGTTGTGCGTCGCCGAGCAATTATTATGGCTGGTGTAGGCATCACCTTGAGCGTGCTAGCTGGGGCATTGCTGGTCAAGAGTTCTCGTCAGATTGTTCCAGAGTATTCCGGCGCGTTTCGGATTTTGGTGGAACCCATTACGGCGGAAGGAATGTTGTCACAAATGTACTTAATGGCTCAAACCTCAGATGCCAGTTCCGATATTCAAAGAATTAAAATCGAAGATAATAGCTTGGTGGACTACGAAAGCTTAATTCGTGTTTTCCAAAGTCCAAAAATACTCCAACCAGTGGTGGAAAAGCTTCAAGAACAGTATCCCAAACTGAGCTACGGAACGCTGGCATCTAGACTGTCTCTAACTAGAATTAGCGTGAAAAAAGGTTCCCAGGAACAAGGGACTAAAATTTTGGTAGTTCGCTATAATGATCTAGATCCGAAAAGGATCGAAACCGTTTTAGAACATCTGAAAAAAGCTTATTTAGAATACAGCCAAGAAGAACGGATAAAAGACCTCCGTAATAATATTGAATTTATTGATAAAAAGCTGCCTGAGCTAAAATCTCAAGTGGATATTTTGCAAGAAGAAATGCAAAGACTGCGGGAAAATTACAAGGTGCTGATTCCAGAAACAGCCAGCCGAGCCTTGACCGATCAGTTGCTTGGTATTCAGAGACAGCGAGTCGATGCCCAAAGAACCCTAGCTCAGATGCGAATACAATACGCTAACCTGGAAAAACAATTGGCTGAAGGTAATTTAATCTCAATTTTGGCCATAGATCCTAAAGCATACGAAGTTGTCATTGGACAGCTTCAGAAAATAGAAAGCGACATCGCTGTACAGTCAGCGCTATTTTTTGAAGATAGCGAACCCATACAGCAACTACGGGAAAAACAGCAAAATTTGCAAGAATTGGCCAGCGAACAAGCCCAAGGTTATCTAAAAAACCTCGCCGGTCAAATCCGGGAAATAGAGGCTAACGAACAAAAATTAGCTGAAACTGAGATTGAGCTAACCGAACAACTTAGACAACTGCCAGCCGTTGCCCGTGAGTATGATGATTTGCAGCGAGAGCTAGAAGTTAGTACGAAAAACCTGAAAGAATTTTTGGCCAAACGAGAAGCCTTGGAGATTGATTTAGCCCGACAAAAAGAGAGCGTCGGGTGGCAAGTGATTGAGGAACCTGCTGTACCCAGGGATCAAAATGGCCAACCGATATCGATCACGGTGACACAAACGAAGCGCCAGTTAATCGTGGCAGTGATTGTCAGTATGTTGCTTGGGGTCGGGGGGGGTTTTCTCGTAGAGGTGTTGATTTCGGTCTTCCATACACCGGAAGAACTCAGAGGCGCCACTAAACTACCCCTGCTGGGGATCATTCCTTTCGCTAAAGACCTGAAGAAAAGATCCTCAGATCGCCGGAAGCAACTTGCCCCTGTAACTGGTCTGGCTTTGGAAAAAAATCAGGCAAGTCTCAGTTTGCTGCTGGCGACTAAGGCGCAAATTCAGACCTACAGCACTTCTCCCATACTGGAAGCGTTCCGTTCTCTTTATACCAATATTCGGTTGCTCAGTTATCAGAACCCCATCCAATCTTTAGTCATTGGGGCGGCTACCGCTGGGGAGGGTAAGTCTACGGTGGCAGTGCATATAGCGAAAACCGCCGCCGCGATCGGTCAGCGGGTTTTACTGGTAGACGCGGATCTGCGTTCTCCCAAGATTCATAATAAGTTTGGTGTGCCGAATGTGCAGGGACTCAGCGATGCGATCGCTACTGACATTAGCCTGAATGATGTGATCCAGCGATCGCCCAATGATGATAACTTATTTGTTTTAACCGCAGGTCCGGTTCCAGAAGACCCGATCAAACTGCTCTCTTCCAAAAAGATGCAATCTCTGATGGAGCAATTTCAGGACTTTTTCGACTTGGTAATCTACGATACCCCACCCCTGGTAGGCTTGGCCGACGGCAACTTCCTCGCCGCACAAACTGATGGCCTCGTTTTGGTTACTCGACTCGCCAAGACAGACCGTTCTCTGGTAAAGAAAGCACAAGAAGGATTAAAAATTTCTGGTGCCAGGGTCTTGGGTGTAGTAGCCAATGGGGTCAAAGGGTAAACTACCACAAAGGCGCTTGATTTTGAGCGAGAGCCCCCAAAAAAAGAGGATGCCACTTTTTTGCAGTTGTGGCATCCTCAAAGAATTTACTCTATCCCGGAGCTATACTGAGATGGTGATAACTTGGTGGAGTGATACCACTATCCCAGTATCATCTCAGGGTGAAATCCTGATTTAAGCACTGTGATTGGTTTTGCGACGGCGAGACATCGCCATTGCACCTGCTACCAGTCCCAAGCCTGCTAATGTCGCAGGTTCTGGCACCGCCACCTGAGCGGTCACCATGAAGTCATTGAAGTCTCTGTGGCCGTTTACACCGGAATCCTCAACAGCAATTAGAACAGGCCCGGCAAAGGGGTTCGCATTCTGAATTCCAGCCGTTTGACCAAGGGCGCTATTCACGCTGGTGCTGTAATACTTGTAATTGAGATCGCTGAGTACGGATGTCCCTTGTAAAAACTTGAACTGGTTGGCAAACCCGAGAAAACTGGCATTCTTGGAGTCGGTGGAGTAAACATCATAGTCACGCCAAACATCTGTGCCACTGTCCAAAAAGAAAGCGTACTGCTTGCCCGCTTCAAACTTGAATTTTGCAGAGGCGTTGAGCACAGTGTTTCCAACGGTTCCTTGGTTGTCTGGTCCAGATCCATCACTTCGTTTGGTTTCAGCAAATAGCACGGTTTGTTTGCCGGTGGAATCGATCACGCCAAAATTGGACTTGAACCAACCGTGGGATTCCAAAAAATCAAAGTTGACGGTGGTATCTTCGTTAAATGAAATGCCGCTGTTGTTAAAACTAAAAGCCTGTGCTGGGGCTGCGGAGACTAGACCAGCGATCGCGGTGGCTGCGGCAGTGGTAAAAAATTTTGTTTGTGATTTCATGTTTGTCACTCTCCGTTGTTTTTCTAGGACTTGGTTCTTGATCTAGGACTGATATAGATGCAGTGCCGCTAAGGCTCTATAAGCTTATTTGAAGATAACTGGTTACATCCCAAGATTAGATTGGATTCTTGAGATTTTTTGCTTCTATATCTATTAATGCACTAACTTTCCCTAAGTGACAAGGGATTTTGCCAGAGTTTATATACTCTTTAAAAATAATGGAACATCTCCGTAAATATACGGAATTTACCGAAAGTCCTGAGAACTGAATCAACGGGAAAGCAATATTTAGTGAGCTATTTAGTATGGTGTGAGGCAATTGACCCTTTAGAGTTAGAGGTGTCAACGGCACTAGGGGGTTCGTCCCATCGTTGCAGAGATCGATCCGAGTTGAGTCATCGGGTAATTACCATTCAGTAATTTAATTGGGGCTAAACTAGGATCGGGAATCATAGAATCAGGAATCAATCATATGTTGCTACTTCTAAATTTCTGCCCCTGAGAAATCTAAAATTTTCCTTAAGATTTCTGCAAGGTAATCAGGTTTAGTGGGACGACTGTGTAACTTTTTATGAATTTTTATTAAATAGCCTAAAATTTTCCAGCAAAAATTGCCTTATATATGAGGAAAACATGAAAAAAATCACAGTTATGTGATAAAAATCATTAACGAATGTAACCGTTATCGCTGTTTTTCGATTGATCCCAAATAATAATTAAGGTTGACAGGATTGTCAAATATCTGAGATAATCAGTCTGTCCAAAGGTTCACCAGTCGAAAAGAGTTTGTCAAGAAATTACACCTTTGACCACGTATAAACTCCCAACGGTTGAGTCCTTTGGCGAAACCAGTAAATCTAGCAAAACCAAAAAATCTGTTTAATTTTCCGAACACCAGTCTCTCGACAGGACTAATAACATTAAATTTTTCTTCTGTCAGAGATTCGCCTTAATGGGCAAAAATTTATTTAATTTTTTTTTTGATGATTTTGGGAAACTGAAAATTCTCTGACCTTGAACACATAGATTTCACACATAGATTTCACACATAGATTGGTCAAGACTTTTCAGATTGTCAATCAAAAATAGAAACCGCCGCCATAAACCCATAAAAACCCTTGGGATTATCTGCTTGATGACCCAAGCATCCTGATGGTTTCTATTTCCTGAGTTGATTAGCACTTTTTGGACTCAAATTTGGAATCAAAGAAAACCGAGGTTTTGAAATGCAAACATTACAAGCTATTCGCTGCCCAAACTGTGGAAATCTCGCCGAACGCTACTACTTTATTAAGCGCGAAGAAAGCCAAACCCAATGTCCTTTCTGTGATTACTTTATGCTGAGTAGTGTTCGCACTGGCAAGGTGCTCGAAGCTCATGCTCCAGGAATTTATGACCATAGCCACTAAAAATTTTCATTAGTTAGGGCAGAGCGATCGCCGATTTTATAATAAGACGATTTCTTTAAAACAAACCATCACCAAAATAAGAGACGCCATCAGGCTGTCTCTTATTTTTTTCATAAGTTTCAGGATGGTTCGCGTCAGATACGGATTCACGATTAACTATTATCGTAGTGCTTAACAATCAAGAAACAATTCCGATTATCTTGAGTTTTTGTATAACTCATATGATCCGCAATGAGTTGGATTAAGAGCAAACCCCGTCCCCCTTCAGCATCTTTATCTCTGTTCTGACTCAGGGCTTTCAGTTTTGCGGCTAAATCTAATCCTGGACCCCAATCCCAAATCCGGATTTCCAAAGACTCAGGTAAAATAGAGACTTCAAGATCAATTGGCGTATTGCTTGGCATTTCTGCGTGAGCATGACGCACAGCATTCGTAAATGCCTCAGCTAAGGCTAACTGACATTGCATCCAAGTTCTATTCGGTACAGGGGGACAATCAAACTGATCAAACCATGACAAAACTTCGTTGAGTAACTGAATTTCTGTTGTGAGATGCAGGGTGAATTTTTGGGGTACTGGTAGTTTTTTCACATCTTTATAATCCACGATGATTTGATGACCCCCCTATTTTTGAGAGTTTTTGCTACGTGATTTCAAAATTAATTATTAGATATCATACAATAGAACATCGTCTAAATTTTATCCCTCTTCTTAGAATGGCACGATAATTTATATTTTGGTGAAAATAAATTCTCATCCCGGCCTGATTTTTCTTTAAACAGCGATTAAATCCTTGTCGGTCTGGTATAGAAGGGACGTTGCTCAAAAGCTTTTAATCCAAGCGTTGAGACGCTATTTTACCCAGGGGTTTCCCCCGATTAAACAGAAATTACCATGACCAGACCGATCCACCCTCATCTTAATCGACTGGTTGAACTAGATGCTGTGGAATGTAGTATCTATTGCTATGTTTAACGTTAGATCCAATTTTAAGCGAATGATCCTAATTTCCCTGCCCCATGACTCAGATTTTAGTGATTGATGATGACCCGACGATTCGGGTGGTGTTAACCAGAGCTTTACAAAAGCAGGGTTATGGCGTCACCGTAGCCGAAAATGGTAAAGAAGGAGTCGAGCGAGCGGAAGAAGTCCGTCCGGCTCTGATTATCTGTGATTGGATGATGCCGATCATGGACGGACTAGAAGTTTGTCGCCAAGTTAAGGCTAATCCCGATCTCTCGACCACTTTTTTTATTTTGTTGACTTCCCGTGGGGGAACGGAAGATCGCGTGATGGGTTTGGATACTGGGGCGGATGAATTTCTCTCTAAACCCATTCGTCCCGATGAACTCAATGCCAGAGTGAGAGCGGGGTTGAGAATCTATCAACTCACGGCAGATTTGCGTTCTTCTAACCAGATGTTGGCAGATTCTAATCATCGTTTGGAGGCACAGTTGGCAGAGGGGGCAGAATATGTGCGATCGCAGCTACCCCCACCGATGAAAACCGCTGCTGTCACCATTAACAGTCGGTTTATTCCTTCCCGGCAACTAGGAGGAGATTGTTTTGACTACTATTGGTTAGATGATGAGCATTTGGTGATGTATTTACTGGATGTTTCTGGTCATGGTCTGGGGTCTACCCTGCCTTCGGTGGCTATGTCGCACTTACTGCGTACCCGTTCCTTGCCTGGAGTGGCTTTTTCTGAACCCGCTCGCGTGCTCACGGCTTTAAATGAAGCCTTCCAGATGGATATGCACCAGGACAAATACTTTACCATCTGGTACGGCGTGTATCATCTCTCCACTCGCGAGTTGTCCTATTCTTGCGCCGGTCATCCCCCGGCAATTTTGCTGTCTGGTGGCCGGAATACCCCGTTAACCGTTGAGCAACTGAAAACTCCGGGAATGCCCGTTGGGATGTTTCCAGATATTGAGTATATGCAGAAATCTTGTCAAGTGCCTCCGTTGAGTACCTTATATATTTATAGCGATGGCGCTTATGAAATTACTCAACGCGACGGCAATCTGTGGACTTTAGAGGAATTTGTGCAGATACTCAGTCACTATCGAGAAACAAATCAGACGGAACTGGATCATCTTTTGGATTATTTAAGGAATCTCAATCCCAAGCGGATTTTTGATGACGACTTATCAGTTTTACAGGTAATGTTTACCTAACTAGATCCAGAGACTCAGGGATGACTCTACCAATTTTCAAGAGACACATCACCGCCGATTACCGAACTTTTAACGACGAGAGGCTCGCAGTTGTCCACAAGCGGCGTCAGCTTCTAAGCCTCGCGAGTAGCGGACGCTGACGGCGATATGTCGCTGTTGTAACCCGTCCACAAAAGCTTGGATTTCTTGGGGACTTGGGCGTTGATAGTCAGCTTCTTTTACCGGATTATAGGGAATTAGGTTAACGTGGCATTGGAACCCGCGCAAGAGATTGGCGAGTTCTATGGCGTGGGCATGGGCGTCGTTTAAACCGGCTAAGAGAATATATTCAATACTCAACCGTCGTCCGGTGATGTTGACATATTCCCGACATTCTGCCATTAGCTGATCTAAAGGAGAATGTTTGGCCGAGGGGATCAGTTTTTCCCGCAGGGCTTGATTGGAAGCGTGAAGACTCACGGCTAGGGTAAATTGGCCTTGATATTGAGCGAGTTTGCGAATGCGATCGCGCACTCCCACGGTAGAAATAGTCAGATGGCGCTGTCCAATTCCGACATCTTCATTAAGACAGCGTACTGCCGCTAAAACATTCTCGGTATTGAGTAAGGGTTCACCCATGCCCATAAATACGATGTGGCTGACGCGACGGCCAAAATCTTCTTGCACCGTTAACACCTGATCCACGATTTCATGGACGGCTAAATTCCGGGTAAAGCCTCCTTTGCCGGTGGCGCAAAAATCACAAGCCATAGGACAACCCACCTGGGAACTGACGCAAACGGTTAACCGCTTTTGTGTGGGAATGCCCACGGTTTCGATAATTTGCCCATCGGCTAATTGCAGCAAATATTTAACGGTTTGGTCTAAAGCCACAGAACGATGCAAAATTTGCGATCGCCCAATCGCTACATCCTGGTGATTTTCCCGCCACTGTTTGGGAAACACCGTGATGTCTTCCAGGGTTTTTGCCCCTTGTTGATAAATCCATTGATGTAGCTGCTTACCCCGATAAGCGGGTTGATCTTGTTGTTGTACCCACTCGGTCAACTGGGATAAAGATAATCCTAAAAGCGGTATGTTGTTCTCATATTTGGTCTGGGGTAGCGGTCTGGGTTGAATTTTTGGCTGGTCGTGGCTGGACTTGGCACCTCGGAAATGATGCCGTTTTTGATTTTTGGGGGTTTCTGCGTTTGAGGCGGACTTTTTCAGCACGGACTTTTTCCGCAGGGAGATTTTGCCAACGGAACTTTTCGGCACCGGAGTTTTAGCAACCGGAGTTTTCCGTTGCCCCTCTGCCCCTCCGCTGCCCTGCCCCTCTGCACCTTTGCCCCTCCGCACGGGACTTTTCGGCACTGGACTGTTAGCCACGGACTTCTTTGTCACGGGACTTTTCGGGACAGGACTTTTAGCCACGGACTTTTTGATCACGGGACTTTTCGAGACAGAGTTTTTATGAGCGATCGCGCGTTTGGTCATATTTAATCACCATGCTAGGTGGCATTAATATTTTATGCTGAACAAGGGCGTCACTCTGCCTTGGCTAAAGATTAAATTCAATATCATTATGGATATATACTCTCTTCCCATCGGATTTCAATTCACCTCCCCAGGGCCGATTATCTTTCACCTTGGGCCATTAACCATTCGTTGGTATGGCCTTTTAATCGCCTCAGCGGTGTTAATTGGTGTCACCCTTTCCCAATATTTAGCCCAGCGACGCCAGGTTAACCCAGACTTAATTGGTGATTTAGCCATTTGGCTGGTAGTCGGCGCTATTCCCGCTGCCCGACTGTACTATGTGCTATTTGAATGGCCACAATATGCCCAAAACCCAGGAGATATCATCGCCATTTGGAAAGGTGGGATTGCCATTCACGGCGCTATGTTGGGAGGCATCCTAGCCGCTTTAATATTTGCCCGTCTGCAAAAAATATCTTTCTGGCAACTGACCGATTTAGTCGCCCCTTCGGTAATTCTGGGACAGGCGATCGGGCGGTGGGGCAATTTCTTTAACTCCGAAGCCTTCGGCGATCCCACCAACTTACCCTGGAAACTCTATATTCCCCCAGAAAATCGGTTTCATCTACCCCTGGAAATGAGACAGTTTGACTACTTCCATCCCACCTTTCTTTATGAGTCGCTGTGGAATTTGATGGTATTTGCCCTACTGTTGTCCTTATTCTTTAGAAAGTTTCCCGGCAAAAAACCCTTAAAAGCGGGCACCTTATTTTTAGTCTATCTAGCCGCTTATAGCCTGGGGCGATTCTGGATTGAAGGCTTACGGACGGATAGTTTAATGTTTGGGCCGCTGAAAATGGCGCAAATGGTTAGTCTGTTCGGCATTACCTTGGGGTTAGCGGGATTAATCTGGCTTTACAAATTAAATCGTCCTTTGCCCGATGTGGTTTCCCCCGATCGGCAAACATGGGATATTTCCCGCGAGTCGCCGCAAAAATAACTACTGAGAAATCTTTATCAACCATAAAAATTAGCATCGAATGTCTGAATCAATGTCTGAATCTCAGAAATCTAAGTCTATTCCATCTGTAGCTGGGCTCAAACCAGCGGTGTATATTGTCGGCGCTGGGCCAGGAGATCCGGATTTACTCACGGTCAAAGCCCAAAAATTACTCATGGCAGCAGATGTGATTTTATTCGCCAACTCCTTAGTCCCCACGCAAGTTTTACAATTTTGTCGGGCAGATGCGGAAAAAATTCCCACGGCAAATAAAACCCTGGAAGATATTTTGCCCATGATGATTTCACGGGTGAAAGCAGGTAAATCGGTGATTCGTTTACATTCTGGCGATCCCAGTTTGTATAGTGCGATCGGCGAACAAATGCAAGCTTTGGCTGAGGCAGAAATTCCCTTTGAAATTATCCCTGGAATTAGTGCGTTTCAAGCTGCTGCCGCGAAATTAAATGTAGAATTGACCGTTCCCGGTCTGGTGCAAACTATTATTTTGACTCGTGTATCTGGGCGGGCTTCATCGGTGCCTGATACAGAAGAATTAGCTTCTTTAGCGGCTCACCAAGCGAGTCTTTGTTTGTATCTGAGTGCTCGCCATGTAGAAGATTCTCAGGAAAAGCTGTTACAACATTATCCAGAAGATACCCCTGTGGCGATTTGTTATCGTCTGGGATGGCCCGATGAAAAAATCGTGGTGGTGCCTTTGGCAGAAATGGCAACTGTGACGATCGCAGAAAATTTAATTAAAACTACGTTGTATGTAGTTAGTCCCGCGTTAAAATGGCTAGAAAATAGGCAATGTTCTGCACAATTTTCCGAAGTGCGATCGCGCCTCTACCATCCCGAACATAGCCATATATTTCGGCCTGTCTCTAGTCATCAGTGATGTGTGTCCTCTGTGTCTCTGTGGTAAATGTGTCGATTGATTTCGGGGAAATAAAAAGAGCGATCGCGGATTATAGGCGATCGCTCCTCCTGACTCAGACTAATCTTTGTGTCCTCTGTGTCTCTGTGGTTAATTTATCGAGTTATCGAGGGGAAATAAAAAGATATTCGAGGATTTTGAGCGAATGGAAAAATCCTTGAATTTCGCTAAATTGAATTTTCTTCTTTTACCTTTGGCAATTTTTTAATTATATCGGGAATTTCGTCAGTAATAATACTCCAAATAATATCATTGTCAATACCTAAATAGCCATGAATAATGCGGTTACGGGTGGCAATAATTTGTCGCCAGGGTATTTCTGGGTGATTGACTCTAATCTCTTGGGGAATGTGGGTGGCGGCTTCCCCAATAAGTTCTAAGTTTCTCAGGGTTGCATCGTAGTAAGGTTCGTTGTTAATAAAGGTTTCTTGATCGAGGTTTTTGGTATAACGTAAAACCTTTTCTGCGAAACAAATCATATCATCAATATAAAATCGCCATTCTCTTTGTGATGTATTAGACATAAATTATTTCTGCCTCGATATAAGGTTTTAGTTCCTGGCGTAGGGCTGGTTCTGTAATCAAATCTACAGGGCATTTGAGCAAGTCTTCGAGATAAAATAAAGAGCCAAAATAGCGTTTAGAGTCTGCTTTTCCTTCAAAGGCTATTAGGATGTCGATATCACTATTTTCAGTGGCGGTATCTCTCGCAGTAGAACCAAATAAAGCTAGGGTAGTGACTCCGTATTTTTCTTGGAGTAGAGTTTTACTCTTGCTAAGGAGTTCGATCGCTTGTTGTTTTTTCATTATATTTTTTGTCAAATTTTTCTGCTGTGATATTGATTAAATGTCAGCTATTTTTTCCAGTTAGGTGATGTAACTCTAGCGGATTTCGATGTTAGTCTTCATCAATGATAAATATAGCATGGTTGATCTTATAAGCGATCGCTCCTCCTGACTCAGACTAATCTTTGTGTCCGACAGAGTTCTGTGGTGAATTTATCGATTTATTTAGGAGAAATAAAAAGAGCGATCGCATTCAGGTGAGAAAATTTCAGCAGACGGGGTAAATATCTGGGGAAATATCTCTGAGTAGCTGCCCAATGGCAAAGTTGAAAAAGGGAGAGGCAAAAATTTCCACTCCAGCAAAATCAAGTTCTACCGGGCGGCCAAAAGTTCCGAGTTCGGTAGGCTTGATGCGGATCGCTGGGACTTTCAGGCCGAATATATTCAAGCTGACCCGTACCGATCAGACGGTTGAGATAGTTACTTCGCAGGTAAACTTGACTGCGCCCAAGAATCCCAGCCAGGTCAGAAGAAGACAAATCACGCCACTCGCAAAGCATCAGAATTACAGAATCTACTTTTTGCGGATCCGCTCGTTCTCCCAGTTGCTCAACAGCGTCCCTCAGATTGTCTGGCATCCGATCCAAGTAATTTTGCTCATTACCCTTATGTATAGGGCTACCCGCTAGATTAGGGTTGTCTTGGACTGCTAACCCGCTAGATAAGCTGTTATCTACAGGGCTACTCGCTAGATAAGGACTATCTTGTGCCACGATGGTGCCAGGTAAGCCTTCCCCTGACAGATTGGGTCTAAGGATATAGTAAGTTGCAGAGCCTTTTCCCTTCTGTTCTAGCAAGCCCGAATCCCGCAGATGTCTTAAGCGTCCACTAGCCGTTAGGGTGTCCACGCAATTGATAGAGCGGTATATAAAGTTATTTATTACGCCAATTTCCCTGGCTATAATTAGTGCTCTTGCGTCATCGTCGTTAAGAGAATAATCCTTAAATTGTGCTAACCATTCTACATCTTCAGAGCTTAATAGATGATGAACTAAGAGTTTCACCGTGAAACAATCTTTCTCTGAAATTGATTCAAATAAAGGAATGGTTAGATTTGCCCTATGCATTTCATCAATCATAACGCGGATCCCTGTACCTTTTGTCTCCGCAATACCTACGTCATGCAAAACAGCAGCTATTTTTTCGTTACGAGTAATGGAACCAGGTTCTCCCAGCGAATCGAAAGACTTTAGGGAATAACCTGGATTATGAATTTCCAGGCGATTGGAAAATCTAATTACCTGTACGGGTTGGCGTGTACGATAGTTACGGTGCATCAGAGAATTGACTATCGCTTCCCGAATAACTGTTCGCGGAATTACTGGTACTTCTTGGCGATAAATGTTGTTATCTCCCAGGGTAAATGCTTTGGGAATATCGTTTAAAACAAGGCTGATTAGCCTTGGTATCGATAGTAATAACGGCTCAAGAATCTCAACGGTTTGATATCGATTATTTGGGTCAGGAACCCACTCACGTCCTTCAACTATGATATAGTCAATACGGCTCATGGGAAAATACCGCCTTAAAGCTGCTACCTTTCCAAATAAAAGAATTCCTCCAATAGTTGCACATATTTGTCCTTGATGTTTAGTTGTGGCAGTTATAGAGTAGAGCAAATCAGAGTCGTTGTAGTTTAATTCAGCAGCGTTAGGATTGATATTACTTCTGATCCGTCTATACTCGGCGATCGCCTGCGGGTCAAAATCATCTAAACTAGACTCAGGTACAGGAGTTTCATCGAAAGTACGGTGCTGACGTAACTGATAGAAAAGAGCAATATCCTCATCCGTACAATGTTGGTCTGTCGATCCGATACGGCGAAAAGCACCCCTAGGAAGACCTTTATTTTTTATATAAACAGGCTTTTCATGGGGTTGAGCTTCTGGGATGAAAACCAAGATGACGTTTGTGCCGTTGTGACTAATTACCTCAATCTGTGGGCGAATCGCCACATTAAACATTTCGCGGCATTGATTAGCAAGATTGGATTGAATTTGATCGGAGTTAGAAATTCCAGTTATCTTGTAATCTTCAGCGGATTCATCTTCCGATTTTTCTACTCCCAGGATGAGATATCCGCCACCGCGTCCTGGTTCATTAGCAAAGGCCGAAACGGTTTCCATCACACTTTTTCCAATGTCAGATGCACGTTTAGCCTCTATTAAAACTGATTCGTCATTGCTTGATAATTTTTCCCAAATTTCACTGAAACTCAATCCTTTCATACGATTCGCTAAACCTTTGATTAAATTTATTGTTAATCATTGCATCAATATCTGCCTGGAATTGGCCATGATATTCACCAAATCAAAGCCTGCGAAATGTCAAAATTTCTGTAATGTCAGTCAGCATAATTTGATTAGCTTTAGCCTGATTATTCATTCTAGCCATTTGAGGAGTTTGATTTTGCTGAATTCGGCGACTTGAGTAAGCTTTATCATAAAGAACATAACCAGCCGACTCCCACAAAGAGCGGATCATGTCTGTAATCACAACAATTTTCCCTTTTGCCACATCTCGATAATTCGGAGAAATAACCGTGCAAAGGGTTCCTGTCTGTTGTGCGGCAGCACAATTTTTAGCAATTGTGGCTATTGCTAATTTCCAATCTTCTAAAGCCATGTTAGCTAAATCCTCTGGCTTGTTAGAATACTGTTGAGCAACCATTCCATAATAAGGAATATCCATAACTATATAATCAGGATTTGGAACTGGGAAGCTTTTGATCAAATCATGCTGACCAATTAAATCTTTATACTTGCCACGTGGAGTCAAATCGAACATTTTCAATTGAAAATCATAAACTTTTTGTCCCATCCATTCTTGACGATCCTCATAGACACGCCAAACTTGACCTGCACCTGCCATTGGTGCAACAACTAAATCATTAGGTTTAACGTAATACCAAAAACAGTTAGCGTACAGTTCCCCTGGAATGTAACCCCAAGTTTCTATTTCATTATCTTCTTGGTCAATTCGACCATATTTAACCTGAGCAAAATTCCAATTATCAGAAGGTTTTATCAGAGGACTGTAAAGAGATTCTGATTTACCTTTTTCTAGTTGTCGAAAAGCATTTACAATAGCAGTAACAGACAGAGTTTTTCGCTTTTTTGTTGCTACTTCTAATCTAACATCAGTCAAGATTGCTTCAAAAATATCCTCTCTAAGCCTAGAAAGGCTACGGCATCGATTAGCCTCATCTTGTCTAATACCTAATGTTTTTAGTGTAGGGAAATTGGTTTCTGGTAAGTCATTTATACATTCAGCATTTTGATCGACACTTACATTAGGCTTTTGATGATTTCCTTTCTTTTTCGATGGCATCGACTCTATCATCAGCCCTAATACTCTTTCAGACCGAATACGGAGTTCTGTTGCATCTAAACGAATGTCTTCTGCTACCTCAACTTGTTTGGTTAGCTCCTCAATTGCTTTCGTGGCATTTTTTACAGAAATAGCATCGTAGATGCTCTTAATCTTAGCTAAATCAGACTTAGCATCTCTCAAGTATTTTAAGATGTCTGTTTCTGTTATGGGAGTCTTGACCAGTCCTAGATGAAGCCCCTCTACAGCAAGTTTTTGAGTTTCCATTAGTTTAATTAGTTAATTACTATTCCTTAGTTAACAGTGCTTTAGATGGGTGCATTTTAGCTTGTACGATTGAAGTGGAACCAAACAAACTAACCAAGGCTTCTCCACGTTTTAGTTGTGTAACCAAACCAAGAATTTCTTTTGAGGCTCCCGGTAAAGCGTTCTTTACTTCATCGGCTTGCTTATGAGCCATAATAATGCGGGAGTTGATATTGATACTAATACTTTCTGGCAATGCACTGAACCTTTGCAAACCGTACCAAAAAGCAATGTTAAGACTACGCCCCTTTCTCATATTAGCATCGAGCATATCTTCACAAGCTTCGCGTAACTGTTTAGAACCGCTAAAGATGTCTTGTGCTTCATCAATTAAATATAAAATAGGGGGAAGATCGGGGTTAGAAGCTTTAGCATCATAAACACGCTCTAACAAAAACGACAAAAATAAACCATAATCTCGCCCTTGACTTTGCCCTACTCGGATAATATTTACAGTCTTTTTTGTAATTAATGATGTTACGTCAATTTCTGGAGCTAGACGTTTTTGAGTGCTTTCTAGCCCTGGTAACTTACTGGTGCTGTAATCCTCTATCCGATCCATCCAAGGCATTGATCGCGCTTTTAGTTTACGGAGCATCGCAGTCTTACTGTTCTCAGTAATACTACCACCACCTAAAACATTAGACATTGTACCCTTATCTAGCCCACGAATCCACTCAATTGCATCTTTTAGTGTCCAGGGTTTTTTATTTTTTTCTTCTTGCTTGTCTTTATATTCATTCAATAGCAAAGTCATATTTTCTTGCGGCACTTCTTCACCTCTTTTATGAAAAAGAGCAGAAGCTAGTTGATAAGGCTCGAAACTGCTGGCATATACATTTATTAACTTTTCATTTGAGTTGGCTTTACGAGACTTATCATCGGATAGCGAAAAATAACGTAGTTGACAATCAAATCCTTGAGGTTTCCACTGAGGATCTGTAAATAAATCTTTCTCATCGTTAGGTTTCTCTAAATTTTGGTAGTCCGGCTTATGGTCAAATAAGAAAACACAATAACCCATATTAATAGCAGCCCTCACAATATTACTATTGATGTTAGACTTACCGTACCCAGTTGTACCAGCTACCGCACCGTGATGACGTAGCACTTGATTATCCAAACAAATTGAAATTCTATTGTCAGACATTATGCAATCACTCCTATTTCAAAATCTGGGTTAGCAGATGGAAGACCAAGATTATCAATAATTTCTTGAGCATTTGCTAATCTTGTTGGACTATTCCAATTAGGTCTTGTTCGAGGTGAAGATGAGATTCCATTGTCAAGGCGCGTAATAAGTTTGGCTTTAAATAGATGTACACATTCACCTAAAGTAGAAGGAGTTGGCATCCCTCTTAAATATCTTTCTTGCGTAACAATACGGGTAGGATTCTCTCGGCTTAATCCCATTAAAGGTAGGTTGAGATTAGCTTCTTCAATCCTAGCAAAATATTGATATCGTGGATTATCCCAAACATCCTCAATAATTACAAAATCTAGTGCTTCAATTCGTTGATAGTTTGGACTATTAGGAAACCCTAGCAACTCAACATAAGCGGGGTTTGCACCATAGCTATCAGACCAAGTAACCAATGGGGCAATTGGTGTAAAGCTAGGTGAAGTCTGATTTTGTTGACTATTATTGGACTGTGTTTCACTTAGAGAATCATTGCTATAAGTCATAATTACCTCATCAAACGTTCATTCATTTCATCCAAAGTTTGTCCAGGGTATTGTTCAGCTAATTTTCCATAAAGATATTGTTCGGCTTCATCAGGTCTAAACTTGCCTCTAATATCACAATCTACTTTATCTAAAATATATGGTATTTCATGGCCTGCTACTCCATTACAATCTTGAAATAACATTGCCATAGCCCTTGGGATATCATGGGCTAGACATTCAAAACCAAAAACTTTTCTACCGGGTTTGTAAATACCACGAACATATTGATCAGCTACATTATTTAGAAAACTAACGAGATCGTCATTGCTACCCCAGTCTTGTAGGCGGGTTCTCAACAAGCTTCCAACAGTATCTATTAAAAAAACTTCATTTTGCTGCAAAGCTCTACTAAACCATCTAAGTGTTTGCTGACTTTGACGAATATCTTTGATCACTCCAACGCAGAACTTGCCTGTATCATGTAAATCTCGCATAATTTGACGACCCTGTGCCTGAGTTACTAGATTTTGAGTAATAATGGGGCCATCTAAATAAATTATCTGTTCGTTAGTTTCAATAGCGGCTACTCGTTCTCTATATTCTCTCCATGTATTAGGCCAAGATTTATCCTGAGTGAGAAATTTTGTTTGCTCAATTGCTCTATTTATTTCTTGAGGAGTTGGAATTCCTTGCGGTGGTTGCACAAAATTCGCAACAGTTCTAGTTGCCGTTAATCTTGTGTCAGTATTTCCCGCTGAGTTATAGACTCCAACTCCTACGGCAAAAACTTGAGTTAAAACAAACTTAGTGTGAGGAAAAATAATTGTTCCATCAACAGCACCAATATTTCCGTTAACATAGTTATCCCAAAACCATTGCGATTCAATATTAGCCCATTCATCCCGTCTCAAAAGTGCTGGAGCGTCAACAGTTTGACCAGGTTGTTTCAGGTTTTGATCCATAATCTGACGCAAACCTGGAATCCAAGGATCTATTGTTTCTGTTGCATGGATTAATTCAGGCACTAATCCACCCATATCAGGATGCCAATAGGTTTCAGTTATATCAAATTCGTTATCTACAATTTGTGAGAAGGTAACTTGGTTTAAGTTTTGTGAATTTGAATTTTGACTCATATCATATCTAAGATTCGCTTATATATCTGATTCAATCACACGAGAATACAGAGTCGCCAAATTTTAAGGAAAAGATCGCTTTTTCAAATCAAACTGTATTTTGACGAATATATGATGTCAACGTCGTAGCGGTCTAATACGGAATCCGGAACCGAAAGGTCTTCTATAAAAAGCTGAAAGCCTTTAGGCTGGCGACTTTTATTACGTTTATGACAACCGGATTCCGTATAAGAAGCCTTCAAAAATTAGATAATTGGGTTGATACCCCCAACCCCTACAGCGTTTTTCAGAAGAATCAATTACCCCTGTAGGGGCGAAGCATGACCGCAGATATTTGTGGTTAAAAGCAGCAATTTATTACGGTCATGCTTCGCCCTTACTCCGGGGGATACCTTCCGGCAGATATTTGTGGTTAAAACCAGGCTCTACGAAGACTGCTATGTTCATCGGCGTAAGGTGCGTTACGGCGCTATTGGGAGTTTCTGGTTAGATTTTTAATTAATTGAGCGCCTAACGCACCCTACCGAATTATTTATTTAAGATTCCAATAGACATAAAATAAGTATTTATTATCACGGATATTGATAAAATTTGTCTAGATGGATCAAGCTGGATAAAGTAGGGAATTTTAGACCCAAAATAGGGTGGAAAAAGGTGGATTTAGCTGGGTGGGGTGGAAAAAGGTGGATTTAGTTGGTTATAATAGATAAATTCTCTGTCTACATAAAAAGATGGATTCCCGCCTGCGCGGGAATGACAGGTTTTTAATCTGTACTTCATCAGGAGAGAGAATTGCTATACGCCAAACTATTGACATATACCAGGGAAATGGATATCGAAGAAGTCTTGGAATTTGCTGACCATCTGATATTTGCAATGACGGGAAAACACCTGGATAGTTTGCAACAGGCTATTTTGCGCGGGGCTTGGGATAATCATAAATATCGGGAAATTGCCGAGGCACACCACCGTTCTGAAGTGTATGTGAAAGAAGTGGGGTTTAAGTTGTGGCAGGCACTCTCTGATATCTTGGGTGAAGCTGTTAATAAAGGCAATTTTCGCTCGGCATTAGAAAGACGATGGCGATTTTCTTTTGTCTTACAGTTTGGTAAAGCTTTTGCACAGAGAAATGAGGTGGCAAATGATTGGGAATCTTTAGAAATATCTCAGCCCAGCGATCGCGATTTATTGCATGAATTGGAAACTCAGTTAAATATCTCTTCCCTTTCTCTCCTTCCTTCTCCTGAGAATATCCCCTGTCAAGATTTAAGTGAAGCCCCGGAAATTTTTGCTTGCTACGGACGGCAAGATGAACTCAGTTTATTAGAAAATTGGATAGTAAAAGAGCGATCGCGCTTGGTAGAACTTTTGGGTATTAGTGGCATCGGCAAAACTACCCTGGCAGTGAAGTTAATCGAGCAAATTAAAGATAAATTTGATTATGTAATTTGGCGCAGTTTGCGTTCTGCCCCAACCCTAGAATTACTTCAGCAAAGTATCCGGCAATTTTGCTCAAATTATCCTACTTACTCTTTATTGGGAAACCCGCGAATCTCCGTAACAGAATCGCACCGGAAGGAATCGATATCGGAACTGCTAGAATTCTTCCGCAAGTTTCGCTGTTTGGTGATTCTCGATGATGTAGAAATGCTTTTCGATAGGGTAAAATTCGCGGGTTATTACCGAACTGGTTATGAGGATTATGGCTGCCTATTTAAACAAGTGGCTGAACTCTCTCACTCATCTTGCTTGTTGCTGATTAGTTCAGAACCACCTAAAGAAATTGCTGACGTAGAATCCACGAATCAATATTGTCATTCATTACAATTAAATGGGTTAAGTATTGCACCCGCTAGAGAACTTTTAAGCCAACAAGGTTTAATCCCCGATCGCCACTGGGACAAATTGATTCATCAGTACCAAGGAAACCCCCTTTGGTTAAAAATAGTTGCTACCATGATTACCGATTTGTTTGGCGGCAACGTGGAGGAATTATTTGATTATGACCCGTTATTTTTACCGGAAGATTTGCAATTTAGGTTACAACAGCAGTGCGATCGCTTATCGGAATTAGAACAACAGGTTATTTCTGCTTTAGCCGCCGAGTCAGAATCGCTTTCTTTGGCTAAATTGCGAGACATACTCCCCATTTCCCCAGCTAATCTTCCTGATGCCATGCAATCCTTAATCCGTCGTTCCTTGATTACCAAAGAAACAGCCCAAAAAATTACTCTATTTACCCTTCAACCCGTAATGCGGCAGTATTTTAATCGGAAATATAACAAAATTTATCAATTTATTGAGTAATGTTAATAAGCCCATAAATGGTGAATGATACTGTGGATTTAATCCTGAAAGGATCGAATTGGGATCCAGCAGATTTAATTTCCCGGTGGTGGGGGTGATATCCAGCAATATATATGTTAAGATAGTGGGAATAATGAAGCTAAAAATTAGGCAAAAATAATGACTCAACTTCCGAAGCCCGAAATGCCAAGGAACTTTATCCGAAGTGATCTATGCCAGCATTACTGTAGACCGTTGTACGGAATGTCAGGGAATTTGCTTTGATTCTCTCGAAGCCCAATAACTCAAGGAAATCAAAGGGGCTGAAAGTATCGATGTAGGAGATCCGCAAACCGGCCAAAAATTTAATCAAACCAGAGAAATTAACTGTCCCAAATGTCAAACCAAGATGACCAAAATACGGACTTGAAACAATCCCATATTTTTTATGAAAAATGTCCCGTTTGCTATGGGATGTGGTTTGATGCGGGAGAATTCAAAGATTACAAAGAAGAAACGGTCTTTGAAACCATTAAAAATTTCTTTAGCTAACTTAATGATACTCTGGCGATTTATCGAATTCCTCGGAAAATGCCCACCGATATCGGTGGGTGATGTTTATAAGTAGGTGAACATAATCAATTGCACTTTTCGTTCTCCGCCGATAGGCTTTGGATTCCCGCCTGCGCGGGAATGACAGTTTTTCTTCTGATCTGGTCTGTGATGCATTTATTTCTGCCCGTCTACTTAGTTGGGTAGCGGGAACTTGATTGCGATATCTCGGCACCGGGCCCGATCGCCCAAGAGTCGCATCTGGAGATAATAATTTTGGTAAACTGTGCAATGTCATATCCTTGGAGCTACTGAATCCCTTGCTAGACGAACAAGCCAAAAAAACAATTCTGCGGAAAATCCCCCACGGGCTTTACATCTGTGGAGTCTGTGACGGGGAAAATGTCAACGGGTTTACCGCCAGTTGGGTGATGCAGGCTTCCTTTCAGCCCCCTCTGGTCGTCAACTGCGTCAAAAGTGACTCGATTTCTCACGCCATGATCAAAGCCAGTGGGGTTTTTTCCCTCAGCGTCCTCGAAGCTGGTCAAAAAGATGTGGCGCAAAAATTCTTTAAGCCTCAGCGTCTGGTGGGCAATAAGTTTGAAGACGTGGAATCCTACATAGGAGAAACTGGCTGTCCTATTATCTCCGACTCTTTGGGCTATGTAGAGTGCAAAGTCGTGGGTTCCGTGGAACATGGCGATCATACCGTTTATGTCGGAGAAGTGATTGCTGCCGGAGTTCACCGAGAGGGTGAGCCCCTCTTGCTGGAAAGTACCGGATGGAATTACGGTGGATAAAAAAATCCGAGTATTTTAATTAAATCCATTCAGCGCGGCTACCTCGCGATTCTGAATTTTCCTTAGTCCATCATTGCTTGTTTGATTTATGCCTTTGATCGCAGTAAAAACCACGGTTTCGACTCCGCCAAAAACAGAGGTGGAAAGTTTACTTAAAACCCTTTCCGCGAGTTTAGCCAAACATCTGGGTAAGCCAGAGTCTTATGTAATGACTGCTTTTGACTCAGATGTGCCGATGACCTTTGCGGGAACAACCGACCCAGTTTGTTACATAGAAATTAAAAGTATTGGCAGTATGACTTCGACTCAAACTCAAAGTATGAGTGAGGATTTTTGCCAAAAAATTAATCAATCTCTGGGGGTTCCCCAAAATCGCATTTATATTGAGTTTAATGACGCCAAAGGTTCGATGTGGGGCTGGAATGGTTCTACTTTCTAACTACAGAAACCGGATTTATTGATCAGATTTCCGATTTCCGGCAAAAGTTATTTTAGAAACCCGGTTTCTTTTTGGGGATGAATTATTAAACATAAAAAATAGAGATTTGTTGCCGCAAATCTCTATTTTTTTATGGCAAAAAGAATAAATTATAAATTATACCGGTTTTAATAAAAAAAGCATTATGGGCGGTTCGCGAACTGCCCCTACTTGCGCCGAAATAAACCTAGTAATTGAGAAAAATCCATAAAATAAGTAAAAAAATTAAAAATCCGCTGATTGATTCATCTGATTGATTGATAACCGAGTAAATGGGATGGTCAAGCCAATAAGAAATACAGGGATATGCCTCTGGCAGGGGGCGCGATCGCGCCCCCTTAAACCGCAACCAAGCTCTCCCAACTATCTCACTGATAACTAGGATACAAAAAATTAATTTTCCGGCACCGCATGAATTTTCCGGATTCTCTCTCAAGTCCAAAGGTACAGATAGAAGTGTCAGTTGATACCAAAAAAAATTAATCAGAGCGATCGCTCAGAAATAACTACGATTAATTTTGTCCATCTATTCTCCCTTTGCTTAAGGAACTTCCAGGTAACTTTGAAATTCTTTACAAAGAGATACATTGTGTTACTATCACAAGTGGTGTGAGATCCCGAATGCCTCGTGACAGGCAAATTGTTTATGGTGTGAGGAGTAAAAACCAAAAATGCAAAAAAATAATTACATTTTAACCCGACCGATCAATTCTCATGTACGCAGTCAACCTCAACCCCTGAGAGTTGGCGTAATTGGGGTGGGCAACATGGGACAACATCACACTCGTGTTCTGAGTCTGCTGAAAGATATTGAATTAGTCGGTGTGGCGGATATCAATGTGGAAAGAGGTCTAGACATCGCCAGCAAATATCGCATTCGGTTTTTTGAAGACTATCAGGACTTGCTGCCCCATGTAGAAGCGGTCTGTATTGCCGTCCCCACTCGCTTGCATCACTCCGTCGGCATGACCTGTCTACAATCAGGGGTTCACGTTTTAATTGAAAAGCCAATTGCCTCTAGTATTGCGGAAGCCGAATCTTTAGTTAATGCCGCTGCGGATTCGGGCTGTATCCTGCAAGTGGGTCACATTGAACGCTTCAACCCAGCTTTCCAAGAACTCAGTAAAGTCCTGAAAACCGAGGAGTTACTGGCTGTAGAAGCCCATCGCATGAGTCCATATTCTCATCGCGCTAACGATGTCTCCGTGGTTTTGGATTTAATGATTCACGATATTGATTTGCTGTTGGAATTAGTGGGTTCTCCAGTGATTCGCTTAACGGCCAGCGGTTCGCGGGTTTACCACAATCAAGCCGAAAAGAAAACCCCTCATTGGCCCATTAGGCAAGCACAGTCTGCCCCACCCGTGGACTATGTCACTGCCACCCTGGGGTTTGCCAATGGAGTTGTCGCCACTCTAACTGCCAGCAAGGTGACTCATCGCAAAATTCGCCGTTTGATGGCTCATTGCCACAACTCCCTGACTGAGGCGGATTTTCTGAATAATGAAATTCTGATTCATCGGCAGACTACGGCGGACTATATGACGGACTATGGTCAAGTGCTTTATCGCCAAGATGGTTTGATTGAAAAAGTTTACACCAGCAATATAGAACCCCTGCACGCTGAGTTAGAGCATTTTGTGAATTGCGTCCGGGGTGGACAGCAACCTTCGGTGGGCGGTCAACAAGCCCTTAAAGCTTTGCGTTTGGCTAGTGTGATTGAGCAGATGGCTTTGGATGGCCAAGCCTGGAGTTCGCCAAATCTGGAGTGTGTTAACCCCGTGGCGGTGCCTGCGTAAGATATGGAATATGGTGCGTTACGCTGTCGCTAACGCACCCTACGATACTATGAACAGATTTGAGAAGGTTAAATGCTGCACATAGAATATGGTGCGTTACGCTGTCGCTAACGCACCCTACGATACTTTGCGCTTTCTTTTATAGAAATAAGCGTTACGCTGTCGCTAACGCACCCTACGATACTTTGCGCTTTCTTTTATAGAAATAAGCGTTACGCTGTCGCTAACGCACCCTACGATACTTCGCTACTGCGTAAGACATAGAATATGGTGCGTTACGCTGTCGCTAACGCACCCTACGATACTTTAAAAAATCGTAGGTGAGGCCACCAAAATTGTTATAGAAACCCGGTTTCTCGTTGAATTATTTGGCAGAGGGTTTGGCTGACAAGCTGGTTGCCGGTGGGACTGAGGTGAATGTGATCCCGGTATAAGCTGGCTGGTTGTTCTTGGCGGTTGAAAATTGGTAAAAAATCCAGGTAGAAAATTTTTTCGGCTTGGGTGAACGACCGTATCCTAGCCCTGGCTTTCTGTTCATAGTCCCGTGGGGTGGTTGGGTTGCCGGTTTCTCTCAAGAGTGGCGTCATGGCCACCAGTAGATGACTATTGCTTTCTTGGGTTAAGAGTTTGATTTGTCGAATGGCTTCTAGGTTGCGATCGACCGGATCCCCCGGTTCTTTGGGGGCGGTGGGAACTTTGGGGGCGGGTAATATGTAACGAGTGAATAGTTCAAACCAGGCTAGGGCAGGTTTTTTGTCTGGGTAGTTGCGATCGCGCCCAACCGGGAGAGAACTAGGGGCTGCCGCAAATAAATCATCGGTATTAATCAGTAAAACCACCACCTTCGCGCCAAAACTCCCCATCCGGCGTAAAAAGGCTAACTCATTCCTTGGCCCCCAAGAATTTGCAGAAGCGTTGAGGACTTCCACCTGGATATTTTTGACATTTGATGATGTTCTCTCCGTTGACCCTGCGGATAAAGTTGCTGAACAAGTTGCTTGTAACTGATTGGTCATAAGTGCGGAAATCGTCTGACCTTGGTCGGTCCACCAGGCGCCATTGGCCACCGAATCCCCCAGGAGTAAAATCCGCCATGTTCCTTCTGGGGGAGATTTTTCCATGACCGGACTCCGCATCGAATACTGGTTAATTGCAATTAAATTGCCTAACCGACGGACTTGTTGATTGGGCGCGAGAATATAGCCAATTTCCGGGTCAGGCAAGTAAATCAAAGGGGTTCCCAAGCCAAATCTCAGTCGTAAGAGGACTTCGCCTGCCAAAAAAAACCCAAAAATTATCAAAAAAATTGTGCAAATAATAAGTGGAATATTCACTGATCTTCCCTCGGAATGCTGGCTCGGTTACACCGATGGAATTGGGTAGCAGAAAAAAATTTGGCGATTCCCAGATAAATCGGCCAATCAAAGCGGATTTCAGCTTTTTCTCGGACTGAAGTAGAAATAGGTTGATCCATCTAGGGTTATAGTACCAATATAATCATTTATCGATTTAAACTCTAAAAAAGTTTAGGTGTTAACTCGTATTTAACGGGTTAATTTATTGAAAAGCCGAGTCCGAATGGAAAGCACGTGGACTTAATTCAGCAGATATTCAAAACCCCCAAGCCAATCATTGGTGTTGTCCATTTATTGCCACTGCCCACTTCTCCTAGATGGAGTGGCAATCTCAAAACAGTGATCGAGCGAGCGGAGCGCGAAGCGACCGCTTTAGCCGCTGGTGGAGTCGATGGGATTATCGTCGAAAATTTTTTCGACGCTCCTTTTACCAAAGGTACTGTAGACCCAGCCGTTGTCAGTGCGATGACGATCTTGGTAGAAAAGCTAATGAATTTAGTTACTCTGCCAATTGGGATTAATGTCCTGCGAAATGACGCTCACAGTGGTTTGGCGATCGCCTCTTGTGTGGGCGCCCAATTCATCCGGGTGAATGTTCTTACAGGTGTCATGGCTACTGACCAAGGCTTAATTGAAGGACAAGCTCATCAACTGCTTCGTTACCGACGGGAACTCGGATCCGAGGTGAAAATCTTCGCCGATGTTCTCGTCAAACACGCTCAAGCATTAGAATCGACTAATCTCACTCATGCCGTCAAAGATACTATTGAGCGAGGTTTAGCTGATGCCGTCATTATTTCTGGCTGGGCTACAGGTAGCCCTCCTGTACTCGAAGACCTAGAAATTGCTAAGATAGCCGCCGCAGAGACTCCGGTTTTCATTGGCAGTGGCGCCAATTGGGACAATATTGCCACTCTGCTACCCTCTGCCGATGGTGTGATTGTCGCTAATTCGCTCAAACGCCACGGTCAAATCGACCAACCGATCGACCCCTTACGGGTGAGTCAGTTTGTGGAAGCAGCGCGATCGATCAAACCGAGCGGATGTTAGTTTAAGCAGGGCAAATTAAGTTAGATAGCCGTTCATAGCCCCCTGCTGCCCCTGGAAATAAAATTTGAACCATTTCCAGCAGCATTTCCCGCAACCACAGAGCAAAAGAAATCCTAGAGAGCCGGTAAAATGTCCGATTTAGATGTGCAGTCTGTTCATCTCAAATCTGGAACCATTCACCGCGCTCTCTACTTCTATATGTGAGATATGTCAGAATCGAGAAAGATGTCACGCCCAGTATCGATTATTTAATTTGGGGGGAGAATGACAAGTCGAAAATCTATTCCTTGGATTCATCAATGGTCGCGTCATTTAATTGGGGCGATCGCCTTAGTGGGTTGCCTAGAAACCGCATGGCTAACAGCGGCTGAGTTATCGGGAACTGCTGCGGATGTTTGTCCCACCAGTGGGTGTAAAGAAGTTTTGCAAAGTGACTATGCCACAGTCTTTGGTCTGCCTTTAACCCTCTATGGGTTATTAGCCTATATCGCGATGGCATTCTTAGCTTTCTTGCCCTGGTTGTTGCGGCAAAAAACCGATAAATCTTTTCAGTCTAAAGTCCAAGAAACCACTTGGTTGCTGATGTTTAGTCTCGGTGTCGCCATGCTGGTATTTAGCAGCTATCTCATGTATGTGATGCTGTTTAAAATTCAGGCATTATGTCCATACTGTATCGCTTCAGCTATCTTTTCCGTGACCCTGTTTACCTTGACCATCATTGGTCGGAATTGGCTGGATCCAGGGCAACTATTTATGACCGGCTGCGTCATTGGCATGGTGACACTGGTTGGAGTCACCGGAATTTACGCCAATGTAACGCCAACGGCAGATTCTTCAACCGCTTCATCCAGTGAAGCGGTGAATATCCCAGGGGAAATTGGGCTGCCAATTACTAATAAATCGGGAAAAGCAGAAATGGATTTAGCTCGGCATTTGACTGCAATTGGAGCCAAAAATTATGGGGCTTATTGGTGTCCCCATTGTCATGAACAAAAAGAACTTTTTGGTCAGCAAGCTTTTGCCCTAATCGATTATGTGGAATGCGATCCCAAGGGCAAAAATGCTCGTCCGCAAATGTGCAAAGCGGCTGGACTTGCAGGATATCCTAGCTGGCAGATTAATGGTCAAGTATATGCAGGGGTGCAACGTTTAGAAACTCTAGCGGATTTATCTAATTATCAGGGCGATCGCGGATTTATCCATCCTTTTCCTTATCAGTAGACCAACAACCAACTGGCTGGTTTTAATGACTCAGGGCATCTATGTTGTTCGCTCTGAATCATTGGGGTTCCTCTCGATCGATTTTGAGCGGATTTCTTGAGCTGATTTCACAACTATTCACCAGAAAAAGCATTCTTGGGCTTGCCTGAATCGAATGCCGCCTATAAAACAAATTGCTCAATGCCGAATTATTAATTGGGTTTTCAATGATCGTCAAGGAAAAGAAATCTCCAAAACATATCTGGTCAACTCTGAAGCAGTTCATTAAGCCACAGAGTCGAGTTCTGCTAACTTCATTTGGGGTGGCTACTTGTATTGTCCTGATCAGATTAACGGGTATATTGCAAGGGTGGGAATTAGCCGCCCTGGATCAGTTGTTTCGCTGGAAACCCGCAGAGTCCCAAGAGAATCGGGTTGTGATTATTGGAGTTGATGAGGAAGATTTACGCAAGATTGGTAAGTATCCAATTCCCGATGAAATTATGGCAGCATTACTAAAGAAATTAAATGCCCAAGGTGCTAGATTAATTGGTCTGGATATTTTTCGGGATCTGCCGGTAGAACCGGGTAATGCTGAATTACAAGAAGTATTTGCCCGTATGCCCAATATTATCGGGATTCGACAAGTTGCGGCTCAAGATGAGTATAACTTTGAAGTTTCACCGCCCCCTGGTCTTCCCCTCGAACAAATCGGTTTTAATAATACTCAGACTGATTCGGATGGTATCTTGCGGAAAAACTTAATTTATTGGTGGACTTCCGATAACAAAGCCCATAGAAGTTTTGCTTTTCAGTTAGCTTTTAAATATCTCGAACAGGAAGGCATTGAACTGATACAATCCGCTAACAATCCGTGGGATCTACAGTTAGGAAAAACCGTCTTGCGTCCTTTTAAACCTAACGATGGCGCTTATGTTAGAGCGGATAATGGCGGATATCAACTGTTGGTGAATTTTTACCGAATTGAGGGGGGTTTTCCTACTTGGTCTTTTAGCGATGTTTTAGAAGATAAAGTTCCACCAGAGGAAATTAAAGGTCGTATTGTTCTGATTGGGAATACGGCTAAAAGTTTGAAAGATTTTTTCTCAACACCTTATAGTGCAAATATTTTTAAAAAACCGGATAAAATGGCTGGAGTTGAACTCCATGCAAATTTTCTGAGTCAGTTGCTTAATGCGGCGATCGATGGCCAGAGTTTATTGCTTAAATTCTGGCCAGACCCAGTGGAATGGATCTGGATTTTTGCTTGGTCATCGATCGGCGCTTATCTGAGTTGGCGCTGGCGATCGCCCTATCTCAACTTGGCGGGGATTCTGTTGTTAGAAATCGGTTTATTGTTGATTTGCTATCTAGCGTTTCTGGTAAATTGGTGGTTGCCTTTGATTCCTGCCAGTCTAACTTTAGCCGGTTCAGCAATTGTAATTACCGGATATTTGGCTCACCTGGAGGAAGAACTGAAACGTTCTAAAGATTTTTTACAAGGGATTATTAACACGGTGGCTGATCCGATTTTTGTTAAAGATAGAAATCATAAATGGATTGTGCTTAATCAAGCATTTGCCAATTTACTTGGCCATTCGATTGATACTTTAATTAATGGGTCGCAGGAAAAGTTTTTCCCAGAAAAAGAAGCGGATATTTTTTGGGAACAAGCTGAGTTGGTTTTTCTGAGTGGGAAATCCAGCGAACATGAAGAGACATTTACCGATTCTCTAGGCAATACTTATTTCATGGCTACGAAGCGATCGCTGCATAAAGATGCGGCGGGAAATTTATTTTTAGTCGGGGTGCTGCGAGATATCACTGAAAGAAAACAAATGGAAGAAGAACTGCGGCGAACTGCGGCAGAATTAACTCGTTCTAATGAAGAATTACAAACATCCCATAATCGTCTGCGTTATATTGCCTATCACGATGCCCTAACTGGCTTACCTAATCGGAAACTCTTTTACGAACGGTTGATGCAAAGTTTAGAATGGGCGGAATTTAATCAGCAGTCAGTGGCGTTGATGTTTTTAGATTTAGATGGGTTTAAACTGATTAACGATCGCTATGGCCATGATGCCGGTGATGTCCTGCTCAAAACCGTGGCTCAGAGATTGAAAAATTGCTTGCGGGGAACTGATACGGTTGCTCGTTTAGCGGGGGATGAATTTACGGTGATTTTACCCGCAATTGCTCAGACCAGTAATGTGGCGATCGTGGCGGAAAAAATATTAGCGATGGTGACAGAACCGATTTTAGTTGATGGAAACAATACCGCTAAAGTTACAGCCAGTATTGGGGTTAGTTTATACCCGGAAGATAGTCAGCTTCCCGATGATTTGGTTAAGGCGGCGGATCAAGCAATGTATGCAGCAAAAGAACTCGGTAAAAATCAGTACAAATTTTACTCAAGCATTTCTAAGTCTAAGCTGACGGAAATTGATCAAATGGAAAAATAAGGATTTGTTGATTGTTGATTGTTGATTGTTGTTGGTTGATGGTTGTTGTTTGTTGGGTAGGGATTCTTTTGTTCTTGGGTAGGGATTCTTTTGTTCTTGGTTCTTGGGTAGGGATTCTTTTGTTGATTGTTGTTCGCGGTTTGCCAACAAACAACCAACAACAATCAACCAACAACAACCAACCAACAACCATCAACCAATAACATTACCGTTGCAGTTCTTCTAGATTTTGTTGAAAGTCCGATTGAAGATCGGTGAACTGAAATTGCTGAGAAATTTGTAAGCCTTTTTGAAAAGCCGCGATCGCCTGGGGGTAATTTTCCCGCATTCTATAGAGTTTACCCAGTTGCCAATAGGTCGTCATTAACCCATAAAAATTAGTGGCGCGTTGATCGACAATTACTAAGGCTTCATAGACTTGGATTGCTTTTTCTAATTCCGCAGCTTGTTGATAAATATTGGCAATTTTAATTAAGGCTTCTCTGGCGACGGCAAACTGTTGCAATGTCCAGGCTAAAGTATAGCTTTCTTGATAATTGTTGATGGCTAAGTTTAGCTGATTTAAGATTTGATAGTCCTGCCCGATCACGAGTTTTAATTCGGGGATTAATCTTAAGTCTTGAGCATTGAGATAAAACTGTACTAACCGCTGCCGCATGGCGATCGCCTGTGGGTATTGTTTGGCTTGGGAGTATATATAACTCAGTTGCTCTACATAGTTAATTATTTGGGGCTGATTTCCCTCAGTTTCCGCGATCGCTAATAACTGCTCATAAGCCATTGCTCCGGCTACATAATCCAGCTTTTCCAAAGCAAGACGGGCGATCGCACTCCATAAATTTTTAGTAGTCTCAATATCCTGCCGATTTTGGGCATCCGCCAACATAGTTTGATAAACTTTAATGGCCAAATCTCGCGCTTTTACTGATTCATAACCCTGAACCAAGGCGGCTAAAAATTCCAGTCCACAGGAATTTTTGGCTGGTGGACAATGATCCACCTCCAGGTTTTCTAATCGTCGTGTAATGATGCGTAACTGGGTACTGTCCTCTTGTTGCCAAGCGATCGCACCTACCCGACTCAAAGCTGCTAACTCATCCATCGGACCTAAATAGCGTCGCAATCTTAATTCTCGATTCCAAATCGCAAAAGCTACGGGAGTATTTCCCGCTGCTAACTGAGCGGTTGCTTCCAGATTTAATTGATCCAAAGCCTGAGCTAAAATTTCTCTTTCCGGGGATACCAGTTCTCCATTTTTCGGCGGATTGGGCAATAGTGGATCCGGTTCTGTGGATAAGAGGGGATTACTCTCAATTAATTGGGACGGTTGACGAGCGACTGCCATCAACGGTGTGAGCAATCCAAACAGCAAGATCGTTTGAGTTAAAGTTAAACTCAAACTTAAAGCCGTCAGCGATTCCCGTAAGGGATCCGCTGCGCGGAATCGCAGCGTTTTATGGTTCATCCAGGGCGATTAATCCTTATGTACAAAATTTAGTTTTGGCTGAATATTGGCTGAATATTGGCTTAGTTTTGGCTTAGTTTTGGCTTAGTTTTGGGTGAATTTTGGCGCTAGTGGTATTTAAAAGGTAACATAAAAGCTACGTGGTCATTACCTAGCAATCCACAATATACAATATCTAAGTATTTCGCGATTTCGCGTCAGTCTGACATAGATTCTGATGCATGCAACAATTTTGGGAGGATTTCGGTGAAGCGAGAAAATCGTCAACTAATTTCTGGGGTATTCACAGGCATACTGACCTGCTTAATATTCCTTGTCGGCTGTAGTATTCCGCAAGTTTCTGCCCAAGAAAGAATGTTTTTGGATTGGTCTTTAGAATTTCTCGACGCCTACCAACTCCCGAAACAATCATTTGCCAAAACTCCCGTGGGGGGTTTGTCGGGAATTACCTACGACCGGCAGCGCGATCGCTTCTACGCTATTTCTGACGATCGCGGAGACTATGCCCCAGCCCGTTTTTACACTTTAAAGTTGAATCTAAACTCAGAGATCCCTACCGCCCCCCGGATCGAAAATCTGGAAGTGGAAGCGGTGACATTTCTCACTAAAGAAGACGGGGAACCCTATCCCAGGGGAGAAATTAACCCAGAAGGGATTGCCTTTGCTGCGCCCAATAGTCTATTTATTTCCAGCGAAGGAGTGAGCGATCGGGGCATTCCCCCATTTATCCATGAGTTCAACCGGGAAACTGGGCAGTTTGTCTCTGCCTTGCCCATTCCCCAAAGTTATATCCCAGATGCGAAAGGTTCAGAACAAACCCTCGGAGTTCAAGATAATCTTGGGTTTGAATCTTTGACCATCAATCCCAGAGGGTTTGGGGATGCCACCGTGGATCCGTTCCGCATCTTTACCGCCACGGAATCACCCCTACAACAAGACCAAGACGCCACTAATCCCGAACAACCAGTGATTAACCGTCTATTGCATTACTTAATTAGTGATGGGCCACCGTTATTAATTGGCGAATACGCTTACCCCATGAGCCAAGACCCCCGTTGGAGTTTAATTCATAGCTTATCGGAATTATTAGCTTTAGATCCGGGGGGTCATTTATTGAGTTTGGAGCGATCTTTTGGATTTTTAGGGTACAACGCGCAAATTTTTCAAATAAATCTGGGTGGGGCAACAGATACCAGTAGTATTCCCAGTTTTATTGGCTTAGAAAATAAAGTCCAACCCATCCAGAAAAGCTTGCTGTTAAATCTGGAGGATTTAGGAATTACTTTAGATAACTTAGAGGCGATGACTCTGGGGCCGCGTTTGCCCGATGGCAGTCAAAGTTTAATTTTGGTCAGCGATGATAATTTTAATGCCGATCAAATGACGCAATTTTTGCTATTTCGTTTAAAGAAAAATTAGGGGTAGTTGACAAGCAAACATCTCATCATCATTAGTAAAAATTTTCTTTCCGGTCATGGCAAAGCCTTCCTCATTAACATATTCATAGCGCCATAAGGTTGTTTTGCATCCGTAGGGGCGCTTCGGCTTGCACCCGCAATGCTTGCGCCCGCAATGCTTGCGTTCCTAGAACCACGATTTTTCCTGAGAGAATTTGCCCATAGCTATCTGTAGGGTGTTGTTCCCAGACGGTGACACACCAATACCCCATATATAGAGTCGTTGCCTACAGCAATTTTCTATTGAATAAACCACAAACACCTGTAGGGGCGAAGCATTCCGTAGGGGCGATTCGCTTGCTCGCCCGTACAAGGGCGAATGGCCATTCGCCCTACCGTGGTTTATTAGTCTGAAAAACGCTGTAAGTCCTATTGTAGAATTTATCCATAGAATTTGCTAACTTAATAGGTTGTTAAAATTTATGTCACTTTTTATGAGAACATAGCTATGGATGGGTTTAGTCATTTGGATCCGGGAACTAACTGAAAAATCGAGTAAATCAACGCAAAATATAGGCTTTCATCCAGACTTGCTAAAAGCCCGGTTTCTATGGTCTGTTTGCCAGTCAGCGGTAAGAATAGCCTCGATCCAATCGTTGAAATCTAGCTAAAAAATTTAGGTTTGATTCCTGCTTGGTCACGGTTCAGGGAAACAATGTTATAAATCCAGATGCTTAACTAGAATTAACCGTCATACTTCTTCAGATATTAGTTATGCTGAAACAAAATAGTTCTCCTCTAATGAGTGCTAAAGGCGATAGCGAAAGATTAGGCAACTGCAACACTTTATTAGAAACTTATCATATGTTTATTCCTTATCAAACTGCTCGGTATGGGGGAAAGCAGATCGTTACTCTGCGATCGGGAGATGACTTATCGGTGGAAATTCCCGCCAAAATTAAACATGGCCAAGAGATGACTATCAAGGGGCGTGGTTTAGAGGGTAAAGATATTACGCTTGTGTTGCATACCTTGTATGACAAAAGCATTGGAATAAAAGAAAAAATTTATCAAGAAATTGAGAAAAATATCCAATTTATTCGCCCAGAATCAAGCCAAGAAAAATGTAAATCAGTCTATGAGCAAATTGAGGATGGTGAGTATGTTAGCGATCTGAGCGCTTTATATTTGTTGGATTATGCGATCGCTTCTTCTAAGCTGGACAGCAAGATTCAAGAGCGCTATCAACTTGCTAGTACCAATTCGCGTTTAGTGGGAATTCAGAAAACCATTGACTCTACCTTAGAAAACTTTACACTGAGTCCAGAAGAGAAGAAACTAATTCGAGCAACTTTTGCTTATGTGCGTGCGGATGAACCTGTTCCTGACTTTAACGCTCTCACGGCTTTAGATACAATTGTTGCTGATTCAAACTTGCCATCAGAAATTAAGGGAACTTATCAGTTAGCCAGTGCTACATCAAGGGCTTTAACCGTCGATCTTATTTTAGTCAACGAGATTTTGCAAAGTCAAAAACTAACCGAAGAACAAAAAGCCAATTACCTGTCAATTTATCAGCAGGTACGCGACGGCAAGACGGTAGAAGATACAGAAACCTTAAAAGCCTTAAACTCATTTATCGCTCAAGCGGATATTCCAGATAATGCTAAAGCGGTTTATGCGATCGCCAAGGATCAGAATTTAGATAATCAAGAAGACTTGAAGCAAAAAGTTCAGGTGCTTGTCCAGAAAAGTGAAAAGGTCAAAAAGCAAGTGCAAAACGCTGGAAAGATCGGAGGAGCGATCGTCCCGGTATCGACAAATTTGCTCAGTGCAGGTGGAGCGTCAGCCGGTACGGGTACTCTAATTAGCACATTATCTGGAGGGGCGGCGACCAATGCCACGTTAGCTGCTTTGGGTGGTGGTTCTGTGGCTACCGGGGGTTTGGGAATGCTCGGTGGGTTAGCTGTAGCTACCGGAGGAGCCGCCCTGATCGGAGCCGCCGGAATGCTGTCGATCGCATTAGTCTCAAAAATGGATGGTGAAGACCAAAAAAACCTGGGAATTGCGATCGGAACAGGAACAATTACTGGCGCTACAAGTGTTTTGGCCGCTTGGACTGCGGCGAGTGCTTTGGGCGTAGCCGGAACTTTATCCGGTGCGGCGGCAACGACTGCGACGATCGCCGCTCTTGGTGGAATTACTGCAATTACTGGCGGTGCGGCAGCGGTTGCATCCGGTACAGCATTTTTAGTTTGGTCATTCCTCAAAAATGCCAAGAAACGGGATCAATCAGTGCTTTCCGAGGTAGAAACTCGAACCTACACCTATACGGAAGAAGAAATACCCGGTGATATCAAACAATTTCTGCAAAATCAGGTACAGGGAAAATACAGCTTTACCAATGCTTTCTCTGCTCCTAATATTCCCTTGGATAAGCTCTCAAAGGCTTTAGAAAAATGGTTGCCTGTCAACGATAACGAAAAAGTTATTGCTTTGATAGATACCAGTGCTGGGTTTTATCAAGGAGGAATTGCGTTTGCTGATGACAGAATTATTTGGAACAATAACTCTATTAATTACCAGGATTTAGCCACATTTGTCAAGACAGAAAAACAATTAGGTGTTCTGTTTGCTGACAAACAACAACAAGAAGAATTGTCTCAGTTGAGCCAGGTAATTGACATTTTATCTGACGATAATTACAAAAGTAATTTACGCCAGATCCAAAAATTAGTCAAGATTACCGATGCTCAACCGAAGTTAGGCGATTTGGTTTCCGATCAAATCAAAAAAGATCAATTGTCTAAGCTAAAAGATGCTCTAGTTGTTTTAACTAACAATCAGTCAATTCAGAAATTTCCCCAATTAAAGAATGTCCTGGAACTATGGTCTAATAATCCTGATTTAGTCCGTTTTTTCCCAGAAAAATTAGTGTCACAGCTATCTGATGAGCAATTTAAGCAGGACTTATTCAAGATGGCAGATTTAGTCAAAATGTTAAGCAATGAATCAGAGCAGGATAGTTTGACTAAATTACTCCGAGAACTGGGTCAACAATATTCCCCAGGTTAAGCATCCATTAATTTCCATATTTAACAACAGCGGACACATAGGGAAATCTCCCTTTGTGTCCTTTGTGTCTTTGTGGTAAATTTTATCGGTGAATTTTCCGAATCTATGATATCAACTATCCGGATCTACGCCCAACTCACGCAACCGTTGCGCTAGTTTTTCCGCCCGCTGGCGCTCTTTTTCAGCCCGTTCTTCGGGCCATAGAAGCAGTTCACCATCAGCATCCCACCAGCGCAACCAATTGCCTGTACGGTTGTCACGGGTTCCCTGCCAGACTCCTAAAAATAACTCTAGTCCGGGAATCCAATATAAACCATTAGCACCAGGAATCTGAATTTGATATCCGTTGGATTCTAAAGCGTACAATTCTAGATCGGCGCTTTGGGGGTGAAATATCCCATAAAAGGGTACTTTAATAATTTGTTCATAAAAGTACCATTTGCCAATGCGCTTTTGAAATTCTACGGAATATTCTTCCCCATAAGTATCTGATAAGAATTCTATCACGATTAATGGCACTGGTCCTTCAGTCTGAGGAGTATAGCTGCGACGAGGTTCAGGATTTGACCAAGGGGCAACGGGACGAACATACATCCAATCGGGGGCTTTGCAAATAGGGCGATTATCAATAGCAGCACACAATGCAAAGTTAGCGGTAATTAGGGCGTCTTGGCATAACTCTGGAGTCAAAGATTGACGGAGGGCATTCGCTAATAAAGGATGTTCTAAATTTTCCACTGGGTCGTCAGGGAGTACAAAGTCTTCTGGAAGTTTCGGCCAGGTAATTTTTATCTCAGCAACTGAGGTCTGAGGTAGGACAGTCATTATGCAACCTCATAGAATCGTTGAGCGGGAATTTAGTTTATTGTAGGCGATCCGACCGAAATTCGGATCGCCTTCTACACCGACTCATCTCTGAACCTTGCTATAATACCTATTGAATGGTGGTGGTTAATTATTTCCATTGTTAACCAACTCTTTTAATGATAGCTTTTAGGCTAACCATTCACTACCCTAACGGGGATAATATTGAATTTCAAATCCGGGCAAATCTTGAGATTCCTGATATTCCACAACCACTTTAGTAACTCGCGCTCCCGGTGGGCCTTGGTGACACCATTGAATCATCGCTTCAACCGCTTCTGTTGTTCCTTCAAAAAAGGCTTCTACCCGGCCATCAGGGAGATTTCGCACCCAACCATGCACCGCTTTAAGTTGTGCAGCTTCTTGGGTGGATGCGCGATAAAAAACCCCCTGAACTCTGCCAGAAATTAAAACACGCGCGGCAATTTTTCGCTGACGAGGTGATAGATTTTCCATTGATATAAAGAAAATAAACGAAAAAAATTATCGATCAAATCTTAGGCAGATTAAACCTTAAAAACCTAAAACCTAAAAGCTAATTTTCTGACAGAAAAACCGTAAAATAACAACTAATCTTCGGGAAGATCGAACAGTACATTCGTCATATAAGATTCTGCCCATTCTTCCCCAAAAGCTTTTTCCAGAACCCGCCGAGTTTTATCATTCTGACGCTGTTTACTGCAATAATTTCTTTGTCCGGCGATAATCTGTAACCTTTCTTCGTCGGCGACGGGTTGCATAGCTAAAGCCATCTGACAGTGAATTTCTAAATAAGACTCCACACGAGAGAGAAATAATTCTTCTTCCCCCTCACTATTGGGTCGGACAAATAGACAAAATTCTGAGAAAATATCTCCCCATTCTGGTAAATCGCGGGGTTGGGAGAAATGAATTTCTGGTAAAGCTTTTAATAGTTGAATGTAAGGGGGGGGCAAAGTCAGGGTGGGACTGGTGGGAGATAAATCAGCGATCGCGGCACTAATTTTGCCCCGACCACCGACCAAATCTGTGCCAAACATGGGCAAAGGATAGTTAGGATTGGGGAACATTACACAATGCAAAATATCTAATTGCGTCCCCACTTTTGCCAATTCCAAATGCAGCTTGCGAAACTGCGGGGTTTGATAACAGCGATTTTCAATTCTCAGTTTTTCTCCTTCCAATCGCCCTTCCACATAGCCTAAATCCCCAGGCAAATCGTAGGGAGATAAATCTAAATAACGTTGCCAGACTCCTTCAATGCAGTCTGCTAATTTGCGGATCAGAGGGTGTTGTTCTGTCCGAATTGAAGAAATAGAAGTGATTGTCACAGTTTTTGCCACTTAAAATAATCATGCTGGAAAAAAAGGGGAAAAACTTCCCGCACAAGAACGATCATATATGCTATGGTGACTGCCACGATCAAAAAGACCGGCCTAAAGCCGGTCTATTATAGCAGTTAGATTTTAAACGGACATAAACTGAAAAGCTTCTTCGGGCTGGATTTCGATCTGGAAACGCACTTTTCAGCTATTCTGCGTAGACGGCGCTGCTTCTTGCTCGATTGGTTGACGTTCCGAAATCATTTTTAAGGAGCGGCTAACACTTTCGGGAAAAATTACTACGAGACTGCCTTTGGGCGCTTGATCCAAGGCCGTGTTAATGGCTTTGGTTTCATCCAGGATGGTTTCATACCGAGCTTTGGTGCTGACTTGCTCGATGCCTGCCATAATACAGCGGGCGGTATCCCCCCGTGGGCGACCTCGGTTATCGTTGTCTTCTTTAACGATAATCCAGTCAAAGATTTCCGCTGAGAGTTTACCGAGTTCGATCAAGTCTTCATCGCGGCGATCGCCTGGACCCCCGATGACCCCAATCCTTTCCCCTGGCCAATTGCGGACAAACTCACCCACCGCTTGATAGCCAGCGGGATTATGGGCATAGTCAATCAGGGCATGATAATCGCCCAAATTAAACAAATTCATCCGACCGGGGGTTTGTTTACTGGAGGCTTCAAAGGTGGCCAAACCAGCGCGAATGGCTTCTATTTCCACCCCATGAGCAAAGGCTGCCAAACAAGCCGCCAACGCATTGGCAATCATAAACGGCGCCCGACCACCCATTGTCAGGGGCACATTTACCGCCTCTTCAAGGCGAATTGTCCAATCCCCATTCAGAATTGACAGATAGCCGTTCTCATACAATGCGCCTAAACCGCCAGCCCGGGTGTGGCTCCGCAGTAGCTCATTGTCTGGATTCATCGAGAAATAAGCGACCTGGGCTTTGATCTGGCGAGCCATTGCTGCCACCAGGGGATCGTCGGCATTCAGGACTGCATAGCCGGAAGCAATAACGGTTTCTGCCAGCACCGCCTTGACTTTGGCCATTTCTTCGATGGTATTGATATCGCCCAATCCCAAATGGTCAGCGGAGACATTCAGAATCACCCCCACTTCGCAAGCGTCAAAGGCTAATCCAGAGCGGAGAATCCCGCCACGGGCTGTTTCTAACACCGCCACTTCTACGGTGGGGTCGCGGAGAATCAGTTCGGCACTTTGGGGGCCGGTATTGTCCCCAGCTTCCAGGAGATAATCGCCGATATAAGTGCCATCGGTGGTGGTGTAGCCGACCACAGACCCGGTTTGCTTGACGATATGAGCCAGCAATCGCGTGGTGGTGGTTTTGCCGTTTGTCCCCGTCACCGCTAAAATCGGCACGCGGCTGGGAGTGCCTGGGGGAAATAGCATATCCATCACCGCTGCGGCTACATTTCGCGGCAGACCCTCACTGGGGCAAACGTGCATCCGAAATCCTGGGGCGGCATTGACTTCGACGATCACCGCATCGTTTTCTCCCATGGGCTTGCTGATATCTGGTGTCACTAGATCAATGCCACAAATATCTAGGCCAATCAGTCGAGAAACTCGTTCGGCAATCCAGACATTTTCCGGATGAATTTCATCGGTGCGATCGATCGCAATTCCCCCCGTGCTCAGGTTCGCCGTAGCCCGTAAATAGCAAATTTCGCCTTTGTCTAACACCGTGTCTAGGCGACAGCCTTGGCGTTCCAGGAGAATTTCACTGTTTCGGTCAACGGTAATGCGGGTGAGCACGTTATCATGGCCGACGCCTCGGCGGGGATCCTGATTGGTTCGCTCGATCAGTTCTTGAATCGTTGACGACCCATCTCCTACCACATGGGCGGGCACCCGTTCGGCGACCGCAACCAGTTTCCCGTTGATCACTAAGAGGCGATGGTCTCGACCCGTGTAGTAGCGTTCGATAATCACTGATTTCGTTTTTGACGCATTGCTGGCCGCATCGTAGGCTTCTTCCGCCTCCTCCCAGGACTTGACATTAATACTAATCCCCCGTCCGTGATTGCCGTCTAGGGGTTTGAGGACGATAGGATAGCCTCCGACTTCATCGATCGCGTCTTCCAGTTCATCTAGGTAATGGATCACCGTTCCTCTGGGGACGGGAATAGCCGCATCCCGGAGAATTCTTTTGGTGCCTTCTTTATCACAGGCGAGTTCTACCCCCAGAATGCTACTAAAATCCGTCAGGGTAGCTTGAATCCGTTTTTGGTAGACGCCATATCCTAACTGGATCATCGCCCTAGCACTTAAGGGCATCCAGGGAATCCCTCTATAGTGGGCTTCTTTCACAAGTGCTTCTGTACTTGGCCCCAGGGAAGCTTTCTCATAGATTTCTTTCAGGTCTTGTAAATCCTGTTCCAGTTCTGAGGCGGGATACTTGCCGGTATCCACGATACTCCGACACATCCGAACGGCGGCTCTGGCGGCATACCGACCGGCTTGTTCGTCGATGTATTCAAAGACGACTTGGTAGATACCAGGAGTAGAAGTCTCGCGAGTTCGACCAAAGCCAACATTCATTCCGGCTAGTTCTTGCAGTTCCAGGGCAATGTGTTCGATCACATGACCCATATAGGTGCCCTCTTTGACTCGGCTGAGAAATCCACCGCGACAGCCAGGAGAGCAGTAGTGTTCGATTAAACTGGGGAGAGTCTCAGTCAGTCCGTCATAAAAGCCAGGAATTTCTGAACTTGGTTTGTCTGCCAAGTCCTCTAAATCAAGACGCATGAGAATAAGTTTGTGGCGTCTAATACTCCAATAGTTCGGACCACGTAATGTTTGGATTTTAAGTATTTTCATCGCTGTCCCAGAGGGTGATGCGCTTTTTTGAGCAAGCGAAAGCTTGGCTGTAATCGAGTGTGGGGTGTTTTTGAGTTGCATAACTGTTCACTAGGAACATTTATCTCTGATTGGGAGATAAACCACTAGGGCTGGGGAAAGCTATGTCCCCAAACAGCCCAAGGGAGTTATTTTTTTATCCGTCCTATGATCGTTGAATCACTTCTCTTGTAGCTATATTGAAGCGATCGCCGTGGCAAAGGATATGCACCCGTAGGTTATACAAACTCAGAGGATCATTCGGTCCGATATGACCCTCATTGGTGTATAACGCTGGGCCTGGATCGATGATTGTCACCGTGCCTTTGCCCATAATTTCGACGATGCCATCAGCTTCAAACATGGCACAAGTATCTTCATCAATGCCTACGCCGATGCGGTTGGGATGAGAGGCGATCGCACTCAATAAGCGAGCCATCCGATTTCGGTTCTGAAAGTGTTGATCCACAATCACTTCAGGAATAATTCCTAAGCCGGTGGCCATATCCACCAAAGAACGATTAGGAGATTCTCCGGAACCCCCACCAGCGATCATGTGATGACCCATGACTGCTGCTCCGGCACTGGTCCCCGCGAGGACAATGCTACCCTCTCGTACTTTCATCCGCAACTTTTCCATTAACGGTGTATCCGCCACCAAAGCACAAAGCCTCAGTTGATCCCCGCCGGTCATAAACACCCCTGTAGATTGTTCCAGGTACTCTTGCCAACGAGGATCTTCCCCTTCAGTGCGTTCGCGGATATCGAGCACCTCTATGCGTTGCGCCCCCATATCCTGAAAGATTTCCCGGTAGCGACTACCGATTGCTTCTGGTTCTCTGGATGCACAGGGAATAATTGCCAGCTTTGCCTCTGTACCGCCTGAACGCATAAAAAATGTATGCAAGATTTCTCGGCCATGAACCTTGTCTTCTGCCCCCCCAATCACCATGACCGTGTTTTTAAGTGGTGGGGGCATTTTTTGTGTAAGGGAGTTTAATTCTAACTGCTGCATGGATGATACTGCTATTGGCCTTTTCAATTGCTCTTCGGTTACAGAACCCCGAAATTTTTTTACGAGGAAAGATTGTTTTCGTGATTTCCAGTGGCTCACCGTAATGTCTGTTTGGAGTCCGGATCAATGGAACCCACAGATGCGATTCGCGGTAGCGATCCGCCTTTGGCGGAATCGAGATATTTCCACTCCAAGATTGGCCTGTTCAAAATATAATAGGGGCGCGAGAATGATTAATAACTCTACCTATTCAGGTCAAACAAAGGGATATCTGAATCAAAGCCCGGTTTACGCTTTATTAGTGGGATGAAAATCATACAATAAAACGTGACGCTTTACCGAAACTCTCATCTTACCGAAACTATCATCGGGGCGGTTGACTAGAATGGCGCGAATGGGTTTCGCAGGCGATCGGACAGAAGAATTAAACCCCACACGGGACTCTAGCTGTTCAGAATTCTCAGCCCTGTTCAACCACTCTTATGGGCGCCATGACTCGCCGAAACGAAATCAAGATTTTCCGCGAGCATATTTTTACCGAACGGTAAATCCCCTCACTATCATTGATTTTGTTCCGATACTCAGTTGGAGTTAGCCGATTGATTTCAGCACTCTTGCAGACACTTTGCCATTGTGCGGCTCCTCTAATTGCTCCAGAACTATATAATTAGCTTAAGCGTTTACAATCCCGTCCCGGTGGCATTTACCGAAAATCCACTCGCTGAAATTTCAGCAGGTACTCTGGCTTATTTCCGGCGTTTTCCCAGCCATTGAACTGGCCAAAAAACAGTTGGTGACGGGTGCATAGCGCTTTTTCAATAATTTTAGGAGTAACTTTGAGGGTATTTTACCACCAAGTGCGCCGATCAATCGTCACATCAAGCACAGAATCTTCAATTCTTAACTTTGGCTTCAATTTTTAAGTTTCTCTGAATTTGAAATCAGGAAAGCCATCGGTTCTGAAATCACTCATGTAGCATTCTTTCCCCAAATTCTTTCGGCCTCAACATGAAGATTCGTTAACTTGGTCAACAATGACTGATAAACTTTCGCCGTGACCATGAGTGATGACTTCCTGACTCTAGGACTACCTTTCGGCAGTTTTTTAGAGTTATCAAAGGAATACCATTTACAAAAATTCATCCAACAACCTTTAACATTCTTCGGGTGGGCAGGCATATTTTACCCACCCTACCATATATGATGCTTGAATTCCTGCCCACCCTACAATATAAATACTTACTGTTGCATAATTTTTTGTAAATGGTAGAAGTTGCCTCTGGGAAACAGAGGAGAATCTTCAGAGGTTTCCTAGGTCAGGGCAATTCCCAGACCCTATCTGGCGATCGCGCCTGGGAATGTTTACCATCAGTCTGCCAAAAATTTGATTCATCGGGTGAGTTAAGCATTGCTGGCGAATCCGATCCGTCCTGGTTGACTGCCGATGGTAATTCAGGCAATTAGTGACAATTATTCATGTCCCTGAACCGATACCGCACCGGGCGATCGCGTAGTAACCTTTAGCCAAAATCAATCTCATCGGGATGATATTCTTGAGCAGAAATAAGCTGCCAATTAGCATTTCCGATTAACTTCAATACTAATTGATGGTACTGAACTAAAGTAGGTCGGTGACCCACACTGATAAAAGTGGTATTTTTTTGTTTGAGTAGATGATAAAGACGTTTCTCGTTTTCGACATCCAAAGCACTGGTTGATTCATCTAAAATTGCATAGGGAGGTTGAGCAATCAGTAACCGAGCAAATGCTAATCTCTGTTGCTCTCCCAAGGATAAAACATCGGGCCAGTTTAATTCAGCATTAAAGCCCCCAACTCTTTCGGTTAAATCGGCCAGGTTGACTTTTTCCAGGGCTTCTTGCAGTTGGGTATCGCTCACTATCTTATCCGTTTTCGGATATAACAACTGACTGCGGAGATCGCCGATAACCATGTAAGGAAGTTGAGGTAAAAACAAAGTTTCTTCTGGTTTTGGTCGCATAATACATCCCGTTCCAGAATTCCATAACCCGGCGATTGATCGCATTAACGAACTTTTCCCAACTCCCGAATGTCCCACCACTAATAAGCCTTGACCCGGTGGAACTTCCACGGATAAATCTGTCACCAAGGTTCTTTGGTAATCAGGAGTTTGTAACGTAACATTTTTGAGATTTATACAATTTTTTTCTACTGTTTTAATCGTTGGGAATTCCGACTGTTCGAGTTTTGGTGGCTTCGAGAGCACCTCGACCAAGGTGCCTAAACGATCTACTTCTGCTTTATAGTCAGTTAGGCGATCGAATTGCTCTACAATCAGTGACAAAGAGCCATAAATTGACATAAAAGCTCCAGATGCTTGAGTAATCTCACCAAATTCTATTTCCCCAGCAAAGAATCGGGGAGCCAAAAATACTATCGGTAAATTACTGACGAAAAATCCGGAAGTTCTGGTAAATAAGTTTAAATTTCTTTTGACCCCGATTAGCTGATAAAAATTTTTGACTACATAGACAAATCTTTGACTAATCTTATTATATTCGTACTCCTCACCGTGATAGAAGGCGATCGACTCGCTATGATCTCTCGTATGCACCAGCCCATAACGAAAATCCGCCTCTAATTGCAACTCTCTAAATTTAAGAAAACTGAATTTTTTGCCAATTATTAAAGTAATTACTGTGCGGGCGATCGCAATGATAATTGCTAATTTGGCTAAAAATATATCTAAAGTCAACAAAATTGTCACAAAAGCGCCAATTTCTAAAATTTCTCCAACTATTAATCCAATAATGTCAATGGTTAAGCGAATCAGATTATTCACATCTTGAGAAATTCGTTGATCGGGGTTGTCAATTGTATGCTCGGATTGTATTTTGTAATAATTTTGTTGAGCAAAATATTTTTTCAAAATATCATTAGTCAGCCATTTTCGCCAGTTTATTTGCAGTAAATCTTGGGTATATTGCCAAAATACCATCAAAACAGCCAACGTCGTAAAGACCGCGAAAACCTTTAAACAGGCTTGAGGAAACTCTAAAGAGTTTTTGTCCGCCACCGCAGTCATTAAGTCTCTCATTGCATAGCTGTTCACCACGGACAAGCCTCTAAATCCTAACATCAAAATCATCATTAGGCTAAAAATTCGCCATGCTTGCCATTTTTTCTCCCACATAAAATAAGGTAAAACAATATTAGCTAATTCTTGGAAAAATTTTTTAATTTTATTCATTAATTTGAAACCTAAATCATCAATCAACATAAGAAACAGCGATTATACTCTTATTACTTAAACCATATATAAATAAAATAAATTAAAAAAATAGTGTTTGATAATCGCATTTTAAGGTAACCATATAAGCCGATCGCCAGGAATAGGCAACCAATTGAAAAAAAATCAAGATTATCTGTTATTTAAGCAACAATCCGATATATAATAGAAGATGATTCAAGTGAAACAGCGATCGATCTGTCGCGTTAGCCGATATGTTTTAGCCTTTAACCTCCTAATGTGAAATCTATTTTAATCAAATAGCCTATTGGTCAGTAGACCGAATGAATCCTTAAATATTTCTGCACAAGATTTCTGCACAAGTCAGACAGATAATAGCTATTCTCTGGCGATCGGAAAATTTACAACTCAGTAACCACCATGACCTATTGTCTTCATCCTCAGTGTCAACGTCCCGAAAATCCCCCTGATACCAAATTTTGTTTAAATTGCGGATCCCCGTTATTACTCAAAGAGCGATATCGTGCCATTAAACTCATTGGTGCGGGAGGTTTTGGTCGTACATTCTTAGGTGTCGATGAAGATCGACTGAAAACCCCATGTGCGATTAAACAGTTTTTTCCCCAAACACAAAACTCAGCCGCTTTATCCAAAGCCACGGAACTGTTTAACCGGGAAGCGGTACAACTGCTGAAATTGGGAGAACATCCACAAATTCCTACGTTGTATGCCTACTTTGAACAAGACAAACGTCTTTATCTTATACAAGAATTTATTGATGGCGGCAATTTATGGCAGGAATTGCAGCAGCAAGGGGCTTTCAGCGAGGCCAAAATTTGGCAGCTATTGCGGGAGTTGTTGCCCGTGCTGCAATTTATCCATGAAAATGGGGTGATTCACCGCGATATTAAGCCAGAAAATATTTTAAGACGGCAGTTACGACACCAGACCCCTACCAGCGTTTCCGCTGCTGGGCAGTTGAGGGAAGCTTTGGTGCTGGTGGATTTTGGGGTAGCCAAGCAAGGCACTCAGAGTGAATTGGCTGAAAGCGGCACGATTACTGGCACCCAAGGTTATGCCCCCTTAGAACAAATTTGGCGGGGACAAGTTTATCCCGCAAGTGATTTATATAGTTTGGCGGTGACTTGCGTTCATTTGTTGACCGCAGTTCCCCCGCATGAGTTATTTAATCCACAGGCAGGGGAATGGATTTGGTGGCAAGTTCTCAGACAAAAAGGGGGTTCGGTGAGCGATGAGTTAAGGCAAATTTTAGATAAGATGCTGGCAGAAGCGGTGAAAGACCGATATCAGTCGGCGGCGGCGGTGCTGCAAGCGGTGGACGGTGGTTATAGTCAAACCATGACTCAGGTTAGTTTGCCGGTGACACAGCCACCTATTCCTCCAGGGACAGCGATAGTACACCGGCACGGCTTCGCGATCGCTTATCCCCAACATCCCCAGCCAAAACAACAACAGGGTTCACCACAGCCGGATGAAATCTCGAAATTGCTAGAGACGGTGAAAAGTGAGTTGAGTCAGACCCAGCCCAAGCAACCGGCATCTCCCCCAAGTCCTTCCCCAACGGCGAAATCACCTCAGTCAACCCCAAAATCTCCGGCTTTTGATCCCATTCAGGCAGAGTTGGAGGCGATGAAGGCGGAGTTTGGAGAAAAAAGTTAGTTATTGGTTATTAGTTATTGGTTATTAGTTATTTGTTGTTTGTTGTTGGTTGGTGGTTGTTTGTTAGGGAACAGGGAACAGGGAACAGGGAACAGTGGCGCGGGGGCGCGGGGGCGCGGAGGCGCGGGGGCGCGGAGGAGATAATTTTCTCCTCTGCTCCTCTGCTCCTCTGCTCCTCATCTCCTCTGCTCCTCATCTCCTCTACTCCTCTCCTCTGCGTTCCCCGTTCCCTGATAAATGTTCCCCGTTCCCCAACAAACAAACAACAAACAACTAACAACCAACAACAAAGAACAATCAACAAAGAACAAAATATATGATTTATTGCCTAAATCCCCAGTGTCCCAATCCAGAGAATTATGATGAGGTTAAATTTTGCCTCAGTTGTGGTGCTTCGGTGCAACTGAAAGAGCGTTATCGAGCGATTAAATTGTTGGGAGAGGGGGGATTTGGCCGGACTTTTTTGGCGCAAGATTCTATGAGGTTAAATGCGCCTTGTGTGATTAAACAATTTTTGCCTTTGCCTCAAGTTCAGCATAATGTGGGGTTGTTGAAAAAGGCTCAGGAAATGTTTACTCAGGAGGCTCGGCAGTTGTTGAGTCTGGGGAGTAATCGGCAGGTGCCGACGTTGTTTGCTGATTTTGAGGAGGCAGGCCGCTTATATTTGGTGCAGGAGTTTATTGAGGGGGATAATTTATTAGCAGAGTTGCATCAAAATGGGGCTTTTTCGGTGAATAAAGTTGAGAATGTTTTACGAGAAATTTTGGTTATTTTACAAGATATTCATCAAAAAAATATTATTCACCGGGATATTAAGCCAGAAAATATTATGCGGCGGCAGGATGGCAGTTTGGTGTTAATTGATTTTGGGGTGGCGAAGCAATTAACTGGGAGTATGTTAATTAAAACGGGGACAAAAATTGGTACGGAAGGATATGCGCCGATTGAACAATTACGCGGGGGTAAGGCTTATCCCGCGAGCGATCTTTATAGTTTGGCGGTGACTTGTGTTCATTTGCTGACGGGTGAACTTCCCGACGATCTTTACGATCCGATGTATGGTCGTTGGTTGTGGAAGGAAGCGTTAGAAAAACAAGGGAGAATGATTCCCGATCGCCTGCAAAAAGTTTTGGATAAGATGCTGCAAGAATGGGTGAGCGATCGCTATCAATCCGCAGCAGAGGCGATCGCGGACTTAGGTGGATCGATTGCGGCGCCGAAATCTATACCCCAGTCGGCGATCGCCGGGAAATTGTCCCAAAACTGGAAATGTGAGCATACCCTGACCGGACACGATCACTATGCGATCGGGGTAGCGATTAGTCCTGATAGTCAAACTTTAGTCAGTTGCAGCTACGATAAAACCATTAAACTTTGGCATCTGGACAATGGCCATTTGTTAGGGACTCTGACAGGTCATCAGCGGTGGGTCAGCGCGATCGCCATTAGTCCCAATGGCCAAATTCTCGCCAGCGCGAGTTTAGACAATACCATTAAACTATGGCGTCTCGGCAGCGGTGAACTTTTACGCGAAATTTCCACCCCTTCAGGATATATCCTTAGTTTGGCCTTTAGTCTGGACGGCAAAATCCTGGCCGGAGGCAGTTTTGACAGTACGATCCAACTCTGGGATCCTCAACGGGGGACACGGCTCGGTTTCCTGACCGGCCATAGCGGGTATGTTGAATCGATCGCTTTTAGTCCCGATGGTGCGACTCTGGCTAGTGGTGGAGGCTATGATGACCACACCATTAAACTTTGGGATATTCCTAGTATGACCCTGAAAACTACCTTTTGGGGACATGAAGCTTCGGTGCGTTCTGTGGCAATTAGTCCCGATGGGACTAAACTGATTAGTGGCAGTGAAGATAAAACGATCAAAATTTGGGAAATTGCTACGGAAAAGTTGGTCTACAATTTGGCTAATCAGTCAAGCTGGGTGCAGGCGATCGCCATTAATCCCAATGGCCAGATTTTTGCCAGTGGCGATCGAAATAGCACCATTAAACTTTGGTCGGTTTACCAGGGCAAAGAGTTATGCTCACTCCTATGGCATTCCGGCCCGATTACATCCCTGGCATTTAGTCCTGATGGGACTCGACTCGTCAGCAGTAGTTGGGATAAGACGATTAAGATTTGGCTTTCCTGAATTCATTTAGGAGATTAATTATTTTTCTCAGCCAAAAAATATAGAAAACTGAATTCGGCCAGTTATCTGCTGCCAAACTTGCCTGCTCAAATTTAGGCTGAAAATTTAGGCGAACAATTAACCGACGGTAAAAAATGATCGGCAAAATCCTGGCGCAGAACTATGATAATACAAGTCTCCTGAACGGTGGTGTTTATGAGTTATTGCTTTAATCCAGTTTGTCCAAACCCTCAAAATTTAGATGAAAGCCATTGTTTAGCCTGCGGTTCACTGCTACTCCTCCATAACCGTTATCGCGGCATCTCAATTTTGGGGAGAGGAGGATGTCGGAGAACTTTTTTAGGGGTTGATGAACGCGATCGGGAAAACCAGTTTGTTGTCATTAAACAAGTGATGATCCAAGACAGTTTAACCTTCGGAATTCAACCAAGCGACAACTATTTGAACAAAGCGATAGATCTTTTTTTTAAGGAAGCTGAAGCGTTACAAAGTTTGGGCAATCAACCTCAACTTCCTGCCGTAATAGATTACTTTGAAGAGCGGAAACAACTCTATCTGGTGCAAGAATTTATTGAAGGAGAAAACTTACTAGAAGAATTAAAAGAAGAGGGAGTTTTTAAAATTAAAAAAATTGAAAAATTGTTAAAAGAATTATTGCCGGTACTGAAGGTAATCCATGATAATCAGGTGATTCACGGCAATATCAAACCAGAAAATATTTTGCGCCGCAGTACATCTGAACCCAATCGGGATCGCGGTGAAGCTAGAGAAGGTGAATTGGTGCTGATTGATTTTGCCCTTTCTCCCGAATTGGTGAGTATGGGTTTGGTGAATACCGGAGTGGCCAAGTTAACCAATGAATATGCACCCCTTGAGCAGGTGCGTTGTGGCACGGTATATCCGGCCAGCGATCTGTATAGTTTGGGCGTTACTTGTATGCGACTGCTGACGGATGCGCCGATCAATGAGCTTTATGATTTTCTTAAAGGCGGGTGGCGTTGGTCAGAGGCGATCGAGCAAATTAAAACCGGATTAAGTGAAGAATTAACGATCGTCCTGGAAAAACTCTTACAAGAAGGGCTAAACGATCGCTATCAAACTGCTGAACAAGCCTTGGCAGACCTCTTGGGCGCGGTGCCGCCGCACCATCTCACGGTACTCGAAGAACCGGAACTTCAGGCAAATCAATCAGAATCGGTGGATACCCTCAAGGGTCATACTGGCTGGGTTTGGTCTGTCAGTTTTAGTCCTGATGGCAAGTATATTGCCAGTGGCAGCACTGATCACAAAATTATTTTATGGGATGTGGCAACCCGTGCCGCCGTTGGCACCATGATGGGTCATTCGGATATCGTTTTATCCGCAGTTTTTAATCCTGAAGGCACGATCTTAGCCAGTGGTTCGCGGGATAAAAAAATCGTCCTGTGGGATGTGGCCTCTTGTCAACCCATTCGCACCCTGGGGGGCTGGTTTTCTGGCCATTCAGAATTAGTCAATTCCGTTGCTTTTAGTTCTGATGGTCAAAGTCTGGTCAGTGGAGGTTGGGATAGTAAAGTGATTTTATGGGATGTGACAACGGGTAAGCCGCGTCATATTCTCAAAGGTCATTCCGGTTGGGTTTATTCGGTAGCCATTAGTCCTGATGACTCAATTGTCGCCAGTGGTTCTCGGGATCAGACGATTATTCTGTGGAATGCAAATACTGGTAAACCAATTCGTACCCTGGATAGCGATTTTGGTTTGGTGAATGTGGTGGCTTTTAGTCCCGATGGCCAAACTTTAGCCGCTGGCGGTTTTCAACCTAACAATATTATCCTCTGGGATGTGGAAACGGGTGAACAAATTTGCTGTTTTACCGGCCATACAGAACGGGTGAATGCGGTGGCTTTTAGTCCTGATGGCAAGACTTTGGCCAGTGGTTCCCGGGATGAGACGATTATACTTTGGGATCTGAATATCGGAAAACGCAAGCAGACCTTAACGGGTCATACAGAGCGAGTTTTTTCGGTGGCTTTCAGTCCCGATGGTCAATTACTGGCTAGTGGCGCGGGAGACGATAGCATTAAAATTTGGCATACCTAGGCATCCGGGACAACCACCGCCATTGGATTGGGGGCAACCACCGCCATTGGATGGGGGCAACCACCGCCTACGGAAAAGCCCCTACTATTATGGATATTGGGTAGGGATTCTTTCAATGAGGTTGCTGAATGTTTATACCCATCGGCTTTGAGCAACATAGTGTGGTGACATCCCTCGGCACTATGGTTTATTACACTGAGGCTGAGGAACTGTGGCGTAGATCGACGGAGAATGAGGGTGAACCGTCCTCAAACGATTCAGCCACTTCAGCATCTTTCCCAGGCTCCAGCCTGGGAACGTTGCCAACTTTGGTTTTTTTGCACGGGTTTGGTGGCGGGTCATCGGCTTATGAGTGGTCTAAAGTTTACCCCGCTTTTGCGGCAGATTATCGGATTTTGGCTCCGGATCTGATTGGTTGGGGGCGTTCCGACCATCCCGAAAGGAATTATCAGGTTGACGATTATATTCAGACGATTATTGAGTTTCTGGAAAAAACTGGCGATCGCCCCACAACGGTGATTGCTTCGTCGCTGACCGCTGCTATAACTATTCGGGCAGCGATCGCTCGTCCAGAATTATTTAAATCGCTAATTCTCACCACTCCTTCGGGACTGTCTGACTTTGGCGAAGACTATCGAAATAACTTTTTTGCCCAAATCGTCAAAACTCCCATTCTCGATCGCTTCTTCTACAATGTGGGCATTACCAACCCATCGGGGATTCGTCGCTTCTTGGAAATTCGCCAATTTGCCAATCCCAGCCGCATTTATGAAGAAATCATCGCCGCCTATTTAGAGTCGGCTAAACAACCCAACGGCGAATATGCCGCCCTTTCATTTGTCCGAGGGGATCTGTGTTTTGACTTATCCCTTTATATGGGGGATCTGACTATACCCACGGCAATTATTTGGGGTCGCCAGTCTCAATTTACCAGTCCAGAAATCGGCCAACGGTTAGCCAAACTTAACCCCACTGCGGTTAAGGTATTTCAACAGTTGGACGACGTAGGTTTAACCCCACAATTAGAATTACCGGGGTTAACCATTGGGTTGATTCGCAAGTTTCTGAAACTATTTTCTGCGGCAGAGAATCCAGCGTAATTCCAGAGGAGATTTAAAATCCCGATCTTTGAGCGGAAAGAGATTTTCTCCCTCACACCATTTAATGAACCAGCCAGTCGGGGGCCATGCTTCGATTGGCTGGTGTTCTTTTTCGTACTCTACAACTGATTCATCGGCAAGGATTTCTAGAGGTAATTGCGTGATCGCTTCTGCCAAATCCTGACGAGTAAATAAACAAGACCAATTCACTTGGGACAACTGACGGGCTACCTCATTCGGCTCATAATCGTCCACTGTTAAAAACATACTAAAAAGTAACAAACCCCCGGACTGGAGACAATCGGCCATTCTTGCTAACAAAAGCCGCAATTGTTCCACGTTTTTAAAATGGGAAGCGACCACTTCCGCTAAAACCACTAAACGATAATGCGCGGGTCGCAGTTTGACTTCTCTGGGAGCGAGAATATCTCCCAGAAAAACCCGCACCGGCAATCCTAACTCCTGGGCTTGGGATTTCATTTGCTGGACAAATTCCGGGGTTAACTCCACCGCATCTACGGGATAACCTGCTTGGGCTAAAGGAATAGTATTGCGTCCGGTTCCTGCCCCCACATCCAACACTGGCACCTGACTAGGTTCCCCTAAAGCAGCCGCTACAGCCATCAGTTTGGCATCGGGATGAGTGCCAAACAAAGGCGGTTCTCGATTGTCCAACCATTTTTGATACTGTTGGGCAATTGTCCCGACTTGAATTTTGATGTCAAAGCGTAAACCATCTCCTGGTGGTTCTACAGGTTCATACTGAAAGAACAAAGTAGAGTGAACCGAGGCATCAAATCCTTCTTGTAATTTCAGGGCTAAGTTGCGAGGAATTTCGCTAACCGCTTCAGAGTCAACTTTAGCGCCAATGGATTGAAAGATTCCGGCAATGCGATCGAGGCAATTATGCAGCATTCCTGGGACACAGGGCATCGTCACTTGTCCACGGGCGACAAATCGTTCTTGCAATTCTCGCCAAACCGCTTCTTTGAGCATGGGTTTTTGTCTCGGTTGCGGCAATTCTGGGGCGGGAATTTCTGAGGGAATTTCTGAGGAATTTTCTGAGGAAATTTCTGATAAGTTCGCGTCAAACATTCGTTAATTACCTTGATTTGTTATTGGTTGAAAAGTTGTTTCAGAAACCGGGTTTCGTGGTTTCATAAACCCGGTTTCTTCAAGAAACCGGGTTTCTTGCAGACAAATCGGGTTTCTAAGTTCGCTGACAAAGAATCCAGCGAAGTTCTATGGGAGGTCGATTTAAGGCTTTCCAAAAAGCATCCCGCCCCGTTGCCCAGTCACAATACCAGCCCGTAGGAGGCCATGCTTCGATGGGTAAATGTTGATGTTCGTAGTCAAAAGCCGATTCATCAGAAATCATTTTTAATGGCAGTTTGTCCATTGCCCAAGCGAGTTCGGCATAAGTAAAAATAGTAGAGATTTCTGATTGAGCAATTTCTCGGTCGAATTGCTTCGGTTCATAGTCACCGATGGGCAAAAAAGAGTTAAAGAGTAATAAGCCTCCGGGGGCTAGTAAGTCAGACATTTTTGCTATTATTTGTCTGAGGTCATTGGCAGTTCTTAAGTGACAAATTACTTCAGAAATTAAGATTATTTGATAATTGGCCGGTCGGAGTTTTACTTGTCGAGAGTCCAGGACATTTCCTTTAATGACTCGTACAGGTAAGTTGGATTTTTCCGCCGTTTGTTGAATTTGTTCTGCAAATTCTGGGGTTAATTCTACGGCATCGACAGGATAGCCTAGGTTGGCTAAAGGGATTGTATTTCTGCCGGTTCCTGCCCCAATATCTAATACTTTGATTTGTTGGGGTGGTTGATTCATGGCAGCAGCGATCGCCATTAATTTGGCATCGGGATGAGTGCCAAAAAAAGGCGGTTTGCGGTTTTTTAACCAATCCTGGTATTGAGCAACTACTGAGTAGTTCATTAACCCAATATTAAAAGTTATTCCTCGCTCTGGTTCTAATATGCTTTCGTATTTAATTCTAATCCGAGAGTGGGGAGATTCTTGAAATCCTTGGTTAATTTTGGCGAGAATTTGTTGATAGAGTTCTTTAAGTTTTTCGGAAGTGGGTTTAATGCCAAAAGCGTTAAATAGGGCATTAACTCTTTGGAAATAGTAATGCTTCATGCTGGGAATGCAAGGCATGATTAACTCACCGCGCAGCAAAAATTTATTGGTCAGTTCGGTGACAATTTGCTCCCGAATTACGGCGGATACGGTGCGGTTTGATTTTTTCGCGCCTTGGCCGTTGACAATGGTTAGTTTGGGGGTGGAAATGGTTTGAGCAATCATAGTTTTTGTTGTTGGTTGATGGTTGTTGGTTGGTGGTTGATTGTTATTGGTTGATAGTTGATGGTTATTGGTTATTGGTTGATGGTTGATGGTTGATGGTGACAAAAACAAACAACAATCAACAATCAACAAACAACAACCAACCAACAACAAATAACAACCAACCAACAACAAATAACCAGTATTAAATTCGACGACAAACAAGCCAACGCAATTCTATGAATGGTTTTTCATCGGTTTGGGCAAAGAGTTCCCACCCGGCAGCCCAGTTGGTGAAGCGATCGCACGGGGGCCAAATTTCCTCTGGTCGATGGTGTTGTTCATACTCTAGGACGGATTCATCGGTGATTAACTCTAGGGGCAGGTCTGCCATTGCTTCGGCGAGTTCTTGCCTGGTGAAGATGGGACACCACTGGAGTTGGGCGATTTGGCGAATGCCCGGATCCGGTTGATAGTCGTCAGCAGCGAGGAATAGGCTAAAAAGTAATAAGCCGTTCGTTTGCAGGCTATCGCACATTTTTACTAGGAATAGTCGCAGGCGATCGCTGTCATAACAATGGGCAGCCACAATTTCCGGGGCGATCGCCAATCGATAATAATTTGGTTCCATTCTGACTAACGGATCGCAAATATCCCCTGGAGTCACCGTCACCGCTTTTCCTTGGGCGTTGATTTCTAAGTGGCGGAGAAATTCTGGGGCTAACTCCACCGCATCCACAGGAAAACCCTGGGCCGCTAAAGCAAAAGTATTGCGCCCATTGGCTGCCCCCACATCTAATATTGGTGCTTCTGCGGGGTTGCCCAATTCTGCGGCTAATGCCATCACCTTGGCATCGGCATATTGACCGAATAAAGGCGGATTTTGGCTTTCGACCCAATCTTTATATTCATCCTCAAAAGAGGCAACTTTCACGGAAATATCAAAAGTTAATCCTTCTTGTTTGCCTTCGGCGGGTTTGTAGTGCAGCAGTAGTCTGGCATGAGGGGAAATTTGAAAACCTTCGTGGAGTTTTCGCGCTACAATTTGACTCAACCGTTGCAGTTGTTCTTCATTAAATTCGCTACCCAGGGCATCAAAAATTCCTAGAATTCGCTTCATCTGGGAAGAATGCAGTACGGGAACGCAAGGCATTAACATTTCTCCCCCAGCAGCAACGGAGCGATTAAAGGCATCCATTAGTAGAGAATTCAGCACATCTGGATCGGTAATTACAGGTCGCTCTTTGGTGGGGTTTAGGGGTTGTGAAGATGTCATAGGATCTGTCTATTTGTACTTGAATTATTGCAGTGTTTCTGTGGTTATTTGTTTAATGGTGCAAGTGCGATTAATTTTTTGAATCTAATATAATATGGATTCTGGGATGATTTTTTTCGGTTCACAATTAGACTTTAGTCTAATCCACCCCTGCTGCCCAAATCTTCTATCATTGATTCCATCTAATTTTTCTGATTTCCCTGGGGTTAATCAACCTTCACAAAACGAAATCCAACTTAGTGTAAAACCGAGAAAAATATGCCAAGTCACTCTCGCAGCAAGAAAAAGAACACGGATCCGGTATTTGTCCCCCAAATACAAACCCAGTTGCAGTCAAGTTCCTGGGTTCAGTCAGCGGAAACTATGAATCCAGACTTAGAAGTGCCAGAGTTGCAAATGGAACCAGAACCCCGCGAAGGTTTTGGGCAAGGTTTTGGCCATCGTTTAGGGAATATTTCTATTTCAGCGCCCGCTACACCGCCTGAGTCACCAGGTTTGCCAACGATCCAAATGAAAGGTGACGCTCCCAATATTCAATGCAAGCTGACTCCAGAGCAGGTTAAACACGCTAACCGAATTCGTAAAGCCAGAGGCTTGCCACTTTTGCCTGTCGAACAAGCAGGGAAACTAAATAATATTGAAGAAGCGATCGGGCATTCCACTGCGAATCAGCCCCCAGCGAATCAGCCCCCAGCGAATCAGCCCCCAGCGAATCAGTCGGTTGCCAATCAACCAGTTGCCAGTCAGTCGGTTGCCAGTCAGCCTACAGAGGAACAAAATATTCCTGAGAATCAACAGTCACCGGAAATTTTATTAAATAATGGAAAGCTGAGTCTTCAGGAATTGAAGGATTTTTTGCAATCAACGACTCTCGGTGCCATTGCTTCATTGAATCCCCAATCTGAGACAATTCGTAATATTTTAAAATATCCTTTGGGACAAAGTTGGCATACTGCCAAACATGAATTAGCAGAGGGAGATGAAAAAGCTAAAGCGCTCATGCGTAAAATCTGGGAATTTCGTAAATGGCATCATAGAAACATTCTGGAAAGGGCAAAAACGAGAGTTAACCAACTCACCACAGATGAAAATGGATTAAAAAACTGGTCAGCAGCCGGAAGCGAAACTTTAACTTCTGATATTGACGTGAATTTGAAAGGAACAGAAACGGAACTCGCTGTCAAAATTTTTAATGAAGAGTTTAAAAAAGACGGTTGGGATTATGAATCAGGAGTTGTTTATGATGTGAATGTTTATGCTTTAGACTTTATGCATACATTTGGGGGAGTTGAGGTGGACGGTCATCAACTGACCCAGAAAGAAGGAAAACGACAAAATCAAATTCAAGGCGGTTTTAAAGAATCAATCTTATCTCAACAAGATAAGGAGCAACAGGATGAATGGTCTTTGGTTAAAGTTAGATTATATATCTCTAATCCTGTGCAGTGGGAAGAGTATGCGGAAGCCGCCGGTCTTTCCAAGAAGAAAAAAGAAAGCATAGAAGCTAAATATCAGAACTATGTTAAAGAGATTTCTGAGGAAATGTCTAAACAAGCGAATATCTCCGTAGATGCGGCTGAACAGAGTGAAGATGATATGGCGAGTGGGATTACTGGTTTGAACAGTACAGCCGAGAAATTAATCCATCAGCAATTGGGAGGAAAATCGTCTAGTGGTGAAGTATTAGCGGAAAATTTACTGATGGGATCGAGCAACCGAGTTTATGAGAGAAAATTGCAAGAAGTATCCCAGTTACGCAAGGAGCTAAAAGATGCGATCGCTCGTTATAATAATATGGTTGAACAGGGGGATAATGGTGGAACAGCTTTCGGTGGCGTGACGGGGCTGGAAATGCTCAATGGTTATATAGAAGTCAAATTAAAAGCCCTGCGAAAACTCGTTTCTGAATCGGCACTTTTTTCCAATGAAGCTTATGTAACTGATGCCGCAGTTTATCATGCAGTGGTTGGACTTCAAGGGGGAAATGCCATTGAACAAAGCAAAGCAGAATCGATGCAAGCCGTTACGGAAAATATGGGAGATGCCCTAAAAGAAATTAGCCGTCATAATGATACTCTTGGCGAAGCGGCTTTTAAATCGGCGAAGTATATTTGGCGGATGGCAGATGCCGCTAAAAATATGGGATTTAGTACGATTTCAGGAGTCAATGATTTGTATGAAGTGGGTTATAGTATTGCCAATGAAATTAAAGGACAGGGAAACGTTGATGAAAAACAGGCTAGTGAAGCTAAGATGAATACAATTGGCATTACCACAGGCAGTCAATTAGTGGCGAAGGTTCTCACAGTAGGGACGGCAGTTCGTCGTCAATATACTCAGCTTACAAAAGAGCAGCAAACTTCCTTAAGTCAACCAACTCCTTCGGGTAAGAAAACTAAAAATACCAATTGAACGAGAAACGGGGTTTTTGATCCTACAAAAAAAGAAGAAACCGGGTTTCTCTTGTTATTCGAGAAACCCGGTTTCTGTGCCTCCAACCCGGTTGGTTAAACAATAATCCGTACAAATTGCATCCAAAGGTTTGTCCCAAGAATCGATGGGTAATTCCGGTAGTCGGGCAAATTCAAAGACAATGCCAATGGTGGGTTTGTGACTCCATTTTGGGTCATTTAAGAGGCGATCGTAAAAGCCACCACCATATCCTAAGCGGTATCCTCGCAAGTCGCAAGCTACGGCGGGAACGAGGATTAAATCAACCATTTCCGGTGATAAAATTGGGGCATTAGCTAATGGTTCTGGGATGCCGAATGCCCCTTTTTCTAAAGGTTCTCCCGGTTGCCAAGAATGCCAAACTAAGGATTGATCAACACAGCGAGGAAATCCCCATTGTTTATTAGAATTATCCTCTGAGTTAAATAGAGGACTTAGGTCGGGTTCTTGGCGAAAACTAAAGTAGGCTAAAATGGTTTCGGCTTGCTGAAACATTGAGGCAGCTTTGAGATGATGACAGAGGCGATCGCTCTTCAGTTTCCATTCTGCCTCAGACAGGGATTTGCGCTGTTGTAAGCATAACTTGCGTAATGCCTTTTTATCCATTTTTCCCCTTTATTGCCCGGAGTTAGCCCCGGAATTATTGCTACCGGGCAACGTTCCTTTAGGCTGTTTACTTTCCAACATTTGTTGTTTCATCGCCGCTAATTCATTATCGATATTATTAGATTCTAGGGCAGAAAATTGCTTTTCTAAATCATCAGATCCCAGGGAGGCGATCGCCTCTGAACGCGCTTCTAATTGCATCACCTTTTCTTCCATCCGTTCAAAGGCTGACATAGCGCTGCTAGTGTTTAAACTACCTAGCATTTCTGATAGTTTTTCCGACGCTTGTGCCGAACGAGCACGGGCAATATATAAGTCTTTTTTCGTCTTCGCTTCTGCGATTTTACTTTCCAACCCGCGCATATTATTTTTTAATTGAGCCACAATCTCTTGTTGACTGTCAATTTGACCCTTTAGGGAATTGGCAGTTTGCTGATAAGATTGCCGTCTGGTTAACGCTTCTTTAGCTAAGTGTTCATCCCCTTTTTGCAACGCTAATTGTGCCCGTTTGTACCATTCATCGGCAGTAGATTTCGCTTGCTCATATTGTCGTTCAGTACGTTTTTGGGTGGCGATCGCCTGGGCAACTGCTTGGCGAACTTGGATCAAGTCCGTCTGCATATCCATCACCGCTTGTTCCAGAATTTTTTCTGGGTCTTCTGCCTTACTAACTAAACTATTAATTTGGCTGCGAATTACTCGCATGATTCGCTCAAATAATCCCATTTTTCTAACTCCTGTTATTTTATTTGTTCTTTGTTGTTGGTTGTTAGTTATTGGTTATTTGACAGCTTAACGAGTAACCAATAACTAATAACCAATAACCGCACACAATTCCCTACGGTTGTTGATAAACTTGAGCAGCAAATCCTTGTTCCTTGAGATACTGCACCATGTTTTGAGCGGAAGCTGTATCTTCAAATGCGGCCATTTGCACTTTTACCCCGTTAGGAAATTCTCGCAGATATGCATCGGGAATTACTTGCCGTGCCAGATATAAACTGTCTTCATTTTGATAATCAATCACCACATAAAAGAATAAGGGAAATGATTGAGTACCCACGCTTGGTTCCGGTAATTTTTCTGGGGTTTTGGTAGCTGGATTTTGGCTTGTTGCGGCGGCGGTTGGAGAACTTGCCCCTGTTTTGGCTTCAGGAGAATTATTGGCTACATTGGCGTTATTAGAATTGGCGTTATTAGAATTGGCGTTATTAGAATTGGCGTTATTAGAATTGGCGTTATTAGAATTAGTCGCCCTGGCGTTGGGCAAATTATCTTGCACTGATTGAGGCAAGATGGCGGTATTTAGATTTTCCAAACTGGGATAATTTTGATCGGGAACCGCAGGGGTGGTGGTGGTGTTTGGATTGGGATTCGGCGATGGAGAAATCGGCACTGTTGGCAATGATTGCTCTGGAATCGTTGGCGGATTTGTTTCAGAATTACGGCTAAGAGTACCTAATGTGTCTAAGTCTAAAGACACAAATTCTTTATCCGCTAAATTGGGCGATCGCGGTACTTCCGGTAATGGAGTTTGAGTTGGAGATGATGCCGATGATGCAGAATTTTCCGCCGTGACCACAGGCTTGCGATCGCCAAATCTGCCACTAATGACCGATGCTACAGTTCCTAAAGTCAGGACAAATAGCAAGGTGACACCAACACTTAAAGGACTGAGTAAACTTTTCAGAGAACGGCGGCGCAGTCTTCGGTTTCTCAATTGGGTTGGCAAGTGGGTTGGCAAGTTGTTGGGCGTAGAATCTTCCAAACTACCGAGTAGCTGTTCCGATGATTCTAAATAATCATTAGAATCATTAGATTGTGATATCGGATTCTGGGAATCCTGGGAATCACTGTCCGCTAAATTAGCATTCGATGATAAAGGATCGCGATCGCCAATGTTGGGTCGGTTGGCAGAAAGCGAGGCTTCTAATTTCTCAGGCAAAACCGCTTCCGGGGAAAACGGAGATAACCCAGAGGAAAAAGGATTTGACTGATTCGGTTCTCTGAACTCCGAGGCGATCGCCTCTGACGGACTTTGTGCCACCGCTGGTGTGGTGGAGGTTTCTCTCAACCCTGGTATCGTAAACAATTCCAGATTGTTTGGCGCTGTTGACCGATGACGATAACCAGAAGGCTGAGGCGCCTCTGCCTCGATCCGTTTTTTTCGGCGGTATCGAGCCAATTCATCATCAAGCTGCACATCTAAGCTACCCAAAACCGCTTGCAACTGAGGATTTAATTGATCCGCTTGACGGTTAAGTTTTTTCAGGTTGTCCACGGAGGTTTGTTGATTCATCAGACAGATTCCTTAAATTTGCGCGATCTTTGTATAATTTTATTGTGCGATCTTACCTAGGGAGAACGCTTAAGGGAGCAAAATTTGAATAATGTGCTTTTAGGGCAAGTTGGCTGGTTTATTATCGCCAGTTTTTATGGGTGAGTTGTTGCTTCGATCGTGCATCCGCTATTTGAGGACTATATCATTTTAGATTTTCCGATGCTGTTTTCACCCGATCGACCTTGAACTCTTGGGATCGTCTATGGTTTGAGTGGGGGTCTGGGTGGGTCGATCTTGTTGATCGCCCTTGACCAGGACTATATCCTCGGAGGCGATCGCCAACCATTGCCCCCAGAGGATGTGATGCAGATCACTATTTAGCCCTAGATACCATCACAGCAATTATTTGCACCAGGTTACATAATGAAAATGCAGCAGCTACTCAATAACTCTCCGAGGCGATCGCTGTGCTACCGGCTTCCGGCTTCTGGGCGACTAAATTGGCGTGATACCTCTTAAAGCTACACGACGTAAAAAGCTGCTATTTTCAAAGCGTGTTTGCGATCCGCTTAATAAGCTTATCGCCAAGCATCCAGGAGCATGACTAAGTAATTATGATAATTAGACTGGAGATTGTCTATGCTAATTCTTAACGAACAGGAAGTAATATATTGTCAAGTCGTTCGCCCTGGCCGAGGCAAATTTGGTAAACTTTCTGGATTGGCCTATAATAACCGACTTTTTTGTAAAATTGAATCCTATCCCATCACTGAATATAAATCCGCCGTAAATCGAGCCAGAGAACTGTTTGATGAAGAGCAACAACAGGTCATTTTTTTACTGGTCGAAGAAGCTAATGCTTATACGATCTGGCGACACGATCAACAATTGGTTTCTCTAAAAAATTTTAACGCCAGCAAAGATTTTCATCCTCCCATAGACTTTCTAGAGTTATTAGATAAAATTTGTGAAACAAGTTCACCAGCAAAAAACCGAGTTTATGAAATAAAAATCAAAAAATTATCTGGTTAAAAATATCTCGTTATTATTTACTAGATTATTGTTACTAGATTCTTGGTTTTTAACGCTGCCTTAAAAAACAGAAGATAATTAATTTTACAGCTAAAATTAAAGCCAAAATCAGTCTTATTAACTTTGTGTACTCTGTGCCTCTGTGGTTCCAATTGGTTCTAGTTAATATTCAACCCAAAAATATTTACCACAAAGACACGAAGGACACAGAGGAATAACTTATCAGAAATTATCAGAGACTAGAGAAGTACCTCCTCGTCAATGAACAATATGAACAGCGAACAATTGTCCATTGTTCGCTGCCTACTGCTGTTCTAACCAAACTTCTAAGTCCGATAAACTTTCAAACTCTAAAATTTCCTCAGTTAGATTTTCCAAATTCCCCAAAGGTAAGTTTTCAATTTTGTTACTGACGGTAGCGGGAATTTCTCCAAACCGCTTTTGCAGTAACCGCATTAATAGGGCGATCGCTTGTTTGATTCGTCCTTGTTGTTCCCCTTGTTCTGCCGCATAAGCAAGTCGTCCCCGTTCATCTTGTAACATGATCCCTCGGCGATCGACCGCTGCCAACTCGTCTACGGTCATATTCGCTTGGTTAGCCAAATTTAGAGCAAAATTTATCTCTGACACTGCCCCCAAACTTTCCGGTATCTCATCTAAACTGGCGGCTTTTTTCAAAAAATAAAGCCACTTATCGCTCAAAGTCTGTAACTCCTCAAGCGTTTGATGGAATTTCGGCAACTCCACAAAGACTAACTGCAATTGATCGTCCAGCAGCTTGAATTTTTTGGTCACTTCCTGAAAAACAAACTTGTTGATCGTATCGGTGGTTTCTTTAAAAAGAATAAAGTCGGTAATTGTCACCGCGATCGCAGGATTGAGCAGAGGATAATCTTCCCCGGTGACTAACTGATTGCTGTAGGCTTTAGCTAGGTTATAAGCCACCCGTTTGTTAAAAGCAGTCATCGCAGCCACTTGCATTTCAATTACTACAATTGACCCGTCAGCTAAAACCGCCTTGATATCCAAAAACGTATCTTTTAAGGTAAGTACCTGACCGGGGTTATAGGGGTTAACAATAGTCAAAGATTGAATTACTTTCTCCCCATCATAGACGATCGCATTGAGAAAGCTGATTAAAATTTCCTTGCTTTGTTCTGAACCAAAGATTTTTTTAAAGGCGTAATCGACCTTGGGATTAATAAATCTCATAATTTCCTCCCGATTTTGCCTGTGCGTGGCTATTCTTATTTTAGCTTAATTTTAGCATAAAGCTTTGGCTTTTTTCACCACAGAGGCACAGAGAAACACAGAAAAACAACTTATCTCAGAATAAAGTAGCGATTTTTTTACAATAAACGGGGGCAAAAAATCTAAAATTAGTCCAATTTAATCGAAAAATAACCATCAAAAAAAACTTTAAATACCTATTGACAAATATAAAAAAATAGACAATAATAATAGTTATAAAGAGATGAAGGCGAATTGGGGCAAATGTAATACAAGCCCAAGCGATCGCCAGGGGCGCCCGGCCCGGAGTTGCCCTTCTTAACACCAACAAAAACATCAAGAAAGTTAAGAAATTTTAGGAGCCATCGAGTTCCTCTCCGGGTCAGGCAAATCCCTTTATCGCTTCACAACCGGAGAACCCTCTGGCGGGGGTTCTCCTGGGCATTTTTCGCTATTTTTTCACCACAAAGACACAAAGAACACAAAGGCGATCGCCCCGATTCTTCACTCTTCCAACCCCAACAACTGCAAGGTCTTGGTATCTCTTTGCCCGTGGTAAAATCGATCTAACAATTGCACAAACAGAGAATCCGCAGGTGATACTACGGCAAATAAAGTGGCACAGGAACGCAATTTAAGGTCATCGGGGGAGCCAAAAATTTTATCTGCCGATCGCCCGGTAATGCCTAAAACTGTTGTGGTACATTCAAGTAAGCGATCGCCTAATATCGGATGGGCTAAATAGGCTTTAGTTTCGTCTAGACTTTGGATGGCATATTTTTGTGACATAGCGCTAAAACCCAAGCCTCGATATTGGGGGAAGATGTACCATATCCAGTGCGATCGCTTCTGACCGGCTTTGAGTTCGGCTAAGGCGCGATCGTAGGTTGTAGCTTGTGCGTCCAGGAAACGTTTTAGATTGTACGGATCGCTGTTCATGTTAGGTCTTGCAGTGAGTTAGACGGCAGGGAATAACGCCGCACTGATTGATTATACTGTCACCCCGTCAGACTTGCTAAAGGAGAAGATTGGTGGTGGGGTAGAATTGCCATAGCGATCGCCTATCTCTTGCCTATTTCAAAATAAAATAGCGATTCCCTCTGATCCGTTGCCTATTTTTTTCACCACAAAGACACAAAGGACACAAAGATAAAACTTATCAGAAAATAAAATAGCGATTTTCTCCGGGACGCTGCGCGATCGCCTCTCAAACTCAGTTGATATACTTCTTCACAAATTCCGATGGGGTTAAAGATTCAAATTCTCCGGTTTGAGGAATGGCCATTATCTACCTTGGTGGTTTTTTGATTCACGCTCTTGAGATATTTCTCGTTTAATATCCTGGACTAGATTAATAATTTTTTCCTTTGAATCATAGCCTGCTTCGGTAAAAGCCTGTTTTAATTCTTGCTGCAATTCTTCGGCTGACATCAGATTTTTTCTTACTGGCAAATCGGTTTCTTCAAACAGAATAATTACTCGAACTGACCTCTGTGCAGTCCCTTCAATTGGTTGGTCTAAAGATAATTGACCGGATGGATCAATTTTTCCAGTAGTCGTAATTGCTTTCATATTTATAATTTTGCTGTTAGGTCTGATGAGGAGTTATCAAGCGGATTATATCACTCATTTTCATAAGGTCATAGATCGCCCATCCGTTGCCTATTTGAAAATAAAATAGCGATTCCCTCCGGGACGTTGCCTATTTTTTTCACCACAAAGACACAAAGAAACACAAAGAGAAAAATTATCGGAAAATAAAATAGCGATCGCCCATCCGCTGCCTATTTGAAAATAAAATAGCGCTCGCCTCAACAAAAATTATCAGTCAAAAAAAATGGGGTTATAAAAGCTTTATTTGCCTGTTCTTGTACCTCTTCGGGAAGCTGAATTAATTTCTTCCGAAAAGTTTTCGTCATACTTGAATTCATGGTTTTGGAGGAAAAACATCATCAATTGAATCAATGTCACCAGCGGCAATTTCTTGATGTACCATTTCCGCGATTCGATCCCATTGCTCATCTGTCGTAGCTTGAAATCGAGATTTCCATGCTTCCTCGTCTTCTAGTTCAGCCAGCCAACGACTGGCAATGGTATTTTGTTCATCTATGGGAAGTTTCTCGATTTGGGCGGTAAGCGAAGCCATGCCCGAAGGGCTTTTCGCTTTTTGAAGTAACTCAGTCATATTTGATTCAAACCTTAAATCATGGTTGGTTACAGATTATTCTCATTTTACCATTGCTCAAAAAAAGCTAACTTACCTCATCTTTCCCCTATTTGAAAATAAAATAGCGATTCCCTCCGGGACGCTGCGCGATCGCCTCTTATCCTCACGCTGATCCGTTGCCTATTTTTTTCACCACAAAGACACAAAGGACACAAAGGCGCCCATCCGTTGCCAATGAACAATCAACAATCAACAATCAACAATCAACAACGATACGTTGCTGATTGGAAAATAAAATAGCGATCGCTCGTTTCCGTCAACGGGTTAAAACCAATAACAATTAAGTTCGCTGAACGTGGATTAATAATAATTATGAAATTCTACAGACTGCCAGCCTTCTGACCAGAGCCGAAAATCTTTTCACAAAAAACCCCATATCGAACAACTCCGCTGTAAGTCTCCTCAGTCCAGCCCCACCAACTGGGAGATGACCCGGAGGTGCAGTATTATTAAATGCGATGTCTTGATACTTCAGCCATTTACCTTTTTTACGCCACCCTACACGATCGCCAAATTGTTCCCAGATTTGCTTACCATATTCTTCTCCAACTCCGCCAAGCTCTTCTAAGATCCGAGACTGAACCGAAAACCCAAAATAACCCTTTGAATATTTGACCCACAACTGGTCAATAGTGCGTAAGTCTTTACAAGGGAAATTCTCAATGTCTTTACGTCGGAGAAACGGTAAAGACTTTCGATTCATTACTTCCAGCATCTTTTTAGCAGTTTCTTCGTCTGCTGCTTGCCATTTTCCGGCTTGCAAAAGGTGGCGTAGATGAGTATAGTCAATGCCCTTATCACTTTCGAGAACCACATTTTGATTATGTTTTGCAGACCTTGGGGGATTGAGTGCTGCTAAAACTTCCTCGGCTGATTTATAGCGCCGATCGAGACTTCGTTGCAGCATTTTATCGAGAATTTGAGCCAGTTCATCACTGATGGCTTCAGGTAAACGATCGCGCCACAGCAATCTGTCTTCATATGCATCGAACAAATCACAAGGATTAACCCCAGTTAACAAGTGAATGCAGGTGGATCCTAAACCGTAGATATCGCTGGCAAATGTAGCTTTTCCTAAAGACTGTTCAGGAGACTGATAACCCGGTGAACCGATCGCGGTTCCCACAGACAAAGATGTATCCGTGACGAATTTAGCCGCTCCAAAGTCCACCAAAACCAAAGCCCGATCGCTATTTCTGCGAATAATATTTTCTGGCTTGATATCTCGGTGAATCACTTGTTTTTCGTGACAAAATTGCAGCACTGGTAACAAATCAGCCAGTAGTTCTTTGATTTGCTCTTCTGTGAAGACGTTTCGCTCAAGTTCCTTTTGTAAGTTTTCCCCGTCGATAAACTCCTGGACTAAATATTGGCGTCCTTCTTGAGTAAAATAAGCAAACAGTGCGGGAATTTGAGGATGTGAACCCAAAGTCTCTAATCTTTTTGCCTCAAGATCGAATAATTCAGCGGCTTTTTGTTGGTTAGCGGTGCCTTGAACTTGGGGTAAAAACTGCTTAATCACACAAAAAGGTTTGGATGGCTTGTCTTCATCACAAGCTTTAAAAGTGCGACCAAAGCCGCCTTCTCCAATCATAGATAGAGCACGATAGCGATCGCGCAGGAGCAATTTCCCGCCACACTTTTCACAAAACTGATTCTCTGCCCGGTTTTGCTTCAGGCAATTAGGATTAAGGCATTGAGTCATCATATTGGCGTTGATATTTCTTTAAACTTGGGGCGATGGATCGCGATCGCCGGAATCAGAAGCAGATCGACCACCAAGCCCCCATAATTGCCCCCATAATTATAGAGCGATTCAATCCGATATATGACATTGCAACAGCCATCTGTCATAGCTAATCCTGACGCTAATTCGTTGCTTATCCTTATCCGTTGCCTATTTTTTTCACCACAGAGACACAAAGAACACAAAGTCGCCCATCCGTTACCAATCAACAATCAACAATCAACAACCAACAACCAACAATCAACAATCAACAACCAACAACGATTACCGGAATGTAACCTAGACTACCTTTCCTCATTTCTAACTCATAGTCAAATCACCGCGAAACCCAGACAAGACCAGACCCATAGCAGAAGTCCCACCCCTAAAAATGTGAAACGAGGCACAAAACCTGATAAATTTACCGAGTATCGGCAAGCAAAATTTATCAATTTATGAAAGTTTTAGTCATTGGTGGTGACGGTTACTGCGGTTGGGCAACCGCCCTCTACCTTTCCAACCGAGGTTATGAAGTAGGCATATTAGATAGTTTGGTGCGTCGGCACTGGGATTTGCAACTGGGTGCGGAAACCCTGACCCCGATCGCCCCCATCCAACACCGGATCCAACGGTGGCATGACCTGACCGGCAAACATATCGATCTGTTTATTGGGGACATCACCAACTACGATTTCCTGATCAAATCCCTGATCAAGTTTGAACCAGAGGCGATCGTTCACTTTGGGGAACAGCGATCGGCCCCCTTCTCCATGATCGATAGAGAACACGCGGTACTCACCCAGACAAATAATGTGGTGGGAAATCTGAATATTCTCTATGCCATCAAAGAACATTTCCCCGACTGCCACCTAGTCAAACTGGGGACAATGGGCGAATATGGCACGCCTAATATTGATATTGAAGAAGGCTATATCACCATTGAACATAATGGCCGCAAAGATACCCTGCCCTATCCCAAACAACCGGGTAGTTTCTATCACTTAAGTAAAGTCCACGACAGCCATAACATTCACTTTGCTTGTAAGGTTTGGGGTCTGCGGGCTACCGACTTAAATCAGGGCGTCGTTTATGGCGTTCTGACCGATGAAACTGGCATGGATGAAATGCTAATTAACCGTCTAGACTACGATGGCGTATTTGGGACGGCGTTAAATCGTTTCTGCATCCAAGCGGCAGTGGGACATCCCCTAACCGTCTACGGTAGTGGCGGACAAACGCGGGCTTTCTTGGACATTCGGGATACGGTGCGTTGTATTGAATTAGCATTAGGAAATCCCGCCGAACGGGGTGTATTTAGCCACCCAGCCGCACCCGGTGAATTCAGAGTCTTTAACCAATTCACGGAAATGTTCAGTGTCAAAGACTTGGCCATGAAAGTGAAACAAGCAGGGGTATCTTTGGGACTAGATGTAGAAGTTCATAACATTGATAACCCACGGGTAGAAAAAGAGGAACATTACTTTAAAGCCAAAAACACAAATTTACTCGATTTGGGCTTAAAGCCTCACTATCTCTCGGATTCGCTGATTGATTCCCTGCTGAAATTCGCGATTAAGTACAAAGAACGCGTGGATCAAAAACATATTCTGCCCAAAGTTTCTTGGCGGCGCTAACATGAATCAGGGAAAATTAATCAGGGAAAATCGCTCAATTTTCCCTGATTAATCTTGCCAGAAACCGGTTATTTTCTGAAGCCAACATAATAAATAAGTAGGTAAACATAATTAATTGCACTTTTCCTTCCCCGCCGATAGGCTTTGGATTCCCGCCTTCGCGGGAATGACAGTTTTTTTCTCATGGGGTATGTGGTGCATTTATTTCTGCCATTCTACTTAACATAATAAATATTATGGCTTCAGACAAACCGCAAAAAATATGTAGTTAATTTTTCTCGTTCAAAGAATCAAAAGGATTACCACGCAGTCAACGAGAAAAATTAACTTTAGTCCAAGATTAGCGCCGAATATCAGCAATAAATTATCCCAGGCAATATTCACAGCAGCAATATTCACAGCAGCAATATTCACAGCAGCAATATTAAAGACGCAACCCCATGCGAATCGCTCTTTTTACGGAAACTTTTCTACCTAAGATTGATGGGATTGTCACCCGTCTTTGTCAGACGATCGATCATCTCCAAAGATTTGGCGATCGCGTCTTAATCATCTCACCGGATTATGGCATTCAAGACTACAAAGGCTCCCAAGTCTATGGAGTCAGTGGTTTTCCCTTACCCATGTACCCAGAATTAAAACTGGCGCCCCCGAATCCTTCCATTCGTCCAGTGTTGGAAAAATTCCAGCCGGATTTAATCCATGTAGTCAATCCGGCAATTTTGGGTCTAGGGGGCTTGTATTACGCCAAAACCATGAAAATTCCCCTGGTGGCGTCATACCATACCCATTTACCCCAGTATTTGCAACATTATGGCCTGGGTATTCTGGAACCCTTGTTGTGGGAATTGCTCAAAAGCGCCCACAATCAAGCGGATCTGAATCTCTGTACTTCCACGGCAATGGTCAAAGAATTGCGATCGCACGGCATTGAAAGAGTCGATTTATGGCAACGGGGAGTAGATACCGAACTATTTCAACCGGAATTAGCCAGTCCAGAAATGCGCGATCGCCTGAGCCAAGGCCACCCAGAAAGTCCTCTACTATTATATGTAGGTCGTCTCGGTGCCGAAAAAGAAATCGATCGCATCAAACCCATCCTAGCGGCCATTCCCGATGCTCGTTTAGCCCTAGTCGGTGATGGCCCAAACCGCCAACAACTGCAAGAACATTTTGCCGGAACGCCCACTAACTTTGTCGGCTACCTGCGGGGTAAAGAACTTGCCAGCGCCTTTGCCTCTGCGGATGCCTTCATCTTTCCCTCCCGTACCGAAACCTTGGGCTTAGTCCTACTCGAAGCAATGGCTGCCGGTTGTCCCGTAGTAGCTGCCGCCAGAGGGGGCATTTTGGATATTGTCACCGATGGCGTGAACGGCTATTTATTTGACCCGGAAGCGGAAGACGGGGCAATTCTGGCCACCCAAAGGTTATTAGCCAACCAAAAAGAACGAGAAACCCTGCGTCAAAATGCCCGCCAGGAAGCGGAACGGTGGGGCTGGTCAGCGGCAACTGCCCAACTCCGTCGGTACTATCAATCGGTGATGGCTGTTGAATCATTGCCGAATGCGGCATAACTTCCCGATCCAGCGATCGGCAATAAAACCAGAAACCGGGTTTCTGCTGTGAAGTCCAGAGTTAACTGTTTCTTACAAAAAAGAAACCCGGTTTCTGAATGTTGCCAAGTTTCTACTGCCCACAGCCTAGACCCTACATCATCTAAGCTATGCTGGATAATAAAAATACCTCGGATACTTCCCCATGACCTTTTCTAATGCTGGTAGTGTTTTAGCTAGGCTGACGCAAGTGAATCAAACCGGCGTTCTGGCTAATTTAGTCAAAAAACTGCCAGTGGGAGAATTTGTCTGTCTGCTGGATTTTATTACCGCAGAATTTCAGCAATATCTCAGAGCACTGGATTTGATTGAGAATGAATCCCTAGAAAATATCCTGGAGCAAATTTTAGATGCGTTAACTCTAAAAATTGGCCAAATCCTGAAAGCGGAAAAAACTACAATTTTCTTAGTAGATGACCAAAGACGGAAACTTTGGTCAAAAATTACCGATAATGAAACTGGGCAAACCATAGAAATCAGTAAGCCAATCAATATTGGCATCTTGGGTTATGTGGCCAAAACTGGCAAAGGTGTCAATATTAGCGATGCTTACAATCATCCTTTATTTAATGCAGAAGTCGATGAAGCCCTAGGAACTACGGCGGAAAATTTGCTATGTATGCCAATTTTTAGTCGGAAAGACGAGACGAATGCTTTGGCGGTGGTGCAACTTTTAAACAGAACCGATCGCCTGCCCTTTGACGCTCGTGACGAGGAAGAATTCCGGGAATTTGCTCAGGCGATCGGGATTATTCTCGATAGTTGCCAATCTTTTTACATGGCTGCGAGAAATCAAAGGGGAGTAAATGCCCTGGTGAAAGCCACAACAACCTTGGGGCAAAGTCTAGATTTAGAAACCACTTTACGCGCTGTAATGGATCAAGCCAAAGATTTAATGCAAGCCGATCGCAGCACCTTATTTTTACTCAGTAAAGAAACCAACGAACTTTGGACAAAAGTAGCCAAAGCCGATGGCAAAACCATGATGGAAATCCGCATTTCTGCCAATAAAGGCATCGCCGGATATGTGGCATCTACCGGCCAAACTTTGAATATTCCCAATGCTTATCAAGACCCGCGTTTCGATCCGAGTACCGATGAACGGACTGGATACAAAACCCGGAATATTCTTTGTATGCCGGTATTTAATGCCCAAGGCAATTTGATTGGCGTCACTCAACTAATTAATAAGATTAAAGGCAATTTTACCAGTGCCGATGAAGCGTTTTTAAGAGCTTTTAATGCTCAAGCAGGCATGGCCTTAGAAAATGCTCAGTTATTTGAAAGTGTGATGGTAGAAAAGCAGTATCAAAAAGATATTTTAGAAAGTCTTTCTGATGCGGTTATTTCTACGGATATGCTGGGAATAATCGTGACGATTAATGAAGCCGCGATCGCCTTGTTGGGGTGTCCGACTAAGGGAGAACAGGGAAAAGAACAGTTACTACTTTGGCAGCAAAAATTAATCGGACGCTTACTGTGGGAAGTAGTACCCATTGAAAATTTACGCTGGCGTTTAGAAGATAGTTTAAAAAATGCCGCAAAACATTATGTCCCAGAGCAAAGTTTAACCGTGGGATTATATATAGAATCCAGAGAACAAATTTTTCATACCAGAGATATTTGTGAACGGTATAGTTTAGCAATTAGCGATCGCACAAATCCTGAAATTTATCTCCTCTGGAATGAATCCTCAGAATTTGTAAATCAACCCAGAATTAATGCCAGTCAAATTGAAAAAATCGAACGCAGTATTAATCTAACCGTTAATCCTTTAACCAACCCGGAAGGGGGAGTTAGGGGAGGTTTAGTGGTACTAGAAGATATCAGTCAGGAAAAAAGAATGAAGACCACCATGTATCGTTACATGACTCCTGGAGTTGCGGAAAGAGTAATGGCTTTGGGTGAAGATGCTTTAATGGTCGGGGAACGCAAAGAAGTGACTATTTTATTTTCCGATATTCGCGGTTATACCACCCTGACGGAAAACTTTGAAGCGTCTCAAGTGGTTTCTTTATTAAACCAATATTTTGAAACAATGGTGGAGGCGGTGTTTAATTATGATGGCACCTTAGATAAATTTATTGGTGATGCTTTAATGGCGGTATTTGGGGCACCTTTACCGATCCAAGATCATGCCTGGAAAGCGGTGCAGTCTGCCTTGGATATGCGATCGCGCCTCAAGGAATTTAACGATCGCCAAACCGAGCATAAAATTGCCATTGGCATTGGCATTAGTTCCGGGGAAGTGGTGTCAGGAAATATTGGTTCCCAAAAACGTATGGACTATACAGTAATTGGCGATGGAGTTAACCTAAGTTCTCGCTTAGAAAGCATCACCAAACAATACCATTGTGATATTATTTTAAGTGAATTTACTTATCAATTATGTCGCGATCGCATTAGAGTCAGGGAATTAGATAAAATTCGGGTAAAAGGCAAAAAACAAGCAGTCAGCATCTATGAACTAATTGGATTAGCCAGCCATCCTTTAGCACCAGAAACCGAAGAGTTTCTGGAAACTTATAACCAAGCTCGTGTAGCCTATATGAATCGCAATTTTCAGCAAGCGTTAGAACTATTCCAAAAAGCTCAAGGCTTGCAAGAACAAGACCGATCGGTAAGCTTACATATTCAGCGATCGCTCAATTATATTCAATTACCCCCGCCTGATTCTTGGGATGGGGTGCATACCATGACAACTAAATAATCATAAATAATCATAAATAGCTCTAAAAATCCATATTTTTCATCAAATTTTATTATTGAACGATGAATGACTGAATTACCCAATATATTCCCAGATATATTCCCACCAGATATATGCCCAGATATATGCTGGGACGCTTTTATTTAAGCAAAATTCAAGACCTCATGGCAAAAAAATCTCAAAACCGCTCAAAATTTGCCCTGGTTATGGCAGAATACAGGCGAGATCCATTATTTAGTGACAAAAACCCAACCCTTATGGCCGATATGCAAAAACTTTACGAAGGTAAAGCCAAAATTATTTATTCTACCGAAGATCCAGAAATTTTGCTGACACACTTTAAAGATGATGCCACAGCATTTAATGCCCTGAAACGTGGCACCATCATCGGCAAAGGCGAAATCAACTGCCGGATGAGTACCGAACTGTTTCAAATTCTGGAAGCCAAAGGCATTCCCACCCACTGGATTGACCAACCCGCCCCGAACCAAATGCGGGTGCGACGGGTGAAAATTGTCCCCGTGGAAGTGGTGGTGCGGAACATTGCTGCCGGTAGCCTTTGCAAGCAAACGGGGTTGCCCTTGGGTACGGTCTTGAAACATCCTCTGGTGGAATTCTTCTATAAGAATGATGAATTAGGAGATCCCCTGTTAACTCGCGATCGGCTTCTACTATTAGAACTGGCAACACCAGAACAGCTTGATCAACTCAAAACAATGACTTTACAAATCAATGAAATCCTCACGGAATTTTTCCACCAGTGTGGCATTACCCTAGTGGATTTCAAACTGGAATTTGGTCTAGATGTCAACGGCAAACTGTTGCTGGCTGATGAAATCAGTCCAGATACTTGCCGACTGTGGGATGAAGGGGAAACGGATCAAACCAAACGAATCATGGATAAAGACCGATTTCGCCAAGATTTAGGCCAAGTAGAATCGGCTTATCAAAAAGTGCTAGAACGAGTTTTAAACAGTAAAACTCAAGGGTAAAACCGCAAACATTCATCCGGACAACTTAAACAGAAAGCCGAAATAGGTGAATAACCTAAAATCACTTTTAAGTTGTCATGTTCAGTGCCAAAAGTCCTTAATTAAAGTGCTTAATTTTGGCTAATTATGAGCTTAATTATCGCTTTTGGCGTTTTGGCTTAGTTTTGGCTTCAGTTTGGTCAATTTTTGGCTTAGTTTTGGCTTAGTTTTAGCTTAATTTTAGCTTAATTTTAAATGGTGTGAAGGTGTCGGAAAATAAAACAATGCGCTTATCTACGCTGTTGGGAGCCGTATTCACTGCCTCAACGATTTTGAGTGTTTCTACCCCTAGCAAGGGTGAAACCTCCAACCCAGCCGTTAATTCGGATAACTCCTTGGTCAGCCCGGTTGAGCAGACAGACCACCAAAAAACAGTGGATTCAGCCAGGGGAGAACTCCCAAAGGATTCCTTAATCAGTTCTCAGGAGCCGTCGCGAACCCAGGAGTTTGCCCCCATCAGTCTCCCAGTTTTCCATCCAAGTAGTTTAGATTCCCTAGAGTCATCAAATCATAAGGTTGTGAATTCTGCCAATGACTTATTGGTCAGGGCTGAGTTATCCGCAGTCAGACCATCTCTGGGGGTCATTTCTGAGAGTTCGCCCCAAAAAGGTATTGAACCTGTGGCAGAAAACGAGACCATATCTGCCACTCAGTTATTGGCTCAAGCAGCTTCGCCGCAGACCACTCCGGCAAGTGAACCGGCAGAAAATCAGTCCACAACTCCCGCCGAAGCAACCCCCGCCGAAGCAACTCCCGCAGGCGCAACTCCCGCAGGCGCAACTCCCGCCGAAGCAACTCCCGCCGAAGCAACTCCACAAGCGGAACCATTATCTCCCCCCAGTCAACCTCCTACTCAGCCAGAGCCCAGGCAGCCAAGTCCCATCGGCCCTACGCCGGTTTCTCCAGGGAATCAGCCAGATGTGTTGGTGGCAGAGGTGGCGGTGAGTGGGGTATCTGGAGAACTGGAAGATGAGATTTATCGGGTAATTTCTTTAAGACCGGGACGCACCACCACGCGATCGCAACTCCAAGAAGACATTAACGCGATTTTTGCCACGGGATATTTCTCCAAAGTGCGAGCGGAACCCGAAGACACCCCTCTCGGTGTCCGAGTCACCTTTGTGGTAGAAGCCAACCCCATACTGCGATCGGTTGAGGTGGTGGGCAATAGCGTACTGCCCCAGAGTGAAATATCCGCCGCATTTGGCAACCAGTACGGCAAAATCATTAACTTTCGGGACTTACAACAGGGTATCCAACGGTTGAATAATTGGTATCAAGAAAATGGCTACATTTTGGCCCAAGTAATTGATGCCCCGGAAGTCAGCCCTGATGGCTTGGTGACATTAGAAGTGGCCGAAGGAACCATTGAAAGTATCGAGATTCGGTTCTTGAATAAAGATGGCGAGGCCGTCGATGAAAATGGTGAACCGATTAAAGGTCGCACCAAAGAATACATCATCACCAGAGAACTCGGACTGGAACCGGGCGGGGTGTTTAACCGATCGCTCGTAGAAAGAGACTTGCAGCGGGTCTTTGGTTTAGGCATCTTTGAGGACGTGCAACTGTCTCTGAATCCCGGTACAGACCCCCGGAAGGTGGTCGTAGTAGTGAATGTGATTGAAAAAAATACTGGCTCGATCGCCGCTGGTGCCGGGGTCAGTTCCGCCAGTGGCTTATTTGGCACCGTCAGCTATCAAGAACAAAACCTGTTTGGCCGCAACCAGAAATTTGGCGCGGAAGTCCAAGTGGGTGAGCGAGCCCTGTTGTACGACATCAGCTTCACCGATCCTTGGATTGCGGGTACGGAAAGGCTTTCTTATACAGTGAATGCTTTTCGGCGTCGTTCCATTTCTTTAATTTTCGATGGCGGCGAAAACGAAGTCACCTTGGAAAATGGCGATCGCCCCAGATTACTGCGACTCGGCGGTGGCGTCAGCTTTTTCCGTCCTTTAGCTCGCAACTGGCGGGGTTCTCTGGGATTGCAATATCAACGAGTCAGTGTTAGAGACGGGGATGGGGATATTACCCCCCGCGATGAACTGGGCAACCTACTCAGCTTTAACGAAGACGGGCAAGATGACCTGATCACCTTCGAGTTGGGAACAGTTTATGATGGCCGCAATAGCGCCCAACAACCGACACAAGGGTCGGTCTTGCGTCTGAGCAGCGAGCAATCAATTCCCGTGGGCAGCGGCAGTATTTTCTTAAATCGCCTCCGAGGTAGCGTCAGTCATTATGTTCCAGTAAATTTAATTCGCTTCTCCCAAGGCCCACAAACCTTTGCGGTGAATTTCCAAGCGGGAACGGTAATTGGAGACTTACCCCCTTATGAAGCCTTTTCTCTCGGCGGCAGCAGTACCGTGCGCGGATACGGGGAAGGCGAACTGGGTACTGGTCGGAGTTACGTTCAAGCCACCGCTGAATATCGTTTTCCGGTTTATTCATTAGTTGGCGGAGCGTTATTTTTTGATGTGGGTTCTGACTTGGGAACCGGCAGTGAAGTGGACGGCGACCCCGCAGGAGTCCGGGGTAAGCCCGGTGAAGGGTTTGGCTATGGTCTGGGAATTCGCGTCCAGTCTCCCCTAGGGGCAATTAGAGTTGATTACGGTTTCAATGATGAGGGTGATAGTCGTTTCCACTTTGGCATTGGAGAGAAATTCTAATGTATGAATTAAAAAGAGGGAAAAAGTCTGGGCAGGGCGGGAAGGCAATATTCTCCGTTCCCTATTCCCCGTTCCCTGTTCCCCAAATGACTTTGGCCGCAGGGTTTGAACTGTCTGGGGTGGGTTTACATACAGGGAATTTCACCACGGTCAAAGTGCTGCCTGCCCAGAAATCATCCCTTGCGGACTCCTGGCGTTACTTTGTCCGGGTTGATTTGCCGGGAAAACCCGCGATCGCCACTCATGTAGATGCAGTCCATCAAACCACCCTTTCTACGGAGTTAGCCAGTGGTGAGGCTAGGGTGAGAACCGTAGAACATCTCCTCGCAGCCTTAGCGGGAATGGGGGTTAGCCACGCCAGAATTGAAATTGATGGCCCGGAAGTGCCGCTGTTAGATGGGTCAGCCCTACCTTGGGCGCAAGAAATTCTCCGGGTGGGACTGGTGCCCGCCACCCAGTTCAAAACTCCACAAGACCCAACCAACTCCCTGACCCTGCCCAAAAATCCCCTGCCCAAAAAGCTTAAGACTCCGGTATGGGTGCGCCAAAATGATGCCTTTGTCGCCGCGTTACCAGCGGATGAACTGCGCTTTAGTTATGCGATCGATTTTGATTTACCGGCGATCGGTCGGCAGTGGTATAGTTGGTCGCCAGATCGCGCCAGGGGGCAGGAGGGATTTCGCGAAAGCTTTATGGCAGAAATTGCCCCCGCTCGGACTTTTGGGTTAGCCCACCAAATTGACCAACTGCGAGCCGCCGGTTTAATTAAAGGTGGCAGCTTAGAAAATGCCCTGGTTTGCAGCCCATCTGGTTGGCTAAATCCGCCCTTGCGGTTTGCAAATGAACCAGTCCGTCATAAAATTCTAGACTTAGTGGGAGATTTGAGCTTGCTGGGCAGCTTTCCCGTAGCTCATTTTGTGGCCTATAAAGCCAGCCATCACCTACATATCAAACTTACTCGCTTACTTAGTAAAGCTTGATTTAAGCTTATGTCTAAAACAATTGAGCAGCAAACCACTGCTCGTGAGACAACGGATCTGGGTGAAAAAAAATTGTCTGAAGATATTGCTAGAGAAACTGTCTGCTTTAATGTGGAAGAAATCCACAAGTTGCTCCCTCATCGTTATCCTTTTGCCCTAGTGGATCGAATCATTCAATATGTCCCTGGGGAATTGGCGGTGGGAATGAAAAATGTCACTTTTAATGAGCCGCATTTTCAAGGACATTTTCCCGGAAAACCCATTATGCCTGGGGTGTTAATTGTCGAGGCAATGGCTCAAGTGGGGGGAATTGTTCTGAGTCAACATCCTGAATTACCTCATGGGAAAATTTGGTTGTTTGCTGGAATTGATGAGGTGCGCTTTCGGCGTCCGGTGGTGCCGGGAGATCAGTTGAAAATGACCACAAAACTGCTGGTGGTAAAGCGCAAGCGGGTCGCCAAAATGGAGGCGATCGCCTTAGTCGATGGCCAGAAAGTTTGCGAAGGAACTCTGATGTTTTCCTTGGCGGACTGACCTCCGCATTGGCAAAAAAAAGCCTAGCATATTTGTTGTTTGTTCTTTGTTGTTTGTTCTTTGTTGTTTGTTCTTTGTTGTTTGTTCTTTGTTGTTTGTTCTTTGTTCATCAACCAAAGAATCCCTACCCAAAGAATCCCTACCCAAAGAATCCCTACCCAACAACAAACAACAAACAACCAACAACTTTGTTAATAATTAATATGATTCATACAACAGCAAGTATTCACCCGGAAGCCGAGTTAGATCCAACGGTAGAAGTTGGCCCGTTTTGTGTGATTGGGAAAAACGTAAAAATTGGCAAAAACACCAAAATTTATAGCCATGTGGTGATTGATGGCCATACAGAAATTGGCGAAGACAATCGGATTTTTCCCGGTGCCGCGCTCGGCACCGAACCTCAAGATTTAAAATATAAAGGAGCGATCAGTTTTACCAAGATTGGCAATGGCAATACGATCAGAGAATATGTGACAATTAATCGAGCCACAGGGGAGGGAGAAAGCACAACCATTGGCGATCATAACCTGCTGATGGCTTATGCCCATGTAGCCCATAATTGCGCGATCGAAAACCATGTAGTCATGGCCAATTCGGTGAATATGGCTGGTCATGTTCACATTGAATCACGAGCGGTGATTGGTGGGGTGACAGGAATTCATCAGTTTGTGCATATTGGCCAACTGGCTATGATTGCCGGATGCAGTCGCATTATCAATGATATTCCTCCTTATATGTTAGTAGAAGGATCGCCATCGCGAGTTCGCGTCCTGAATACCGTGGGGCTGAAACGGGCAGGAATTAGCGCGGAAGAAAGTCAATCTTTGAAAAAAGCTTTTCGGATTTTGTATCGCTCTGGATTGTCTTTAAAAGAGGCATTAGAACAGTTAAATTTAATTCCAGAAAATCCATATTTAACCCATTTATCTGACTTTATCACCCAGTCATTAACAGAGGATAGACGCGGACTGACTCCTGGAAAGTTTGAGAATAAGATTAAAAATATTTAATGAAACCGAAACCAGAAAATGAAGCCAGCATAACTGCGAAAAAGAACCGATCCAAGCGCATTTTTATTAGCACTGGGGAAGTGTCCGGTGATTTGCAAGGTTCTTTACTCATTGAGGCATTAAACCGTCAATTTTTAGCCCCAGGCAAAGATTTAGAAGTTAAAGATTTAGAATCTAAAGATTTAGAATCTAAAGATTTAGAATCTAAAGATTTAGAAATTTTTGCCCTGGGGGGCGATCGCATGGCCGCAGCCGGGGCAACTATTTGGGCGAATACAACCGCCATTGGTTCTGTAGGCATTCTGGAATCTTTGCCTTATATTTTGCCCACCCTAAAACTGCAAGCAAAAATCTACCAATATCTGCAACAAAATACCCCGGATTTAGTGATTTTGATTGATTATGTCGGGCCAAATTTAAGGCTGGGTAATTATATTCGGCGGCATTTTCCCCAAGTGCCGATTGTTTATTATATTGCCCCCCAGGAATGGGTGTGGTCTTTTAATCACAAAAATACCAGCGAAATTGTTAGCATTTGCGATCGCCTCATCGCGATTTTTCCCGAAGAAGCTCGTTATTATCAAGCAAAAGGCGCCCATGTCACCTGGGTGGGTCATCCCTTAATTGACCAGATACAAGGGGCAGCCAACCGGGAACAAGCCCGCGCCGCTTTAGGGATTAATTCTTCCCAGCCAGTGATTGCCTTATTACCCGCTTCGCGACGGCAAGAAATTAAATATTTATTGCCAGTGATGTTGGCCGGGGCTCGGGCTATTCAAGAGCATTTACCCAACGTGCAATTTGTGATTCCTGTGTCCAACCAAATTTATCGCCAAGATATCGAAAAAGCGATCGCTTTATTTAAATTACCAGCCAAAATCTTGACAGGGGAAAACAATCACCTAGGCATCGCTGCCGCAGATTTGGCCATTACCAAATCAGGCACCGTCAACCTAGAAATTGCCTTGTTAAATGTCCCTCAAGTGGTGATTTATCGCCTCAACCCGATTAGCGCCTGGATTTTGGCCAAGCTGCTCAAATTCTCAATTCCGTTTATGTCTCCGGTAAATTTAGTTTTAATGAAATCAATTGTGCCGGAGTTACTTCAAGATCAAGTCACTCCCGCCAATATTGTCCGTGAATCTTTACCATTGCTTCAAAATACCCCCAAACGGCAACAAATCCTCCAGGATTATCAAACAATGCGTCAAGCCCTAGGAGAAATTGGCGCGTGCGATCGCGCTGCCCAATCAATTTTGGCAATTTTAGCCCAGGTTTAGCCCAGAAAAATAGCGGCTAAAAGCTGATTCAATTGGAATTGTCTAATGTCAAGTTTTTTAAACCTTTCTGGCGATCGCTCAAAATTTGCGAAAATCATGTTTCAATATGAAAGCAGTTCTAATTCCCCATATTAAAAGGGTCAAAACTGCTCTATGTTAGATCCATTAGCTCCAGTCGCATAAGTTTTAGCCAGTAAATTTTAGCCAGATCGCCAACTGTGTCATTTACTTCCCCATTTACTCAACCATTTGCTCACAATCTGTCCGGGCATCGGCATCGAACCCGACCGATCGCCGTGGATTTATTTGCCGGAGTTGGCGGATTTTCTCTGGGCATTGAACAAGCCGGATTTGACGTGGTAGCCGCCTTAGACATTGATCCCGTCCATGCAGCGGTCTATTCTTATAACTTTCCTCACACCACAGTTCTCTGTGCCGATGCGACCAAAGTTTCGGCAAAAGCAATTGAAAATGCGGCAATTAGGGGATGGATTTCTCATCCAGTGGAAATCTACCGTCACCGTCCGGTAAAACCGTGGCAGGGTGAAATTGACTTAGTGATTGGGGGGCCGCCAGCAGAGGGATTTTCTCAAACTAATAAGCGGGAATTACAAGACGAGCGAAATGATTTGGTCTTTGAGTTTAGTCGCTTAGTTCGCGAACTGCAACCGCGCTATTTTGTCATGGAAAATGTGACGAACTTATTGGATGCGCCTTACGATGACTTAAGAAAAAAATTATTAGAGGATTTAGCCGCTGGAGGTTATCACATTACCCAGCCGGTTCAAGAGATTAACGCTCGTAACTTTGGGGTGCCCCAAGACCGTAGCCGCTTATTTATCCTTGGCACCCGCATTGGTTATCCTTTGCTAGAATATCCTGAATTTTCTGCTAATGACCCAGACGCGATTCAAGTCACCGTCGGGGATGCGATCGCCGACCTGCCCAATGTCGATCGCTGGCATAAATTACTGGGAACCGATGAACTTCTCCTGACTCCAGAACAGTTGCTTGAATGCGAACAGCGCAGTTCCCAATATGCGCGATCGCTCCGAGGATTAATCCCCGACCCCCACAACTTGGGCTATCCCCGACAGTGGAATCCGCAAATGCTCACCGGCGCCATGCGTACCGTTCACACCGAAGCCTCAGCCAAGAGGTTCGCCACCACACCGATGGGCAAAGTTGAACCCCAAAGTCGGCTCCGTCGCCTCGATATCAATCATGTTTGTCCCCCCTTACGGGCGGGAACCGGCAACGATCGCGGGCGCCACACCTCTCCCCGACCAATTCATCCCAAGCATCCCCGGGTCATCTCCGTTAGAGAAGCCGCTCGCTTACATTCATTTCCCGACTGGTTTCGCTTCCACGCCACCAAATGGCATGGCTTTCGTCAAGTCGGCAATGCCCTACCCCCCTTATTGGCACGGGCGATCGGCGCCAAAGTCGTCCAAAACTTAGAATTACATCCCCTCACCCTACCCCCTGACTCTCCTGCTTTAGAATTAGGCGATCTGCGCTTACTCTGGATGAGTCCGTCAGAAGCCAGTGATTATTGGCAAAAAATTAATTAATGTTGTTAGTTGTTAGTTGTTA
>NZ_LIUQ01000028.1 GCF_001276715.1 Planktothricoides sp. SR001 | reverse complement strand
CCAAAGAATCCCTACCCAAAGAATCCCTACCCAAAGAATCCCTACCCAACAACCAACAACCAACAACCAACAACAAACCGATGATAATTCCCTCAAAACGCGCTTTTTTACTGCTGGGACTGGGGATGGCGATCGCCCTATTTGCTGCCCAGTGGTTTACTCAGTCAGTGGCCCTAATGATGACCCTGGGATTTGATGGACTGATTTTGGGGATGGTGTTTCTGGATGGATTCCGGGTCAAATTTCAGCGCGGGGAAATTTCTCGGACTCCTTTGGGCAAATTATCCATTGGGCGAGATAATCCGGTCACTTTGACGGTGCGATCGCCAGCTACCACTGCCCAGATTTCGATCCGCGATGGCTATCCTCTCCAATTCAAAGTATCGGCTAAAGAACTGCAAGCCACGTTAACGGCGAATAGCAGTCAAGAACTGACTTATACGGTTCACCCAGGGGATCGCGGTCAATTTGAATGGGGCGATATTCAAGTGCGACAGTTGGGGCAGTGGGGTTTGGCATGGCATCAGTGGTCAGTGAAGCAGCCGCAAACGGTGGCGGTATATCCCGATTTGGTGGGATTGCGATCGCTGACGATTCGCTTAACCTTGCAATCCACGGGCAGTTTGCGATCGTCTCGACGGTTTTCTATGGGAACGGAATTCGCCGAACTGCGGGAATATACCCAAGGGGACGATCCTCGGATGATTGATTGGAAAGCCACCGCCAGACGCACCGGCTTATCTGGGCATAATCCCCTACAGGTGCGGGTTTTGGAGGCGGAACGAGAACAAACTTTAATCATTTTGCTCGATCGCGGACGGTTGATGACGGCGCGGGTGAAGGGATTGCAGCGGTTTGATTGGGGGCTGAATGCCGCCCTGGGTCTGGCTTTGGCGGGGTTGAATCGGGGCGATCGCGTGGGAGTTGGGGTTTTCGATCGCGAGGTCGTGACATGGATGCCCCCGGAACGGGGTCAACACCAACTCAGTCACCTCCTGGAACGTCTCACCCCCATTCAGCCGGTGCTTTGGGAACCGGACTATATGGGGGCTGTCACCAAAGTGGCCAAACAACAAAGCCGAAGAGCCCTGGTAGTCTTAATTACAGATATTATTGATGTCACCGCCTCCGCAGAATTGCTGGCAGCCATGCAGCGGTTAGCCCCCCGTTATCTGCCGTTTTGCGTCACCCTCCGCGACCCTCAAGTCGATGCGATCGCCCATACCTCCACCCTGGAAATCCCTCAAACTTACGAACGTGCGGTTGCCCTTGATTTGCTGGCACAACGTCAGGTTGCCTTTGCCCAATTGCGCCAAAAAGGGGTTTTAGTTCTTGATGCCCCTGCCCATGAAATTAGCGACCAATTAGTCGATCAATATTTAAGATTAAAAGCGAGAAATCAGTTGTGAGGAAAGAGGATAAAAATTAAGGCAAAAAATTAACGTTTCCGCCTACAATACATAAAAAATACCCCAAATATTCCCAGGCCGATAATATATTTCAAAATATCAGGAATGGCGGGATTTGGGGATAAAAATCCTTCAATGATTCCGGCAGTAATTAACATTGGCACGATGCCAAACAGCAGTTGAATGGCTTGGGAACCATAGAAACGCAATGCCGCTGCCCGTTGATATTTTCCCGGAAATAATAACCCTCTGGCAATCAGCAATCCCGCACCACCAGCAAAAAATATGGCCGGTAATTCTAGGGCGCCGTGGGGAAAAACAAATGCCCAAAATGGATAGGCTAAATTATTTTGTCCTACTAAGGTGGCGATCGCCCCAATATGTAATCCATTGAAAACTAGAATATAAACAGTCACAAGACCGGCAGTGATTCCTCCGCCAATGGCGCTAAAGGCAACCTGTAAATTATTCTGCATAATTGAAGTCGATGCTAAGGGTTCCCACCCGACAATAGAACCCATCCACAATTCGCCGCGATCGCGCACTTTTTCGATTAAACTTTCCGGCACCATTAATGATAGAAACATCGGGTCTTGCCATGCATACCACCAAGCGACTAAAACCCCCAAGAGAAACAGCCCAGTAGCGATCGCAATATAGGGAAACGTTTGCTGCACTAACTGAGGGAAACCCCAAAGGCAAAATTCCCAAGCTTTCTGCCATTCTTGTCGTCGAGAACCTTGATAAATTTGGTTATAACTGCGAGAAGTTAGTTGCTGCAATTCTTGGATTACCGCATTGCCCACATTGTAAGTCTTTGCCCGGGCTAAGTCCCCAGAAAGCGATCGATACAAACTGGCCATCTGCCGCACCTCATCGGCATTTAAGCGAGACATCCCTTTTTTTTCAGCTTTTCTTAACAATGTTTCTAATTGTTTCCAGTTAGTTTCCCTGCGGGCAATCCAACGGCGAATATTCATAAAACTCGATGAAATATTGATAGATTATTGCTGATTATTGCTAAATTTTGCTAAATTTTGCTAACATAAGCCTCCCTATTTCTCTAGGGTAGCGTAAGATCGCGATCGAACAATCTTACCTGGGAGCATCAAACCAATGGCTAATACTCCATTAAAACCCATGACTGTGGGAAATGTGGTTAGTGCGGGACTTCGCCTTTATCGCGATCGCTTTTCTACCTACTTCCCGATTGGTGTCACCGCCAGCTTATGGGCATTAATCCCTATTTTAACGCTTCTACCGATTCCTTTTCTAATTTTTTTCCAGCAAATCAACCCATCAATTCTCTGGGCTGCCAGTCCTATCTGGCTAATCTTATTAATTTTTACATCGGCTAAATCGATTACAAACCTAGCCTTAATTTGCCGCTTGGCTTTTGGAGTTTTAACCAATAAACCGGAAACCGTTAAAGAAGCCAGTGCTCATGTCATGCCGAAAATCTGGAAATTGTGGCTGGCTTCTTTTTTCGCATTTTTACTAATTATGGCAGTTAGTCTGGGTTTTGCTGTGGTGATGGGATTCGGATCGGGCATAGTCGTAGGCATTCTTATTGGCTCACAATCTTCTCCCCTAGCTTATTGGATAGCTGGATTATTGGCATTATTTATTATAGCAGCTTTCTTGATTTTTTACATCCGATTTACAATTGGATTGTCCCTGATTGAAGTGCCATTAGCGATCGAGCATAATTTAACTGCTTGGGGAACAGTTCAAAGAAGTCAAAAGCTGACCAAAGGCTATGCTGGGAAAATTTTTACAATTTTTATCGTCGCCGGATTGATTTTTGTACCCCTGCAAATGGTCGTTAACGTTTTATCCGATCTCATCCAAAGAACTCTGATCAACACTTTAGCTATGGATCAAAACTCACCAATTTTTATTACCATATCTTTCTTGGTTGCTTACATCCTGGGCATTCTATTTGGGATGGTCTTAGTCCCCTTTTACCAAATCATTAAATCTACTATATATTATGACCTTTGCACTCGAAAAGAAGGATTAGACATGAAATTGAGCAATGAGTAAATTTAGCGCTCATTTCGGTGGGAATAAATAAAACCCAATGTTTTTATCCTGTGGGCATATTTCCAGATTAATAAATTAGATAATAATTAAATAATGCAGCAGTAGGGGCGAAGCATTCGGGGCAGCCAACTAATGCTTACCATAGCAAAGCCATTACCCGGTAAGCGAAGCTATGCCCGTAGGGCTTTATGCTTCGCCCTTCTCGAAACGCCCGTACTACAAAAAAGTTCCTGATTGATCCTTCCCGTTCCAAGGGCGCGAAGCGCTGTAAATTAATCAATTAAATCATCCCATGAATATCTTCAATCGAGTTAAAATTCAAACCCCAGAAAGTGTAGAACTTGAGTTTACCTTAGCCGGCATCGGCAGTCGGACTTATGCTTTATGCCTTGACTATTTATATTGGTTGCTGAGTTTGGTGATTTTAATCATATTATACTTAATCTTTTTCGCCATATCAGTCAATTTTTTACAAGACCTATTGGGCGGCGATCGCCTTGAGCTTTGGGGATTTGCCATTCTGGGCTTAATCTTTTTCTTTGTCTATGTGGGTTATTTTGCTTTTTTTGAAACCTTATGGCAGGGACAAACCCCAGGGAAAAGACAGGCAAAAATTAGGGTGATTCGTGATGATGGTAGACCCGTTGGCTTGCCACAAGCAACCTTAAGATCGTTGCTAAGACCCGTGGATGATTTATTATTTATTGGTATGTTTATGATTATGTTCGGCCAGCGAGAAAAACGCATCGGTGATTGGGTAGCTGGAACCTTGGTAGTACAGGATGAAGAAGCAGTAGCCTCGGCGGAATTTTCCTTTTCAGAAAAAGCTGATTCTCTGGCAGATCGCCTCTTAGAAGCTACGGATATCTCTGGGTTAAGCCCAGATGATTTTGCTCTAATTCGCGAGTATTTACGCCGTCGTTCCAGTCTTTTTTCCGAGGCAAAAGTTGAACTCAGCTATCAGATAACCCAACGGGTACAAACCGCCCTAAATTTAGAAAAAATGCCCAAAGGAGTTACAGCGGAGTTATTCTTAGAAGCTGTATATTTAGCCTATCAAAAACGATAAATATGGAAAAAGAAACCGGGTTTATGGGTAGTTTCATAAACCCGGTTTTTCGAGGCTTTCTCGGTTGAGTTTAAATTGACTTATTTTCCACTACAATAATCGGCAATGTACTTGTTGCTAACACCGCTTGCAAATCCGACCCAACTAACACATGATCATCGGCACGATCGCCGCGTTTACCCATGACAATTTCTGCTGCATTATATTCTTGAGCAATGCGAATAATTTCTGCGGGTACGTCTCCATCAGTAGTAATAAATTGATGGGGAATATCTGCCAGGAGTTGCTTGCTGCGATTCCGCAATTTTTCTACTTCTTGGATATCTTCTCCTACGCGCACATGGAGCACCACCACTTCCCCATCACTGCGACGGGCTAATTCTGCCGCTTTGGTTAAAGTCTCCGTGGCAATTGCCGAAGTATCTACCGCAGCTAATAAAATAATGTGACGGGAAACTGCGACTTTAGTGGGGTCAACTTCACCCTTTTCTAACAGTTTGGGAGCAAAAGTGGGAATTGCCCAAGCCCCCAAGGGTGCGGTGACTAAAATCGACAAAGCGGCGATCGCTAAAATCGTGTCTCCTCCTTGAATTCCTTGGGCTAGGGGAATAGCCCCAATCGCCGCTTGTACCGTGGCTTTGGCGGAATTTCCCGGCAGCAAAAACAGCCGTTCTTTCCAACTCCAGTTACTCCCCAAAGTGGACAGATACCAACCCAGCGATCGCCCCACCAAAGTGCCGATCGCCAACACCAGCAGTCCCACCAGCAAGCGATCGCCCAAAACATTCAGTTGAATACTAGCCCCCAGCAACACAAAAAGGACAATTTCCGCCACCACCCATAAGCTATCAAAACCGACTCGCAACCGTCGGGCTAAGGGGGTATCCATTTCTATTAGAAAAAATCCCGTCACCATCACCGCTAAATAGCCGGAAAATACAGGAAAATCTTCGCTTAATACCACCAAAAATAGGGCAAAACTGGCGGCAACCAGAGCATCCAAAACCTTATTTTGCATCCATTTTTGTTGCGACAGCAGAAACACCAAAATTCGCGCCATCAACCAACCTAACAATACCCCTAAACCAATTTGGGCAATGATTTGAAACGGCAATAATTGCAAGGGACTGAGGGTAATTCCACCGGGCAAAGTCAAGCTGGTGGCGGTATTTTGAGACAGAAACGCCAGCAGCAAGCTAAACACCAAAAGCAGCAATACATCCGATAAGGCACTTCCGGTTAAAATCGCATCGGGAATTCCTTTTTTCACCCCCCATCCCAGGCTTTTTAACCGCAACATTCCGGGGACAATCACTGCTGGGGACTCGGCACTAATCACGCAGCCCAGCAACAATCCGGTAGCTAAGTCAAATTTGAATAGCCAAACCGCCGCCACCGCAACGGCGATCGCTTCACAAGCTGCCGGTAAGAACCCTAGTCTTAACGCCACAGTCCCTTGTTGAGACAGCTTTTCCCGGTCTAGACCCAACCCTGCTTTCATCAAAATCACCATCACGGCGATCGTCCGCAGGGAGTCCGCTGCCCCCAGCACTTCCCCACTAATCACATTGCCCATTTGGGGGCCGAGGAGAATACCGACCAGGGTCATGCCCACCAATGCCGGTGCTCTTAGCCGTCGAGCAATCTGCCCCACGAAACAACCCATCAATAAAATCCAGATAATGCTTTCTAACATATCGTCACGTTAATTTGAATGTGTGGAAATTTAAAGTTGTGGAAAAACGTGACTTGTGGCAGAAAGAGTAATCAGAACCCAAAGCCCCTACTCTTCCGCAACAAGCCGGAATAGTAGGAGCCATCAGCCTTGGTCTGGTCAAATTCTTGGCAAATTCTTGGCAAACTTACGGCGGTTTTGGCGAGCCCCATCGCCATCATTATTTTTATAGCATAAAAAGGGAAAATAAACAAGTAGTAAATCATAAAGAAACCGGGTTTCTGTTGTGAATATTAGAGTTAACGGTGGATGTACCATAAGAAACCCGGTTTCTGGCGCAAATAAACAAGCTAAAAAAGAAACCGGGTTTCTGTTGTGAATATCAGAGTTAACGGTGGATTTCTAACAAGAAACCCTGTTTCTGAGTCCAGTGATGGCGATCGCTTAAGGATCAATCATTCTTTTAAGTCCCCTTAAAATGGGATCGTATTCTTCGGGAGTTAGTCTTCCCCAATACTCTGTAATTCTGGTGAAATCTAAAACTCTGATCTGATCTAATAATGCAATAGAGGGCTGACGCAATCCAGCAGTTCCGGCGGGAAATTTAGGATATAAATCAGGGGAATCATTCGCCCATGCTTGCCCTCGATCGCTGGTGATTGGCACCAAAATGACTAATGGAAAACGCGGATTCCCGACTCGATTGGGCAACCCCACTACAATTGCCGGTCGTTGTCCTTCTTGTTCATGGGCTTGAGGATTTTGTTGGGGAAATCGCGCCGTAACAATATCCCCAATTTGCAAAGATAAAATGGTCATTCTTCTCCTATAACTAAACCAACACCCTCCACATAATTCACCGGCTTACCCGATCCTAATTCTCCCGCTTGCCATTCGTAAGCATCGTATTCACTTAGCCGAGATAAATCTTGATTTAACCAAGCATCTTCCGCGTCTGATTCGAGGATTTGGTCTAAACCGAATTTAGAAATCAATTGCTCGATGCGTTCAAATTCAGCAATGGGAATTTGCACGGCGATCGCCTGTTTATTTTGATCAAATACATAACTTTTATTAATTTTTAACATGAGACAGAAGGCTCCTTGACTACTTACTTTATAATATAAAAAACAGATGGTTAAAAGAATGGTAAAATATTCAGAATATTGTCAATTTTTTGGCCAACTTACTGCGGTTTTGGCGAGCCCCATCGCCATGATTATTTTTATAGCATAAAAAGGGGAAATAAACAAGTAGTAAATCATAAAAAAACCGGGTTTATGTTGTGAATATTAGAGTTAACGGTGGATCTACAATAAGAAACCCGGTTTCTGGCGCAAATAAACAAGCTAAAAAAGAAACCGGGTTTCTGTTGTGAATATCAGAGTTAACGGTGGATTTCCCACAAGAAACCCGGTTTCTGGGTTCCGGTTTCTAGCTTAAGCTTGAAGTTTGCGGAAAATCCCTGTCATTTGAATGCCGGTGATTAATAAAGCCAGCAAACTTGCGCCAACCAGCAACACATAAAAAGACTTGAAAGTATTACCCAAATATGAGCCTTGATGAATTTCTAACAGGATAGAAGCTTGCTCGCGAGATAGACCAAACCAAGCCCTCCCTAGACGATAACCAACGCCGGTGATGGCGCTAAGAAATAGGGGCAAAAATGCGATCGGGGAGAGCACGCGATGAACCCATCTCCAGTCTTTTTTTGGCTGAAATTTTGATGCTTTACGCTGCCATTTGATCATGGTGAAACCTGTGAAAATCATGCCCAATAATCCCAGCCCAACTAATAATACATAAACCGGAACTAGGGGTTTGCCAAGAAATCTCCCTTCGTGAAGATTGAGCAAAAATCCAGAGATTTGTCCAGAAATACCAAACCAATTTCTGCCCAGTTGGTAAGCGACGCCGGTTAATGCAGAAAGAAATAAGGGAATAAAGACAATGGGAGCAGATTTTCGGTGAAGTTTGCGGAAGTTAATCATCAGAATTACCTAATTTTTACTAAAAAAACAATCAAATAACGGTAGAGGCATAATTACCAGATTGAAATATGCCAAAAAGTTTCAGGAAAAAATTGATGTTATTCAACCAATACCCAACTTTTCATGGCGGTGTTTTTTCCTTTGACTTGATGGGTTCGGCAATGCTTAACTTCTATTGCCTAGAAATTAACCTATAAAAGCAGATAAGCGATCGCTGTAGTGGATGATTTTTTTGGATAATTTGGCTAATTTGGCAATTTTAGGCATTGATAAATACCCTAAAACATATAAAATATCCCTGAACAGAAAAAACTGAATATTTTTAGATGAATCTTCCTAAAAAATAGTGATTGTTGGATAATTTTGCTTAAATTTCCACCCATTGCCGCAGTAAGTTGGCGTGGGTTTTGCAGAGTAAATCAAATTCTACGGTTTTGCCATATTGCTCAAATATTGACTTTCTCACCGTATCCAGTTCAAAGAGAATTTCTCGTTGCTGAACATCACGAACCAAACTTTGAACCCAAGTCACCGCAGCGAAACGAATTCCCTGGGTTACTTCAGTAACTTGATGGAGAAATGTAGAAGGATAAACAATCATTGACCCAGCCGGAAGTTTAAAAGATTTTTCTCCAAGACTGGTATCGATGACTAATTCACCTCCTTGATAAGTATCTGGATCGCTGAGAAATAAAGTCAGGGATACATCCGATCGCGCCAATTCGCGATCGCCCATAATTGCATTATCCGTATGCCAACCATAAGACATTCCCGGTTCATAACGACTAAACAAAATTGGCCGAATTGTTTTGGGACGAACGGCGGCTTTAAATAGGGGATTTTGGGCGATCGCATTATGCACAATTTCCCTCAAATTTTTGGCGGCATCCGTATCTCCTTTCAATTGATAGTTATCTTTAACGGTTTTCGCATACTTCCCAGCGGTGAGTTTACCATCGACAAACTCAGCATCTTTGAGAATGCGATGAATTTCTTCTATCTGTTCTGGGGTGAGAACGCGATCGATACATAAAATCATGGGATTAATGCCAAATTTAGCTAAAAAAGATTGATGATTTCATCTGGATTAATGATTTGAAAATATAGGGAGGGATACCCTAGCCAAGATATAGCGTTTATGATCCCGATGAAGTACAGAGGTTTTCTGGATTCCCGCCTGCGCGGGAATGACTTTTTTTGTACTTCATAACTCTACCAAGTGCTATATCGGATTCAAGACTAGGAAAATCCCCAAGCAAATCAAAAGCAAATCAAATTGTTGTTATCAAATGATGGTTAAGATGGTTAAATCGTTGCCACGAAACAAAACAAAAGTGGCAATGGACTAAGATTCTCCACCTTCACCATCTTGGTCATCTTCACCATCTTGATCGTCTTGATCGTCTTGATCGTCTTGACCATCTTCGCCATTTTCGCCACCTCCTTGAGGACTGGTAGAATTAGGCGCAGTTTGAGTGGTTCCTCCGGTTGTACCTGGAGTGGGAGTGGTCGGGGCTGGGGCAGTGGGAGCACCTCCTTCTTCTCCACCATCTTGAGTGGTAGAAGCTGGGGGAGTTGGTTGTCCTTCTGTCTGACCACCGGGCTGACTGGAACAGGCCGCCACGGTTGTCGCTAGGCCAAGACTGAGAAATAGTGCAACTGCTTTAGATTTCATAGCCAATTTGTGAACGTGATTATTGCTGGTCAGAAGTGATCATAAGGTAATTGTAGGAAACAAATAGTAAAAATCTGGGAAAGAAAGAAACCGGGTTTCGGCGATAACTTTGGCGGAAAATCGATCTTGGGTTCGGGCAAAGCATTCGGGTAATTATGTTAACGGTGAAAACCCAGAATTAACTGCCCGTAGGCGAAGCCTTCTCGAAGAGTATGCTTTGCCCCTACAGCGGAAAACCGATCTTGGGTTCGGGCAAAGCATTCGGGTAATTATGTTAACGGTGAAAACCGAAAATTAACTGCCCGTAGGCGAAGCCTTCTCGAAGAGTATGCTTTGCCCCTACAGAGGTGTTCGCTGTAATTAAGAAACCCGGTTTCGGCCCGATCGCTTTGGTTACGGGAGCGGTATTTTCACCTGAAAGCAACTTCCTTGACCGAGTTGGCTGTGTACGGTGATGTCGCCGCCATGAGTCTGGGCGATGGTTTTGGCGATCGCCAGTCCCAAGCCCGATCCTCCTTGATGTTGGCTTCTGGCTTGGTCGGCCCGCCAAAAGCGATCGAATATATGGGGCAATTGGTCGGGGGCAATACCAATGCCGGTGTCTTCAATGCGAACTAGGGCATGAGTGCGGCTGCGCTGCGATGAGACGGTGACGGTGCCCCCAGATGGGGTATATTGCAGGGCATTGGCTAATAAATTAGTAAATAAGCGACATAGTTGAAAGGCATCTGCATAAACCTCCAGGTTAGGGATAAGTTGAGATTGCAGTTTGAGGTTTGCCTCCTCTGCCCGATCGCTGTACAAATCTACCAAGTCTTCTAATATTTCATCGAGGGCAATTTGTCGCCATGCCGCGCGATCGGGGGCTTGGCGATCCATGCGAGTTAACAATAGCAAATCGTCAACCAGTTGGCTCATTTGGGCTGACGCAGAGGCGATCGCCTTCAGCTTGTCCACGTCAGCAGGATGAACTCGTTCTGGGTGACTTTGCATCACCGCGATCGATGCCCGAATTGCCGTCAATGGGCTTCGCAATTCATGGGAAGCATCCGAGGTAAATTGTTTCAGTTGCTCAAAACTTTGCAAAATTGGCTTGAGTGACTCGCTCACGAGCCAAAAGCCGCCCACTGTCACCAGTCCAGAAACAATCGCAACTCCAGCCATTAACCCTTGCTGAAACCGACGCAACTCAGCGTTTAACAAATCCATTGATTTGGTGGCTCGCACATAGCCTAATAATTGCTCTGGTTTTGATTGCTCTGATTTGGCCGCCGCATAAACCGGCAAAATGAAACTACGAATATTTCCCTGTTCAATAATTTGTCCTTTTGGGGATACAATTTTCGGCAAATAATTTTTGGGAAAAAAGTTCCCTTCCCGCACCATTAACTCTTGTTTGCGATCGAACCATTCGACCCCTTGCTCGGTCGATATCAGTGGATTCGGCACAAAATCTGGAATGGACTTGGCTTGATATTTATCCATCAGTTGAGATAAGCTAATGGGCAGAAAATTGCCATCAGCATCCCTGGGAATATATCCTTTATATTCTTCTTCTGTGGTTAGTTCTTCATATTCATGTTCAATAATTTCTAAGGTGCTGGCAGATGCAGCCGCAATCTGACGCAAAGATGCATTTAATTGTTGATTGCGATCGCGGGCAACCAGAGCATAAACCGCCGTAGAAAATGCCCCTAAAATCGTGGCAATTACCAATAAATACGACAGCAGCAGCCGAGTTTGTAATTTGCTAAACTGTCCGTTAGATATTTGCTTAGATATTTGCTTAGATATTTGCTTAGATATTTGCTTAGATATTTGCTTATACCATTTACAAAAATTCATCCCACAGCCCCTAACATTCTTCGGGTGGGCAAAAATATTCACCCCACCTTACCATATATGATGGTGGATTTTTGCCCACCCTACAATATAAATACTTAGAGATTTGCTTAGAGATTTGCTTAGAGATTAACATTGAGTCGATATCCCAAACCATAAACGTTTTCAATAAAATTTGCCGGGGCTCCAGCCGCCTTCAGCTTTTGGCGCAAACTGCGTAAATGCACTTTAACGGTTTCTTCTCCTGGCATATCTTCAAAAGCCCAGACTCGTTCTAAAATTACACTACGGCTGAGAACGCGACTGCCATTTCTTAAAAATAACTCTAACAAAGCGTATTCTTTCGGTGTTAAAGTTAATGGTTTATCTTCGTAGATTACCTGACATTCATTGGGATTTAGCCTTAATTTTCCCCACTCCAAAATCGGGGAAAATTTCACCGTTTCCCGCCGCAAAAGCGCCCGAATTCTCGCTAACAATTCTGGCAAATCAAATGGCTTGACCACATAGTCATCAGCCCCCACATCTAATCCTAACACTTTATCGCTGCTAGTATCTCTGGCTGTTAGCATCAAAATCGGGGTTTTATTTCCGGCGTTTCTTAGCTGCCGACATAAGGAAATTCCATCGAGTTTGGGCAACATTAGATCCAGAATAATTAAGTCAAAAGCATTGGTTTCCGCAAAAGTCAACCCCAATTCACCATCGCTGGCAATTTCTACTACATAGCGGCGATCGCTCAAAGCTTCGGCGATCGGCCCTGAAATCCGCACATCATCTTCAATTAACAGGATTTTCATAAGCGATAATTTTCACAGGAAAAAGAAACCGGGTTTCTGCGATAATTTTGACATAAAAGCAGAAAGAAAAGAAACCGGGTTTCTGTGGTGCTAATGTAGGGGCGAATGGCCATTCGCCCCTATTTTGCCAAAAATAAACCCGTTTTCTGGATCCTTTCAATAAGAAACCCGGTTTCTGACGAATCGGGTTTATTCTGGTGAGTTATAATTTAGTTGACAAATTACAAAAAACACTATGACTGAAATCACCCTAGACGAAACTAAACTGAAAGAATTACTCAAAGCGGCAATCGTTGAGTTACTCCAAGAACAACAAGAAGAGTTTTCGGAAATTTTAGCGGAAGCCCTAGAAGATATTGCGATGAAAAATGCGATTAAAGAAGGCGAAAATAGTGAGACAGTCAGCCGCGATGCTATTTTTAAAAGACTCCATAACAAACCATGAAAATTGAGGTTTAAAAAAGTTTTGAAAAAGATTTGCTCAATATTCTTGATGCCGATTTATATCAATTTTAAAACCTATACAATTCCAAGGTTTATTTGGGCGAAAAAAACGTAGCAGCCAAATTGTATGAATTTTTGTAAATGGTATTACCAATTTGAAAATAATCCAGAGTCGGTTTTAACCGACTTCCGCTATTAGCCGGGGGTTTTAACCCCAGGCGGTTTATGTACCCCCGCAATTAACCGACGATTGCGGGGATTAAAATTCGGCGGGGATTAAAATCCGGCGGGGATTAAAATCCCCGCCTGTAGGGGTCAACGGCCGTTGACCCCTACAGTCGGTTAAAACCGACTATTTTACCAATTTTAAAACTATACAATTCCAAGGTTTATTTGGGCGAAAAGGACGTAGGGCCCAAATTGTATGAATTTTTGTTAAACTCAATAAAATAAAACGGGTTTCTGCTATCCAGAAAAGAAACCGGGTTTCTGTGGTGAATATATAGGGGCGAATGGCCATTCGCCCCTATATTGCCAAAAAGAAACCCGGTTTCTGAAACCCCACTGCTATCCAGAAAAGAAACCGGGTTTCTGTGGTGAATATGTAGGGGCGAATGGCCATTCGCCCCTACGTTTTCAAAAAATAAACCCGGTTTTTACCCGTTTTTTGGGTTTATTTAGGCACCCCAGAAGTTAAAATATCATGGCCTTCCGCAGTGACTAAAACATCATCCTCAATCCGAATACCAATCCCTCGCCAACGGTCAGGGATTTCTGGTTGCCCTTCCACGGGTTTTGTGGTCGGCCCGATATAAATTCCTGGTTCTACCGTCAGCACATTTCCTGGTTGTAAAGGATAGGGATTTTCGCCATATTGATAAACCCCTACATCATGCACATCTAGACCTAACCAATGACCAGTCCGATGCATATAAAATGGTTTATATTTTTCCTCTTTAATAATTTCTTCTATGTCCCCCATTAAGAGTCCTAAATCTAGCAATCCTTCTACTAAAACTCTGACCGCTGTTTCATGGACTTGATTGTAAGGATTGCCCGGTTTTACTTGTGCGATCGCCTTTTCTTGGGCTTCTAAAACAATGTCATAGAGGATTTTTTGTTCGGGAGTAAATTGGCCATTTACCGGAAAAGTACGGGTAATATCTGCATTGTAATAATTGTATGCACAGCCCGCATCAATTAACAATAAATCCCCGTCTTGGAGTTGGCGATTGTTTTCCACATAGTGCAAAACACAGCTATTTGGCCCAGAGGCAATAATCGAAGGATAAGCAGGGCCATTGCCGCCATGTTTGCGAAAAATATAGTCCATTTCCGCTTGAATTTCATATTCATAGCGTCCCGGTTTAGCAAATTCGCGGGCATGGTTATGGGCTTCTACGGAAATAGCCGCAGCTTTTCGCATTAATTCTAATTCCGCCATACTTTTAATTTGGCGCATGGGGTTAAGAATTGTGCCAGAGTCTTGAATGGCGATCGGGCCTGTGCCCCGCTTGGGATAAGTGGTCATTAACCGTTGCCAAATTTTGACAATGGTTTCATTAAAATTGCGATCGCGGCCAAAATGATAATAAATGCGATCGGCTTCCAGCAAATATTGGGGCAATTTTTCATTTAATTCCGTAATGGGATAAGCTTCATCAGCCCCATAACGTTCTTTAGCCCCTTCCACCCCAGCGCGATATCCCGTCCAGACTTCTTTATCCGGGTCTTTTGGTTGGACAAACAGGACAAAACGGTGCTCTTTATGGTGTGGCGCCAGCACAATTACCGCGTCGGGTTCATCAAACCCGGTCAAATAGAAAAAACTGCTATCCTGCCGAAAAGTATATTCCACATCATTGTGCATCACCGCCAGGGGCGCACTATGAAATATAGCAGTTCCTTGGCCGATTTTTTCCATCAATTGCTCGCGACGCTGACGATATTCTATAGCTACCATAGGATGAGATTATAAATTGAATCACAAACTAATCATAAACTAAAATTTAGTTGCTCCAGTTTACAAAATCCACTCCTAATCGTGAAAAAAAACCCCGTTTCTTCTATAACTCCCGGTTTCTCGTCCAGATTTTGCGATCGATATCACCGATCAAAGTGCTAAAAATCACCAAGTTAGCTGATATAACTCAACCACTCAAGAGCAAAATTATGTTATATAGGAAGAAATTGATTTCCCAGGGTGCGTGTTTGTATGATGATTCATAAATTAGTCCAGTCAGCATTTATGACTGGGGTTATGAGTGTGGAGTCCGAAGCACTTATTCGCCAAGTCTTAGCTTGGAAAGTCTACCAGCCTTCAGATTTAAAAGCCCTGCATAACTTGTATCAAGCCATCAACAATGGCGCGATACAACGCGAGGCTAATGGCATTTTTAATCTTCAATTACCGGCGATTTAGCAAGGTTAATTAAACCGTAATTAACCTAATTCGGGTGGGCATTCTCCACCCTGTTTTTTTGGTAATGAATTATAGCAATTGTCTGATTTATGAGGTACAAAAAAAACTGTCATTCCCGCGCAGGCGGGAATCCACTACGATTAACATAATTCGGGTGGCCATTTTCCACCCTGTTTTTTTGGCAATTAATTATAGCAATTGTCTGATTTATGAAGTACAAAAAAACTGTCATTCCCGCCTTCGCGGGAATCCACTACCGGCGATTTAGCAAGGTTGATTAAACCGTAATTAACATAATTCGGGTGGGAAATTACCGCCCTGTGTTTTTGGGAATTAATGATTGATTAATCATTGACGCATAAATCAGCAAATCCCAAAAATTTTACCCCTTGGGGACTAGGTTCAAACCGACAGGGTAATATTTCCATACCACAGGCGATCGCCTCTCGTAACTTAGCACCATAAACCGGATCGATGCTATCCCCAGGGGCAAAATGAGTGCAATCATTGCGGTTAATAAAATATAAAGTCACCGCCCGTCCCCCGGCAGCGACAATTCCCATTAACTCCTGTAAATGTTTCTGTCCCCGGGTCGTCACCGCATCAGGAAACCGGGCAATATTCCCATCAGCCCAAGTCACATTTTTTACCTCTACATAAATAGGAGAATTACCTGAATTTCCGGTCAACAAAAAATCCACACGACTGTTATTATCCTGACCATAACGTACCTCTGGCTTCACCGTTGTATAATCTCCTAACTGGGGAAAAATGCGGTTTTCTAATGCCAGCTTAATCACCTGATTGGGTAAACTCGTATTCACCCCCACCCAGGTAGCTTGGTGCTGATTTTTTGCCTCCACCAACTCCAAACTATAAGCTAACTTTCTCTTAGGATTATCACTGCGGGAAACCATCACCCGAAACCCAGGTTCTGATAATCCCAACATTTTCCCAGGGTTAGCACAATGGGCGGTAATTTTTTCGCCGTTTGTCAATTCAATATCAGCCAAAAAACGTTTATAGCGTTTAATCAGAATACCGGGAAATAAGGGCGGAAACGGGTAAATAAAATCGGTCATTATCAGGATAATTTTATTGATTGATTGGTTGATTATATCACAAAATTTTCCAACCCAGAAACCGGGTTTATTTTTGGGGGTTCAGAAACCGGGTTTCTTTTTGGGGGTTCAGAAACCGGGTTTCTTTTTGGCAACAACCGTTAACTGTTTTTTGCACCACAGAAACCCGGTTTCTTTTCTCCACGAAAAACCCGGTTTCTTTTCTCCACGAGAAACCCGGTTTCTTTTCTCCACGAGAAACCCGGTTTCTTTTCTCCACCACAGAAACCCGGTTTCTTTTTGAGGTTCAGAAACCGGGTTTCTTTTTGGCAAAAACAGTTAACCGTAATTAGCACCACAGAAACCCGGTTTCTTTTCTCCACGACAGAAACATCGAGAATAATTTTCATGGTTCGCCAAACAGGGTTTCGTCAACTCGGATGGGTTGGCGTGGTTCGATCGCAATTTCGCCCGGTTCGATCGCGCTGAAGTGTCGATCAAAGACGGCAGTAAGCCACTGGCCCTCGTTGGGAAAGTTTCCAGGTTGGAGTTCTGGGGCTGGTTTGTGGGGGGTTGGGTGCAGTTCGCGATCGAGCATCTCGAATAGTTTTTGTTTGTCAGTCTAGTGCTGTATCTAATATTTTACCTTCTGGAAACATGGCTGAGACAATTTCCCAGCATCAGGTGTCGAAGTTTACCAGAATTAGTGGAGCAAAAGCCCCTAAGTATTGTACAATAATGTTGTACGAGTTATCTAGCAAAAATGATGTTAAGCAAAGAAACCACTTATTCTCAAGCGAGAATGAATTTAGCCACTATTTTGGATCAAGTTTGTGATGAGCGTCAGATTGTGGTCATTAAGCGTCGCAATGAGAAAAATGTGGCGTTAATTGCCGAAGATGAGCTAGAAAGTTTATTAGAATGTGTCTATTTACTGCGATCGCCCGAAAATGCGAAACGGTTATTTCGTGCTTTAGAATGGTCAGAAAATAGCACCGCAACTCCTCAAACGGTAGCTGAATTAAAAGAGGAGTTAGGAATTGAGTCCTAAAAAGAAAAAACCAGGCAATGAAAACCCTAATAATCATATTTCAGGTTATTTTCCTGTATTTAGTCCCGATTTTAAAGCCGATTTAGCTTGGTGGTATCGCACTGAACCCAAAAAAGGGGATAAAATCCTAGATTTAGTCGCAGATATCCTTGATGGTGAACCATTTACCGGGTTAGGAAAACCTGAACCGCTAAAATATATTGCCGCAGATACTTGGTCAAGACGTATTGATTTAGAGCATCGTTTAGTTTACAAAGTAACAGGAAATAAGGTTTATTTTTTACAAGCACGTTATCATTATCAATCAGATTAAACAGTGAGGTTCAGAAACCGGGTTTCTTTTTGGCAACAACCGTTAACTCTAATTACCACGACAGAAACCCGGTTTCTTTTCTCCACCACAGAAACCCGGTTTCTTTTCCCCAACCCAGAAACCCGGTTTCTTTTTGGGGTTTCAGAAACCGGGTTTCTTTTTGGCAACAACCGTTAACCGTAATTAGCACGACAGAAACCGGGTTTCTTTTCTCCACGACAGAAACCCGGTTTCTTTTCTCCACGACAGAAACCCGGTTTCTTTTCCCACCCAGAAACCGGGTTTCTTTTTGGCAACAAAAGTACAGGTAATTACAGCGGTTTTTAGATTAATAAACCACAACCGGCGGGGATTGAAATCCCCGCCTCATAGCGCAAGTCGGTTAAAACCGACTCTTGATGCTTATATTAAAAGAATTTTAGTCGGTTTTAACCGACTTTCGCTATTAGCCAGGGAATTTATTCCCTGGCGGTTAGGTTTACTCTAGGAAACCCCGGTAGCACCACAAAAACCCGCTTTCTCACTCCCCTAACAACGCCCGAAATCGACTATCCCCGCGAATCCTCTCAAAGTCCTGGTCAGTTTTCGCCATCTTGCGATATCTTGAATCTAACGAAATCGCCCGTTGTAAGTTTTGAACCGCTAAATCTACATCCCCTTGTAACCCATAAAGACAAGCAATATTATAGTAAGCGTTGGCATAATTAGAGTCCAACTCTAAGGCTTTTTGGTAACTCGCTATTGCTTCCTCATAGCGACCTAAAATATGGAAAGCATAACCGCGATTATCCCAAATATTAGCGTCGTCGGGTTGTAACTTTAAGGCAGTTTCATAACTAGAAAGTGCCGCTTCTGCATCCCCAGAATTGTATTGTGACGCTGCCAAATAATTCCAATATTCGGCGTTATCTGGTTGCACTTTTACCGCCCCTTGAAAACAACGCACCGCCCCTTCATAGTTTTCTGCTTCCCACAGCGCCTTGCCTTGTTTATAAAGCGCCTTTCCCCCATTTCCCCAAATCATCGAGGCAGCATCCGGTCGCAGTTTCACCGCTTTCTCCCAACAGGACATCGCCTCCTCCTCCCGTCCCTGCTGTACCAGGGATAAGCCTTCGGACAGTAAACTCAAGGGATTTTCCGACCCCTCACAAGGCGAGGCTAAGGGGGCATCCATCTCCAACCGCAGAAAATGCACCCCTCCAGAAGTATCCCCCGCCACCACCGTTACTCCATCCGGTTTCATTGCACAACTTTTAAAGCCAACCTCACCTCCAAATGTTGCCACTATCCTTCCCGTGAGTAAATCCCAGAGTTTAAGGGTTTCATCCAAGGATGCGGAAAGCGCTTGTTTGCCCGAAGGGGTGATGGCCACTGCTAGTACCGAGCTACTATGCCCTCTAAGGGTGGCCAATTCCGACCCGGTAGCCAAATCCCAGAGTTTCAGGGTTGTATCATCAGATACGGAAAGCGCTTGTTTGCCATCCGGGGTGATGGCTACTGCTCTTATCCAGAAACTATGCCCAGTGAGGGTGGCTAGTTCTGAACCGTTGGCTAAATCCCAAAGTTTCAGGGTGTTATCCCAGGATGCAGAAACCGCTTGTTTGCCGTCCGGGGTAATGGCCACTGCCCATACCGAATCACTATGCCCCGTGAGAGAGGCCCGTTCCAAACCTGTAGCCAAATCCCACAGTTTGAGGGTTTTATCCACAGATGCGGAAACCGCTTGTTTGCCGTCTGGCGTGATGGCTACTGCTAGTACCGGGCTACTATGCCCCCTGAAACTGGTAACTTCCAGCCCCGTAGCCAAATCCCAAAGTTTCAGGGTGTTATCCCCGGATGCAGAAACCGCTTGTTTGCCGTCTGGGGTGATGGCCACTGCACTTACTCCCTTACCATGCCCTCTCAGGGTGGCCAATTCCAACCCCGTAGCCAAATCCCACAGTTTCAGGGTTTTATCCAAGGATGCGGAAACCGCTTGTTTGCCGTCTGGGGTGATGGCCACTGCCCATATCTCCTTACTATGTCCACTTAGGGAGACCCGTACCGACCCTCTGTCCAAATCCCAGAGTTTGATGGTGGTATCATCAGATGCGGAAACCGCTTGTTTGCCGTCCGGGGTAATCGCTACTGCATTGACCAAGCTACGATGCCCAGTCAGGGAGGCCAGTACCGACCCCCTCTCCAAATTCCAGAGTTTGAGGGTTTTATCCACAGATGCGGAAACTGCTTGTTTACCGTCCGGGGTGATAGCCACTGCATTTACCTCATCACTATGCCCTCTGAAAGTGGCGACTTCCGCTCCGGTAGCCAAATCCCAGAGTTTGAGGGTGGTATCATCAGATGCGGAAATCGCTTGTTTGCCGTCTGGGGTGATGGCCACTGCATTTACATCATCACTATGCCCTCTGAAAGTGGCGACTTCCGCTCCGGTAGCCAAATCCCAGCGTTTGAGGGTGGTATCATCAGATGCGGAAATCGCTTGTTTGCCGTCTGGGGTAATAGCCACTGCACTTACCCCGCTACTATGCCCAGTCAAAGTGGCGACTTCCGACCAGGTAGCCAAATCCCAGAGTTTGAGGGTGGTATCATCAGATGCGGAAATCGCTTGTTTGCCGTCTGGGGTGATGGCCACTGCATTTACATCGTCACTATGCCCAGTGAGGCTGCCCAGTTCCGACCCGGTTCCCAAATCCCACAGTTTCAGGGTCTTATCCCAGGATGCAGAAACCGCTTGTTTCCCGTCCGGGGTGATGGCTACTGCATTTACCACGCTACTATGCCCTCTGAGGGTGGCCAGTTCCGACCCGGTAGCCAAATCCCACAGTCTCAGGGTCTTATCATCGGATGCGGAAACCGTTTGTTTGCCGTCCGGTGTGATGGCTACTGCCCATACCCAGTCACTATGCCCTCTGAGGGTGGCCAGTTCCGAACCCGTAGCCAAATCCCATAGCTTTAGGGTTTTATCATCGGATCCAGAAACTGCTTGTTTGCCGTCCGGTGTGATGGCGACTGCATTGACCGAATCACTATGGCCGGTGAGGGTGCGAATTAGTGGCCCGCCTGGGGGGGTAAGGTTGGCTGCAAGGGGTCGAAACCAGGGTTTTTCCTGCTTTTGTTTGGCTTGTTCCAGTAAAGCGACTATTTCAGGCCGATCAAAGGAGAGCAACCGCCCCCAAAGTTGCCCCGCCAGTTGGGTTGTATCCTCTTCTAAAACATGAGCCGATCGCCGCAACGCTCCAGCGATTAATTCCAGGGTTTCCCTCTGTTCCAGGTTCAGCAATACATCCGATTTTATCGCCAAATTGTAATCTTCAATTAAGGCTTGCACCCCAAACTCCGCCAGTTTTGCTTGGATAAAGTCAAAATCGGTCAGCAATTGGTGCAGCCGTGCGGTTTGGGCGGTGTTGACGAGATCACCGGGCAGAGTGTCCAGGGCAGAACGTCGCTTTTCTGGGGAGAGGTTTTTGAGTCGATCGCTGAAGTCGGTCATAAGTCATCGCTAGGGGGTGAAGTAGGATAAAGCATCTGGTCTTAGTCCCTAATATAATGAATTAAGCGCAATATTGAGGAGGAAATTCTATGACAACAAAACCACTAGAAATCGAGGGAACTTGGGAAGAAATTGTCAGCCATGCCGATGCCTTAGCGGGATGCCAAGTGCGGGTGACAGTTCTCTCTAATCCAACCCAGTCGCCATCTCCAGACAATCCTGCCCCTTTTCGTCCGGCTTCCGGTCGGTCTTTTCTCAGACACGCTGGAACTTGGTCTGGTGATGATTTGGAGGATTGTCTAAAAATGGTTTATGAGACTCGTCGCCCTGTGTTATTTAGCTAATTATTCTCCTCATCATTCTCCATACAAACCCTGCCAAAAATTATCAGTTTTTCGTAGGTTGGGTAGAGCGAAGCGAAACCCAACGCACTCGGACTCTACAGCAATTTTCTTTCTTCCTGAACCACGATCGGGCGAAGCATTCCGGTATTCAGATTAATATTTTCAGCAATAATTTATCTGCCGGAATGCTTCGCCCCTACAGGTGTTTGTGGTTTATTCACTAGACAAGAATGCAAAATTCTTAAAAGCCGATTGGCCCTTTTAAGGGGGGTTGGGGGGATTGATCTATTTATTTTGCAAGAGGTCTAATAGAAAATGTACGCTTGCTTTGGTTGGATTTTTGTTGGGTTTCCTGCGTCAACCCAACCTACTAATTATTCTCATCTTTTCCATATAAATCTTCCCACAAGTTATCCGCGATCGCCTGTTCAATATCCCGCAAAGATATCCCCGCCTTTTGTACCGTTCTCTTATTGAATAAAAAGTCCTGAAAACTCTTGTGGTAAATACTATAAACCTCCTCATTCTCCACAGACAGATGGCGTAAAAATTGCTCCCATTCATCCAAAACATCCTGCACCGTTAACGGGTCTTCCTCAGCAAAATACGCCAACAAATCGCAGGACACAGGCTTACGAGTTTTGGACAATAAATAGATAATTTTTAACTTAGTCCGAGGTAACGGCTTAGTCATCATTCCCATACGTTGCCAATGTTGCTCATAATATTGTTCCAAACCCTTGGGCAAATTTGCCAAGTTCAAATCCGCATATTTTCCCTTCTCAATATCCCACTTTTCAATATCATCGAGAACATACTTTAAATACATAAAATTATTCTCGCTATTCTCTGCCAATACTTCCGTAAATTTCGCCTCTGTCACCCCTTGGGCAGTTAGCCAGCGTTGGATCGGTTCTCGTTGGCAGCGATACCGAATAAACCCTTGAATATCCGCTAAATTCGCCTGATAATATTCAGGGGACATCATATCAAACTCCTGCTGCGGTGCCGATACCACAAAAGGCAAAGGCTTCGGGCGTTTGGTCAGGATAAAATAGACCCCATTGGGTAAAGTTGCCGGGAGATAAAGCACATTTACCCCCGGACTTTGGGTGTTTAGATCCACCTCATCCAAGGCATCCACCGCAATCACTAAACGGTCAGTTTTTGCCGCCGCTTCCGTTAATAACTTACTCAAAAAATTGCCATTGCGGGTATTATCCGGATGCAGGGGCAAGTCATAAGCTAACCCATAGCGAGAAATCAGTTGAGCGCAAATACTTTTAATAAAATCATCGGTGCTGGTGCGGTTTTCTGAGAGGATATTAAAATAAGCCAAACATCCGGTTTGCTGCACATATTGGGCTAACAACGCACTCTTACCTACTCCGGGTTCAGCTTCTATGATAAAATAACCCTTGGCTTGTTTATGGCAAAATTTCTGAATTTCCTCAAACACAAATTCTCGGCCAAAAAATTCCTGGGTTTTTTCCTGAATAAAAGCCGAAAAATCCGCCGGAACGGGACTCGTCCCTTTTAAGGTTTTCAGCACTTGATTAAACCGTTCATCTAACCCCTGACAAGAGGCGATAAATGTATCCACACCCTCATCAATTCTCACCCGAATTTGCTGGTGTTCCCGATCGATATTGCCGACTTTCCCGCCAATTTCGGTGAGCAAATCGTGGGCTAAGGTACGAAAAACCACGTCATTATATTTAATTTCTAAGCGGAAATAATGCACTAGCATTGGTAAATATAAACCTTGAAATGCCCGCACTAATACCGGAGGGGCTTCTCGCAACCATTGATGTTCTTGTTCTAGGCGCTGCGTCAATTGTTTGGCAATTTCCTGCTGTTGAGGTTGCCCCAAACCGCCCTCAACTCCCGGAGACTGCCCCGCCTCCACCATGCCTAGTATCACTTCACCATCTTGCTTTAGCTGATTTATCCGTGCAAGAATTTGCGGCTGAGTCCCTTCCCACTCTGGTGTACCCTGACAATAGCCGCAAATTTTTTCTAAAGCCCGGTGGTGGGCCTTTAGCAGGGCTTGTTCAATGTGGTCCTTTTGTTCCTCGGCTTTCTTCTGTGCCCACTGGCGAATATCGCCGACTGCTTGCTTCGCTACAGGGCCAGCAAATAACATTAAAATATCAACTAGCATGACTTAACCCTCACCTCAACGCACCTTAAACCTTTGATTAAATATTCTAATTCTATTGCGTCCCTAGGTTGAGAAGCCCAGAAACCGGGTTTATTTTTGGCAGCCCAGAAACCGGGTTTCTTTTTGGCAACAACCGTAGGGGCGAATGGCCATTCGCCCCTACATTAGCACCACAGAAACCTGGTTTCTTTTCTCCACGACAGAAACCCGGTTTCTTTTTTGGGTACAGTCGGCTCAGAAACCGGGTTTCTTTTGTGAAAACAACCGTAGGGGCGAATGGCCATTCGCCCCTACATTAGCACCACAGAAACCCGGTTTCTTGAGGTTTCTTGGAGTTAACTGTGAGGTTCAGAAACCGGGTTTCTTTTGTGAAAACAACCGTAGGGGCGAATGGCCATTCGCCCCTACATTAGCACCACAGAAACCCGGTTTCTTTTCTCCACCACAGAAACCCGGTTTCTTTTCTCCACCACAGAAACCCGGTTTTTTTTCTCCACGACAATTACGCTATAATTAAATTAACTTACTTAACCAAACCATGAATACAACTGAATTACGCCAAAAAATCACCAGCCAAGTGAATCACCTCTCACCGGAAAGACTTGCCCTCGTGAGTGAGTTTCTCGACTCCCTAGAAGCAACCGAACCAAATAAAGCATCTTCCTTGCGAAAATTGCCCCCGCTAAAAAGAGGTAAAACCGCCAAAGATTTACTAAAATTCGCCGGTACTTGGCAGGGGGATGACTTGGAAGAGTGCCTTAATTTCGTTTACGAAACTCGCTCAGAAACCCAGTTTTAATATCATGTCTTATTTACTAGATACCAATCACTGTAGCTATATTATCAATGGCAACATTCAAGTAATTAATGCTTTAAATACTCGTGAGAATGACACAATTGCCATTAGCATTATTACCTATATTGCTTTATATGGCTGATAAGTCCGAGAAAAAATCAGAAAATATCACGGCATTTGAGGTTAACTGTGAGGTTCAGAAACCGGGTTTCTTTTGTTAAAACAACCGTAGGGGCGAATGGCCATTCGCCCCTACATTAGCACCACAGAAACCCGGTTTCTTGAGGTTTCTTGGGGTTAACTGTGAGGTTCAGAAACCCGGTTTCTTTTTCGCAACCCAAATTATCAATGGTATAACTATATGATTTTGCCGATTATAGATGCGATCGCTTCTCAGGGTTCATTCCTTTCTAACCAGTCAGCGATGTTAGTAGCAATATCTGGAATTGATGCATCGGGAAAAGGCTATTTAGCGGAAAAAATTGTCAGTATGCTACGACAAAGAAATCTCCGAGTAGCCAGTATTAATATTGATGGCTGGCTGAATTTACCCAACCAGCGATTTAGCCAGAACAACCCCGCAGAACATTTTTATCATCATGCTATTCGCTTTGATGAATTATTCACTAAATTAGTCTTCCCACTCCGCCAGTTTCGCTCAATTTCCCTGGAAATGGATTATGCCGAAGAAACCGCCAGAAAATATCGCCCGCATCACTACGAATTTGCCGATATTAATATCATTATCTTAGAAGGAATATTTTTATTAAAAAAAGAGTTTCAATCCTATTATGACCTGTCTTTTTGGGTGGAATGTAGCTGGGAAACTGCCTTAAACAGAGCTATTCCGCGATCGCAAGAAGGATTATCTCCCGAAGCAACAATTCATGCTTATCAAACCATCTACTTTCCCGCCCAAAAAATTCACCTAAAACGAGACAACCCCAAACAAGCGGCTACGGCAATTATTGATAACGATTGCGACGATATCTTTTTGATCGAATAAGTGGAAAAATAATTTATCTAAATTAGCAGAAAATACTGATAGATTCCCGCATTCGCGGTAATGACACATGACTAAATAGCAGAAAATACTTATAGATTCCCGCATTCGCGGGAATGACATATGAGAAATAAAACTTTTCTGGGTGAAAGTGGCGATGAGAATAGAGGGGAAAATTTAGGGGCGATCGCGGTTGAAATTGCTTCATGCTATAATAGACTTATACCACTGATTAAAACCGCCATAGAAACTGCCATGATTGCCGTAAGATCCTCCGACTACATCAGCCCAGAAGAATACCTCGATCGCGAACGCCATAGCCCCATCAAATATGAATATATCGATGGCGAAATGTACGCAATGGCTGGCACCGGAGGTATCCATAATATTATCAGTGGCAACCTTTATGTGTTGTTACGCAGCTACCTTAAAAGTACATCCTGTCGCACCTACTTTGCGGATCTCAAAGTGAACATTGCCCAGGGAAAATGCTTTTTCTATCCCGATTTAATTGTCACCTGCGATCCTCACGACGATCCCAGCCGTGCTTATGTGGAATCGCCCAAAGTCATCATAGAAGTTTTATCAGAATCCACCGAATCTTTCGATCGGGGGAAAAAATTCCAGTATTATCGGACAATTCCCAGCTTACAAGACTATATTCTGGTCAGTTCTCAAGAATATTTAGTCGAAATATTTCACCGGATGGAAAATAATCTCTGGTTGCTACAAACCTATCAAGGCTTAGAGGCGATCGCCCAGATCGAAAGCCTTGCCATTGATGCGCCCCTGGGGGAAATTTACGCCACCCTAAACCTCAGCCCCCAAGCTGACACCCCTGAACCGGAAGCCGAAACAGGCGATCGGGCGATCGAGCGATCGTGACCCTGACCCTTATGTCAAAGGCAAATTCACTTTAACAATTGTGCCCACCCCTTCTTGACTAGAAACCGTGAAACTGCCGCCATAGATATCCACAGATTTTTTCACAATTGCCAGTCCCAGGCCATTTCCGGGAATCTTGCCCACATTTTTGCCGCGATGAAACAACTCAAATAAATGCTTCTGATCTTCTAAAGGAATGCCAATACCTTGATCTTCGACTTCCAAACAGACCGCATTATCTTCTGGGTATAATCTCAAATAAACCGGGGTTTGATTTGGGGAATATTTCAGGGCATTTGACAATAAATTATTCAAAATATGCTCCAATAACTTTTCATCGATTGGCCAAAGATTATCTTCACATTGATTCACTAGAGAAATTCTTCTGATGGGACTGCTTAACTCTAGATTTTCTAATAAATCATCACAAAAATCAGCCAGATTAATTAGTTTTCTTTGCACGACTAACTTATTTGAATCGGCTTTGCCTAAAATCAGCAAATTATCTAACAGTTCCAATAAATTTTCTACGGATTTATGAATTTGCTCAATATACTTTGAAGTTTTAGGTTCTGAAACGTTTTGGAGATTAAACTGCAACAATTCTGCCGCTGAGAGAATCACTGTCAGTGGGTTTCTAAACTCATGGGAAGTCATTGACAGAAAGTTAGATTTCAGTTCGTTGAGTTCTCGTTCTTTCTGCAAGGCGATTTCCATTTCTTTTTCCAGCCGTTTTCGTTCAGTGATATCTCTACCTATATATACAAATTTATTTTCATTGTCGATTTTAATCAATGAACAATTAAATAAGACGGTTAAATTTAACCCGGATGGTTTCTTATAACTAACCTCCAAATTATTAATAGTTTGAATGGTTAATAGTTCAGGAAAATAATTTTGAACGGGCAATAATTTAACGTCTTTAAAGAATTGGTAAATAGGTTGATCGATGAGCCTATCTTCACTGATTTCTAATAAGTTTTGGGCGGCGTGATTACACTCTTCAATAATTCCCGAAGCATTGGTGACAAACAAGGCATCTGCCATGTACTTGATAATATATTGAAGGTAATTTTTATAAACCGATAAATTTCGATTGACTAAGGTCAGATCGTTGGTAATTTGAACATATTTCCTTTCTAAGACACTTTGTTGGGTGACATCTTGGAAAAAAATCACCAAATGATAATTTTCGATCAATTCATCTGTTTTCGGAATCGCATAAAAGTTGAAATACAAAGGTTCCCCGCTGGCAGTTTCTCGGCAAATAGCCATGAGTTCCAGTTGTTCTTGATGCCCCGCGAACAAAGTTGACAAAATATCTTCAAGTCCAATCAACTCTGGAAAGTAAATCCGGCTATCCTGTCCGACTTGCACCTCACCGGGATGTTCCGCAAATCGGTTAATCCCAGGAGAATGGTCTAAAATATTGAATTTACGATCTATTTCAATAAATTCTAAACTTTGTACGCCTAATATTTTTCCGAATAAATGGTTCATTCTGATGTCTCCATAATTTTCGCAGTCAAAGTCTGAAAAATTTCATCAACATTTTTCCCGGTTTTGGCTGAAGTATTATAGATAGCGCTGATTTTTTCCGAGTCCAGTTGATAACTAGCCATCATTTTGGCAATTTTGACTTCATCAAGTAAATCAGACTTATTCAAAGCGACGATAATTTGCCCTTTCGGGTTCATAGACAAAAATAACTTAATATGATCTTGAATATGCTCAATCGTTTCTGAACGAGTCAGATCCGCCACAATAATCACGCCTTTGGATCCTTGCAAATAAGTCGGGGCGATCGCCTTAAACTTGGTACTACCTTCTAAGTCCCAAATCAGCAATTGTACCTGGACATTTTTTTTCCCGCCTACTTCCTCTAAGTCTACATTTTTGCGAGAAATTTTCACCCCGACCGTAGAGAGATATTGATCGCTAAATTGGCGATCGACAAACCGACGAATTAAACTGGTTTTACCCACATTGAAGTCACCAACCAGGCAAATTTTTTTAGAAATCATAAATATAACAAAGAAGTGAACAAATCTGATGCTTTAACAGCACGGTAATTTTGGAATTTAGCGATCGCATTGCCCCTGGTATATGCCCCTTTTATATATCATCCCTGGTCTTGAGTCATCCTGAGATCGTCATTTAAATCGCCATAGAAATAGCTCATCCAAATTATGAGACCCGTTCGCGCTGGGCAAAAATTTTCCGCTTAGGAAAATGATTGCTGAAAAAGCTTTTGCGACCAATGGGTGAGTATAGCGCGAAGTTGTTCCAAACCTACAGGTTTACTAATATAATCGTCCATCCCGGCATCAAGACATAGCTGCTCATGGTGACTCACGGCGTTAGCGGTCATGGCAATCACCACAGGACGACGGATGATTTGAGTGGCTTCTAGGCGATCGGCAGTCCAGCGACGGCGGATCTCTTGGTTGGCCTGATATTTATCTAGGACAGGCATTTGGCAATCCATTAGTACCACATCATAAGGCATCTGTTGCAAACGCTGAATCACTTCTGCGCCATTTGTCACCACATCGGCAGTATATCCCAAATTTTCCAGCAGCTTCAACGCCACTTTCTAATTTACCACATTATCTTCAGCAAGTAAAATTTTTAATCGCTGACCTTCAACTTTGTCGGTTTGTAGACCTGTAAATCTTGAGAAATCAGGGGAATCAATCTATCGATCTCTTTAACTACAGGAGTTTCTAAAGCCTCGACGATCAAATCAAACAATCGAGAAGCTTTCACCCGCTTGACTGAATCGGCGAAAAAACCTAGATCCAGGCATTGTCTGGCCAGTTCCTGCTGCTGAGTCGATCGCATCAAAATTAGCGGAATTGAAGCCAACCGGGGGGTTTCTTTAATGGTCTTGCCGAATGCGACTCCATCTACCCCAGAAATTTCCGCATCAATTAAGATCAAATCATACAACTTTTCTGGGGAACTATGAGAATAGTTTTGCAAAAAGTTCCAGGCTGCTTCGGCGCTATTCGCTTCAGTAATTTTCACTTGCCAATCGCTGAGGGAATTGCGAATCATATAACAATGATTGATATTGTCATCTATCACTAAGAGATGAATTCCTTTGAAAGGCGAAGCAATTTTTACCGGAACTTGAGAATATGTCTGTTTGGCAAAAGGAAGGGTTAACCAAAAGTCAGATCCGCGTCCCACCTGACTGTTCAGCCCAATTTTTTCTCCCATGAGGGTGACTAATTGTTTGCAAATCGCTAGACCCAAACCCGTCCCCCCATATTGGCGAGTGGTGCTGCCATATAACTGAGAAAAAGGCTTAAATATTTTGCCAATATCCGTTGGCAGAATGCCAATAACCGTATCACTGACAACCAAATAAATCACGACGCTATTGTCATTTTTTTATTGCATTTTTACCTGAATATTTCGCATTTTTGAGTAAAATTAATAGGATTACAAATTAAATTAATTAAAATTTGTTCAAATCGCTTTATCCACAGAGATAGGGATCTGATTAGGAAGACAAAAATTGATTCATAGTTTTTTATCTGCGGTTATATATAGCTAACAATTATAAAAGATTTTACAAGCAAATAGATAAATCAAAATTTACCTGCTACAAATTAATTTGACCGGCTTCTTTGGCCAGATATAAAATTTCATTAATCAACCCTAAGACTGATTCGCTAGGTTATTTTGGCAAAATCACGCTGATCCGGTGTCAATGGAGTCATTAATAACAGTTATGTCATCGCAAAAATTGGATTCATTGGCGTCCTAATTTTATGGCTCATATTGGCCAAAAAATTAGTTTTAATTTGGGCGGCTAACTCGGCTTCTCCCTTGGCATAAAAGCTTGATCTGCCTGTTTTTGATCGGTGATATCTCGACCTATATAAACAAATTCAGGAGGATCGTGGGCAGTTATTTTCATCCATGAGCAAGAAAATGATAAAACAATCTCTTTGCCTTCTTTAGTTTGGCTAATAAATTCTTTGTCTTGAAAAATATTCTGATTCAGCGATTCCTGATTAGGCTTAATTTTAGGTAAAATATTTTCATTGGCACTCAATAAAAAAATTAATTTATGAATCAATTTGCCATTTTGCTATTTAAATAAATTCAAATAATTCAAGTTAAATTAATTTTTTAATTAAATTATTAATTAATTTAAACTATATTATAATATTTAGTTTTTTTATTAAAAAATCAATTATTTTCGTTATTTTATTTAACTAATTTTTGATACATCAGGATAGTATCGGTCGGATTTTAAACTAAAATTATTAATCGGTTAACAGGTAAATCATCATCGGGATAGGCGATCATAAATCAATATATAAAGGTTGCTGCGGATCGTCAAATCGAGTAATCCCCTTTAGTTCAAAATTATCTTGTCTTTCTTCGATCACTTGTTGAAGAATTTCTTCAAGGCAAAACAATTCTGGAAAGCCTAAGCGAATATCATTGCCGATTTTTACTTCATCCGGATCGGGATCGTCCGCAAAAGATTTTACCCCAATCGACATATCTAAAATTTGTAATGACTCATTCACTTTTAGATATTCTAAATGACGGGGTTGGATCAGTTTTTTAATTAAATGTTTCAGCCAAATAAGGTTTAGGGAGAAGGAATCAGAACTTATCGGATCATCAGAGGAACAAAACCTGGAAACAAAACCTGGAAACAAAACCTGGAAAATAGAGGATATCGGCGGTATATTCTCAGCATTTTACCTGGAGGTCTTGACGCTCAACAATACGCTCAACAATCAAAGATTTGTTCAAGAAAAAATTACTGTGAGGTCTCGGAAAAACTCAGGGACTATGGTCGATAGGCAGGCGAGATAATTGGGTAAAAAATCACACATCGCTGCTGCCATTCCGGTTGGTCTTGAGTTACATCGATGGGGGGTGCTGGGTTGGCGGAAATGTTTAGCCTTCCAGGGGCGATCCCCATTGATATCAAGGCTTTTTGAACGCTTTCAGCACGATTCAGTGCTAAACGCTGATTGCGGGAGGGTTGACCTGTGCGATCGCTGTGACCAACGAGATTTAAATGGACTTGGGGATATTGAGTCAAAAACCTTTGAACCTCAACCAGTTTCGTATTCACATCTTCTGGTTTAATTTTACTAGAATTTTGTTCAAAGTAAATCCGCGTATCAATCCTTAAAGGTTGCAGTTGTACGGAACTAACCACGGAAGTCACTCCAGGAATGTTGCCAAAAGCTTGGGCGATGGTTTGGCTATCCGTTGCCTCAATCACCGTTCCGTCTACGGTGACTTTTCCCTCAACATATTTCACCGTAATTGAAATCCCCGCCATTTTATTGAGGGTTTCCGCCACTCGATTGACTTCATCTTCAACCAACTTGTGCAGAGAGGATTTTTCTGGGGCGATAATTTGATTATTTAACTTCAAATTTGGCACCGCATTTTTCACAATTTTTTCTGCTTGATAACGCAGCATTGGATTTGGCACTTTACCTCGGACTGTGACTGTATCTTGGTCTACTTGAACCGTCCAAGGATAAATCTTTAACTCTGGGTCGGCATCCAAAGCATTTAATACTTGGTTTTCCTGCTGCCGCCCTTGAAAATTTTGATAAAAGTTCCAGCCCAAAGACAGGAAAATTAATCCGGCAATGGCGATGAGGAAAAGTTGCAGTAAAGGTAGATTTTGGTGTTTTTTGATTTGACTAATGGCGATTAAATCATCCAGCATTTGATGAATTTTTTGGGGTACGCTGTCGGTATCGCCGTCAAATTCCTGAACTACTTTACTATAATAGAGAACAATTTTGCTGAGAGTTTTTCTGATTTGATACACCAATTGCTTGGGGGGATGATCTCCTTTGATTAATACGGCTATATAGCAATAGCCCGCCACTTCTAGTTTAATCGTGGATAAACCATATTCAATATCATTTAACTCCGCAACTTCTCCGGTCTGAACAATGCAGTCATTGACAAAGCTGCGAATTGCCGTGAGCATACCAGCAACCATTTCTGACTCTAGTTGATGTTCTGGCGGTTGGGCTTCGGAAATAATTAACCCCGACTGTTTGTGAATTAAAAATACTCCTTGTACGCGGGAAGCGATCGCCTCTTTAAAAATTAGCTCTCCTTCAGAAACTCCCTGAAGTTTTGCTTGGATTTTCCGGCGAATTGTTTGGCCGCTGAGGGCTTTAGCAATCTTTTCATTAATATCCTTAATGGCTTCAGCAATATATCTAGCAACGGTAGAACCAATCACCGGATAAAGTGCATCTACCATTGCTTCTTGTTCTAGTTTAATTTGCTCTTTAATCGCGTCTCCCATTTGGGGAGCAAGGACGTTGGCGATCGCCGCTCGATCTAGCTTTATTTGCTCTCGAATTGCCGGAGCAATTTCTGGGGCGATCGCCTTGGCAATATCTTCTGGGGCTTGTTTAATTTGGTAAGAAATGGCTTCGGGAATCAACGTGGCTAAAACCGCACTCATGGCGCTTTTATCTTGCAGCGATCGTTCTTGAATCGCTTGGTCAATAACTGGCGCGATCGCTCGCGAAATATCCTCTTTGGATTCTTCTACTTTCAGACTTAAGAGTTCGGCAATCACCGGCATCAGCAAATTAATCAAATTTTCGGGATTATGAATCTGCCGATCAATGTGCGAAAGTTTTTGATCCAATTGTTGATTAAATTTTCGCAGGGGGTCAACTTCTGGATTCACCAAAAGATTTTGCAGGATTTCCAACTCTGACGTTGGCTTTGTTTGTGGTGACTGATTTAAAGGCTCTAAAACTTCTACCGCCACAAAATCCGCAGGCTGCTCCTGATTGCTCCCCTCAGAATTTAAAGATTCCCCTTGACTTAGTTGAGCCGACAAATCAACGGGATATTCTTGACTTAGTTGAGCCGAAAAATCAACCCGATCTGCGATCGATTCTGGAGCCTTTGACCGTTGATTGTCTGAATCAATTTCAACATCAATTTCAACATCAATTTCAACTTTTGGCTCGGATAGATCCGATAAAGCTTGATTTTTTAATGGTGAATTCGGCAGTGAGTCTGCGGGTTGGGCTGAAGTCTTTTCAGGATTAACCTCTTTTACTGGAGTGGTCTGGGGTGGTTTCTCCGTAAACATCAGTTGACGCAAAAAATCCAGGGAACGAGCCACTTCTTCTATATCCGGTTCTGGGAGTGATTCTGCTTCCACTTGAGGCGATCGCTCTGGTTCCGGTTCTGACTCCTCTGACTCTTCTGACTCTAATATAATGTCTGATTGTAACTCAGGTTCTGACTCTAATTCACTAGGTTTTTCTAGCTGATTCATCACATTCATCAGGGGTTGATTCATCCCTGGAAATTCTGCTGCTGCCAATGGATCTGTATCGGTGATTCCGGAAACCGCCGAGGGTTTTTTTTTCGGTTTAGACCCTTGCAGACCCTGCAAAAATGCGGAAATCTGCCTAAAGTGATCCTCGGAATAATCAGGATAATTCTCTGGGCTTAAATCACCGACAACTTCCTCGGAATAAGAAATTGAATCCAAGGAATTTTCGAGGTAATTCGGCACCGCTTCTGAGGAGTAAAAGTTGCCATTTTCAGAATATTTAAGCAAATTAAAAAGGCGAGCCAGCAAGCGATCAATCTCATATGTGCGCCGAGATTCATCTAAGTTACCATCGCTACAACTTTCTAATTCTTGCAAGAGCAAATTGGTGAGATGATGAATCTCCTGAGTTGAGTTAAGCGGGTTAAGCGGATTTTTATTATCCGGGTCTGTTGAATTTTCTACATCACATAATAGAGTTATTAACTGCTGAATTTGCTCAGAAGATGCTTCAGAGGAATTACTATCTAAAACATTTTCTGAGGATTCTAGTTGTTCGAGCGCCCTGTTGATTTGTTCTAATAAAGTCATCAGCTACATTCTCATGGAGTGTGGGAGGGAATTGGTCGATGATTTTTCAGAATTCAAGTCATGGTTTTGCCACCGTAACTTGACTCTCCTGAAAAATCCACAAACATTCGCGAAATCATTAACCATTTTTACCTCCGGTACATATCCGAAATCTACCGGAGAGAATGGAAGTTTAAGCAAGGCTTCAATTCACCGCCATCGAGATGATTGGGTTTTTGGCGCTGCCAACCCCTCTGAATCAATGAATATCTAATTTTAGTTGAAAAAAGACCGCCTGAGCAATCCCTGGAAATGTCGATTCAGAGGACTAGCAGCAAAAAATCCAGAGTCTTGGTATAGTCATCGGCGCCCCTCGGTTTTTTCCCAATTTTACCCTAGATTGGGTCACGAGCAAAAACCCGGTGATTCAATCCTGCCACCCTCTGCGGGATGATCTAGAAGGGCTTTTTTTAAAGATTCTCTCTTTGTCTGAGATCAACAATGGTCAAATTTTGTCGAATTACCGGGAAAGTTTAGGCGAATGTCTAGGCGATCGCCTGACCATCTCTGGCAAATAAATAGACTTTTTTCTACTTTTTTCGCATCCACTGGTTAATTTACAACAAATTGGAATTTCCGGGGATGCTGGCAATTAAATCAATTAAATTAATTAAATAAGCTGAATTACAGCGGAATACGGCAAGATTTAAACATGATTCTCAATTAAATGTTGATTCTAGTCGAGGATTGCTATAATCTTAGGCCGATCGGCTTTTATTAAAAGCCTTTCCACGTCCCCAATCGGCAAATGATTAATTGTTTGGCGGATTTTATGGAAAAATCATTAATAATTGATAAAAAAATTATTAAATTCCTCTCTGGTTTGAGTAAATTACCGATCGCCATGCCACAGCAAGAAGATTTGTTGATCGCTTGAGCAATTTGGTTTAAAGGGTAGGAGAAGACCGCAAAAGTTATTTGGTTAAACTGGCTACAAAATTCATCGGCTGACTACGATCGCCCATGATGGTTGATCTGACCAAGATCCATCGCCTCAGCCGGATCTATCACCTGGATCGGGATTCTGGGATCGCTGGTGTCGAAATTAAGTCAGCGATCGCAAGATTCCTGTTGATTTTACTTCCATGACATCGCTTCAGGGGGCGACGACCTCAGATAGCGATCGACATATAATCGGGATATAATAGAATAGAAACACAATAGAATTGTACTACCACTTCACAGATTATGTCACCTAAAAAACGCTTATCAGACAGAGTGCTCACTATTCGTCTGCCGGAACTAGAACTGGAAAAACTCGAAGCCTATTGTCAGGCAACCAAACGGACAAAAACCGATGTGGTCAGGGAAATGATTCGTAAAATAAAAATAAAATCCGCCTCAGATAGTGAGTCATCTCAGTAATGGCTTAATTTTTATGTTTTAAATAATTTTAAAAAACTATTTTACTCAGAGATATTGCCACAATTATCAATTGGCCAATAAATTTGGCGAATAAATTCATTTTTTATTTTTTTCGATTTTATCTCTGGCTAATAATCGGTCTAATGGCTGGCATCACAAAAGACAATAATAAAACCGAAAATATTGAAAAAATAGAGAAGAAATAGGGAAGCGATCGCTACCAATAAATTACCCATGTCAGCAGAGCAGCGGCAATCGCCACCGGCTAACGGACGATACCTGATATGTCACCATTAATCCCTGATTTTTCAAGGCGGCGATCGCATTTAAACAGACTGATTTTTTCCTTTCCCTGTATAATGTTTTTTTTGGCGTGACCGCTTCAGTTTACATTTCAGTTTATAGCGCACCGCTTCATGGACAACTTTATAAGAAGCATCAACCCCAAATTCACGTTTTAACCAAGTTTTTACTTCCCCGTAGCTCTTAAATGTTTCCTGTTGATCCAGGTGCTGCTTTAATTTTTGCATCACATCTGCGGGAATTGCGGGTTTTCGTCCTTGGCCTTTTTTTACCTCAAGGATTCCCTCAAGACCATCTTCTTTATACCGTTGGAACCATCGATAAAGGGTAGCAGTATCTCGCCCTAATAAAATCGCCAGTTCTTTGAGTGTTCTTACTTGGCCAATTTTTAACAGATACAGTGCTTGGACTCGTTCCCGACCCCGGGCAGTTGTCTGTTTGGAGAGCAGGGTTTTAAGCTGTTCACCACTTTCTGTGATTTTGAGTTTTAGGACTCCGGGCATACAATCAATCTCAACGCTAAGATTAATATACTATATTTTTGCAAATTTAAAGTGAATTGCTTTTCTTAATCAGCGATTCGGCGGCACCAAGATCGCCGGATACCGAAAGAAAGCAGCGCGATCGCCAACCCATAAAAATTGTGGGACAAGCTAAACACCGATCCCACAATTGATTATTTTATCCCAAGAGATCCCCGAATGGGTGAATCACTTAAAATTCGTGACTATTTTACAGATTGACCGCGACCCTGACCGCGACCCTGACCTTGACCGCGACCCTGACCTTGACCGCGACCCTGACCTTGACCGCGACCTTGACCGCGACCACCGCCATCCTCATCATCTTGCCAACGTCCCTGCATATTTTCACCGAGTTGCCGTCGTTGGGCTTCGGTCAAAACGTTGCGAATTTTTAACATCTGTTCAAATCGCAAATTCCCCATTTGCTGATGTAACTCTTGCATTTGCCGATGTTGATTTCGCAGTTGACTATCAGACGCATTAGAACTCATCAACTGACGCATTTGCTCGTGCGCTTGACGCATCTGCTCATCTAACCGATCAAATTCACCCTGAGATGATTGACGAATTTGCTCAATTTGTTGTTGTTGGTCAGCGGTCAAATTCAACTCAGAAATCCAGCGATCGCCCCCTCTCCCTGGGCCATTCCCCAGGCCGCGACCCCCACCTCCAGGGCCTTGGGCAATCATTTGCTCAAACTGATCGTAAGGCAAAGATTCAGGAGCCGCGATCGCTGCTGTCCCACTCAGCGCCACCATCAGAATAGCCAAACTAGAAAAACGACTTAAGAACATCATACTATCCTCTTCAAACAATTAAGTAAATCAGTGAATTGATGAATTCATCCTGCGGGATAATTCCTGATCCTTTAGATCAGTTAACTTTAAAAAAGGTTCAAATGAAATTTTTCCCATATTCGGATAATTTTTGAGCTTTTAGACTCGCCAGCTTTGAAAAAGGTTCAAATTGAATCAATCTGAATCAAATACCCTAGTTAAAAATCTAAATACCAATCTTGGCTATCCTTATCCAAAACCCCATCCCAAGTATTTTCAATAAAAACCTCTAAACTCGCGAGATCGGTGGTCGTCTGGGGTGGCGGGGTGAACAGGCGACTGGTTCCCCAAGCCATCAGTAAACCAGCCGCGATCGCCGGCGGCATCAGCCAGAAACTCCGTCGCCGGAACGGAATCACCGGAGAATTTTGCACCGATTCTGACAGGGAAGTTGCCGCCACCGCCGCCATAATCTGTGCTTCCAAATCCAGATTTTCTGGTGGCAAATCTGGACGATTTTGGCGGAGAAACTCCACCAGCTTTGGGTCATTGTTTGGCAACTTATTCATAATTGAACCCCCTGTTTTTCTAAAAATTTACGCATGGCAGCCCGCGCATGAAATAAGCGAGACTTCACCGTTCCTACCGGCACCGCTAAAATTTCGGCAATCTGCTTTTGCGGCAAATCTTCTAGGTCGTGTAACACCAGAATCGTGCGATGGTCAAAACTCAATTCAGCCAACCCTCTTTTGACTAAATCTTGATAATGTAAATGCATCAAATCAGAAGGGTCTGAGGTTGTGGATTCAGCGTGATTATTCAGAGTTTCCTGTTCAGAACGTTGTTTGGCAAATTGCTGTCGCCGATCCGTAGCCACATTCCAAGTAATTCGATACAACCAGGTGGAAAAATGCTGCGGATTTTTCAGCTTAGGCAGTCCTTTCCAGGCTCGCAAAAACACATCTTGCATCAAATCATCCAGCACTGATGTACCACACAACTGGTAAAGCGTGGATCTGACTTTATGCTGATAGCGCTGGTACAAGACTCGAAAAGTTTGGCGATCGCCCTTTAAACAACGCTGCACCAGATCCGCGTCTGACCCCTCATTTTGGTTAACATCCACTGAAACCATCAACACCTCTGGTTTCTCCCTTACTGTGGTCTGATTACTGTGGATTTAGACCAAAAGGCAGAAAAAAAGGTTCAATATTTCTGAAATCTCTGAAATCACGCAATCTCTACCCGCAGAGTTATACTGAAAAATATACTGAAAACGCCATCCTCAAGTAAGTCCATGACTCCACTGGATGACGATCTGACCCGCATCACGCCAAATTTTTTTTGATCGTAAACTCCCAGGGGATATCCTGAGAAATACAAAATACTCACAAAATACTAACTCTTAGGAATACGGAATTTCCTGGGTTACTGGACTAACACTACTGGACTAACCCTACTGGACTAACACTACTGGACTAACGCTTTAGAATTGGAGATTTTATCATTATGAAACTACTGAAAAATTTTAAAAATTTATTGTTTATGCTTGCGAGTACGGCTTTGGTCTGTCCGCCTGTTTGGGCAGTTCCTTCTACTAATGCCGACGGTGATTATATTTTTCCCCAAAGACGGGGAAATCGGCAGGTGAATTGGCAAGTAAGCGATCGCGATCCCAAGGGGTTAAATTGTCGGATGCCTCGCCAATTTCAGGGAGTCTATCTCGATAGCATAGACGTTCCTGCCCCGTTACAAGAAAATAACCGCCATGACATTACTCAATGGTCAGTTTTAACCGTTTTTAAAACCGGACAACGTTTACAAGCGGTCACTGGAAATATGGCCAATCAAATTGTGCTTTTGGATTACCGAGGCAAACCTTGGATTCCGGTGGATAGTATTAATGGTAATTGTTTTGTTCGTGCCAATAATCGCTTTATTATGCCAATTCCAGAAGACCCCAGCACCCTGGAAACCCTTGAGGATTGAAGCCAGGAGGGTCAGAGGTTCCAGAAACCGGGGTTTCTTAATTTTTGGCTGGGTGACAAAATCGCCGAAAACCGGTTTCTTTTATTTCTTTTTTGACCTACGATCGCCGAATTTCCACCCATAAATCTTGATACTTTTGGGTAACTTCTGGGGGCAGCGGTTGCATAAATTCAGATTTTTCTAAAATATCCGCTTCTGGCAATAACAGGGCATTTAACAGGGAATTATTTTGTAATCCTTTGGGTAAGTTGGGTTGATTTTGATTCAACATAGGCGAAACGGCTTTCGTTCTCAAAGAGATTTGCTCCACGATCGCCCGTTCCCAGCAAAAGTCAATCCATTGAGAAAGAAGGTCATCAGATTTTGATTTGTTGGGTGAATTTCTGTCTTGATTGGTGTCTTTATTTGTCTCTTTTTTGGCTGCCGGTCGCACCCACAAATCAGCCCACAACGCAGTCCCCGAAGCCGGAATCACCGCCCCTAGATTAGAATACCGTTGCAGCATAGGCAAGATATCTGTAGACCAACCCACCGCCACCCAGGTATCCCCTAGAATTAAGGGTTGTAGATAGGTATCGGAACTGTAGAATTTAACGAGTTTGTGTAAATTTTGTAGTTCTTCTTTGAGTTGAGGAACTTTGGTTAAATCTGCGGTGTTGTAGGAATGACCGAGTTTTTTTAAGGTTAAACCAATGATTTCTCTGGGTTGGTCAAGCAGGGAAAGGCGATCGCGCAATTCTGGACGCCATAAATCACTCCAATCCGTTGGCAACCAATCAAAATGTTTTAATTTATCCAGCCGATAGACGATCGCGGTACTGCCCCAGCGATAAGGGGCGCCCCAGACTGCCCCATTCGGGTCGAGGTTGCCCTGGCGATCGCGTTGCACCAAAGCTTGCCAACGGAGGGGTAATTGTTGCCACTGCTTGAGTTTCTGAGTATCCAACGGTTGAATCAGTTCTTGGGCGATCGCCGAAGCTAACCAATAATCGCCCAAAGTCACCAAATCAGAAATCACCCCATCTGGTTTTCGTCTACCCAAAAACGGCAAGTTAAACCGTTGACTGGTTTCAGTAGTCGGAGTTTGCTGCCAAGTTTGAAGCTGAGAAAAAATATCTTGCAACTGGGCAACGGGAACAAAATCCAACACCACCTGATTTTGAATTTGTTTACGGTACTGATTCAACACCACTGCCGGAATGGAATTTTGCAACAAACGAACTTGGAGGGTGGATTTTTTCTCACCCCCACAAGCGGCTAATAATTGTCCCAAAGTCAGGACTCCGGCACCGAGAATAAAAGATCGTCGCTTCAATGTTTACGGGAAATGTTTATTGGATACGTTTTTCTAGATACTGACCAATCATAATTTGTTCACCGGCACGGGACATAATCGATTGCCTGGTGCGGTACTGCTGGCCAATATGTTTAATTTCTTCTTCAAAGACTGACCCATTGTACTCTGTTCGCAGACACAATGTTTCCGGGTTGGGCAGGTAAAATTTCGCCGTAACCGGATTCAAGGTGGCAAAACCGCGATCGCGGTACAAAATACTATTCAACGCCCCAAACACCGTAGAACCCGCCGACTTTTTCTTCCCGTTCCTGGAATCGGTACTTTCCCAGTAGACCTTACTCCCACAGAGGGCTTCACATTCTGCCAAAGACAACTGATGCAAAGACCCCAACTCTAACAAAGAAACATGACCGGGTTCGAGAAACTCAACCGTGACAATACTCACCAGTTCTTCCGTCGGCCCTTCCGGTAGGGTGTAATACCGCCGTTCTGAGCGCCATTTTCCCTCACTAAACTGGAAAAATGCTCGAATCAAATCACTGCTGGTCTGACCATGAGTCTGAGAACTGCTTGGTTGAGTAAGTTGTGGCAATAACGTCATTAGGTAAACCCCTAACTTTAATCGATTATGGACAGGGTAACAACGGCTCATCCAGAAAAGATGTCAATTTTGTTACCTTTCTTAATATAACTTCATATTTTACTGACGATTCCGTGAAATGGGTAGGGACTTCGCCGAGTCCTGTCCTAAATTACAGGTGAGTCTGATACAACGACCTGCTTGCTATAGAGGCAATTCATCAATTGTCCCTACATCTCCGAGTGAAATGCCAAAAATTGCCTCAGTCCTAATTCTGGAAATAAATCAACCCTGTGGCAGATTGTTAGCCCCAATGTTAAGGATTGTTGCGTGACATATTTTTTTAAAGAAAATCAACATTTTCGCAATAAATATTAAATAAATGTAGAAATAATCCAAATTTGACCAAATTATTACTTAAGATTGATTAGAAGATTTTTTTATAATCATGGGGGTCTGGTATGGGTTCTGTAGAAAGCCAGATAATGACATTAATTCATAAAGTCGATATTCTTTATCAAATGATCGAGCAGCTTAATCGGAAAATCGCGCTTATCGGTACTAAAAATGGCTGGACAAATAACCACTCCGTTGAAGGGTCTCCGTTTGATGCCAGAATTTCCGACTACTATGCCAATGGAGAAATCATCGATTCTCGTCGAGAATCTCAGAATTTTTACTCAGATCGGGCAAGTTGGCAACCCAGGCTACAGGGTCAAAATTCTGCGGCCAATTCTCCGACCAATGGCACAAGCCTTGAATCATCGTTAAAAGATTTGGATCTATCGTCACCGATGGATCGCTCACTGTTATATCTGGATGATGAAGTTTGCTATCCCACTAGCGAAATGTTCGATCGCTCCCTAATTCATCAAGATATTTTGGGCAATGACAATGACCTAGAGGATATGGTTGAAGGGGAGCAAACCGAGATTACCCCCGATATCCAAATTCAGCGACTCACCGCACAACTCACTGCTGCCTATAATCGGATTGCCGCATTAGAGGAACAGCTTGTGGCCAAAAGAATCCACGCTTAAGAATTAGAGATTAGAAATTACTGGTTTTATTCCCACGGTCTGAAACAGGCGATCGCGTCAATGGCATTTTTAGATTGCTACCCATTTATCAAAATTTAGGATAACATCTATTAGGAGAAAAAACAACCCAATCAAATCGACAGCGATGAGACTTTTGTTAGTAGAAGATGAGCCTGATTTAGGGGCAGCGATTAAACGCACATTAACCCAAGAAGCCTATATTGTAGACTGGGTAGAAAATGGTCAAGATGCCTGGGACTATCTAGAGAGTGGTACTCAATATACCTTGGCAATTTTTGATTGGTTACTGCCCGGATTATCTGGTTTAGAATTATGTAAGCGTTTGCGGCAAAAAAAGAATCCTTTGCCGGTGATTATGCTCACCGCCAAAGATACTCAAGCGGATAAAGTTGCGGGGTTGGATGCGGGGGCTGATGATTACTTGGTCAAGCCATTTGGTATGGGAGAATTGTTAGCCCGGTTGCGAGCTTTACAGCGGCGATCGCCCCAAGTTCAACCCCCGCAACTTCATTTCAAAAATAGCAGATTAGATTATGGCACTCGCTACTTATATCAGCAGAATAATAGCGGGGAAATAGCCGCGATCGCCCTAACTAATAAAGAATTTCAACTGCTAGAATATTTTATGCGTCATCCCAACCAAATTGTCACCCGCGACCAAATTTTCAATCAACTTTGGGAATTTGATGCGGAACCAGAAAGTAATGTGGTAGCGGCACAAATTCGCCTCCTCAGACGCAAGCTTTCTGAACATCAATCTGACTTAATTATTGAAACGGTTTATGGGTTGGGATATCGGTTAATGGTTAATAATTAATAGCTATTAACTAATAGTCAATAGTTAATAGTTAATAGTTATTCGTGATTGGGGCTGATTCAAACAACAAACAACAAACAACCAATAACAAACAACAAACAACAAACAACCAATAACCAAAGAATCCCTACCCAACAACAAACAACAAATAACCAATCACAAATGATGCAACAAAATCAGCTTTTTCAAAAGACTCGATCGCGACTAGCTTGCTGGTATGCGGGAGTCATGGGGGTGATTTTAAGTATTTGTGGAGTCGGGGTTTATGAAGCGATCGCCCATGCTCACCAAGTCACCTTAGATCGGGAATTAGAATCGGTGGCTGGAACCATCCATGATAGCCTGGAAACCTTATTAGAAGAACCGGGGATTTTAGCCCCTGAATTACGGCGATTTTTGCCGGATTTATGTATCGTCACCGAAAAATGTGCCACGGAACCGAGAAACCCCAATAGTCATGTCCTCGGTGCGATCGCCCAAGGACACTATTACCTTCGCTTACTCGATTTATCCGGTAATTTAGTGGCCTTAGCAGGCATTCATCCTCCTGGTTTATCCAGCAAATCACCCCAAAAAACTTGGCAAACAGTTGTTGATACTAATGGCACTCGTTACCATCAAATTTCTGTCACCTTGCATACCCAAGATTATCGGGATTGGGGATATTTACAACTGGGGCGATCGCTGGCTGAATGGGAACATTATTTAGCGGCGGTCAAGCTGATTTTAATTGTGGGATTGCCCATCGCCTTATTATTAGTTGGATTTGCCAGTTGGTGGTTAGCCGGATTAGCCATGCAACCCATTTATCAATCTTATCAGCAAATCCAACAGTTTACTGGCGATGCTGCCCATGAACTACGCACCCCCCTGGCGGCTATCCGCGCTACCGTAGAATCTACTTTAAGAATGCCCCAATTAAATCAAAGCGAAATTAGAGAAACTTTACACAGTATTCAACGGCAAAATCACCGTCTGTATCAACTGGTGAAAGACTTACTTTGGTTATCGCGCATGGATCGGCAAATTATGCCCCAAGAGCCAAATGTCTGTTGTTTAAATGATATTATTAGTGATGTTCAAGAAGAACTCGCCGCTTTAGCGATCGCCGCCAATATTACTCTTAACAAACATATTAATAGTTATCAACCTTTAACCCTGCTTGGCTATGAAGACCAACTCTATCGTCTCGTGATGAATTTAGTCAGTAACGCCATTCAATATAGCAATGCGGGGGGTGAAGTTAACCTAATTTTAGAGAGTGCTGCTAATGACGCGATGATTCATATTAAAGATACGGGAATTGGCATCAGTCCCGAAGACCAAACCCGAATCTTTAATCGGTTTTATCGGGTGAACAGCGATCGCTCTCGAACCACCGGAGGCGCTGGTTTAGGATTAGCCATTGCTGAGGCGATCGTCAAAAACCATAACGGCCAAATCCACCTCCAAAGTGAACTGGGAAAAGGCAGCATTTTTACCATTAGATTACCTCTAACAAAAAGTCCATCCCAATTTACCAATAAACTCAAAACATCAAAAACTTAGGGCTTTGTGATTCGTGATTTATTATGGCTTATCCAGAGCAAATACCCAAAAACAAATAAGCAATAAGCAATAAATATTCAGCAAAGAAAAAAATCCCAGCTTGACTCGCAAGCCGGGAAATGTCAATCAGGGTGCATCTACCATTTTTTTTTCCACAAGAAGTCACGATTAATCCGGAAAAAATCAGCAAATTTATGTTAAATTTAAGCCAGCGGTTTAAACCGCCTATATTCTCTATCAGAGAAAAAAAACCCAGCTTGACTCGCAAGCCGGGAAGCGTAAATCAGGGTGCATCTACCATTCCTATTTCCCGCATCCTACCTTTAACATCCGGAAACTTTTGGCCAAATTTATGCTAAATTTCTGCTAATTTAAGGAAAGCGTCTTCTTTCCCGCATCTATTCTTTATCTATTCTCTATCAGAGAAAAAAAATCCCAGCTTGACTCGCAAGCCGGGAAGCGTCAATCAGGGTGCATCTACCATTCCTATTTCCCGCATCCTACTTTTCACATCCGGAAACTTTTGGCCAAATTTCTGCTAAATTTCTGCTAATTTAAGGGAAGCGTCTTCTTTCCCGCATCTATTCTTTATCTATTCTCTATCAGAGAAAAAAAATCCCAGCTTGACTCGCAAGCCGGGAAGCGTACATCAGGGTGCATCTACCATTCCTATTTCTCGCATCCTACCTTTCACATCCGGAAACTTTTGGCCAAATTTCTGCTAAATTTCTGCTAATTTAAGGGAAGCGTCTTCTTTCCCGCATCTATTCTTTATCTATTCTCTATCAGAGAAAAAAAATCCCAGCTTGACTCGCAAGCCGGGAAGCGTCAATCAGGGTGCATCTACCATTCCTATTTCCCGCATCCTACCTTTCACATCCGGAAACTTTTGGCCAAATTTCTGCTAATTTAATTTTGGTTATTTTGTTGCCTATTTGTTATTTGTTATTTAGGTTAATATGCTAACAACAAATAACAAATAACAAATAACAAATAACGAATAATTCTAACTCTTTTGCGGGACGATTTCTTTGATTCGGGCTTGAATTGCGGCTAGTTCGTCCACCCCTTCATAACCATAAGGGTTATAACTATTTTCCACAATCATTTCCTCTAAATATCGCACCCGTTCTGCGGAGGGTGGGTGAGTCGATAACCACGGCGGTGGGGCTTTATCTCCGTAAAGTTTATCAAGTCTGACCATCACATTTCTGACGCCATCGGCAGCATATTTTGTACCCGCTAAAACTCGCGTTCCTAAAATATCTGATTGCCGTTCATTCTGACGAGAATAAGCCCGATTTAACAGTTCAGCAATCACATCTCCTAAGGGTAAAACACGGTTTAAATTGGATAATAATGTCCCTTTAGCAATGCGCTGATAGCCGTGGGATAGTACCGCGTGGCCGACTTCATGGCCGATTAATCCCATTAATTCTGCTTCGGATTTCAGTTGCATTAATGCCCCCGTATGAATAAATATTTTACCTCCGGGCATGGCAAAAGCATTGAGGGAATCATCGGCAATCACATTAAATTCATATTCAAATTCATCGCGACCCATTAAGCTGGCGACTTGCTGACCTAATCGGTCTACATATTCTAAAATTTGTGGGTCTTCAACTAACATCCCTTGGCTTCTATACTCTTGTTTGTAAGCTTCAGAAAATTGTTTGCCAAAGGAAGATTCGCCTTGCAATAAGAGCATGGTTAATTGCAGGGTGGGAATGCCGCCAGCGGCATTGCCGGTTAGGAGGTAATCGCCAATATTAATCGCGCCACTGAGAATCGCTTGACCGATTAATCTCCGCTTCATCCCTCCTTGATATTTTTTCAAATATTCATCGGCAATTTTGGTGAATTCTCCCGCCTTTTCGTGTTCGGGAAAGAGTAGGGCAAATTGCCGCGCAGAAATTGAGGCTTCTAGCCATTGTTTATCCTCGGCTAAGGCTTTGATTTCGGCAGCAATTAATGACGGTTCATTGGGATAGAGGTTGGTGGCCCTTTCTAGGGCGGCGATCGCCAAGAAGAGGCGATCGTATTGTCTCAAAGCATCTACTAATAATAAATGACCGGGGATAAATTGCGGATAGTCTTCTACTAACTGTTCTAGGGCAATAAACAGTCGGCTTTGCATTTTTTGTTCAAATCCCGCTTGGGCTTCGCGCCAATAAACTCGCGCTGCTCCTCCCAGTTGTTCGGCATCATAGACAGGTTCAGGCAGATCGTTTCTGCCAACATTTGAGGAGTAAGGGGGTTTAACTTCGCGATAAATTCGTTCTGCCCCAGAGACATTTCCTTCTCGAAAGAGGCGATCGCCTTCCGCTAATCTTTGTAATTGGTTGCTATCCGAGTTTTGGGCGAGTTGGAAAACCTCCTCAAGACTGGGGAGGTTGCTGTTTTGCCAAACAAAACCGGGAGTTTGGCTGGGGGTTTGGTTGGTGGTAGGCGGTAATTTTGACTGAACCCCCAGGGGGAAGCCAAAATTCAACAAGTTGACGCTGAGAAATACAGCTAATCCTAGCGCCACCCAGCGGAATTTTCGCAGTTTTTTCATTTTGCTTGTCTCCTTATTTCCGAAGTGGTCAAAAGCGTTTTCTAGGGCAGGATTTAGAGTGATTAGAGTTAAATGAGTAGTTCGCACCCCAGACATCCGATCTATATATACCCTGTGAACAATACCCTAGAAGTTCAATCCCTTGCCGGTTTCTTAAGTGTCTAGATCCATTTACCCGGTCAACAAGTTCCTGAGAATACAGCGTCAGCTTTCAAAGGTCAGCTTTCAGAGGTCAGCTTTCAGAGGTCAGCTTTCAGAGGTCAGCTTTCAGAGGTCAGCTTTCAGAGGTCAGCCTTCAGGGTTTAGCTTTCAGCTTTATTCTGAATATGAAAGGCCGATATTTGGTGCCGATATTTAACGCCCAAGACTGATAGCCGATCGCATTTTTCACGCACAAATCACTCTGGCTAATCCTCTTTTTACCTCCATTTCTATTGGTAAATACTCGACTTGCTCCCCATCCACCGTTAAAATACCCTGGGGGGTTAAGGGTTCTAAGCGAAAACCCCGTACTTTATAAAATTCGATTCCCGGTAACGAGAGATGCTTTCCCTGGGCAGCTTTTAAGAAAGCTAAGAGTAAGTTTAACTTAGAAATTCCCCGGCGGACTATAATAATATCCATCATCCCATCAGATAAATGGGCGTGAGGTGCCGCTTTGATATTTTGGGTAGCATGACTAATATTCATCGCCCAAATTAATACAAAGTCATCTTGCATCACTTGCCAATCTTGCTGCTTTGTTGGCGGTATTTGTTTATCTGCTGCCAGACAATTTGGACATTTTTTAAAGGTTTGACATTCACTTTGGTATTCACCCATGAGAGAGGCGACTCCCGTAAGGGATCCGCTACGCGTAATCGCCTCTGTTTCTGGTAAATAAGCGGGTAAATAAGCAAATTTTCCTGGATAATGACGCAATGTCGCAATTCGCATCAGGGCATAAATATCGGTTCTGAGACTGCCTAAAAACCTTAATTTTTCTGATTCAATATCTACATCACTAATAATTCCCCAACCAAGAGAAAGAAAACTATAAAATATTTGGCCAGATTGTTGAGTTTTAGCAAGATCCAAAGGGCGATATTTTCCTTGGGTAATTCCTTTGGCAATCAGAAAAGCCGCACTTAAGGGATCGTCCGGTTCACCGGAAATTTCTAATAAAGTTTTAGCTAACCCATTCCCCGTTCCCGTTGGAATAATGCCAATGGGTTTGAGGATTGCTGTTTGCCAATCAGAACGATTCATTAATCCATTGATTGCTTCATGGATGCTGCCATCACCCCCGACGATGATAATCCCATCAATTTCTGAGAGATTAATTTCACTTAAGGTGTCTTGAATTTGACCAGTACGGGTGGTTTCTGTTAAGGTATATTCCAGATGACTATTGTCTAATAATGGACTAATTTGCTGGAAAATTATCCGGCTTTGTTTTTTGCCACTTGTCGGATTTAAAAATATCTGTAACCGCTGATTAACTGCCGGATTTTGGTTGTCAATCGGTAAACCTCGAATCAGGTTTTGAATCGCCACTATCCAGCGCGATCGCACCTCAGTATTGGGACAAGCAAATTCATAAGTTTTTAACCGGCGTTGGCGTTTTTTTCCCAAACCCAAAACTGCTGATAATTCTACCAAATGATAAGCTTTAACTTGAAAAAATGCTTCCTCAATATTTTCTAATCTATCGCATATAGATACCCCAACTACATCGTCTAAGCTTAAATAGCTTTCTTGGCTATTCTGGAAAAATATCAAGTAATTTTCCGTTAAATACCCTAAAGGATAATCAGGGGTATTTTCCGCCAACGGTTTTGGGCTATCTATAAACCAGAGGCAATCGCTAAATATTCTTTCCTGGATTTTTTCCTGCATTCTTTCCGTAATTTTTTCCTGCATTTTTTTCTGCTTTTTTTCTGCAAAATTATTAGTTAATACATCATATAAATGATGCAATATTTATATGATTAACTTAATCAGATAAATTTGGCGATATATTGGCGATATATTGGCGATATATTTTTGGCTAGGGTGGCCAATGCTTGCTACTTAAACAGGTCGGCCATGCCCAACCAACATTTTTCTATTCCCTGTTTCCTATTTGATTTCACTGAAAATGCGCTATAATAAATTGAGAAATTTCGCTCACTCTATATTTTACCACTATGCCCCCGATTTTACAAGTATTTTTTCAGGATACATCCAATATACTCTGGCTAATTTGTCCATTATTTATCGCGGGAATAATCGAAGCATTCCTCTGGAAAACTCCACTATTTGAACCGTTAAACTTTCCCATTAACCAGTCATTATTTGGAGCAAACAAAAAATGGCGCGGCTTAGTCAGTCTTCCCTTAACCAATGCGGTCAGCGTCTTATTATGCCAAATATTAGAACCTTTGCTCATCAAAGACCCTCTGCCTAATTGGATATCTTTGGCATCTTTTAACTGGTTAGAGTATGGGTTACTGGTTGGATTAGTGTTTAACTTATCTGAATTACCCAATTCTTTTATCAAACGTCGCTTAGGAATTCCCCCTGGGGATGAAAGTAGTCTGCTATTTTATTTTGTGGATCATACGGATTCCCCTTATGGCACCTTACTTTTATGGTATTTTTACTTTCAATTTCCGGGACATATGATTCTTACGGGATTGCTTGTCACCCCCCTATTATTTATGACCGCTACTTGGATTAGAAAAAAATTGGGCTTAAAATAGAGTCATCAATCAGTAAATTAGCCGTTAATCAGCAATGTCTAACACTCCAAAAGAAACTAAAGTTCTCCTCCTAACCCTAGTCATCACCTTAACCCTGCTGGGGATAGGATTTTTCTTTTTTCAGCGATCGGGTGGCATCCAATCGATTACTGGAGGCAACAATTCGTCAGAAAATGGTGACAATTCTGCCGATAATTCCCCCAATCAAACAGTTATAGAATATCCTGAAACCTTTGCTCAAGTGAAAAATGTTCCCAAAGGATTATTTAGTCATGGTGGCAGTACCACTTGGGCGCCCATTAGAGCAGAAATTGACCCAGCAATTCAAATCGTTTGGCCACAATTTCAACTGCGTTATACGGATCCCGTCCGAGAAGCCCCCAGTACGGGTACGGGAATCTCTATGCTATTAAATAATGAACTGGCTTTTGCTTTATCTTCCCGACCGATTTCTAAAAATGAATATGAAACTGCCGAAAAACGAGGCTTTAAAATAAAAGAAATCGCAGTGGGGATTGATGGAATTGCCGTAGCAGTTCACCCCAGTTTAGAAATTCCCGGTTTAACCATTCAACAACATGATGATATTTATGCGGGTAAAATTACTAACTGGAGCGAAGTTGGGGGCCCAGATTTAAAAATCCAGCCTTATGGTAAAATAGGTAGAGACGATCCCAATTACGCTATCTTAACAGAGACTACCACTGAAGCTATCAGAATGGTAGCGAGAGATATGGGGGGAATTTACTGGTCTTCCTCTACATTACTGGTGCCTCAATGTACGGTAAAAACTGTACCAATTGGTAAAAACCCTGGTGAATTTGTTGCCCCCTATCAAGAACCGTTTATCCCTCTTTCCCAATGTCCCAATCGACGGAATGAAGTGAATGTGAACGTATTTAGAAGTGGGGCATATCCCTGGAGTCGTCGTTTATTTGTGGTGGTGAAAGAAAATGGCCAATTGGATCAAATTGCTGGGGAAACTTATGCCCAGTTTATGTTGACGGATCAAGGTCAAGAAATAATTAGAAATGCCGGATTTGTCAGTCTGAGATAAGCCGAGTTTTATCTAGGGGGGATGGGGACTCATAGATTCCCTAAATCCTACACGGATATATTACGGGTAGGATGGGCGAAAGCCCACCCTACCTATGTTGTTTAATCGCCGTTAATCGCCAGATTTGCGTAATTCCTAATATCAGAATATCAACAAATTAATAATTAATTGTTAATTTCGATGGTAAATATTGAGCCATTAGGAGTATTATCTGTGACGGTAATATTTCCCCCGTGGGCATCAACCACCAGTTTACAAAAAGCTAAACCTAAACCGATTTGGCTCACGCCTTTCATCAAAGTGCCAATCTCGTATTTTTCAAAAATACCTTGCCGTAAATTCTCATTGACTCCTGGGCCTAAATCCGCCACCTGAACTTTTGCACCTCGTTCTTTTGGATAATCTACCAAGAGAGTGATTTCGCTGTTTTGTGGGGAAAACTTAATGGCATTGGATAATAAATTATCAATGGCTCGCCGAAATAGCATGGGATCGACTTTGACGGTACGATCATTCACTTCAGGGGTTTTTATAATCAGTTGTAAATGCTTGTCAGCGGCGCTGACTTCTAAATCGGCTACTGCTGATGCACAAATTTCACAGATATCTACATCTTGGTAATCTAAAACCAACTTATTCGCCTCTAACTTGGCTCTCAGGAGCAAATCATCTACTAAACGCCGCAGTTGTTGTGCTCCATAGAAAATTCTTTCTAGACTTTTCTGCCGTTTTTCCGGGGCTAGGTTAGGATATGTCAGTAGTAAATCGACGGTGGGAAGTATCATGGAAATGGGATTTCGCAAATCGTGGACGATCATGTTTACCATGTCTTCGCGAAATTGAAGTAAGTCTCGCAAATTGTCCAGAGAAGCTTTTAGGGTGAGTTGGGTGTTGACCCGGGCTAGGAGGATGGGAGGACTCACGGGTTTGGTGATATAGTCGGCGGATCCTAATTCCAGACCTTTCCGTTCGTCTTCGATTTCTGATTTGGCGGTGAGAAAAATCACGGGAATTTCTCGCGATCGCACATTCGCCTTGAGTTGGCGACAGACTTCATAGCCATCCATCCCTGGCATCATAATATCCAGCAGGATTAAATCTGGGGGATTGTCGGACTGGGCGATCGCCAATCCTTTTTCGCCGTTATTCGCAACTTTAACCCGAAAAGTATCCTTGAGTAATCCGCTAATAAAAGCCAGATTATCTGGGGTATCATCCACCACCAGAATCGTCTTTTTTTCTTGCGTATTTTGAGTAGTTTCCATATAGATACCCTGTTTAGTTATTTGATTTATTAACCTTAAGAGATATTAAAAGTTTCCCTAGCCAACAATAACGCGGCATGGGCTGCATCAAAATCAAATGAATTTACCGCATCCGCAATCGCACTATAACCCTGGGGAAAAGCATTTTTAAGTAAATCCGTATTATCTTGTAAAACTTCGGCAGCCTCCGCATCATTTTCGAGCAAGAGGTGAGAAAGTTGATGGCAGACTTCTGTCAATTTAGCCAAATCTATATCGACGGTAGCAGTCACGACTTCCGGTGCCAGTTTAATTTCTAATTGGTCAATCAATGTTTCCAGAGGTTGACGCAATGCCAGCAAAAATGCTTCGATTTCCCCAGGAGAAACCTCGTTTTTAACCGCAGTTTCTAAAGTTGAGGCTGCGGCTTGGATTTCTGCGGCTCCAATGTTGCCCGCTACTCCACGCAATGTATGGGCTAATCTTTCTGCTAGTTTGTAGTCACCAACTTCCCAAGCTTGGATAAATTGCTGGGCAAAGTTTTTCTGTCCCGATACAAATTTGCGTAACATTGACAGATAAAGTGATTTTTTGCCCAAGACCCGGCGCAGCCCTTCGCATATATTCAGACCCGGAATATCTGTAGGAATAGTCACCGGATTTTCGGGCTTGGCGATCGCCGGGACAGGAGTTTCTGCTGATTCCCTCTTGGAGGACTGGGGTGGAATCCATTTGAGCAAAGTATTCCAGAGATCCTCCGGTTCAATGGGTTTGGCCACATGATCGTTCATCCCGGCGCTTAAACAGCGATCGCGATCGCCTTGCATCACATTCGCGGTCATGGCCACAATCGGCAAAGTTTGGTAATCAGGATCTTGGCGAAGCTGAATGGTAGCGGAAATCCCATCCATTTCCGGCATCTGCATATCCATCAGCACCAGATCGTAATCATCAGTTTTGACTTTTGCCAGCGCAATCCGCCCGTTTTCGGCCAAATCAACCACAAATCCGGCATCCTGTAATAACTCTATGGCCACTTCCTGATTCACCTCGTTGTCTTCTACTAATAGAATCTTTGCCCCTTGGATGGTTTTGAGGCGATCGGCCAGCAGACTCGGCGGTTCATAATTGCTATTGGCCACATTTTCTCCCGTTTCACCGAGTAATCTCGCTAGACTGTCAAACACAATAGAAGCATTGACTGGCTTGACCAAAACATCGGCGATGCCCGTTGATTCTGCTTCTTGGAAAACTTCCTCTCTTCCGTAAGCGGTGACAATCAAATGATGCGGTTTATGTTTCAAGGAAATTTTTTTGATTCGGCGGGCAACTTCCAGCCCGTCCATAAATGGCATTTGCCAGTCCAGAAAAACAATCTCATAAGGACGATCGAAGGTATCAGCCGCAGCGACCGCATCCAAAGCTTCCTGACCGGAACTCACCAGATCCACATCAAATTTCATCTGTTCCAGGAGATCCTTCATAATCAGTCGGGCATTTTCGTTGTCATCAACCACTAAGACCCGTTTGCCTTGAATATCTCGACTCAGTACCATTCGCCGTGGCGGTAAGGTGCTTTTCTGCAAACAAACAGTACACCAGAAAGTGCTGCCTTTTCCATATTCGCTTTCCACCCCCACTTCACCCCCCATCAGTGCCGCAATCCGCTTACAGATGGCCAGTCCCAGCCCGGTGCCACCGAACTTCCGGGTGGTGGAAGTATCCGCCTGTTGGAAACTTTGGAACAATGTGCCCTGATGCTCTTCGGTCAAGCCAATTCCGGTGTCTTTGACTCCCAGGTACAGCACCACATCGCGATCTCGGTATTCTTTCAGCTTGACAGTGATGGTGATTTCTCCTTTTTCCGTGAACTTAACGGCGTTATTGGCATAGTTAATCAGAATTTGCCCCATACGTAAGGGATCGCCGATAAAATTTCTGGGCAAATTTGGCTCAATATCAAAGAGCAGTTCTAGTCCCTTAGCTGTTGCTTTTTCCGTAATCAGGGTCGCCACATTTTCTAAGACCTTTTCCAGATCAAAATCGATCTGTTCAATCTTCAGTTTCCCGGCTTCGATTTTGGAGAAATCGAGAATATCATTGATCACTCCTAATAAATGTTGACTAGAGGTTTGGATTTTTTTTAAATATTCTTGCTGGCGGGGAGTTAAATCAGTTTTCAAAGCCAGATGGGTCATGCCGATAATGGCATTCATGGGAGTACGAATTTCATGGCTCATATTCGCGAGAAAGTCCGATTTAATTCGGGTGGTTTCTTCGGCCAATTCTTTAGCCCGTCGCATTTCTGCTTCGGCGGCTTTAATTTTACTGATATCCGTTAGCCAACCTAAGACTCCGGGCTTGCCTTCATATTCCGTGGCGATAAAAGTAGCCATAATGTCCCGAATTTTGCCATCGGGTCCATACATTTTATAAGTACCCCCCTCAAATACCCCATAACGGCCTAGTTGTTGGAGCATATAAAGGCGATCGAATTTATCTGCATAGATTTTTTCTGGGTTGTCGCCAACTTTGAGATCCACTAGGGTGCCTATGCACGGGTTAGCAAAGCGAGTAATGTTGTCCACCGTGATGGCAACTCCTGTGGGGGCTTTATCCAAGATCCACTGCAATTGTTCGCGCTGGCGGATAATTGCCGATTCCGTTTGTTTGCGGCTGGTGACATCCCGTACCGAGGCAAAGACACTGATGCCACGATCCCCTAGTTCCGGCAAACGGACTAATGCGACTTCGATGGGAAACTTTGTCCCATCTTGACGCTGACCCTGTAACTCTAAGTTGCGATCGTTGAGGGGACAAACCTGCCCTTTGGCTTGGAAGTAATCCCCCAAGTCAAGCAGTCCGCCAGAACTATCGGTCAAACTCAGGATTTCCCACGACTGCCCCAGCAGTTCGTTGGACTGATAGCCAAACATGACATCGAGTACCGGGTTAGTCAGGATAATCTGCCCCCGCGAGTTAATCACCAGCATCCCATCCGGGGCATATTTAATGATCCCACGATACCAAGCTTCTGTTTGTGCCAGAATCTGGTTCTGATTTTTTTGCCAAGTGGTTTCCCGCAATACCACCAGCATGATGATTCCCGTCAGCAAGGTGGTTGCCACGGTGACACCAATGGCGATCGCATTCAGTCCCACCCCAGAATCAGGCATCGTGCTGAACGGATTACAGAAGAACTGGGTGGCGGTCATGGCGATATAGTGCATCCCCGATGTCGCCAAACCCATGACCACTGCTGAACTGGCTAAGGCATAGCCCCCAATTTCGCCAAAGATTTTGTTGATGTAGAAACGAAACCAGAGGGAGATCGTCGCCAAAATGATGGCCACGAGAATTGAGACAGAAAACAGCACGGGATTATAGCGAATCCAGCCATCTAACTGGATTGCTGCCATCCCTGAATAGTGCATCGTCCCAATCCCCAGTCCCACCAAGACCCCTCCAGCCAGTATTACTGGCAAACTGGGTTGGGGATGGGCGATGAAATGCATGGTGTAGATGCTGGCCCCTACGCTGGGCACCATTGACAGGATAGTGATCCAAGGGTTATAGCTGGTGCTACAGGACAAATGAAACCCCACCATACCAATGAAGTGCATTGCCCAGATGCCCACCCCCAAGGCTAATCCACTCAGGGAAAGAAGTGTCTGGCGAACCCGCTGACTGGCAACTTGCTCCGCAAACTGACCCATTAAAAACGCCATATATGACGTAAAAATGGCGATCGAGATCGAAAGAACGACCAAAAAAGGCTGATATTCCCCTTGATGGAGAATGTTGTTTCCTCCTATCTGGCCAATGAAATGCAAATAATCCCTGAACATTTATTGTTTACCCACAGAATCATTTTCTGAAAATTAGTCTCTATTCCGATCTGACAACTCACGGCAATAACTCACGGCAATAACTCACGGCAATAACTCACGGCAATAACTCACGGCAATAACTCACGGCAATAACTCACGGCAAATTTTCTCCGGGTTTATTTCCAAATATGACCCGGTTTAAAGAGCCTTTCCAAGATAGTGATTTACTATCATTATATACGATTAACTATGCCGATAACATCAGTATTTATACGGTTTTAATCTCTGTCTTACCGCTATTCTCCGTAAAAATTAGATGAAAAATGCTTGGCACAATAAATCGGCCAAATTAATCGGTAAAATTAATCGGCAAAATTAATCGGCAAAATTAATCGGTAAAATTAATCGGCCAAATTAAACAGCGATCGCTTAAACGATCGGGGATCTATCAGGGAGCCTAAGATTCAATTAAGACAAAACCGGGAAACATTTTCGCGATCGCATTTCCTAGCTCATATTCCACCCGTTTTTTCCCTAACATATCGGCAATCACCAAATAACAAATTTGCGATCGATCCACCCTCATGCCCACTCGCCATTGATCGTTAGGGCTAGAACTGGGTAATTTGATAATATCCGGCAACATATCTTTAAACCGAGTGCCTTTAGACTGAGGATCGACCCAAAGGGTCAAGGTCAAGGGTTCATCATGGAAAGTAAATAACGGCGGAATATCGGCAAACTGGGGTTGAGCTAATTCCGTTAAATTTCTGCCCCCTTGCACTAGGGTAATATATCGCTCCTCTCGTTCTGCTTCCGAGTTAATCGTATCGACGACAATTCCCAGACTATGCACATATTTTTCCGTGGGATCGACTAAACCATTGGCAATTAAACAAGCACCATAAGAAATAGCATAAGCACTATTGGTAATATTAAAATTGCGGTCAAAGCGCTCGTCTTCTTGAGAAATTCCCAGGGCATTGCGAATAGTTTTTTCCACTAATAAAAATTGAGAAAATCCCCCAACTAAAAATAGTCTGTCAATGGTTTGATTTTGTTGGGTAAACCAATGGTTCAGCCGGTGAATTACCGCTTCAATTCCCTGGGCGATCGCCGCAAATGCTTCCGTCACCTGAGCATAAGTGACGGAATAACCGCCGCCAAAGACATAAATCACTTGTGAGTCATAAATATCCGGGGCTTTCAGGCAGTTCAGCAGTTTGCGGGTAACTCGTCCATGAGAGCCAATTTTTACCGCTTCAAACTCCGCTAATAAGCGCATAAATTCGGGACTATTTTCATCTAATGTGACCCCATGTTTTTCCCTATAAGCTTGTTGGACGCAACGGCGATCGAAAGCCACCCCCGCCGATTCTAGTCCGCGATCGCCTTGACCATCGAAATAAAGCACTTCCACTTTATTGTTGCCATAAATGCGACAAAGACTCACATCAAACGTGCCGCCTCCCATGTCACAAACCAGTAAATTGCCGGTGAACAGATCGCGATTCTGAGCGATCGCCCGTCGGTGCATTTCCCAGGTATAATAAGCCGCTGCCGCTACAGGTTCGCTGACTAATTGAGTTAACGGCAATCCTAAATCTTGAATCAATTTTTGCAAAGATTCTCGACCTCGGTTGTAAATATCCCGTTGCCAAATTTCCGGGACAGACACCACTAAACGGGCGATCCTCCCTTGTTGGGTCATAAAACTGTAGGGATTTTCTGGGGAAATCAACAATTCCCGCAGATAATCTGAGGTGACGCTGACCGCAGTCCGATTTGAGTCGGCGCGATCGCTCAATGTCAACAACTCTGGCTCCACGATGGGCAACCGCATCTTAAAATTGCCATAACTTTCCACCGTCGGATGATTCGCGGCAGTCGTCCGGGCGGCGGTGCCAATCTCGATAAAATTATCTTCGTAAGTAATAAAAGACGGAATATATTTATGCCCATTCGGACCTCCATACTGAAACGCTTCTAGCTCCCCTGTAGTGCCGAGATAAGAAATAATCGAGTTCGTGGTGCCAAAATCAAGGCCAATATTGTAGCCTGCATTGTAGCCTGCATTGTTTTCTGCCATGATTCTTTTTACTAGCTTATGCGCCGAATTTATGCCGAATCTATTTTAATCGCCTGTGGACATCCGCGAATATAGGTCATGGAGCTATTTGTTATTTGTTGGTGGTTGGTGGTTATTTGTTGTTTGTCCCTTGCACCCAGAAGTACCCAGAAGCACCCCACGCTCATCCTCAGCGGTGGTGCGGCAGCACATCAGCAGTGGGTGGCGGCAGTAAGGGAGCGTTACAGAGGGCTTCTTGGAGATCCACTCCCAGGGCGATCGCGCTGAGACAAATGGTTGTCAAAATAAACGCAGAATAGATCACTACTGAGCCAACAGCATTGATCTTAATGGCAGATTTATCAGTGGGGCTAGATACCAGCATAAAAAATGGCAAAAAGATTCTATTTTATATTCTAATTATCTCCGTACTCAGAGATAAATGTCATCGATAAAAATACGCAAATTACTACTAGAGCCATTTCTGTATTTTTACTGAGGAACTTTGTCAAATCAACACAATTGAGGCGACAGAGAATCCTAAAATTAGATGGCTATAAAATTAGAGTTATCAAAAATTTATCAAAAATTTATGATAACCGCTGTAAGAGAAAAAATTAGACAATTTTGGCAAAATTCGTGCAAAGCCTATGGCGGTGGATCCGCCATCGGTTGGGGGGATCGACCGCCATCGGTTGGGGATCCACAATCCCGGTCTATCAGTCCAGAATTGTCTATTAATCATTCTGAAGTGATCGGCTTGGGGTCAAGTCTGTAATCGGTGCGATCGCTCCAGACATTGAGGAGCCCCAGGGAGAATCCTCAGAAAAAAATCCCCAGAAGCGTTAACTTCACTCTTCTAGGGAACGGTGCAATAATACGATCTATCAGGTCAAAATCGAGATATCTTTAGATTTGAGAGAGTTCAGAGAGTTCAGAGAGTTCAGAGAGTTCAGAGAGTTCAGAGAGTTCAGAGAGTTCAGAGAGTTTAGAGAGTTTAGATCTAGGGATCTGATGTCACATTGATAGGCGATCAGCTATCTCCGCTTTAGTCACTTGTAAGGCAAAAGGTTTTTTTCATCGCCTATTCTCTGCCTATTCTCTCAGGTTTAATCGGTTTTGTCGGCAAGTGACCGATCTCTGAATATTCAAACCTTAACCGCTGACTTGACCAACTAATTGGGGGCGGGCGATCGCCGAATCACTGTCAAATCAAAAGTTCAATTGGGGATATGGGACATGGACTTAAAATCACATAGATTTATTTTGTATTTTCAAGAAGAACAAGCTACCGAACTTTGTCAGGTCGCTACGGTAAGAAGCTTTCAAGATGGAATGCTAGTTTTTGAAGAAAATGAAATCCCAGATAGCTTATACCTGGTATTAGCGGGTGAAGTCGAATTTAGCAAATCCCTTGGACCAAATCAGTACCAAACGATTGCTTGGTCGCATCCCAACGATTTTTTTGGTGAATTTGGGGTACTAGATGGACAACCTCGGAGTGCTAGGGCTATTTGTAGAGGTGAAACTGTATTGGCCAAAATACCCTGCGATCAACTCATGAATATTTTGGAGCGAACCCCCGGTAATGTAGTGATGAAATTATTTTCTCACGTTATTCAATATCTGCGGATTACCACCGATCAATATGTGCATGAAATTATGCACAAACAAAAAATGGCGTTAATTGGAGAAATGGTCAACGCCATTGTCCATGATTTTAAAAGCCCTTTTACGGGAATTCAGTTATCCAGTTCTATGATTAGAGATATTCATCAAGATGATGAAGAAACCCAGGAATGGTGCTATTTAATTGAAACCCAAGTTACCCGAATGTTGGGCATGGCAGAAGAATTATTAGAATTTACGCGGGGAACTTCCACCTTACAAAAAAAACCCGTAAATTTATCGGAAATATTAGCCAAGTTTGAAAGGCTGAATCGGATTTATTTAAAAGATGCCAAGGTGGATTTTGTGGTGGCTGGAGTTGATGAAATTGTTTTGTGGGCAGATGAAAATAAATTAATCCGGGTGTTGCAAAATTTAATCGTCAATGCGGTAGATGCTTTTGACGGTAAAGGAGGTATAATTGAAGTTACTGCCAGCGAAGAAAATCAATGGGTTAGTTTAAAAATTACCGATAATGGGCCGGGAATTCCCCCGGAAATTCAAGATCGCTTATTTGATGCATTTGTCACTTATGGTAAACGCGGGGGGACTGGCTTGGGAACCGCGATCGTCCGTTCAATTATTAATGCTCATGGTGGGGATATTTCCTTTACATCTAATTCCGCCGGCACAACTTTTTTGATTCGGTTGCCCCAATCAGAAACCCAAAGAGAAAGTTTAGTTAATTCAGTTAATTCAGTTAATTCATCAACTGTCATCAAGGAAAATCATCCCCTATCAACCGTTAATCATTAAAAAATATAACCTGATATAACCTTGGTGATTTGTTATTGCTTATTCGTTCTGGTAACTTGCAATTAACATAAGACAAATGTCAAGATTTATGACCCTCACAGAAAAAATTCTCGGTCAACTCCCCGGTAATGTATTCGCCGGACTGCAACGGGCTGATAATTTGTGGCGATCGCTTCGGGAAAATTCCTCCCCTAGTCAGGGGGCGATCCATCAAGCCCCAGAACCCCTAGACTCTGTAGAGTGGGATGTGGTGATTTGTGGAGGCACTTTAGGGATTTTTATTGGCACCGCTTTGGCGGTACAAGGTTGGCGAGTCGCCCTGCTGGAACGGGGAGAGTTGCGGGGACGAGATCAAGAATGGAATATCTCTCGCCAAGAGTTAACAGTGTTGTCAGAACTCAGCCTGCTCACCGATCAAGAACTGGCAGAGGCGATCGCCAGTGAATATAACCCTGCCCGGATTAAATTTACCGATAGCCCAGAATTTTGGGTCAGAGATATCCTCAACCTGGGGGTAGATCCGGTCTATCTCCTAGAAGCCCTTAAATCTCGCTTTCTGGCTGCGGGCGGTCAACTTTTTACCCAAACCGCTTTTTCCGGTGCCGTGATTCATCCTAATGGCGTACTCGTCCAAGCAACGGTTTCCCCAGGGCAACCGTCAGGGGCTGGAGGGGCTGGGGGATCGGCGTACTTCGCGAAAAAAGCCGAAAATCCTCTCGGCAAAACTTTTACCAGCCGCTTAATCCTTGATGTCATGGGACATTTTTCCCCTATTGTCCGGCAAGTACGCCAAGGGCAAAAACCCGATGGCGTTTGTTTAGTCGTCGGCACTTGTGCCAAAGGGTTTAGTCGGAATGATACCGGGGATTTAATGGTATCGTTTACCCCGATCGCCCATCAATGCCAGTATTTTTGGGAAGCATTCCCCGCCAAAGATGGGCGAACCACTTATTTATTTACTTATCTCGACGCTGACCCCAAACGAATCACCTTGGCGGATTTATTTGAAGACTATTTTCGCCTATTGCCAGAGTACCAAAATGTTTCCTTAGATCAACTGGAATTTGTCCGCGCCTTGTTTGGATTTTTCCCCTCCTATCGCCAAAGTCCCCTGCGATCGCCCTGGGATCGGTTACTGTTTGTCGGGGATAGTAGTGGCGCACAATCTCCGTTGAGTTTTGGCGGATTTGGCGCAATGTTGCGTCACTTAAAACGTCTTAGCCAGGGAATCAATGATGCTCTAAAAAACGATTTGCTTTCTCAAAAGTCCCTAGGGGAATTAATGCCCTACCAACCCAATCTTTCCGTAACATGGTTATTTCAACGGGCGATGATGGTGCCGGTGGAACAAAAAATTGCCCCGAATCAAATTAACCAGTTACTTTCTGGAGTATTTCAAGGAATGGCTGACCTGGGAGATCCGGTGCTCAAACCTTTTTTACAAGATGTAGTTCAATTTAGCGGACTGTCGAAAACCTTATGGAAAACGTCTATTACCCAACCGGGATTAGTATTCAAAATTATTCCCCAAGTTGGACTACCGCCTTTAATCAACTGGATGCAACATTATATTAACCTAGGAATTTATACAGCTTTATGTCCGGTCGGTCAAGCAATAAATTCCTGGGTCAACCGTTTGCCCCTTTCCCAACAGTATGAATGGCGAAGACGGATCGATGCTTGGACTTATGGTTCAGGCTTGGACACAATTGATAATTGATAATTGATTGTGCGATTCGTTCACGCGGAAAGCGGAAGTAAGTAGGGTGCGTTAGGCGGGCAAATAACCTAAGCAAAAAACAACTAACCTTGATTCCCGCCGTAACGCACCTATCGGTGTTCACCTCTGTGAACCTCTGTGCCTCTGTGGTTCAAATTAATTATCTGTTATTTAACTACATCGTATCCGCCGTAACGCACCTAATGGATAATGAATAATGAATAATGAATAATTGTCAGGAGGAATAGCTAACATGAAATGGACTGCGATCGCCCCCATTTTGCTGCCAACAATAAAGATAATTTCCACCCTGCTAATTAGTGGGGCAATTATTTTAGAAGCCTGGAATTTAACTAGCAATTTTATAGATCAATCTCCACCTGATATATTGAAAATGGACACATTTAAATGGGTGATTATCCTTGCCCAATTTGCTCTCATCAGTCATTTTATTGAAGCCATAATTGCCGGATTTGCTGCGAAATCCCAAGGGAAAAATCCCCTGAAGTCAGCGTTGTACACTTTTTTTGTGGGAACGGTTGGTTTACTGGAAGTTCTCAATAGACTACACCCGTCGGGGGTCGAAAACCCTTTTTAGCTGTCAGGGATTAGTAGGGGCGATCGCCTATTGCCTCCCGCACCCGATTTAATTATGATCGGGCGTTAAAGGGTTGCCTGTGGGTGAGGTGATTCCTGAGTATCCAGAACGGAGTAAGATTTCAGGACGCAATAAGACTATGAAAGCATTTCGCCCTTGGGTGAGAGAAAAAATTGCCGAACAATAGGAGGATAATATGAGCGATCGCACCACATTAATTAGTTTACTCCGAGAGCGGGCATCCCGTCAGCCCGATCGCATCGCCTATACTTTTCTGGCAAATGGGGAAACGCCAGAAAATACCTTGACATATCGGCAGTTAGATGGTAAAGCCAGAGCGATCGCCTCTCTGGAATAAATCTTGCATTTCCCCTGGAGAAAAAAGACTGCAAGAAGTTCAGGTAGAATTAGAGCGATCGCATTCCCGACTCTCCCAAATCAAAGCTTTTTTAGAGTATATTAAAAACCAAAAATCTAATCCCAAAGGAGAATTACGCTGTGGCAAAGATAGAAGAAATTCAGGCCGACTTAGAGCGATCGCAGCTTCGATTAGCAGAAATTAGAGCAAATTTACAACCGATAGATCCGATATCGGAAATCTCCAAGTATATGGAGGATTTTGAGAAAATTCAGGGATCGTTTCATCGAAATTATGTTCCGGTCTATTTTTGCATAAATTATTATCAGGAAAAACACGGAATCAGAGGCAACTTAGCGGAAATAGGAATATCTCGTGGGAAAAGCTTTATACCTCTTAGCTCTCTGTGTAAGCCTGGTGAATTAGCTTTAGCTGTTGATATTTTTGCGTCTCCCAAACCAGATTACGACGGTGTAATAGGTGATTATAATATTTTTTTAGACAACATCAGAAAATATTTACCCGGCCAATTAGATTCTATAAAAATATTGCAGGTAAACTCAGAAAAATGTACGTCCCAAGATTACCTCAATAAAGTAAAGGGAAAAAAAATGCGGATTTTTAGCGTTGACGGTTGTCATACCAGTGAGGCAACTGAAATTGACCTAAGAAATGCCTACAATTGCTTAGAAAAAGGAGGTGTGATTATTTTAGATGACTATTTTCATGCAGGGAGACCGGGTGTTTCAGAAGGTTTTCATAGATTTCTCTTCAAAGATAATCCAGACCTTAAAGCTTTTTTTATAGGATGGAATAAAATGCTGTTAACTCATTCTTCCCATGCTGAGGGATATATGTCTGCATTAAGGGAATCTATTTCTAACCTTATTCAAAAGGAGTTTTTAGGCTCGCCTGTAATGATAATTCCACCGCCCAAAATAAATTGGATATCATAATCTAAAATGCTCTTATAAAGAAGTTAGCACATAAATCAACGGGTAACGAACAAGACTCACGATGCTATCCAAAAGCCTAGAACAAGTAAAATCAGATTTAGAGCGATCGCACTCTTGGTTGACGCAAGTCCAATCAAAACTGGGACCCATCTCAACCACTAAAGAAGCCACCAAGACTCTGCTATCGTCCGATCGCAAAAAACATTATCTGAGCATCGGTGCGATTATGAAAAATGAAGCTCCCTATTTGAGAGAGTGGATAGAATTTTATAAACTTGTCGGAGTAGAACGATTTTATCTATATAACAACGAAAGTACAGATAATACAGTAGAGTTATTACAGCCTTATATTCGTTCGGGTGAAGTAGTTCTGGAACATTGTCCTACATCAATGAGACAGGTTAATCGTGCCTATAACCACTGTCTGGAATATTATGGATCTGAATCTGAATGGATGGCTTTTATCGATATCGATGAATTTTTATTTCCCACAAATGAAGAAAACTTAAAAACCATCCTGGATGATTATCTTGAATACCCGGGTTTGCTGGTGAATTGGTGTTGCTTTGGCAGTTCTGGACATCAAACGAAACCAAAAGGGTTGACAATCGAAAACTATACACACCGCGCCAACTCTAGCTTTGCAAAAAGTCGAGTTTTCAAATCTATTGTGAAACCGATTTTTGTCCAAGCCTGTATAACCCCTCATAATTTTTTATATATCGGCAGAAAGCTCAAACCAGTTACAGAAAACAAGATAGCCTTTACACAGATAGGGCCAAAAGACAATCAAAACTTAACGAGTTCGTGGGGAAAAATCAGGATAAATCACTATATCATTCGTTCTAGAGAAGAGTTTATCGCTAAAAGGGGCAGAGGAGATGCTCTCTTTAACTTCGCTCGATATACAGGGGATTTTTTTGAAAGACACGATCGCAATGCAGTTGAGGAAGATTTAACCATTCAAAGATTCCTGCCCCAGTTGAAGCAAAAATTACAAAATAAATTACAAAATATTTGAGATTATACAGATGAAAAATATCCCCAATTTTATGATTATCGGTGCCCAAAAATGTGGCACAACTTCACTATATAATTATTTGACGGTACATCCTCAAGTTGTCCCAGCGAAACAAAAAGAAATTCATTTTTTTGATGATTCTTTTGAAAAAGGGGTGGATTGGTATTTAAAACAATTTCCTTCCATTGACTACGACAAAAATTTGATAATAGGAGAAGCCAGTCCTTACTATATTTTTCATCCTCATGTCCCAAAACGGCTCTATCAACTTTTTCCAAAAACGAAACTCATTGTTTTGCTGAGAAATCCAGCAGACCGAGCAATTTCTCACTATTACATGAGCTTGACTCGAAGGAAGGAATATCTTTCCTTGGCAGAGGCGATCGCCAAAGAAAGCGATCGCGTTGACCTGGAACTGGCTAAACTCGAATCCGACCCCAGCTATTACAGCATCGCTCATCGAAGGTATAGCTATCTCAGTCGCGGACTCTACCGAGAACAACTGCAAAGCTGGTTCGATTGGTTTCCTCAAGAGCAATTTTTAATTTTAAAGAGCGAAGACTTATTTGCCCATCCAGCAGCCATTGTTCGTCAGGTCTTTAAATTTTTGGAATTGCCCGATTATGAACTACCGGAATACCGCCGATATATGGCAGGCAACTACGGTCAAATAGACCGAGGGATTAAAGCCGCCCTCTCAGAGTATTTTCGACCCCATAACCGCCAGTTAGAACAATATCTAGGTAGGGAATTTAATTGGGATACTGATAATTGGGATTCTGGCAGCGAGTCGGTCAATAACCCCGACCCCATCCAAGCCAAACAAGAACTTTGTCAGAAATTAGCTGCCCTATCCCAAGTATCGCCAGAGCAAATTCGCACGGAAATTGCCCCCTGGCAAAGGCTGGAAATTCCCAACTCGCCTGAACCCAAACGCAAAAAACCCAACATCCTACTGCTGATGAGCGACCAACATCGCGAGGATGCGATGGGTTGTAGCGGCGGTTGGGTTCGCACGCCGAACCTCGATCGCCTTGCGGCAGAAGGCATCCGCTTTAGTAACTGCATTACCACCTCCCCAGTCTGCATCCCCACCCGCCTCAGTCTGGTGACGGGCTGGTATCCTCACAATACGGGCATCTGGGATAACTGCAACCACACCTTATCGCCGGATAGCCGCACCTGGATGCAGGTCATTCGCGCCCAAGGCTATCGCACGGCGCTCTTTGGCAAGACTCACTGGCACTCGCAAAAAAGCGACCTGCGCGATGGCCTTCCACTCCTGGACGCCTACGGTTTTGACGAGGCGATCGAAGTATCAGGCCCCAGAGCTAACACTTCGATCCGCAGCCAAATGACCGATGAATGGGAAGCGGCAGGTCTGTGGCAACCCTACAAAGATGACTTTGCCGAACGCTTTCGCTTCTGCCCACAAATAGTCCGTCCCTCCCCTTTAGGCTTATACTACTACTACGATGTGTGGGTCGCTCGCCAAGCCTGCCACTATTTAGAAAGCTATAGTGGCGAGGAGCCTTGGTTTTGCTGGGTGAGTTTCCCCGGTCCCCACGAACCTTGGGACGCGCCGGAGCCTTACGCCACCCTGTACGATCCTGCTGATATGCCCGTCCCCGCACCGATTCCCACTATGGAACCAAACCGGCCTACTGGTTGGTTCGACGAACAAATTGCTAATCCTCGAGTGGTTTTGGACGAGTCCGATCCGCCTCAAATGCGTGGGAATTACGCAGGCAATGTGACTTTGATCGACGACCAAATTGGTGAAATCCTCGGGGTTATCCAAAGACGGGGAGAGTTGGAGAATACAATTATTGTTTATATTTCCGACCACGGGGAGATGAATGGGGACTGCGGTTTGACCTACAAGAGCAACTTTATGAAGGGATCGGTGCAAGTTCCCCTGTTGATTCGCACCCCAGAAACTTTGGAAAGCGTTGCCGGTTCTGTTTATCCCCACCCAGTAGAATTGCTGGATGTGGGGCCTACCCTAGTAGCATTGGCTGGGGGAACCTTAGACTACCCGCAATTTGGCAAATCCCTCGTGCCGGTTTTGAGAGATCCGAATCAATTACATCGGGAAGATGCGCTTTCGGAAATTAGACAAGAGGTAATGCTACTCCAGAGTCGTTGGAAAATTGCCCTGAATCAACAGGGTCAGGTCTATCTCCTATTTGATATCGAAAATGACCCCCAAGAAACGACGAACTTGGCTGGTCGCTCGGATATGATGAAAATTTCTGCCGAACTTCGTTACCGAATTTTAGAGCGAATTAAACAATCCCAAGTTCAATCCGAAATCTAATGACAAAGCAATTGCAGCTAAAACTCCCCCCCTTGGGGCCAAATTTGGTGGGCGCTACGGGCGGTTCTGGTACTCGCGTGGTGACGAGAATTTTGCGTGCTGGCGGGATGTATGTTGGTAGGAATTTAAATAGGGCTGAAGACGCGATGTATTTTGAGAGTTACCTCAACGATTGGATCAACCCCTTTATCTCTCGAACTTGCTTTAGTGACTCAAGGGAGATCGAAAGAGAAATGATTCACAATTTGGAAGCCCCTTTGAGCAAATATTTAGAAGACTTCCAGGCGGAAGAACCCCAGCCGTGGGGATGGAAAAATGGCCGTAGTATGTATTTACTGCCTTTTTTTCATTGTCTGTTCCCCCGGATGAAGTTCCTGCATATAATTCGGGACGGTAGAGATATGGCTTATTCAAAAAATCAAAATCAGCTTCGTAAACATGGCAGCCTGTTGTTGTCTTCTACGGAGCAGCAGCAATGGTCTAGTCCCGTCCAATCGATCGCCTTGTGGAGTCGCATCAATCTTTTGGTGGCAGAATATGGGGAGAAAAATCTGCCCGGTCAATATCTGCGGATTCGCTTTGAGGATTTATGTACGGCTCCCGTAGCAACTATTTTTCAGATTTTTGAGTTTTTCGGTCTTCAAGGCAATGCTGAAGAAATTGCCAGGGATGAAGTTTCTCCTCCTGATAGTATCGGACGGTGGCGCAATGAAGATATGCCTAATTTAGAACTGTTGCATCAAGTGGCAAGGACAGCATTGCAAAAGTTTGGCTACGGGATTACTGCCGAGTTTCAGCAACAGGGCAATAGGGGGGGGAGATTGAGTTTTCAACCGCCATATAACTCGGAAACCGAGTTGCTAGAATTTCCAGAACGCTTACAAAACATTCGTTCTCAATTAAAAAAATCGTGCGATTGGCTCGCTCTTATTCGCACCAACTTAAACTCATCGTCAGGAGGCTGATTTGTCAAAAACTGCTATTTTGATTGTGAATGGTAGCGCTCCCGGAAACAAGATACCCTGGCTCGATTGCTGCTTGCGGCAAATCGAGCGGCATTCTCGCTCGTCTAACTATCAAATCTATATTGCTAATGGAGACAGTGAAGCCGAGGGGCGATACGCCGCTGCGACCTACCCAAAAGTTAAAGTATTTTCTTATCGGACAGAGGAAACGAACGCCAAACAACACTCAGCGGGTTTGGATTTTCTCATCGAGCGCTTAGACAAGGAAATTGAGTATTTTATTACTTTAGATTCGGATGCCTTTCCTATTCGCGATCGCTGGATAGAAATATTGACAGGTTTTATCGAAACCGGAGTCACCGCTATCGGGGTGTATCGTGACGAATTTATCCGCGAACTCGAACCCTTCGTCCATATTAGCTGCCTTTGCATGAGAAAGCAGGACTATTATAACCTGGGTATCCGGTTTGCCGACGGCTACAAGCCAGGGCAGGATTTTAGCTATTACGCAAGTTGTGAATGGTTAAAACGAAAAGCATCTTTGGTCGGTCTGCGCCGCAGCAATGTCAATAATCGCCATTTTTTAATAGCCGGAGTGTACGGCAATTTAATTTACCATCATGGTGCTGGCAGTCGGCCTCCTGTTTTCCGAACATCTGAAGATCCAGCACAGAACGAAGCAGTCTGGAAGGATTTACGAGAAGCTGCTTTGACAAACTTAGATGAGCTAATCACGGGGCTGATAGAATGCCCATACGATGCTATTGAGACTCTACCGATTCCCACGGTGAGGGTCAAGCAGCAGAATATGAATTTAGCTTTAATCAATCGGGATTGGCAAAAATACAGCCAATCTCTGGAAAACACTGGGCAACAAAAAACAGAGTTTACTTGTGGGAAAGGCGTGTTTATTTTAGGAATGCACAGAAGCGGAACTTCTTGTTTAACGGGAATGCTCGAACAATATGGTTTGCATTTAGGGGAAGTTTCCCAAGGTGAAAAATTTAATCAAAAAGGAAATCGAGAAAGTGAAGTTGTTATGCAAATTAACAACGAGCTATTATTGGCAAACGGCGGTTATTGGTACGAACCAGAGGAGGTGCAGTGGGTTCCGCCTCCCCTGAAGCAACGGATCGAGCAATTTAAGCAGAACCTCGGCGTAGGAAAACTTTGGGGAATAAAAGATCCGCGAATGCTGTTTTGTCTATCTGCTTGGTTTCAGCCAGACACGCTTTTGGTAGGGACTTTTCGACATCCCTACGATGTGATTTATTCTCTTAAAGATAGAGCAAACATTGTCTTACCTGAGCGAGATTGGCAGGAGTTATGGTTTCGCTACAATTGCCAGTTAATTTCTTTGTACCGCCTCTGTCCGTTTCCAATTGTCAATTTTGATTGGGAGCCAAATCGCTACCGAGCGGCAGTACAAAATTTGGGACGATCGCTCTCTCTCAATATCGAGCGAGAAGACTTTTTCGACCCAGAACTACGCCATCATCTTTGTGGGGAAGAAATTCCAGACCCCAGAGCGAGAAAGCTGTATTCAGAACTGGTCGAAATTGCCGAATGCGAAGAAAAAAAGCTCCAGGAAGTCTCTAAAAGACCAGATCGACTGCAAATTATTAAATTAGATCTAGAGCGATCGCATTCTCAACTCTCCCAAATCAAAGCATTTTTAGAGTGAAATTTATTAAAAATCAGAATATAATCCCAAAGGAGAATTACGCTGTGGCAAAGATAGAAGAAATTCAGGCTGATTTAGAGCGATCGCGCACCCGACTCTCCCAAATCAAAGCTGATTTGCACCTACCTCGATCGGGCGCTGTGTTTTAATAATTTTCATCTGTATAATCTTGTAGCCGAGGTTAGGGGCGTATTGAGTAGTTGAGAAAAGAGTCCAGGGATGGTCTGTATCGGCTACCGTTTCAGGGGGGGATAGAAACCAGGTTTCTCTAATAAAGTCAAGAAAGTCGGTTTCTGTGTGCGAGCAAAAAAGCTCCAGAATAAGCTAACTTTTAATGATAAAATATAATTGATTTGGCTAGACATCTATTACTGGTATGATGACCGGAAAAGAGAATTTCGCATATCCTCAAAATCTAGGCGTTTACGATTTGGTGGCAGGTTGGGCGCAGCAAAACCCTCACGCGATCGCCATTACTGCCCCTGGACGAACTCCACTGACCTACCAGAGTTTATATGAGCAGATTAATCAGATCATTGCCAATCTCAACGTGATCGGCGTCGGGCGGAACGATCGCGTCGCACTAGCACTCCCTAATGGGCCTGAAATGGCAGTGGCTTTTGTGGCAATTGCCTCCTGTGCCACCTGTGCGCCTCTCAATCCAAATTATACAGAATCGGAATATGATTTTTATCTATCAGACCTCAACGCCAAAGCCCTAATTTATCAGTCAGGATCGGCCCTACCTGTCGTAAACGCCGCTCAAACCAGAGGCATTCCCCTGGTGGAACTCTCCCCAGTCAAACAAGCAGCAGCAGGCATTTTTCAGCTAACAGGTGGAAAAGCGAAAAGTGCCATCAACCCAGGAATAGCTCAATCCGAAGATATTGCCTTAGTGCTACATACTTCCGGGACTACCTCCCGTCCCAAAATGGTGCCGCTGACGGGCAACAACCTCTGCACCTCGGCTCAAAATATTGGCGTTGCTTTGAATTTAGTGGCAAGTGATCGCTGTCTCAATATCATGCCCCTTTTCCACATTCACGGACTCATTGGCGCCTTACTTTCATCCCTCAGTGCGGGTGCCAGCGTGGTTTGCACTCCCGGTTTTGAAGCCCCCAAATTCTTTGACTGGTTAGCCGAATTTCGCCCTACTTGGTATTCCGCCGTTCCCACCATGCACCAAGCAATTCTGGCGCGATCGGTGGAGAATCGGGATATCATTTCTTCCTCTCAAATTCGGTTGATTCGTTCTTCCTCCGCACCCTTACCGCCCCAAATTATGGTAGGGTTAGAAGCAAAATTCAATGCCCCAGTTATTGAATCTTATGGCATGACCGAAGCCTCCCATCAAATGACCAGTAATCCCCTGCCGCCGAAAATCCGCAAACCCGGTTCGGTGGGAGTTGCCGCTGGTCCAGAAGTGGCAATTATAGATGAAGCCGGCAACTTGCACTCCGTGGGAGAAGTGGGAGAAGTGGTCATTCAGGGTGCTAATGTCACTTCTGGTTATTATAATAATCCCGATGCCAATCAAAATGCCTTTACGAACGGTTGGTTTAGAACTGGAGACTTGGGTTATTTAGATAGCGATCGCTATCTTTTCCTCAAAGGTCGGATTAAAGAAATTATCAATCGTGGAGGCGAGAAGATTTCCCCGCGAGAAGTGGATGAAGTGCTGCTAGACATGAGCGCGATCGCCCAGGTTGTAACTTTTGCTGCCCCCCATAAATTACTAGGAGAAGATGTGGCAGTTGCTGTAGTCTTGCGAGAGGGATTTTCGGGAACGGAGCAGGAAATTAAAGAGTTTGCCGCTGCTCGACTAGCTGATTTTAAAGTTCCCCGTGTGGTAGTTTTTGTGGATGAAATCCCTAAAGGACCTACAGGCAAACTACAACGCATAGGGTTAGCTGAAAAATTAGGCTTAACGGCTTCTGACCCTAAAAGTCCCAGGGCCGATTATGCTCCACCACAAACCCCCATTCAAGCCGATTTAGTGAAAATTTGGTCGGAAATTTTAGGAGTTGCTACCGTTGGCATATATGACAACTTCTTCCAACTCGGAGGTGATTCTATTTTGGCGGCCAGAATAGTGAACCAAGTGCGAGAATTGCTTAATGTTGATTTATCTTTTATCTTCTTTTTTCAGGAACCAACTGTGGCGAAAATGGCAGATTTAGTTGCCCAAAAGCAGGTAGAAATTTTTGAGGAGGCTAATATATCTGCTATACTAGACGAGCTAGATTCCCTATCGGATGATGAAGCTGAAAATCTGCTGAATCAATAAATGATGAACAAATGATGAACGATATTAACAACCGAATTGCCAAACTTTCACCGGCTAAACGAAAATTACTAGAGCAGAGACTCCAGCAAAAGGTTAAAGAAGCTAACCGTCAACTGACAATTCCGCCAAGAGAAAATCCCCATTCGGCACCCCTGTCTTATGCTCAGGAGCGGATGTGGCTATTAGATAAATTAGAACCGGGAAATCCTGCTTACAATCGTCCGCTAAATATTCGCCTCACGGGTTCGTTGAATGTCGTTGCACTGGAAAAATCAATTAACGAAATTGTCCGTCGCCACGAAATTTTTCGCACCAGTTTTTCCATAATAGATGGGCAACCAATACAGGCGATCGCACCCAGTATGACGGTAAATTTACCCATCGTACAATTGAGTCATTTACCCATAAATGAGCGAGAAAAAGAGAGCGATATCATGGCAACTGAGGCAGCACAACATAAATTTGATTTATCTCAATTGCCTCTAATTACAGCCAAGCTGCTGCATCTGAGTGAAACAGAAAATATCCTGCTGCTGACGATGCACCATATTATATTTGATGGTTGGTCAGTGGCAGTTTTACTCAAGGAACTCGCGGCACATTATCAAGCTTTTGTCATGGGAGAAGCATCCCCACTTCTGCCATTGCCTATTCAATATGCCGACTTTGCCATTTGGCAGCGACAGCGACTACAAGGGGAAGTTTTAGAGTCTCAACTTGCGTACTGGAAAAAACAATTAAGCGGTAGTTTGCCAGTGCTGGAGTTGCCCACAGATAGACGGCGATCGCCCGTGCAGACTTTCCGGGGAGCTAAACAAGATTTACTGTTGCCCAAACACCTGAGTGAATCTCTCAAAGAACTGAGTTTGAGAGAAGAAGTGACACTATTTATGACCCTGTTGGCCACTTTTCAAATATTGCTTTATCGCTATACGGGGGAAGAAGATATGATTGTTGGTACTCCCATAGCCGGACGCGATCGCCTGGAAACAGAAAACTTAATAGGTGTTTTCATCAATACTTTAGTTTTGCGTTGCCACTGTGACGGGAATTCAACCTTTCGGGAATTCTTAAATCAAGTGCGTCAAGTAGCATTAGAAGCATTCGCTCATCAAGAATTACCTTTTGAAAAATTAGTAGAAGAATTAAAACCAGACAGGGACCTCAGCCATACCCCCATATTTCAGGTCTTATTCCAATTAAGAAATCTTCCCCAATCCAGTGTAACAGCAGCAGGGATAGGGTTTGAAGAATTAAAAGGCGATCGCGAGATTACGGCTTTTGATTTAACCCTAGATATACTAGAAACTTCTTCAGGACTTGTGTGTTCCTTTAACTACAACCGCGATTTATTTGATGCCGCAACCATCGAACGCATGGCTGGACATTTTCAACTCTTGTTATCGGGAATAGTAGCCAATCCCCAACAACCGATTTTCCAATTGCCTTTATTAACAAAAAAAGAGCAAGATCAGTTATTAGTTGCATGGAATGATACAGCGACAGATTATCCCCAAGATAAGTGTATTCATCAGTTATTTGAAGAGCAAGTAGAACGAACACCGGATGCAGTAGCGGTGGTGTTTGAAAATGAGAAATTAACATACCGCCAGTTAAATAATCGGGCAAATCAATTAGCCCATTATTTGCGCTCTTTAGGAGTTAAATCAGAAGTATTGGTGGGGATTTGTGTAGAGCGTTCTCTGGAAATGATCGTGGGATTATTGGGGATTCTTAAAGCCGGTGGTGCTTATGTGCCCTTAGATCCTAATTATCCGAGCGCTCGATTCAATTACATCATAAATGACACCTGTATATCTATTTTATTGACACAGCATCATTTAATTGATAAACTATCCACGCTAGTCCAACATATAGTTTGTTTAGACACAAAAAAAGAGGTAATCTTGCAATACGCTCAAAGTAATTGCAGCTTCAAAATGAAATCAAATAATTTAGCTTATGTTATTTACACATCTGGTTCAACAGGAAATCCTAAAGGGGTACTTATTGAGCATAAAAGCGTAGTAAATTTCTTGCATTTTCGCAACGAGCAAATTTTTAGGAAGCATGAATTAAAGGCTGGAACTTTAACGACTTCTATTTGTTTTGATGCTAGTGTGGCTCAAATTTTTTCTCCACTAATAATAGGAGGTAAGCTTGTAATCATTTCCCAGATAGAAAACTTATTCACGTGGGTAAACAAGGAGCAAATAACCTGTCTGACTACGGTTCCTTCATTGTTAGAACAATTACTCAAGAACTTTACCTTACCGAGTTGTGTCCGAGCGATCGGACTTGGAGGAGAATCAGTGACCGAAACTTTGCTAGAAAAATTAGGCAAATATCCCAATCTTAAAAAGATTTTTAATTTATACGGCCCAACCGAAGCCACTATTGGTAGTTTAATTGGTATAATATATGACGATAGTTTGGACGCTTTTTAAATTCCTAGAGCAGAATGAAAGTTTCAGCCTTTTATCAGTCTAAAATCCTTAACGAGAGTATGAAACCTTTTATACTGCCCATCAAAACAGGTACATTTCAATTAGGGAAAATGAATATTTATGTCTCTACAAAATAAAGATGATTTTTTGAATAAATCATCTGAACAACATTGGCAAAAATATGGTAAATGGTGGGATTTTCTTGGTTCGCCATTACGTCCAACATCTGAAGACTTAGATTGGTTAAAACTAGAAATTTTATCGAGACTCAAATCAGTAACTTCTGAAATAAAACAAGTTGTTTTATTAGGGGTCACGCCAGAAATTGCTACTCTTCCTTGGAGTGACGATACATATATTTTGGCTATTGATAGTTCGCCTCTGATGATTCGCACAGTTTGGCCTGCCAGCAAAGTCACCAGAGGAAAAGCTATTTGTGGTGATTGGCGAGAAATTCCTTTACCAGATAATTCCTGCGATCTAGTTTTAGGAGACGGTTGTTTTACTTTGCTTGACTATCCCAATGGTTATCAAATGGTTTTGCAAGAAGTTCTCAGAGTCCTTAAACCGGAAGGATTATTTGCCATGAGGTTTTTCTTGCGTCCCTCTAAGTCTGAAAATGTAGAAACTATATTTGAAGAATTGCAAAATCAATCAATTGGCAACTTCCATGTTTTTAAATTGCGTTTAGCAATGGCTTTACAACCAAGCATTGAACAAGGAATTCCGGTTGTTAATATTTTGGAAGCATGGGACAAAAAAATTATTAATCCAGAATCTTGTTTGCAGTCCTTGAATTGGCCGATAGAGTTACTATCGACAATAAATATTTATCAAAATTACCCAAGCGTTTATACGTTTCCTACATTGGCAGAAGTAAGACAGTTATTTTTATCTGATTTTCTTGAAATTAACTGTTATTTTCCTAATTATGAGTTGGGGGAACGCTGCCCTAGTATAATATTTTGCTCAAAAAAATAGGATAAATTATATATATGAAATAAGAATAACATTGAGTATTCAGTAAGCTTGGTGACAAAAAAATCCAAGTGTATTGCGATTGAAATTTCATAAAATTAACAAGGTGGGAGGATGAATAGAATGTTGGATTGCATAGTGATTGGTGCCGGACCTGGAGGTCTAGTGACGACGAAAGAATTACTAGAGCAAGGTGTATCCGAGATAGTATGCTTGGAACAAAACAATGAGATAGGAGGTGTTTTTGCTAATGCATACGACAATCTAAAACTGACTTCTTCTTGTACATATAGTATGTTTTCTGATTTCTGGATTGGGGATGGAAAACAGCATCACTTCTGGACTAAGGAAGAAGCAGTTGACTATTGGAAAAACTACGCCCAACATTTTGGACTTTTAGATAAAATTCGTTTCAAATCGGAAGTTATATCGGTAAGTTCCACAGAAGATAATGAAGGTTGGCAAATTCAACTAAAGTCTGGCGAAAATTTACTGTCAAAACGAGTAGCTTTAGCGATTGGAAATAATAATATTCCGAGTTACCCAGACTGGAAAAACCTATTAACTGAGGTAGAGGTTGTTCATTCCAAAGAGTATCGTAACGCCAATAAATTTCTCGGCAAAAATGTGTTAGTAGTTGGAGGGGGAGAATCAGGTTCAGATATAGCGCTAGAAATATCGAGTGTGGCCAATAATTGCTGGGTTAGCCTGCGTAATTCAACGGGGTGGATTCTCCCCAGAAAAAGAGGTTCTTATGCTGCTGATATTGCCACACATCGCGGTTTATATGGTCTACCCAGAGAATATGGAAATACTTTGGGCAAGCTGATAGTTAAACATGAGTTAAGCCAAAATGATTCAGTTCATAATACTGTCGTAAAGCTTAATGAAAAAGTTAAAGCCAAAAACGGAATCTGGGGTATATATGGAACCAAAAATTTTTCTTTGCCAGAAGCAATAGTCCGTTATGGCTGTAAAGTTATTGGTGAAATAGTAGAAGTAAAAAATGGCGGAAGGACATTGATATCGGCTAATGAAAAAACCATTGAAAATGTGGATGTAGTCCTGTTTTGTACTGGATACAAAAACTATGTTTCTTTCCTCCGGAATGAACTAAAAGAAACAGATACTCGCTCTCTTTATAAACATATGTTTAATCCAAAATTGGGCGATAAAATGGTTTGGCTCGGTTGGGCGCGTCCAGCCTTTGGAAGTCAGTTTCCTATTATGGAAATGCAGGCGCGGTTTTTTGCTTTGATTTGCACTGGACAAAGATATCTTCCAGATGTTGAGAAGATGCAGCAGGTGATATCTATAGAGCAAGAGCATTACTTAAAACAATTTGAACATAATGCCGAACGGATACGAAGCTTAGTTGATTATCATATTTATATGGATAGTCTGGCTGACTTAATTGGTTGTAAACCTCCCTTATGGGAATATTTTTTCTTTCACCCTCGCCTTTGGCTTCACATGATATATGGTGCGACTCAGGCTACACAATTTCGTCTAAGAGGGCCGGGTGAAAAGAAAGCTCTGGCTCAAGAGATAATTATGAAATTGCCTGTGAGTCCTTTTAATCATGTTGTTAAAGCTGGTCTTAGAGGTCGTTTAACTTATGCTTTCAAAGGGTTATTTAAGTAGAAATCCTAAATAAACAATGCGAATATCAATCGGTCGTCCCATTGCCAATACCCAGGTCTATCTGCTAGACAAATATCTGCAACCCGTCCCCATTGGCATTCCCGGAGAAATCCATATCGGGGGTGCAGGTTTAGCCCGAGAGTATCTCAACCGTCCTGAAACTACTGAAGAGAAATTCATCCCCAATCCCTTTACTAAGGAACCTGGTTCTCGCCTCTACAAAACAGGTGACTTAGCCCGTTACCTACCAGATGGCAATATCGAATTTCTCGGTCGCATTGACAACCAAGTCAAAATACGCGGTTTCCGCATCGAACTGGGAGAAATTGAAGCCGCACTGCTGCAACATCCCAACATCGAAGAAAGCCTAGTTTTAGCCCGAGAAGACATTCCAGGAGACAAACGTTTAGTCGCCTATATTGTTCCCACTCAAGAGGAAGTTCCCACCTTAGACTCCCTGCGCCATTTCCTCAAGCAAAAGTTGCCAAACTACATGGTGCCTGCGGCTTTCGTGGTTTTGGAGGCCTTTCCCCTCACCCCCAATGGGAAAATCGATCGCCGCGCCTTGCCTGTCCCCGATCTACTCGGACAAAACTCGGAAAACACCCACGTTGCCCCTCGAAATTCGCTTGAACAAAAACTGGCAGAAATCTGGGGTAAAGTGCTTTGGCTAGATCGGAAAGTCGGCATCCACGATAACTTCTTTGACCTCGGTGGTCATTCCCTGCTTTCGGTTCGCCTGGTGGCGGAAATCGAAAAAGCTTTCAACCAAAAACTCCCCGTTGCTGCCCTATTCCAACTCAGTACCATTGCCGAACTCGCTCCACTCTTGCAACTAGGGGAAGAAACCACAGAAAATACAGCAGTTGAGGGAAAATCTACCCCGTTGCTTCCAAATTCGTCCTTAGACCCGGAAATTTATCGTCAGCTTTTAGCCTATACCGCTGGGTGGCAAGGAAAAAGAATTGCTGACAATGCTCTGATGGTGGGTGTAAACACTGAAGGTTCTCAGCAACCACTCTTTTGGTGCTTTCAAGGGTTTCGAGAACTGACTCAATTAGCTAAATATCTCGGCACCGACCAACCCTTGTATGGGATGCGATCGGGTCACCAAGCTATGAAGAAAATCCCTGAAAATTCCACCGCTTTAGCCGCTCACTACGTCCAGGAAATCCTCACCGTGCAACCACAAGGCCCCTACCTGCTTGGCGGCAACTGTCAGGGGGGCAGGGTTACTTTTGAAATTGCTCAACAGCTTTGGCAACGAGGAAAAGTGATTACCTTGTTAGCACTGCTAGAAAACCCGGAACCAACGCCTTATCCTGGTCGCCTTGCCCTATTGTTTGGGCGTGATAGTCAGTTTAACCCTTATCGCTCATTTTGGTGGCCTGAGTGGGGTTGGCGCAAGTTCTATCCCGGAGGGTTTTCTGTAGATTTAATTCCTTGCCGGCATGGGCAGTTTTTTAATGAACCGAATGTTCAGATTCTAGCGGAAACGTTACAAGCTTACATTCAAGCAGCGCCAACTATTCCCACTCCTTCTCCAGTTGTGGCAAATCAAATTACTTATCCTATATTGCCCGACGTGGCTTATCAAGCCCAACTGACTGCTCCTTTATTCCTGTTCGCTAAACCAGGCGAAATCATCGATGTTGCGGTGACAGTGAAGAATATTAGCCCGGTTGCTTGGCCTGATTCACAAGCGAGTGGGATTACTCTGGGAAATCATTGGTTGGATACTGATGGGAATATGATTTGTGGGTCTGATGGTCGAGTTGCCTTACTCCAAGATTTGCACCCCAACGCCGACGTGGTGTTGTCCTTGTCCGTGAAGGCGCCAAATGCGGTGGGTGAGTATATTTTAGAGTTAGATTTAGTAGAAGAAGGGGTAACTTGGTTTCAACAAAAAGGTTCCAAAACAACAGGGATTAATGTTAAAGTCTCGGAGAATCCAGTTTTAATCCACTCAGAGTCTCGACTAAAACAAATTCAGGCTGATTTAGCGCGATCGCGCACCCGACTCTCCCAAATCAAGGCATTTTTAGAGTAAAATTTATTACAGAAATCTTAGGACAATGCCAGTGACAGCAACCCAACCCCCACAAGTCAGCGTCATCATCCCAGCTTATAACGGTTCGCGCGACATTCAGCAAGCCATAGAAAGCGTTTTCACCCAAACTTACCAGAATTGGGAGCTAATTATCGTCGATGATGGCTCCACCGACAACACTCGGCAAGTTGTGCAACAATATGGCCATAAACTGCGCTATTTTTATCAAGAAAATCAAGGAGTTGCAGCGGCTAGAAATCGCGGCATTCTGGAAGCTAAAGGCGAATTAATCGCATTTTTGGATCAAGATGATTGGTTTTTGCCCGATAAATTGGCGCTACAAGTGGCATCTTTTCCAGAACACCCTTCTATCGGAATTGTCCATAGTGGATGGCAAATTGTCAACGAGACTGGAGGAGCAATTTCTGATATTGCATTATGGCATATTTTACCGGATTTAAGTTTAGCTGATTGGTTGTTGTGGAAGCCGGTATTTTTGGGGGCGATGCTGTTTCGTCGTGATTGGTTAGAATTCGCTGGCGGATTTAACTGTCGCTATCATCAAGCACCGGATGTAGATTTGGTGTTGCGGTTGGCGGTGATGGGATGCAAAGCTGCTTGGGTAAATCAAAAAACGGTATGCTATCGTCAGCATGAGACTAATGCTTCGCGCAATACACCGTTACAAGTTAGGGAATGTCAAACGGTGCTGGAGAGGTTGTTTGCTCGACCCAATTTACCCGATGAAATTCGCCAATTAGCGCGTCAGGCTCGCTACAATAACTTAGTCTGGAGTGCGTGGCGGTTGTATTTTACCGGCCATCGGGCGGAAATGGCTAATTATCTTGCAAAATCTTTATCTTATACTCCTTTTTCTCGGACGGAAACTGTGCTAAACTGGATTGAGTATTTCCAGAAGTATTCTAGGGAATATGGCCATGAATTTGCGGCTGATTCCCTGAGCCATTCTCAGGATTGGCAAGAATTGATGGCTATGCTATTTTAAATCGACGTAGAAGGAAATTTGATAATTCAATATGCTAAAAACGATTTTTGGGACGGTGAAACAAGGAAAAATAGAATTGCTTGAGTCAGCCGAACTAGAGGAAGGAACTCAGGTGCTGGTGACATTGATTCCAAATAATGAATCTGAGTTTTGGTGGCAGGCTAGTCAGGTTTCATTAAATGAAGTTTGGGACAATACTGAGGATGATATTTATGGCGAGTTACTCAAAAAATGAGATAATTTTGGTTCGCTATCCGTTTTCAGACTTGTCCAGTTCAAAGGTCAGACCTGCTGTGGTGGTGAGTTCGCCACACCCGTCTCAAGATATCTTAATTGTGCCTCTAACAAGTAAAACAGTCTCATTGCTTGATGGGGAATTTGCACTGGTTGATTGGTCGGCAGCAGGATTAAATGTAGCTACGGCAGTCAAGCGAGGTTTATACACAGTGCATGAGAACTTGGTGATTAAAGCGATCGGCAAGTTATCTGATGCAGATGCAAAACAATTAGAGCAGTCATTGCGAGGCTGGCTGGGGTTAATTTAATCAATCAGTAAATGAGTTGTCGTAATGACCGAAGTTGTATGCTAAGATGGACTTTTTGCTGGCTCCAGTTTACCTGATGAAATTCGCAATTTAGGTCGATCGCCTCTTGATATTAAGTGAGTGAATAATAATGTTGGGTTTCGTACCTCAACCCAACCTACGAATCAAGCTATGTAGCAATAAACCCAACCTGTATAATAATGTTGGGTTTTGTACCTCAACCCAACCTACTAATATGGAAAAACACAACATCCAAAATTCACAAGTATTAATTATTACCAGTATGCACCGCTCTGGCAGTTCCTTAACTGCTTCTTTACTACAGAGCGCGGGTCTGCATATTGGACGGCGGTTGATGGGTGCGGCTGAAGGAAATATTAAAGGTCATTTTGAAAATCTGGACTTTTGGAGCCTACATCAAAAAGTTCTCAAATCTCAAGGGGCAAATGAGGAAGGCTGGACGCTACAAGACCAGATTCAGGTTGACGACTATTATAGAGAAGAAGCCAAGAATTTAGTTGCCCAAAATGCTATCAGCGGATTATGGGGATGGAAAGACCCCCGCACAACCTTATTTTTAGAATTTTGGGCTAATCTGCTACCAGAGGCGAATTTTTTGCTGCTGTTTCGCTATCCTTGGGAAGTGGTTAGTTCTCTCTACCGAAAAGGGCAACCCTATGCAATTTTTCAAGAACAGCCAGAACTGGCTATTAAGTTTTGGCTCCATTACAATCAGAAAATATTAAATTTTTCCAATTCTTTTCCCCAGCGTTGCTTTTTAGTCAGTCTGAACAATTTTTTGCAGCATACTCAGCCATTTATTGATGCCTTAAATCAAAAGTTTAGGATTAATTTATCGATTCCTAATCCAACGATTTATCAGCCAAGTTTATTACATCGACAAAACTCAGAAGGGCATCGAGCCAGCCTGATTAACCATTATTACCCAGAAGCGATCGCCCTCTATCAAGAACTCGAAGCCCGTGCATGGCAACTAACCGATGCACCCGATACTTCCTGGCAAGAAAAGCTGAAGTCTTCTCCTTATAGAGTTTGGGCGTTTCAAGATTGGGTAAAGGTTGGCAATCTTCAGGGAGAAAATCAAAAGTTGCAGCAGGAATTGGGGCAAACTCAGTCTCAACTGCATCAAACTCAGGAGGAATTGGGGCAAACTCAGTCCCAACTGCACCAAACTGAGGAAAAATTGGGGCAAACTCAGTCTCAACTGCACCAAACTGAGGCGGAATTGGGGCAAACTCAGTCCCAACTGCATCAAACTCAAGAGGAATTAGGGCAAACTCAGTCCCAACTGCACCAAACTGAGGCGGAATTGGGGCAAACTCAGTCTCAGCTTGAAGAACGTCAAACTCAACTCTATCAAACGGAGGCAATGCTGTCACAATATCAATCTCACCTCCAGCAAGTAGAAACTCTGTTAGAACAATCTCAAACTCAACTGCATCAAAAAATCGAAGAGTTAGAAAAAACTCAAGGGCAACTGCACCAAACTGAGGCGGAATTGGGGCAAACCCAGTCCCAACTGCACCAAACTGAGGAAAAATTAGGGCAAACTCAGTCCCAACTGCACCAAACTGAGGAAAAATTAGGGCAAACTCAGTCCCAACTGCACCAAACTGAGGAAGTTTTAGAACAGTCTCAGGCTCAACTCCATGAAACTGAGGCAGTTTTAGAACAATCCGTGACTCAATTGCAGCAGAAAACCCAGGAGTTGCAGCAGTCTCAGTCTCAGCTACACCAAGTTCAGGAGGAATTAGAGCGATCGCAGTCCCAGCAGCAGCAAATCAAACAAGAAGAACAACAGGCTAAATCTGAACTTGCCCAAACTCGCTCAAAACTCGAAGCCGTTCAAACTCAACTCTATCAAACGGAGGCAATGCTGACAGAATATCAATCTCACCTCCAACAAACAGAAAGTGCCTTAGAGCGATCGCTGTCTCAACTGGAAGAGACTCGTAGCGAGTTAGAACGCTATAAAACTGAAGTCGAGCGATCGAGGCTTGAAGATACTCTCGCCAGAACTGCCGAGAATGAGCCACATATGCAGTACAATCTCCTATTGTGGGATGGTTGGCAAGCATATAGAAATGGCGATATGAACAAGATGGCTCATTGCTTGCAACAGTCGTTAAAATTCACGTCTTTATCCCGAACGGAAACCATCCTCAACTGGCTAGAAAATTTTTCTAGATTTTCTTCAGAGAGTGGCTATCATCTCGATATTCAGGAATTGACCAACTTAGCCGAATGGCAACAACTCGTGCGTCGCCTAACCGCAGCTAAATCCCTGATTGCTATTAAATAGAAGATTCTGTTTTTACAAGAAACAATAGACTTCTTGCTTTTCCAAGCTAAAAAGCCCCTCTTAAAAAGGGGGCTGGGGGATCAATCCGGTATTTGACAAGAAACAATCATTTAAGGAGTTTTCAAGATGGATAATTCTACTGCTTCAGCTTCCGACAGTGTAGAAATAATCTCCGTTCATGTGCCTAAAACTGCTGGCGTAACCTTTGGTCACATTATTTTACCGCAAATTTATAGTCTAGAACAAATTTTTTATGATTACGAATCTTTACCTGTAGAGGTTTTACAAGATAAAATTACCTCCAAAACTAAAGTGATTCATGGACACTTCCCCGCCATAAAATATCAAAAGGCATACCCCAACGCTAAAATAATAGTTTGGCTGAGGAATCCAATAAATTATTTAATTTCAGCGTATTATTTTTGGCTGACTTTTCCTACTGACCATCCAAATTCAACTGATTTTCATAAATATGTAGTTAACAACCAGATTAGCTTTGAAGAATTTATCAATTGCAAACAGACTCAAAATCGCATATCAATATACTATTGTCAAGGAATAAATTTGGAAAATTTTCAATTCGTAGGGATTCAAGAATTCTTTCGAGAAGATTTACGGGAGCTACAGAACCTATTAAACTGGCCTGAAGTCAAGGTGACACCTTCTAATCGAAATACCTATCCTGATTATGAGGATCTGGTCAAAAGCATCTTGAGCGATCGGCGCTTAATTGGGAGGATAGTTTCTCTCAATAGTGCAGATATGGAACTTTATCAAGCTGCTCTGAACCTAAGAGCGAAGCGCAAAGGGTTATCCAATTCTCTGCAACAGTATCAAGTTTATTTACAAGCATCCCAGCAACATCTTCACTCTATCCAGACTATCCAACTGATTGCCTAGAGATAGAGATTCACTTTAAATATAAAGAATAGAACGATAAAATTTTAGTTAAAGTAAGCATGAACAATCAAATCTACAAAAGCCATCCCGATCAAACTGTAATCTGTACGATTGTTGCGAAAAATTATTTACCTCAAGCTCGGTGCTTAACTGAGTCATTTTTAGAGCATCATCCAGAAGGTCAAGTCTTCGTCTTGCTTGTAGATAAAATAGATGGATATTTTGACCCGCTTCAAGAGCAGTTTACGACCATTGAACTGAAGGATCTGGATATTCCTGAGTTAAAATCAATGGTCAACCGCTATAAAATTATAGAACTCTGTACTGCGGTCAAGCCATTTTTCCTTCAATATCTTTTTGATCGCTACAAATATAATAAAATTTGCTACTTTGACCCGGATATTTATTTTTACCAATCTGTTGAAGATGAAATTTGGAAGAAGCTCGATCGCGATCGCATTATTCTCACCCCTCATTTATTAGCTCCTATTGATGACGAATGTTATCCCAACGAAATTGCCATCATGCAAGCTGGCATTTACAATCTAGGCTTTATCGGTCTCCGCAAACATACCGAAGTCGAGAAGCTCTTAAGCTGGTGGCATAGCAAATTAGTCAAATATTGCTATATGGAACCCGAACAAGGGATGCACGTCGATCAGAATTGGATTGATTACGTGCCGAGTCGTTTCGATCATGTCTATATTAGTCGCCATCCCGGAATTAATGCAGCCTACTGGGATTTATCCAATCGCTGTCCGGAATATATTGATCGTACATATATCGTTAATGGAGTTCCACTGAACTTCTTTCACTTCAGTGGATACGATCCAGACAAGCCGGATATCATTTCCAAGCATCAAAATAGGTTTACCTTCTCCGATTTACCCCAACTAAAACCTTTGTTTGAAGGCTATCGAGAGCGGCTTAAAGCCAATGGTTGGGATAGCTTCCGAAATTTTCCCAATGCTTATTATCCTCAACCGTCAGTAAAATCAACCCCAATTCAAGATCGACCCCCTGAAAATTTAATAATCCAGAACCCCATCCAGTTTCCTTATGGAATCAATATTCTCGGTTATGTGAATGGAGAGTTTGGTGTCGGAGAAGCGGCTAGAGCAAATATAAGATCCATAGAAGCTGCTGATATCCCTTTTTCTATCACTAATTTAACCCCCGATTTTCAACGTAACTTAGATTTAGAATACCAAAAGTTCAGCCAAGAAAACCCATATCCCATTAATTTGCTTCATATAAATGCCGATTCAGTCAGTGGATTTGCCCAATCTGATTTCGGTCGCAAATATTTACAAAATCGCTATAACATAGGTGTCTGGTATTGGGAAGTTCCGATATTTCCAGAAAAATGGAAGCCCGCCTTTCAGTTTTTTGATGAAATATGGACGGGTAGCAATTATGCGGCTGAAGCAATTTCCAAAGTTTCGCCAATTCCCGTAATTAAAGTAATCAATAGTGTGGCAATGCCTCAACCTTCTATCAGTCGAGAAGAACTGCATTTGCCTAAAGATAGATTTATTTTTCTATTCATTTTTGACTTTTTAAGTGTCTTCGATCGCAAAAACCCATTGACTACTATTGAGGCATTTAAACGAGCCTTTGGTTCGGATAATGACAAAGTTTTGCTCACGATCAAGTTTTCTAACAGTCAATATTTTCCAGAACAATTACGGGTTTTACAAAAAGTAACGAAAAGTTGTTCCTCTATCCGACTGATAGATGGATATTTATCCAGACCTGAACTCAATGCTTTGGTTTATAACTGTGACTGCTATGTGTCGCTACACCGTTCTGAGGGTTTTGGACTGACCCTGGCAGAAGCAATGTTTTATGGTAAACCCGCGATCGCCACTGGATACTCGGGAAATCTCGAATTTATGAATGTTGGTAACAGTTTTCTAGTTCCATACGATTTATTAACTCTCGATCGCGATTATGGTCCTTATGAAAAAGGTAATGTTTGGGCGGATCCAGATATTAATCGTGCAGCAGAATTAATGAAGTATGTATTCGATCACCAAAAAATTGCCAAAGAAATTGGCGAACGAGCATCCCGTGAAATTAAATCTCTTTTAAACCCAAAAACTGTGGGACAAACAATTGAAAATCGTCTCCAAGAAATTAGACGCATGAATGTCACCAGACCGAATCACATGGAAAAACTTCAGTCTGCTACTGGTTCGCTTGATCCGAAAGCTCAAGCTTGGATGCAAGCAGCTCAACAAATCCAGCGAGAGCTGCTCGAATACCAATCTTCTCTTTCGACTCGCTGAATATTTTTATTGACAATTAGCAGTTATTAAGCTTCGAGGCGAGTCACTTGTCTATAACAGGTGCTTGCCTCGTTTATGCGACCAATTTCAGCCAACAAATTACCTAGATTTTTGTAGAAGAGAGGGAAGTCTGGTTTTAACGTAATAGCTTTTCGATAAGCTGCAATTGCTTCGTCCATGAAACCTTGTTTGCTTAATAAATCTGCCATGTTGCCATAAGACCAACAACAAGCAAGATAATTCGGATCTGGATCTATAGATTTGCGAAAGCTGGCGATCGCTTCATTAATATTTCCCTGTTTTTTGAATGCTTCTGCTAGGTGAAATTGACCCCAGAAAAAATCAGGTTTTATCTGAATGCATTTTTGATAGCACTGAATTGCTCCATCTAAATTTTGCAGCTTTTCTAAACTTTGCCCTAGCTGAACATAAACCTCTGCATCATCCGGCTGCAACTGCAACGCCATCTGATAAAAGACGATCGCCCCATTAGAGTTTCCCTGCTGGGCTAAAGCATTCGCCAACTGCACATAAAGCTGGGCATTATCCGGCTGAATTTCTAAAGCCTTGTGATAATTTTGTAAATCCCCTGGTTGCTCTTGAATTGCCCGATGATACCAGCCCAAAGCTTTAGCTAAATCGGACATAGCCCGTTCTCGCAAAGCATCGGCTATTCTGGAACAAATCCCCGCTAAATCTGGCTGAAGTTCCACCGCTTGACTATAAGCTTTTTCCGCTTCATCCCACCGTTGCAATTTCATCAGCACATCCCCCAAACTTTGGTGGGTTAGGGCAGAGGAAGGATTCAGTTGCAAAGCCTGACGGTATGCGGGTAATGCTTGCCCCCAGCGTTTCAGTTGGACTAAAGCCCCGCCAAAATTATGGCATGAGTGAAAATCTGGTTTTAGGGCGATCGCTCTCTCCAAAACCGCCACCGATTCTTCCCACCGTTGTAATTGAATCAGAGCATATCCTAAATAATTATAAGCGTCAGAATTTTGCGGATTTAACTGAATAGCTCGCCCATAAACCTTAACCGCATCCTGCCACTTCAGTTGTTTAGCAAAAATATCCCCTAACTGGCGACAAGTTTCTCCGTTATCCGGCTGCAACTCCAGCACCTTAGTATAAACTGCTGCTGCTGCATCCAACTCATTTTGTTTCACTAATATTTCAGCAATCTTCTGATAAGCTGGCGCAAATTTCGGCTCAACTGAAATCAGGGTGCGATAGCAAGCCAGGGCTTCTTGCCATTCTCCTTGCTTGGCCAATTCTTGACCTAATTTATAGCAACAATCGATTAATTTTGGATTTAATTCAATAGCGCGACGATAACAAGTAATCGCCTCTTGGGACTGCCCTGTTTCACTCAAAACTTCCCCTAAATTATGATAAGCTGCTGCTAAATTCGGGTTCAGTTGAATCGCTCGACCATAACAGGCGATCGCCTTTTCCCGCTGACCTTGTTTTAATAAAATATTGCCTAAATTAAAATGTTCTTCCGGTTTAGCCTTTGCCGGTTCTAACTCGTAAGCGCGATACCAACATTCGGCAATTTGCGGACTCATCTGTGGGTCGGACTTGCCGGAACGTTCTGCAAAAATCTTGGCTAAGTTGCGATAAAACCCTGCCACCTTGGGTTTAAGATTAATCGCTTTTTGGTAGCAAGAAATAGCCTTCTCAAACTGCTTTTGCTGTCCATAAATACTGCCCAAATTCGCCAATGCCTCAGCAAATTGTGGTTTCAGGGCAATAGCTTTCTCATAAGATTGCATCGCGGACTGAATATTCCCTAAACCCTGGAAAGCATTACCTAGTAATTTATAGGCATAAGCATTATTTGGTGCTACAGATAAGGCTTTTTGGCAAAGAGAAATTACTTTTTGCCATTGTCGGCGATCGGCATAACTTTTTGCTAGTTCAAGATAGTCATTGACGTCAAATATAGAAGATGCGTCGTTAGCGGCATTATTAGCAGTATTTTTTTTACCTTGCACCGATAAACTACCCGATAAAGTATCCTGGGGATCGGCGTACCCATTGACCTGAAAAAAACCTTGACTAGCCGCCGCTAAAGTATCCTCTGGAGTTGGTGTAGTTTGTGTCTTTTTCGCCTTTAATGCAATGGCTTGACGATAACAAATTGTCGCCTCCTCTAAAGCACCCGATCGCTGCAAAGCCGCCGCTAAATTTTGATAAGCCTCTGCCCAATTGGGATTCAATTTAATTGCATTTTTGTAACAGGCGATCGCCTCAGTCCCTTGCCCTGCTTTGAGTAAATTATTTCCCACCTCAAAATATTGTGCTGCGGTTACACCAGTGGGTTCTAACTCATAAGCCCGATACCAGCAGTTAGCCGCTGATGCTGCTTGGTTGAGGATCGTCCAAACTTTGGCTAAATTGCGATAAACCCCGGCAAAATCTGGTTTAACTTTAATTGCTTGTTGGTAATAATTCACCGCTTGCTGCCACTGCTTCGCCTCAGCGTAAATCGTCCCTAAATTGGCTAATGCTTCCGCCATCTTTGGATCTAATTCTATAGCGCGATGATACCAGCGTTTTGCCACTTCCACCTGACCCAGGACTCGGCAAATATTCCCCGCCGTTTTGCAAGTGCTGGGGCAGTTGGGGTCAAGGTTCAAAGCTTGTTGACAATAAGCTTGTGCTTGGTCGAGTTGACCAGCATTTAAATGGAGTTCTGCCAGTTGATTTAGTTGGGCGATACGGGAAGCTATGCTGTCAGGGCTGGTTGCAGGAGTTTCGCTGAGGTTTACCATAGTTCTTTAAACAAATAGCCAAAAGAAGTTTACCACTAAAGAGGCTGATTTTTGGCGCGATCGCGTAAAAATTTTTTGCAGGTTGGCATAACCACAAAGACACAAAGAACACAAAGAAGCCTAAACAACCGATTTCTGAGTTTTTTGGGCAGCCCGCTTTTCTGGATTATAACCATAAATTCTGGATATTTCCTCTAGATCGATTCGGCTGCCGATAAATTCTGGTAATTGAGCGATTAATTGCGCGATCGCTCTCATCAGAATCAAAAATTTGATATAATTGGTTAATTAATCAGCAATATCCATCCTCTCCATCTCTATTATATAGGAGATCAAAATGGTACAAGCACCCGTAAAACCAAACAGCGAAACTCTATCGCTTCAGTTACCAAAAACCATTGGGCTTTATGTCACCCAAGAACAATTTGCTGCCCTGGCAATAGCTAATCAAGATTTACAACTAGAACGAACCGCGCAAGGAGAATTAATCGTGAATCCACCTACTGGCTGGCAAACCGGAGAACGTAATAGCAATATTTCTGGAGAGTTGTATCTATGGTGGCGCAATTGCGGCGAACCGGGGAAAATTTTTGATTCTTCTACTGCTTT
>NZ_LIUQ01000077.1:3475-23599 GCF_001276715.1 Planktothricoides sp. SR001 | reverse complement strand
AAACTTGGACACTTTCCCAGATAGTCAGTGACGCCATAAAAGCAGGTCATAAAGTGATTGTGCTAGGGCACATAGTGCAATTAATGTCCCACTTATGCGACAGTTTTGGGATTCAATTTCTCAATGAGATGACCTCTAAAAAAGATTGGTTAGAGGCTTTATATTTTGGCTTAGGACTGTGTATTGATTCTTTACATCCTAATTCTAAAGCTAAAATTGACCTGACGGTTGATAATTACCTTGACGGTTGTCTTTTGGTTGTTGATGAGTCTGAACAAGTTTTAAATCACTTATTACACGCTGATACTAAGTATTTTAGAAAAAAACGGGCTGAAATTATGACTCAGCTTAAGATAGTCAAAACGCTTCAAAAATTTATTTGGCTGACGCTGACTTATCTGATTTTTCCATTTAGTTTTTTATAAAAATGGCTGAATTAGGCAAGTCAGATGTAGCGTTAATAAATCCAAAATAATTAGAAGTTTGATAAGTCTGAATTATGGATTTTTTTATTTACCAATAAAACAACCCATACAGACTGTTAGCAGAGTGTAAACCTCGCTTTTCAAAAGGTAATTGCGTATTTTTATTCTGCGGTATCCAGAAGATTAAGTCCTTGTATTATGGCCAAAAAAATGCCACTATATTATCACTTTATTGTCAAATTTAAGTTTGCTTAATTGACTTTAATAATGTTAATTAAATAACGTGATTATAAAGCCTATTTTATATTAAGTAAACTAGGCAATTTAAGCGAATAAAAATTAGTTATTTATTCCAGTGTTTTATACAAAATTTTTAGTATTAATAATGACTTGTTTATCACGGTTTTTATGTGGTTTATAGCGTTGAATATGTTCAGTCAGTCGCTCAATTTGTGGCACGGTATCGCTGGCCCGTTGACCGGCATATCTGGCTCCCAAAATCAGGTAACGCTACATATATGAAATTTGGTGGTGCGTTATCATCGGATCAGGTTAAGCATTGCTTACAAACCAACAAAAAGAGAATGCAATCTTTTCTCAAAGATTTTCCCGCTTTAGATAATGGGTTATTTTATGCTTACTGTGAGTCTGTAGCCCGTAGCAATTTAGGGTTAAGTGCTTACCGGGAAAATTTAGAATGGTTGCTGACTTCCGACGGTCATCGGTGCCACTATGTTGACCCTGTAAAGGTGCATGATACTGAAATCAGAGAGATTAGAAATGCGGCTTATGATGCTGAAGTCAGCGAGATTGATGCCACTGAGAATCCCTCTGATGATGAATTAAAAACCCTTAATAATGCCGTGGCAAAAACTAAGCCTCAACGGTATAAACAACGGGGAATTTAGTTAGAACTTATGGCTATTGTTCTAAGGCTTTAATCATGGCTGATGATCACGGTTGTTTCCGACCGTTACAACTGCTGTATTACCTGACCATTGGTAAAGCTTTTGCCGTGTCTCACGATGCTAAACAAGTCCAGACTTTTACCTCTAAAACTCAGTGCCTTGACCATGAAATCAGCAAGTATGCAGTCAGTCTCAGACAAGCATACTTATCGGTGCTTTTTGACAAGGGCTTATCCCGGTTTTTGACGGGTGAAAATTTCGCCTATAACGATCCGTTCCTCACCGATACCGTTGCCAGGTTAAACCCAGATGAGTTTGTAGAGACATTTGGCCGGGGGCTCCCGGTTAAGACGGGCGATCGCATCAATGTCATTTTGGATCTCATTGGCTGCCAGAAAAAATATGCGTGCCGGGTGGGAACGGGGGCCGATGCTATCCGCCACTATTGTGCCGTGCCCAAGTTTGACGGCATAGACGTGGATCAGATTTTTGATTTCTGGTTTGACCGGGATAGCAAGTCTCAGGAAAATTCCGGGGCCGGGGCCGGGGATTTTGCACGGGCATAATCACCGCCACCTACACCGCCACCTACACCGCCACTTGCACCGCCACCTAATAAAATTAAAAGCCTTGTAACTCATCGGTTACAAGGGTAAAACCGTTGATTTTTCGTAGCTTTTTTTGAACTTTTATCGGGGTGATAGTGTCGTTCATGGTGATCCTCTGTTTCACCCATCATCGGTGAATCATAATTGCTGATATGGGGCAACCCCTTGGCATAATGACATCATCTTAGCCAATCTCTTACCGAATGATCATGTCTTTTTCTGTCACGATAGATCGATTAATTGCTCTGTTGGATGCGGATGCGGTCAATGTCTCCGAAGATATCAGGCTTCTTCCCGCTACCGGGGTTTGTACAGATACCCGGATATTACAGCCAGAGGAGGTGTTCCTGGCATTTCGCGGCACTCAGTTTGATGGGCATCAGTTTGTGGCTGCGGCTTTGCAGAAGGGCGCGATCGCGGCTATTGTGGATCGGGACTATGACGCGACAGATCCGACGATGCCACTGTTGGTGGTGCGCGATACCCTGAAAGCTTATCAGGCGATCGCCCATTGGTGGCGGGAGCAATTTGAGATTCCCGTGATTGGGGTGACGGGTTCCGTGGGCAAAACCACCACCAAGGAGTTGATTGCTGCGGTATTAGGCACCCAAGGCAAGGTGCTGAAAACGGAAAAAAATTACAACAACGAAATCGGCGTGCCCAAAACCCTCTTGGGCTTAACTTCCGAGCATCAGTACGCGGTGATCGAAATGGCCATGCGTGGTGCCGGACAAATTGCCGAACTGACGGAAATTGCTAATCCGACCATTGGGGTGATTACCAATGTGGGAACAGCCCATATTGAATTACTCGGTTCTGAAGCAGCGATCGCAGCCGCCAAATGCGAACTCTTAGAAAAGATGACGATGGCGGATGGTTGGGCAATTCTCAATCACGATAACTCCCGCTTAATCAAGACTGCGGCTACGGTCTGGGAAGGCAAAACCCTCACTTATGGATTAGAATCCGGGGAACTACGGGGCGAACTGCTCAATTCAGAAATCTTGCAAGTGCAAGGGTTTGAGTTGCCCCTACCCCTGGTTGGGCGTCATAATGCTCTGAATTACCTGGCGGCTTTAGCGGTAGCCCGGGTTCTCGGTATCAGTTGGCAACCGCTGACTGAGGGTTTGGCGGTGAATCTTCCCGAAGGCAGATCCAAGCGTTATCAGTTGGCCAATGATATTGTGGTTTTGGATGAAACTTATAATGCTGGGTTAGAATCGATGACCGCTGCGTTGCATCTGTTGATGGAAACTCCCGGCAATCGTCATATCGCCGTTTTGGGAACCATGAAGGAGTTGGGAGAGCGATCGCTGGAATTCCATCAGCAAGTGGGGGCGATCGCCCATGACTTAGGGGTCGATGCTCTATTTATTTTTGCTGACCTGGCCGAAGCGGAGGCTATGGCCGTTGGCGCGGGGGATTTACCTTTTATGGAAATTTTAGATACCAGCCAACCCAATGCCTTAGATTTCCTGGCTCAACGCTTAAAAGAATTCGTCCTATCAGGCGATCGCATTCTCTTTAAAGCCTCTCATTCCGTCCAACTAAATCAAGTGGTGCAAAAGTTTATCGCTGATGGTTGATGGTTGATGGTTATTTGGCTGACACAACCAATAACCAATAACCAATAACAATTAACAATTATTGTTGGTTATTGGTTATTAGTTATTTGACTGACACAACCAATAACCAATAACCAAGAACAATTAACAATAGGTATCAATGTAGTCACTTCCGGAATATTTCACTAGAGTAAAGAAGAATACGATCGATCTTGAACACCGAGTCAAGTGGACAAGACCTTAGAACAACTTTAGAAAAAACCAGGCGATCGACAGGAGTGCAGTAAAATTGTGAGCCAAAAATTTGAAGAGTTACATCTGTCCATTACCCCGATTAACCGGGAAAAAAATCATTATCTGGTGCGAACCGAAGAGTCACCCAAAGGAGTATTGCCTGCGGAAGAGCAGGTGATTTTCCCGGTGGAAGAATGGCTGGAACAAGCCAGCCGCTTGATGGATGACTCGGTGGCCGGTTTGTGGCACGGGTATGGTTTATCGGCGTCTCTGGAAGATGATGTTCTTTATGATACTCACGGGGATACGGACGAGGAAACTGTGCCCGGAGATGGGGATGTGGCGGTGATTTCTAGTCGTTTTCACATTCGCACTCTGGTGGATCTGGGTCGAGAAATGTATGAGGCATTGTTTCAAGGGGATCTGCGCGATCGCCTTACCTCCGCACAGGCGATCGCTCATAACCAAGGGGCCGTATTACGCTTACGTTTAGGACTAAAAGACAGTATTTTGCCCCGTCTTCCTTGGGAAGTGATCCACGAAGACAGTCGCCCCATTGCCACGGGCAAAGATGTAATTTTTTCTCGTTATCAACCTAGTTTATCATCATTAATTTTACCCCCGCCACCGAGCAGCCCGTTGAAAATTTTAATGGTCGTAGCGGCACCAACAGATCAAGCAAATTTAGCCTTAAAACAAGAAGCAAACGCCCTCAAAGCCGAACTAAAAAAACCGACAACTAATGGCACTTGGGGAAATACACCTTTGCCCCAAATTGAATTAGACATTCTCGAACATCCCGACCGAAAAAAGCTGACCCAAGTTCTCGAACAAAATTCTTATCATGTATTACATTACGCCGGTCATAGTAACCTGGGTTCTAGAGGGGGCGAACTGTATTTAGTCAATCAACAAACGGGATTAGGTGAAGTTTTAAATGGCGATGATTTAGCCGGATTATTAGTCAATAATGGCATTCACCTAGCAGTGTTTAACTCTTGTCGGAGTACCCATAGCGCCAAAGTGGAAACGCCGGAAACAAATAATCACCGTAATTTAGCCGAAGTGCTGGTCAATCGAGGGATTCCGGCGGTTTTGGCAATGGCCGAACGCATTCCCGATCAGGTGGCTTTGACCTTAACTCGCTTATTTTACTACAACTTGAAACAAGGTTATCCTGTAGATTTGAGTTTAAATCGGGCGAGACAAGGATTGATGTCTACCTACGGTTCCGATCAGTTGTATTGGGCGCTACCTGTGCTTTATTTACATGAGAAATATCAAGGGTATTTGACTCAGCAACCCAGCAATGATACGGAGTTGTTTATTCCCCCCCGACCGATGCCCAATTCGCGATTGCAGTTGAGGGATATTCCCCGAAAACCCAATAGTAATAGCGACGCTTTTTTGTGGCGATTTTCTCCCTCTGACCCAGATGATTTAGAAGATGATTTAGGATATGATAGGGACGATGATGATGATCATTTTTTCCGACTCTCGGATGAGGAATTACTAGAGGGTGAGGATGAATTCCTCGATGAGGAAATAGAAGATGAGGACGAGCATGAATTTTTAGATTATGACTTAGGAGAAGCAGCGGATAATGACGCCGAATCTTTAGTTTCTGATATTTTTAGTGAGTTAGGACTTGGCAAACTCGGATCTGCTGAAGCTAAACCGGGGAAACTATCTGCAAAAGATGAATTTTTGCCCCATATTCTCGGATATGAAAGTGAAGTTGACGACGTGGAAGAAATTTTTAAAGCAGTTGCCGGGGAAAGTCAATTGACTGAGAAAAACTCCCAGACGAAATCAACAATATCATCACCGAAAGCGAAATCATCAGCATTCAATTCTGATGCCTTAGCAAAACCGGCAAAAAGTCACAAAGCTTTTAGGTGGAGGTTTGGGGTCATCAGTTTTCTGGCGATCGCCCTATTCGCTGGGGCGATCGGGTTTTGGCGATCGCGTCCTCAAACCAGCACATCTTTATCCACCAGTTCGGTCACGGAAGATCGGGGTTTAGCCACTTCTGAACCCATTTCTGAACCCACTAAGGAAAAACCGAATCCGTTGCAGAAAGCCAGCACTCCAGAGTTATCCGCGATCGCCATTGAAAATTTTGCCCAAGGGAAATTATCCGAGGGAGTTATTGCCGTAAATTTATTACTGGATCGCGGGGCATTGCCACAAGCAAAAGCCACCTTAGAAGCGGTGCCTAACCAGAAAAAAAATACTCCAGAAATTAACTTTCTTTCTGGTCGGTTAGCTTGGCAATTTGTGCAAACTGGCAACAAAGATTATAGTGTGAGTGATGCTCGACGGTTTTGGGAATCCTCCGTAAAAAGTGACTCCAATTCTACCTTTTATGCCAATGCCTTAGCCTTTGCTTATTACGCGGAAGGCAATCTCGATTTAGCTTCGGATATGTGGTTAAAAGTGGTGACATTACTCGAACCCACCCAAGCCTTAGATCATCCTGAAGCCTTGACCGCTTATGCCGGTTTAGCATTAGTGATGATGAAATCTAGCGAGGGAGTTTCCCCAGAGGAAAAAAACGTTTTATTAAGTAAAGCGACCAAGCAAAGAAAGATGGTGATGAAATTAGCGGCAAGTGATTTTCAACCGAATGCTTTAGCTAACAATTGGATGTGGCCAGATTCGGCGATCACTGATTGGCAAAAACTCTTAACCTTGGAAAATTAAGTCGCTGATTCCGGCTTTGGTTAAATTTTTGCTATGATTTTGCTATGATATCAATCCTTGAGGCCAATACTCAAAGGATGCTAAAACACTATGACCTATTTAGAGAATCGGAAAAAATTTAGTTTATTTTTGAAAGAACCGAATCCCCAAATTGTTCCAGCGGGTGAAACCATTTTTCAAGCGGGAGAATCCGGTAATTTAATGTATGTGATCCAATCCGGCAGTGTTGATATTATTGTCGGTAAACAAGTGGTAGAAACTGCCGACGCGGGTCACATTTTTGGGGAAATGGCATTGATAGACCACCATCTCCGCAGCGCCACGGCGATCGCCAAAACTGATTGTAAATTAGTCCCTATCGATCAAAAACGCTTTACCTTTTTGGTGCAACAAAATCCCTATTTCGCGATCGAGGTGATGCAGGTCTTAGCCGAACGGCTGCGTCACATGAATGATACGGGAATTTCTTTTTAATTTTTTATAAACTCAGAGGTGAGAAAACCGTAGGGGCAGTACGCCCCTGCCCCAAGCCTCGACTTAATCTGAAAAATAATATGGAAAATCTAAGATAGACAATAGAAAATCGTCTATGATAGCGCTTAATTCTCTATGATTTATCGATTTATTTCCAGTCATTTTCTGCTTTTGCCAACACATAAGCCGCTACCTCTGTTATCTCTTCTTCCGAGAGGCGATCTCCATACGCAGGCATAGCATATTTTCCTTCTTTTACCAACAGACTAATGGCTTCAATCGAATCTTTTTGATGTCGTTGTAATGCCCGCTTTTTCAGATTTTTACCTCTGCGGATAATATTTCCCCCATTGGCATGACAAGCGGCACAATTTTGGGCAAAAATTTGAGCGCCGTTGGCAGAATCCATCGCCAAAGCCGGGGCGGTAAAGGTTAGGTTAATTAAGGTTAAGCAAAGTAAAATAACGAAGCAGATTTTTTTCATTAGTGTTCCTCCTAATCACGGGTTAAATTTTAACATAAACATAATAAATTTTCCCGAAAATTTATTATAATAATTAGACCTGTTGCAAAATTATTATGCATCCCCCCTTTTTAAGGGGGTTTGGGGGGATCGAAATATTGATTTTGCTTTCTTGTCTATTATTTTCGACGATGACTTTAGTCTATGATTCCAGAATTTGATGAAAACGGCAAATTACCCCCTGGGGTGCATTTTTGTGACTGGCAAGAGTTTGTGGAACGATTTGGTACAAATCATACGAGGAGGAGAATGATAGCGGGTTTACAACTGGCAATGACTCAATTAACAGCAGCGGGTTGTCGAACGATTTATATCAATGGCAGCTTTGTCACCATTAAACCAAACCCACAAGATTTTGGTGCGTGTTATGATAATGAAACAGTGGACATTGACTATCTGAGAATAAATGCCCCTCGATTACTAAATCATTATGATCGGGCTGGACAGAAAGCGAAATACCGGGGAGAAATATTTCCCTCACAGCAAGCGATCGGGAATTACGGAATTAATTCTTTTGAATTATTCCAGCGCGATCGCCAGCAAAATGTAAAAGGAATTATAGCCATAGATTTAACAACATTTGAATTATGATTAAAAATGAATTAGAGTACAACTATAGCCGAGAATTAGTGGAAAAATTTCAAAAATCCATCGCCGCAATGGACAAAGATGAAGCCGCCCAAAAGAATGACCCAGAACGATGGAAAATGAATCGAGATGTGTTGCAATATCATCTCATGGGAATTCAAGCAGAAGTTGATGAATATGAACGGTTGATTAATTGCCAATACAGCCAGCAGATTGAAATCAAAGTTGACTGTATTAATAAGCTTCCAGATGCTTTAATTAAAGCAAGAATTGCTGCCAAAATGAGTCAAAAAGAACTAGCGAAAATTTTGGGTATTGATGAAAAAAGAGTTCAAGAATATGAAAATACAGATTATCAATGTGCCAGTTTTGTAGAAATCCTTGAAGTGAGCACTGTTTTGGGCGTAAAATTTGCCAACGCAGTTGTTCGAGTCGATTTTGAGGAAATAGAAGAGATGAAAAAAATTGCCGCCAGATGGCAGAAAAATAAGCAAGTGAGTCAGGCAGCTAAAATTTTATAATTTTTAGTTATTTTGCTGATGCTGAATAATAATTTTGGCATAGGGAAATAGGGGATTCTGGGAAAGAACCCGATGTCACATCCCTTAATCATCTGCTTTCCCTGGATTTCTAAATAATCCCTAAAAAAATATCGGCAAATTCCCCACAATTCATTTTAGGCGATTTATAATAAAAGAGTATAGATGAGAGCAATGGGAAAAAGACTAAAACCGAAGTCTCTCTGTTTGGGTTTCTCATGGCTCATATTGAGGGGAATCTAGCCTTAGCTTTTCCTCACAAAAAAGCTGTATTTCTATAGATGAAGGGTGCAAATATATCGATCGCGCCGCGATCGCAAATTTCCCTATTCCATAAATAAGTTTCTCAAATGAGTAAAATTCAGGCAATGGAAAATACCCCGGAAATCACTTCAGAAGTGGTGAATGGCATTATTCGGCTAAAACCACAACAGTTTATTCACGTTTTAGATAATAATACTGGCGTCACCCGCTTAGAAGTTGGCCCACAAACGATTACCCTGCGTGACCACGAACGGTTAATTTTAAAACCCTCGCCGATGATTGTGGTGCCCCCCCGTTATTATTGTATTGTTTCTAATCCGGTTTTGCGGGATGAAACGGGTCAACCGATCGCGGATCAATATGGTCAAATTCAACTCCGTTATGGCGATCGCGAAATTCGTTTAGATCAACCCCCATTTCCCTTATATCCTGGGGAAATCCTAGAACAAAAAGTCACCCAATTGCAGGTAGTAGAAACTAATTATGCCCTGCGATTAAAAGCGATTCGGGATTTCACCGAAACCGTCACAATTAACGGAGACAGTCAAACAATTCAGCGGGTTGCGGGGGATGAATGGCTGTTTGAAGGGCCGGGAACTTATATTCCTCGCGTCGAAGTGGAAGTGCTCAAAACCGTGAGTGCGATCGTGATTAAACCCAATCAAGCGTTACGGTTAATGGCCCGCAAAAATTGCATCGATCGCCTGGGAAACCGTCGTCGGGCAGGGGAAGAATGGCTAGTCCGAGAAGAGGGGGCTTATTTACCCGGAGTTGATGAAGAACTAATCGGCATTTTTGATGCTTATGTGTTGACCGAGCGCAAAGCATTACATCTGCGAGCAAAACGCACTTTTACCGACATTTTTGGCCGCAATCGTAAAGCCGGTGATGAGTGGTTAGTCACCATAGAACAGGCGGAGATTCATATTCCAGATGTCTATGAAGAAGTGGTGGGAGAAGTGGAAATTACCACCCTAAGCGATCGCGAATGGTGTATCGTAGTAGACCCCATCGATTCACAGGGTAAACCGCAGTTAGGAATGCGCGAAGTTCGTCAAGGACGCGCCTCTTTCTTTTTACATCCTGGTGAATCTTTGGAAGACGGCATTCAAACCGTTTATGTACTCGGTGAACAAGAGGCATTATTATTACGAGCAACAGAAGCTTTTAGCGAAGGTTCCGGGGACAATATTATTCACCATCAACCCGGTGATTTATGGATGATACCAGGGCCACGAGATTATATTCCCTTGGTGGAAGTAGAAGTAATCGAAAAACGTCAAGCCATTCCCTTAGATAAAAATGAAGGGATTTATGTCCGCAACATTCAAACCGGGGAATTAAAATTAGTCAGTGGGCCACAAGCATATATGCTTTCTCCCTATGAAGAACTCTGGGAAAAAGAATTGCCCCCCATTGTGGAAGAACTGCTGGCGATTAAAAATGATCCGGTTTCTGAACGAGGACGATATCGGGGTAAAAAATCAGAAAATGGCGAGAATGATTTTGGGTTTTCTCAACGAGATAAAACCCGCGCTGTGGTGTTTCATGTCCCCCAAAATGCTGCGGTACAAATCCATGATTATAAAGAACGAACTGCCCGGACTGTTTTTGGCCCAGAATTGGTGATGCTTGGCCCTGATGAAGCTTTTACGGTCTTAAGTTTATCGGGCAGTGTTCCCAAGCGTCCTCATGTGATCAAATCCCTGGCTTTATTATTAGGGCCAGATTTTATGACCGATTTGTTTACGGTGGAAACTTCCGATCATGCTCGCTTGCAATTGCGCTTATCTTATAACTGGTATTTTGAGGTGGATAAAAATAATCAAGATGCTGCCGCAAAACTATTTCAAGCCCCTGATTTTGTGGATACCGCTTGTAAGGCGATCGCCTCGCGGGTTCGGGGTGCGGTTGCTGGGGTGCCTTTTGATGAATTCCACCGCAATTCGGCGCGAATTATTCGCCAAGCGGTATTTGGCATTGATGATCAAGGGCATATTCGGGATGAATTACGATTTAAAACGAATAATCTAGTTATTTTTAATGTGGACATTCAATCTGTTGAACCAGTAGATGAAGAAACATTAAAAAGTCTGCAAAAGTCGGTACAAATTGCCATTCAAATTACCACCGATGCCCAAGAAGCCGCCGCTCGCCATGATGCCGCCCGCATTGAACAAGAAGCAGAAGCCCGCTTAGAAAGACAGCAAATTATTGATAAAGCAGCCGCCGAAGTTGAACGGAAAAATCTGTTAGCATTGGAAGCAGAAAATGCGGCCATTGAATCCACAGGGCAGGCGATCGCTGAGGCACGAGCAAAAGCAGAAGCCGCCCAAATTGAAGGGCAACTCGCAGTTAGTTTAGCCCAGCAAGAAGCGCAAGCAGCACAAATTCGGGATGAGGTGGAATTAGCCCAATTAAAAGCGCGTCAGGAGGCCGAATTAACCCACAAACAAGCCTTAGTAAATCTGGAAATTGCCAAAGCCCAGCGGATGGCGGAAATTAACAGCACAGAATTTGCCCAAAAAGTGCAAGCAATTGGGGCAGATACTTTACGGGCAATGGCCCAAGCCGGCCCAGAAATGCAGGCGCGACTTTTGGAAGCCCTGGGGATTCAAAGTGTGTTAATTACTGATGGGAAAAACCCGATTAATCTCTTTGGCACTGCCAGTGGTTTAATTAGTCCGATCAATTCTGGATCGGAGAAATAAAGGCAAAGAAACCGGGTTTCTGAACCCCCAAGCAAAGAAACCGGGTTTCGGCTGTGAATATCACAGTTAACTGTGGCAGCGAGAAAAGAAACCCGGACCCGCTGAGTATCCCAGCAAAGAAACCGGGTTTCTTTTATGAATACCAAAGTTAACTGTGGAACCAAGAAAAGAAACCCGGTTTCTGAGTCCCCTGCTTTTTTTACAGGAAGGCGATCGCTTTTTTGGGGGGCGATCGCGCACTAAAAAAGCGATCGCCCCCCAACCCTCGTTACCCCAAAACAACACCATGAACCAAACCCCAACAAACCTACCTCGATCGCCCACCCATCCACCCCGCGTAAATTACCACATTTACGGATCTGCGCTATGTCTTCAATTCTCTCTAAACAAACCAATTTTCAATAGTCAGTCCTTCAAAGTCCGCAAAGTCTGAAACATTACGAGTCACAAGAATCAAATGATTGACCCTAGTGATCGCAGCGATCTGCCCATCCGGGTATGACGGCATTCGACCCAAAGCAGTCAGTCTGGCACGTTCAGCCGCAAACCATCCGGCGGCAGCATCACAGTACGGCAGTATGATCATTTTTGCTTGGATCACCTGGGTTAAGTAATCAGACAAATTCTTTTTTCGCCGAGACTCCGGTAATCGGTATAACCCATAAAGAAGCTCATGCCATGTCACCGATGCGATCGCTGATTCTTCAAGATTCTGTCGAAAATGCTCCAGAAAAATATCATTAGGCTGTAGTTTGATACTTTCCGAAATGATGTTGGTATCCAGCAGAAATTTCACGCTCATCACCAGCAAGGTTTTTCAGTAGTCGGGGTGTAGTCCCGAACATCAGCAAAGATTTCATCGCCATCTAAATCAATTCCTTCTGAAATAATTCTGGAGCGAAAATCATCAAAAGCCTCTAAAACACCCTCAGATTTAGCCGAAATAATTTTAGCAATAGGTTGGTCTGCTTGAAAAATCACAAAACTTTCTCCAGCTTTTGCCCGTTGAAGATAGTAGTTCAAATCTTGAGTAATTTCTTCTACGGTAATTTTATTCATCAATCAACCTCCTGACAAAATTGTACGACTGGTCTAGTCCAGTTATATCTTAAATCAAGGCAAAATAGGCCACAGGCAAGAGGCTCACCAAACAAAAAAATAGAAAGTTGATCCGACCTAACCCTCATCACCCCAAAACTTCGCTATGACCAAACCACACCTAACCTACCTCGATACTCTACCCATCCGCCCAGAGCAACTCACCTCATCAGCCGATCTGCGCTTTACCTTCACCGGCACCTTCAAAAGCCTACTCCAACAAACCAACCACACCCCGATCGCCCCTCCCAAACCAACCCCCAACCCCGAAACCTTCCTTAAAACCCTCAAAACCCATTCCAAAATCTACCAAGCCTCGATGTCGCGCCAGTTCGCCGCCGACTTACCCCCCGATATCGAACAAACCACCCTCAAAGACGAACCCAAAGACTGGTTTATCAAAACAGCCGACTTTAGGGACGACTGCGACAGAGTTCTCCAACACCGTAACGGCGAATATACCCAACTCCTAAAAGACCTTGCTATTTATGATCAAATTCTGCAAGAACATTGCGACAAAATCATCGTTTTACGTCCCTCTAACTATGGCAAATATGATGTTCTTATCAATGCCGCGATGCAATGCTTGGGCTACACCAAAGAGCAATTTCAATTCATCATCGTTCAACCGATCAAACTCTACGCCTTTCACAAACCCAGCCAAAAAATCCATCCTATTCCCGACATCGCCACGGATGAACTCATCAAAGAGATCGGTATGGATGCGCTGCGTTGGCACAGTTTCCGCGTTCCTTTAACCGGCGTTGCTCCGATTAATATTAGCACCGCCGGACAACCCACTCCGGCTGATAGCCTTTATCGTGTTCAAGCCACCCATGCTCGTTGTTGCGCCCTCCTAAAACGTGCCGCTCAACAGGGCATTATTGAACTGGACACCAACGACCAATGGCAAATCACTGCCATCCCCCCATCCTCATCTGAAAACCCAGGAGACAATCCTCACACCCTCACCCTCACCCATCAACTCCAATCTACTCCCCAAATCCTAGAACAGAGTGCCAAAGAATTGGCTCCCAATCTCCTCTGTCAACACCTCGAAACCCTCAGAGAAACCTGTGAGTTGTGGTTTAAATCCCTAACCCTGGATGCTGAAAATTGCACCTTACTCTTGAAGGTCAAACAGACATTTTTTGATATTTTGCAGAATGTTTTAAAAATTCAAGCCGCAGAACTAGCAGGAGTTAATTGATTGATTAAACACAAACCTAAAAAACCGGGTTTTCGGATCATTTCATTTTGGGCTATTGACCTAAATCAGGGGTAAAAATTTGGTTTCTGAGTTACAGGCGATCGCTCATTTCCCCCAAGCAAAGAAACCGGGTTTCTGTGGTGAATATGTAGGGGCGAATGCGCTCGTCGCCCCTAGAAACCAAAAAAGAAACCCCGTTTCTCGGTTCAGGGTAGGCGATCGCGCTTTTTTGTCCCCGAAATAACCGGGTTTCTGTTGTGGATATGTAGGGGCGAATGCGCTCGTCGCCCCTACTGTGAAAGCGCTCGTAGAAACCCGGTTTCTCGGCTCTGGTTTCTAGGTAGTTTAACTAGCCCGAAAATCAATCACGAAAATCAATCAGAGTTTGTCTATAAGCATCTGGTCTACCGATATCAAAAGACCGTCCTTTTACCAGATATCCGAGCATTCCTTCTGCTTGACGTAATTGTTCTAAACAAGAGGTGAGTTGAAATTCACCCCGTTCCCGAATATTCTGGGTAATATTCGCTTCTAAATAGTCAAAAATTCTGGGGTTTAACACATAAAGGCCGAATATGGTGAGAAATGAATCTTGAGGGATACCTTCTATAGATAAATGTTTTCTGGCATATTCTAAATCTGGCTTTTCAGCAAGTTCAGTCACGGATAATAAAGTGTTCGACTCTTGCCAGGTTCCAGCCACACAACCACAGTGATGAATTTCTTCAGCGGCAGTCACCGTTAATCCCACTACACTTGTCCCGGTTTGTTCATAAATATTTAAGAGTTGCCGCGCACAAGAAATATCTGTGTCTGAGAGATAAACATGATCCCCCAAAGAAAGCAAAAACGGCTGGTTATTTACCCAGTCTTTGGCACAATACACACAATGACCAAATCCATCTTGGGTTTCTTGGGTCAAAAAGGTGATGCGATCGCCTATTTCTTGGATTAATTGGCTATATGCTTGATTTTCCTGAGATAGTTTAGCAAAATATTCTGGGGTTTGGTGAAAAAAATCCGCAAATATGGCGCGATCGCCGGGTTGAACTACAATCCCAATTTCTTCAATTCCGGCATCAATCATTTCTTCAACCAGGGCTAAAATTACGGGTTTGGCTTGCCCTTGCCGGTCTATAATGGGAAACAGTTCTTTTTTCACTGCCTTGGTAGCGGGAAAGAGTCGGGTGCCAAACCCAGCCGCTGGAATTACTGCCTTTTTTACTGGATATTTTATCTGAGTCATCTTGATTAAAAATTATTGAATTTGGAATGATTTAATTATACCATTAATTACATTTTTTCGATAATTAATAGATTAAATTTTTCACGGAGATACACCGCGCAGTGAGTGAATCACTGTTTTTTTAATTTCCAGAAATTCCGGGGAAAGTTTCATCTCTAAATCACGCTCTCCAGGCAATGTGATGGGAATTTCTTGTTTAATTTTACCGGGATTGTCGGTCATTACATAAATTCTTTGGGACAGAAATATGGCTTCCTCAACATCGTGAGTAATCATTAAAATGGTGGTGTGGGTTTGCTGCCAGAGTTGCAAGAGAAATTGCTGCATTTGTTCCTTGGTTTGGGCATCTAATGCCCCAAAAGGCTCATCCATTAATAACACTTCTGGTTGATTGGCTAAAGACCGGGCGATCGCCACTCTTTGTTTCATCCCTCCAGACAGTTCTTTGGGATAAGCTTGGGCAAATTTGCTTAAACCTACCACCTCTAAAAAATAATTAATTCGGTCTTTTTTTTCTGCCGAAGATATTTTTCTAAGTTCTAAACCAAAGCCGATATTATCCGCCACGGTTAACCAAGGAAATAGGGAATAATTTTGAAAAATCATCCCTCGGTCTGACCCCGGCCCGAAAACTATTTCGCCATCTAATAACACTTGTCCAGAAGTGGGCGACATCAATCCAGCAATAATATTCAGTAAAGTCGATTTTCCACAACCGGATGCCCCGACAATACAGACAAATTCATTGGCATCAACTTGAAAATTAATGTTTTCTAATACTGACAATTGAGCAAATTTTTTGCTTAGGGCGATCGCTGCTAGTTTCGGTACAGCCTCCGAGGGGCGATCGCCGACTAATTCAGGTTGATTTATATTTGATTGTGCCAAAACCGCTTATTCCTCCATCTCCGGTATCTTTTGCTTAAATTTTTTTACTCAGTTTTTTTCAAGCCATCAACAATCATCTCCAAAACAGGGATAATAATAATATGGTTAAAAACAGAAATTGCTTACGGTCATGGTTCGCCCTTGCGGATATTTCTGGTTCAAGCAATAGAAAATAGACAAGAAAGCCTTTTTAATGGTTGGGTGGGATCCATGCCGGTATTTTGCCAGAGGTCTAATATATAAAAACATAGATGTCAATTAACCATCAAAAACGGATATGAGCAATACCAGTAATTTCCGTGAAGCGATCGATAACGCCAGAGGGCAATCTCTGGTCGGCCCCCAGGTAATCGCCAAAGCCTTGCCATTTGTGGGCGGCGGTCTAATTTTAACCGCCCTGGGAACCTATGGCGGTTTGAATGTGCTACAGACCAATCCGGGAATGTTTATGACCACCTTCTGGGGTGCGTTAATTCTGGAGTTGGTGCTGTTTTTCATCGTGCGTGGAGTAGCCGAAAAAGCCAACAATAGCGTCGCCCTGCCTCTGTTAGCCACCTATAGCCTGCTGTCCGGCTACACTTTGTCCGGCTTGGTCTATGTAGCCCTGAGTACCCAGGGGGTAGGTATTGAAGGGGTAGGAATTGCCGCCTTGGGCTGCGGTGTCACCTTTATTGCCGCCCGTCAAATTGGGTCAAATATTTCTGATGAAGACGGAATGGCTTTGACCCAAACAGTCCAATTAGGGTTAATTGCTCTGGTGGTGGTGATTTTAAGCCAGTTTGTGTTGAGCTTTTTTGGCATTTATACCCCCACCTGGCTAGAAATTGGCATTTCTGGGATTGGGGTGCTGTTGTTTTGTGGTTGTGCCGTGGTGGATTTTTATGTTCTGCCTCGCACTTACCGCAATAACCAGTATCTCAGTGCGGCGTTGTCAATGTATTTGACCTATATCAACCTGTTTGTGTTTATTCTGCGGTTGTTGATTGCGTTGAATCGTCGGAATTAATTCGCGCAATTAATCCGTAATTAATCGCCCATTAGCGATCGCGGGACAAGGTTTTGGCCTTGTCCTTTTTATTGACAAAGCTTCACCACCGGGAGCGATCGCATTAGCCAAATTCTTTCGCCTCTGCTCCCCGGCGCCCTGGCTCCCCGGCGTCCCGCTCACTAGCGGGCAAAAATAAGATCGCGTTGGAGAGAATTTTTTCTTGTCATTGAATCAATTAGGTGCGATCGCTCATGGTAAATTCCTTATAATAAAGACAAAAGAGGTTCATTAGATTTCTTGAAGCTTATGGAATTGGTAGACATTAAACGCGAAGTCGAAACCCTGTCGAATCGCCTGGGGAAAACCCAGGACTATCTTTGACATTCCCGCCTTAAACGCAAAAATTCACGACTTAGAGCAACTGGCAGCCCAATCCGACTTCTGGGATGACCAAGCCAATGCTCAACAGTTGATGCAAGAACTCAATGACCTCAAGTCACATCTAGAGCAGTATTACCGCTGGAAAAATCGCTTAGAAGATACAAAAGCGATTTTTGAACTTCTGGAACTAGAAAATGATGAATCGTTAGCGAGTGAAGCCCACACCAATATTACTCAGCTAAATCACGAACTCGATCGCTGGGAGTTGGAACAGTTACTCTCTGGTCTTTATGACGAAAGTGGGGCTGTTTTGACGATTAATGCAGGCGCTGGGGGCACCGATGCTCAGGATTGGGCAGAAATGTTGCTGCGAATGTACACCCGTTGGGGTGAAAACCAAGGCTATAAAGTGCATTTGATGGAAATTTCCGAAGGAGATGAAGCGGGACTGAAATCCGCTACTTTGGAAATAGAAGGGCGCTATGCTTATGGCTATCTGAAAGCAGAAAAAGGCACTCATCGATTGGTGAGAATTTCGCCATTTAATGCCAACGGCAAAAGACAGACTAGCTTTGCCGGGGTGGAAGTGATGCCCATTCTGGATCACTCGGTGCAATTGGACATTCCCGATAAGGATTTGGAGATTACCACCTCGCGGTCTGGGGGCAAAGGCGGGCAAAATGTGAACAAGGTAGAAACCGCCGTGCGGGTAGTTCATGTACCCACAGGTTTGGCAGTGCGTTGTTCCCAGGAGCGATCGCAGTTGCAAAACAAAGAAAAAGCCCTCACCCTCTTGAAAGCTAAATTATTGGTGATTGCCCAAGAACAACGAGCAGCGGAAATTGCCGAAATTCGCGGCGATATGGTAGAAGCAGCTTGGGGCAACCAAATTCGTAACTATGTCTTTCATCCCTATCAACTGGTAAAAGACTTACGCACTAGCGTAGAAACCACCGCGATTACTGATGTGATGAATGGGGAAATCGATGATTTTATTGAAGCCTATCTCCGTCAGGAAAATCAAATCGCTGTAAATAATTAGTTGATTGTTGTTTGTTATTTGTTGTTTGTTGGGTAGGGATTCTTTGGTTGATTGTTGTTTGTTCTTAGTTCTTTGTTGTTTGTTGTTTGTCAACCACCAACAATAGAATCCCTACCCACCAACAATCAACAAACAACAATCAACCAACAACAAACAACAATCAACAAACAACAATCAACAAACAACCAAATTATCCTTTATCCCGATCGAGATCAATCAATGAGTCAACCATCTTCTTCTGAAGAAATCACCGTAGAAAATCAAACCGTTGCCCCTGGGACAGAGGCAAACCCCGCAACCCAAGAACCGCCACCGAGTTATGTCAAACTCGCGATGCGAAATATGGTGCGAAAAGGCAGAACCTCTTTAAAGCATTTTGCGCTAACAACCATTGGTCTGTTAGCATTTCTGGTTGGGGTTGCCTATTTAGGTCGATGATTTAGGTCGGTGACATGACGGTACTGGTAACGGATGCAGGAGTAACAAAACCCTCGATGAATTTAGAAATTAATGTGCAGGACAATTTCTGGGAAACCGAAATTTCAAGAATTCCTGACAAAACTATCGATCTGGAAACTTGGCAAAATTGGTTAGAAATTTGGTGCGATCGCCTTGAAGCGGACTTGCCCCAAGCATCGGGATATGAGTTAACGTTACGTCTGAGTGACGATGAGGAAATTCAACATCTAAATTGCCAGTACCGTCAGCAAGATAAACCCACTGATGTGTTATCGTTTGCGGCTTTAGAGGTAAATTGCCCTCAGCCGGATGAGTTAATATCGGAGATTCCTCTTTATCTGGGTGATATTGTGATTTCCGTGGAAACTGCCCAGCGACAAGCGGAAAAACAAGGGCATTCTTTAACCACCGAATTGGCTTGGTTAGCAGCTCATGGCTTGTTGCACCTGTTGGGCTGGGATCACCCGGATGAAGAAAGTTTAACCGAGATGCTGGAGCAACAAGAAATTTTGCTTCAGGCGGTTGGTTTGACAGTTTTCGGTCCCCAGGACACTTATATTACTGATAGCAGCATATAGACTGGGTTAATTAAGATAGACCCAATAGCCTATAGAGATGCTTTTAAAGCCATGACCCTAGATCAACGCGATAAGTCGTCTGCCAGCAACAATGGAAACAGTAGGGGTGATGCGCGTATCACCCCTACATCGCGATTTTCCCCGGCGCCATCTGTTGAAGCAGCCGCAAAACATCACGACTCACGACCAGAACTACGGCAAGACTCACAGCCACAATTCAATACTTCTTGGGGGCGATCGCCTGATACAGCCAAAATGAAACGGGAATTTTCCTGGAAAGTAGCCAGTAACCTTTTTGTTAGTTTTAAATATGCCTGGGAAGGCGTACAGTATGCCTTTAACACCCAACGCAATTTTCGGATCCATGTGATTATTGGTTCCACGGCAATTGCCCTGGGTGTTTTTTTGCAAGTGAGTTTGGTGGAAATTTCTATTATTACTCTGACTATTGGGGCGGTGTTGGCAATGGAACTTTTGAATACTGCCATTGAGTCATTAGTCGATCTCACCGTTGAGCAAACGTACCACCAACTCGCTAAAATTGCCAAAGATTGTGCAGCAGCAGCAGTGCTGATTTCATCTTTTGCGGCGATTACGGTGGCGGGATGTTTGCTGTTACCGCCTTTGTATCTGCTGGTAAAATCATTCTTGGGTTAAGGAGAGGGGCAGGGGTGTAGGGTGTAGGGTGT
>NZ_LIUQ01000077.1:0-3361 GCF_001276715.1 Planktothricoides sp. SR001 | reverse complement strand
TTCTCTTTTCTCTCTTCCCCCCACACCCTACACCGATGGCGGCCCTTTCTTCTCCCCCACACCCCACACCCCACACCCCACACCCCAGGCCCCACACCCCAGGCCCCAAAAGCCCCGGGAGCCCCTCTCTCCTAATTAGTCGGAGACCATCTACCAAATTGATAAGGAGTCATAGCCTTGATCATTGTTATTGATAATTACGACAGCTTCACCTATAACCTGGTTCAGTATTTAGGAGAACTTGCGCCTGAGTTTTCCATAGCCGCAGACCTCCGGGTATATCGCAACGATCAAATCACTCTCAGTGAAATTCGCCAATCTGGTGCGGATGCGGTGCTGATTTCCCCAGGTCCTGGAAGACCAGAAGATGCGGGAATTTCCGTAGATTTGATCCGAGAACTCGGCCCAACTTTACCGATTTTAGGAGTTTGTCTCGGTCATCAAGCGATCGGTCAAGTATTTGGCGGCAATATTGTCTCCGCGCCAGAACTGATGCACGGCAAAACCTCTGAGGTTTATCATACTGGGGTCGGTGTTTTTGCCGGATTGTCTAACCCATTTGTCGCCACTCGATATCACAGTCTGGTGATTGACCGGGAAAGCTGCCCGAAAGACTTGGAAATTACCGCCTGGGTTAGCGATGGCACGATTATGGGGGTGCAGCATCGGAACTATCCACATATTCAGGGCGTCCAGTTCCACCCAGAAAGTATTTTGACCATTTCTGGCAAGCAACTCCTGAGAAATTTTCTCCACCAAGCTTCCTCCCTATCTAACACTTAGTAAGCAAGACCCAGTAACCAAGATTCAATGATTAATCGTCGCAAGTTTCTCCGCTACGGACAAATCAGTTTATTCGCCGCCCTGGGAAGCAGCCTCGCGGGTCAATGGCAAGCTGTTCAAGCCCAAGTTCAATCTCAAACTTCTCCCCCACCATCCACGACCCCCTCACCCACCCCCCCAACAACACCTCCCGAAGCTTCGACGACCCAAAATCAACTTTCTATTAAATGGTTGGGACATAGTTGTTTTTCGTTTACGGGGGATAATCTGAGGGTTTTGGTGAATCCTTTCCGTAGTATTGGTTGTACTGCTGGGTATCGCTTGCCACGAGTGGAAGCTAATTTGGTTTTAATTAGCAGTCGGTTGTTGGATGAAGGGGCGATCGATGAGTTGCTGGGTCAACCTCAGATATTGTCAGAACCGGGGGCTTATCAGTTTCGCGACAAACAGATCCAGGGAGTCCGTACTGACCACGATCGCCACGGGGGTCGCCGCTTTGGGACAAATGTGGTTTGGCGGTGGACGCAAGCAGATATTAAGATTTTGCATCTCGGTGGTGCGGCAGCCCCGATTACTACTAATCAACAAATTTTGATGGGTCGTCCGGATCTGTTGTTGTTGCCAGTGGGCGGTGGGCCAAAAGTTTATAATCCCGAAGAAGCGAAGGCAGCGATCGCATTGCTGAATCCGAAAGTGGTGATTCCGACGCAATATCGGACCGCTGCCGCAGATGCAAATCTCTGCGATTTGGTGGCGCTGGATCAGTTTCTTTCGGTGATGGGAGATACGCCCGTGGAAGAGGTGAATGGAAATGCGATCGCTCTCCAAGCGAATCAGTTACCAGAAACAGGGCCAGTGATTAAAGTTTTAAAATATTCTTTTTAGAATTTAGAAATTTTTTTAGAATTCTAAAAAGAATTCTTTTTAGACCGGATTAGAGAAAATTAATCTGGTAATCTGGAAAATTAACCCTAAAAATTAACCCTAAAAATTAACCCTAAAAATTAACCCTAAAAATTAACCCGGAAAATTAACCCGGAAAATTAATCCGGAAAATTAACCCGGTTTTTCCGGCGATCGCTCTCCTAAAATAGCATAAATCGTGGTAGTTTCTTCTTTGCCTCGGAGTTGAATGCGATCAACTTGCTCACCCAAATAGCGATCGCAAACTAAATTATAAGTATCCGCAGTCATCAGTAAATGATACGGATTATTTTTGGTAAATTATTCATGGGTTCTAGTCTGGCGGCAACATTAACCGTATCCCCAATCACGGAAAAATTTGACCTTTTTTGCCGCCGACACTGCCAGCCATCAAAACTCCTGTGTGCATCCCAATGCCAACCCGAATCTTTGGTTTACCCGTGGCTTGTATAGCAGTTCGCTTCGGGTATAGCAGTCGCCACTCCAGTTAGGAAATTAAGCACCGGCTAACCGAAGAACCTGCTCCATAGCCTCTCGTAATCTGGTGTTAAACTGTTTAAGTTGGTGTCGAATACGGCTTTTAAGCCAAGACCAACACCGCTCAATTTTATTTAAGTCTGGGGAATAGGGCGGTAAATACCAAATTTCGCATCCGGCCTCTTGCACCAGTTGTTCAATACGTCTTCCCCTATGAAACGTGGCGTTGTCAATCACCAATTTTTGCCCCGGTTTCAAGGTGGGAATGAGACAGATTTCTAACCAGAGTTCAAATACGTTCCGATTGCAGGCTCCTTCAAGGGTGAAAGGAGCGCGTAATTCCCCTTGACAAAAAGCGGCAATCATATTAAGGCGCCCCAGGCGTCGTCCTGACTTCAGAGCATGGAGACGTTCGCCTTTTCTACTGTCACCATAGCTGTAGTCATCGCGGCTATCCATACCAGCTTCATCGCCATATACAATGTCTTCAGGCTTGACTGAAGCGAGTTTTTCCATAAATTCTGCCCGTTTTATTTCATCCCGTTCCCGGTATCCATAAGTTTTTTTTTGCGAGTGAAGCCGATTTTTTTGAGTCCCCTACTGATGGTTCTTTCACTAATTTCACCGTCCCATAATTCAGCCAGATGAGCTTGGGTTAATGAGCGCATTCTCTTCAACAAAAGCTCGAAACTTATCCCAGTCCGTTATGCTATGACTATGCCCCGGGGGTCTGTATGTCTTAGCATGGAAGTCTCCAGTTTCTTCTTTACGCTTGAGCCACAGATCGATCGTATTACGGCTAATTCCAAACAGTTTACTGGCTTCACTCTTCTTCATCCCGTTGATTTCAATGGCCTCTATGACCTTTTTCCGTAAGTTGTAGCTGTAAGAATTAGACATGGGTAGATTTATCTCGAATTTTGGCAACTTCTTTTATTCTACGTCCTAACTGGACTGGCGACTGCTATAGTCGGGTAAGGTTCAGGGATTACTCCCCTCCCCTCCCCTAAGAACCGGACTTGACACTTTCGCATCATCCGGCTCAAGCCTTATTTCAAGCGATTGGACTTGGATTTGCTGTGTACCTGCTTATGACACGCTTGGTGTAGATGCACAAGGTTTTCAATGTCGTTTTGTCCGCCTTCTGCAACAGGTATTATATGATGGGTTTCAATTT
>NZ_LIUQ01000129.1 GCF_001276715.1 Planktothricoides sp. SR001 | reverse complement strand
TGCGTATTCCGATGAAGCCGGCCATTGATTCCGAAACGAAGCCGGCCACCTGTTCCGATTTCATTCCGGCCAGCATTCCGATTTGAAGCCGGCCAGTCGATGGTCCCTTGGGTCGTTGGTTTGATGGCTCCTGATTGCCGCGCGGTCAAGCGTCTGCTGGTGTCTGACGCTGCTTTCGCAAGCTCTCACCGGACAGTTCGATACGGTAGGCATTATGGACGAGGCGGTCGAGGATGGCATCGGCGAGCGTCGGATTGCCGATCATGTCGTACCAGTGATCGACAGGCACTTGGCTGGTGACGATGGTGGATCGCTTCTCGTAGCGGTCCTCGATGATTTCCAGGAGGTCTCGACGCTGCTCGTCGTTGAGCTTCTCCGGACCCCAGTCGTCGAGGATGAGGAGGTCGGTTCGGGCGAGCGCCTTGAGAACTTTGGGATAACGGCCGTCGCCGCGCGCGAGCGCAAGGGTGGCGAACAGCCTGGGCAGGCGATGATAGGCGACGGAGAAGTCCTCGCGGCATGCCTTGTGTCCGAGCGCGCAGGCCAGCCAGCTCTTGCCGACGCCGGCGGGCCCGATCAGCAGGAGACTGTGATGTTGCCTGATCCAATCACAGCCGGCGAGCTTCAGGAACAGGTTGCGATCGAGGCCGCGGGCGGCGCGGAAGTCGATGTTCTCGATCTGGGCGTCATGGCGGAGCTTCGCGGCACGGGCCCTTGCCTCGAAACGCTTCTGACGGCGCGTGGTCGTTTCCCGTTCGAGCAAGATCGTGAGCCATTCACCGTGCTCGAGTTGTCTCGCCTCCGGTTGCGCCTCGAGTTCGTGATACGCGCTCGCCATGCCGGAGAGGCCGAGCTCGCGCAGCATGTCGATGGTGGGGTTGGTCAGCATTGTGAGTTGTCTCCTCAATGAAAGTAGCCGGGGCCACGCAGATTGGCGTGTTCCATGACGGCGGTAGGTTCGGTGGAATGCCTTGCGCCCTTGTGGGTGGCGATGAGCGAGGCAATGGTCTTGCAGGTCAGGCCGCCGATCTCGACGGCGCGCGACGAAACGGCCTCGGCGCGCTCATGGCCGATGTCGCGATAAAGGCGCAGGATGCCGAGGCATGTTCTGAAACCTTGTTCCGGATGCGGCCGGCTGGCGAGGATGGCGATGATCAGCCCTTCGGTCTGCGGACCGATGGACGCGCCCCAGCGCCGGAAGCGCTCCGGCGTCCATTCGGCGTAGCGGCGGTGAGAGCTCGGCATGTGAGCGGGGTCTGTTCCATAGCGCGGCCCGCCATAGCGGCGCTGATGCACAGCAACGCGTTTGCCGCGATGGAATATCTCGATCATCCGGGCGGTTGCCCGGATATCGACCTGCTGGCGGATGAGGGCATGCGGGACGGAATAGAAGAAGCTCTTGCACTCGACGTGGTAATCCGTCGAGACCCGCGCCAAGCGCCATTCGGCGAATTCGTAGTCTTCGATGGGCAGGCTTGCGAGTGCCGGGCGTTCGACCGTCTCGAAGAGGTGCCGGCGGCTGACGCCAAGCCGGCGCATGACATGATCGTTGATGCGCGCGAGCACCTCGGCGATCGCGGCATTGGCCTCGGCGAGCGAGAAGAAGGTCTGCTTGCGCAGGCGTCCGAGAATGCAGCTCTGGGCAAAGCGCACGGCGTTCTCGACCTTCGCCTTGTCCTTCGGGCGGCGTGGCCGGGCCGGTAGGACGCCGACGCCGTAGTGGGACGCCATCATGCCGTAGCTGCGGTTGATCTCGGGATCATGGAAGCTGGCGCGGTTGACGCCAGACTTCAGGTTGTCCGGCACGATCAGCCGGGGCACGCCACCGAAGAAGGCGAACATGCGCACGTGCGAGCCGATCCAATCCGGGAGCGTCTGGGTCCAGGTCGCCTCGGCGAACGTATAGCTCGACGCGCCGAGCACGCCGACGAACAGTTCCGCCTCGCGAACCTCGCCGGTCTTGCGATCGATGATCGGCACCCTCTTGCCGGAATAGTCCACGAAGGCCTTGTCGCCAGCGGCATGCTCCTGGCGCATCGTCGGCGACAGGCGCTGCTCGAAGCCGCGGAACAGTTCGCAGAAGCGGCTATAGCCGTATCCGTCGGGATGGACGCTGCGATATTCCTCCCAGAGGATCAGCAGCGTGACGCCCGGCTTCTTCAGCTCGATGGAGAGCTCAGCCCAATCAGGCTCCTGGCGTCGCCGTTGGCCCTGCTTGACCCCGGCGCGGGCGAAAAGCCGATGCTCCAGCGCATCGTCGGTCAGTTCTCCGGGCAATGGCCAGGTCAGCCCCGCCATGGCTGCTCGCTTCAGATTATCCTGCACGGTGCTGCGTGCAACGCCGAGCATCACCGCGATCTCGCGGCTACTTGTTCCACTTCCGGCAAGCCGGAGCATCTGTCGTAATTGTCTCATGGTCAGCCTTCTCTTCGCCGGCATCAAAATCTCCTCGTGTACCGGGAGGCTTGATGCCAAAGTTGCTGACCCAGAGGGGATTGTTAGTGCCGAAATCCGGCCGGTAATTGATTGGAATCGTGGCCGGCTTCAAATCGGAACGGTGGCCGGATATTGATCGGAATGCCGGCCGGCTTCACGTCGGAATCCGCA
>NZ_LIUQ01000063.1:18946-31069 GCF_001276715.1 Planktothricoides sp. SR001 | reverse complement strand
CAATTGATGACACGCCCTAGACTTGTTGCAAAATTCTCAAAAGCCCCCCTTAAAAAGGGGGGTTGGGGGGATCGATCCGTTATTTTGCAAGAAATCTATTATTCCAGACATCTTGCACCATTCTAGATCCGCCCAAAAACCGCCGGGGAATGAATTCCCCGTCTCATAGCGCAAGTCGGTTAAAACCGACTCTCTACTATTACCTGATTTGATTTCAGTCCGATTCATCGGACTTTAGCTATGAGGCGGGGATTAAAATCCCCGCCGGTTATTGCAACTGGTGCATTCCGGTCAGTTACTCCGGAATATTACTCCAGAATATTACTCCAAACCAGATTCTCGCAAAGCCTGAGTTAATAGGGATGTAAGCTTGAGGAATTCAGCCCACTGTTTCAGATAAGCAAAGTCAAGCTGTGAGCCTTGTAATTTTAAAACTCCCAGCACATCTCTCCATTGCTTTTGTGACTGCATCCTCCCCATTTTATACCAAGACAATTTTTGCAAAACAATGTCTTCAGGGGAGTAGATGTAAATTTCATTTTTTGGTTCATCGGCAATCGTGTAAAGCTGACGGCGGCTAAATTTAGAAAGAGAAAAATCATCATAAGGTAGGACGAAAAAGTCAACTTTTTCCAGTGATAATAGATGAATGGCATTAAAAGATGACTTGCGGTCAATTGCCTCACTCACCGCACCAGCATCAATGTAGAACTCTTCAGACATAGCCGCTACAAAAGGCGATAGGTTAAACGGTTGAATATCAATCACCAGGTCTAAGTCTTGAGTAGACCTTTCTTCTCCCAATAAAGAACTGGCAACCGAGCCATCAACCATATAATGAATATCCAATATGAGCAATATTTTAGATATTTTTTCCGCTAATGAAATAGGGTCTAAAATTATTAATTTTTCTGGTAATTTAGGTAATTTATCTACAGCGATCGCGCCGGTTAAACTGAGCAGCTTTTGTTTCACATATTCCTGGATATGTTCGGCGGTAGAAGCGTTGGGAAACTGTTTTTTTATCCTCAGCAGAGCCATCCGTCTAACTGATTGATTAAAACTCTGAAATCGTTGAGTTTTTTGTGTAGAAGAAAACTGGCGCAACAGTTGAAACATGAGGACATCAGCATCAATGCTGGTGTCTTCTGCTTGGGGTTTGTAACCTGGGAGAACTTTCGCGATCGGCATCAATGGCATCTGACATTATTGCTCCTGATTTTTATTTTCTGAATTACCAGCTATGGGCAGGACAGAAACCGGGTTTCTTTGTCGGATTCATACTAAATCCGCTAATCAATTAGGGGCGATTCGCGAATCGCCCCTACTATAATCCTGAAAAAAATGATGGATTCCCGCCTGAAGCGGGAATGACAGATTCTCCCGACAATGATGGATTCCCGCCTGAAGCGGGAATGACAGATTCTCCCGACAATGATGGATTCCCGCCTGAAGCGGGAATGACAGATTCTCCCGACTAAGAATATGCGTTTGTCACCGCAAGTTTGGCTTGTTTGTGCAGGATTAAACCATATTCTAATCCTTCCACTACCGCTTGATAAGAAGCTTCGATGATATTGGTAGAAACTCCCACCGTTGACCAGCGTTTATGACAATTTCGGGATTCGATTAAAACGCGAGTTTTGGCGGAAGTTCCAGACCCCCCATCGAGAATTCTGACTTTGTAGTCCGCGAGGTGAAATTGAGAGATTTCGGGATAAAAATTCATTAAGGCTTTGCGTAATGCCGCATCAAGGGCAGATACGGGGCCATTCCCTTCGGCGGCTTCTAAAATATCTTTGCCATTGATGGTAACTTTTACCGTTGCCAGAGAATTTATGTCCCCAGCCCCTTTGTCACAATGCACTTGAAATCCGCGCATTTCAAAAAAGTGCTCTCTTTCTCCCAAGGCTTCGCGCATGAGCAGTTCAAAGGATGCTTCCGCCGCTTCAAATTGATAGCCTTGATGTTCTAAGTCTTTGAGTTTTTGCAAGATTTTCCGGCAAGTTTCGTCTTCTTTATTTAAGTCTATGCCAAAGCTGCGGGCTTTTTCTAAGACATTGCTGAGTCCCGCTTGATCGGAAATGACAATGCGCCGTCGATTGCCAATTTTTTCCGGTTGAATATGTTCGTAGGTGAGGGGGTTTCGCTGCACCGCCGATACATGAATGCCGCCTTTGTGGGCAAAGGCAGATAAGCCTACAAATGGGGCGTGTTCGTCGGGGGCTAAATTGGCTACTTCGCTGATCAGTCGGCTGGTTTCTGTTAGTTGTTCTAGTTCGGCTTGGGGAATGCAATGAAAGCCTAATTTAAGTTGCAAATTGGGGATTAATGAGCAAAGGTTGGCGTTGCCGCAACGTTCCCCATAACCATTGATGGTGCCTTGTACCATTGTCGCCCCTTCCAGGACGGCGGCGATCGCATTTGCTACGGCAGTTTCCGAGTCATTGTGGGTGTGGATACCCAACTGCACCCCGGTTGCCTGAATTTGGGGCAAAGCCTGAAAGACTTCTCGGACAATTTGCGTAATTTCGTGGGGCAGGGTGCCGCCATTGGTATCGCAGAAAACCAGCCATTCTGCCCCGGCATTCAGGGCGGTTTCTAGGGTTTTTAAGGCATATTTTCGATTTTGTTTATAGCCATCAAACCAATGTTCCGCATCATAAATCACCCGTCTCCCTTGACTGCGAAGGTATTCTATGGTGTCGCAGATCATCGCCAGGTTTTCCTCTAGGGTGGTGTGCAGTCCTTCGGTGACATGGAGATCCCAGGACTTGCCAAAAATTGTCACCCAGTGAGTTTCTGCGGATAAAATCCCTTGAAGCATTGGGTCTTCAGCAGCTAATTTTCCCGGTCTGCGGGTGGAACAAAAGGCGACTACTTCCGCATGGGTGAGGGGTTCTTCTTTTAACCGCCAGAAAAATTGCCCGTCCTTGGGGTTCGCTCCGGGCCATCCCCCTTCAATAAAAGGAATGCCCATTTCATCTAGACGATGAGCAATTCTTAATTTGTCTTCAATGGATAAAGATAAGCCTTCGCTCTGGGCTCCATCTCGGAGGGTGGTGTCGTAAACTACGATGTGTTTTTTTTGATTGGTTGTCATTATGAGTTTTTCCGGTGATTTGCCATGATTTTAGACAGGTTTCCGCTTAAAATAAGCTTAAAATAAGTAGGTGAACATAATTAATTGCACTTTTCGTTCTCCGCCGATAGGCTTTGGATTCCCGCCTTCGCGGGAATGACAGTTTTTCTTCTGATATGGTCTGTAGTGCATTTATTTCTGCCCACCTACTTAATCAGAATATTTACGCTAGATAATTTACGCCAGATAATTGCAATCTAAGATTATGCCAAAAGTAACTGCTCAAGGGAAAACATTCGATTGTGAATCCGGGGCTAATCTGCGCCAAGTTTTACTCCGTAATGGCATTGACCTCTATAATGGTCAAGCCAATTTGATTAATTGTCGAGGAATTGGCAGTTGTGGCACTTGCGCTGTGATGGTGACAGGGGAAGTGTCTGAACCTAATTGGCGCGATCGCACTCGGCGATCGCTCCCTCCTCATTCTGCCACCAAAAATCTGCGCTTATCCTGTCAAACAAAAGTGCTTGGGGATGTCCAAGTGACTAAATTTGATGGGTTTTGGGGACAAGGAGATACGGCTGTTTGGGGGTCAGAAGGCTAAATTTCCCGCGTAAACCCCGCATCAACATTTTCAGCGGTCAGGCGATCGCGATCGCCTGGGATTGATGCCCTAGGGCGATCGCTGACTATTGGCGGCTCAATAGCGGCTCAATGGCGGTTCAATTTTGACATTTAGATGACATTTAGATGATAGATTAATTCTACTAGCTGACCTAGAAGAAGATGGAATTATTTAGCAAATCTTTAGGATCGAAAATATCAACTGACCCCAATGCCATTAAGGGTGATTTACAGCGGTTTCCTACTGAGGAAAACACATTAACCGACCGGGAATGAATTCCCGCCGCTTTTAGCGAAAGCCGGTTTTAACCGACTGTAGGGGTCAACGGCCGTTGACCCCTACAGTCGGAGATTTTAATCCCCGCAGGCTGTGGTTTATTAATCTAGAAACCTCTGTAAAGTAAACCCTCAAATTCACATCATAATTCTAGCATAAATTTTGGTAATTGTGATATTTTTTTGATTAAAAATGTTAATCGATGCTTTGTCTATGATCTAGCAAAAATTAGCCAAAAAATAACCAAGAAATAGCCAATAAATTAACTTAGGCACAATTTAGGATAAAATTTCGGTAAAATTTAAGAAGAAGTTAGGGAAAATTTGAGCGAATTTCTCATAAAATCTCCAAAGTATCTAATTACTCATCCATAAGATAGAGATATGAACGAAAAAAATGACATTTTGATTGTAGGCGGTGGCGCGATCGGTTTAAGTATTGCCATCGATTTGAAGTTAAGGGGAGCCAATGTGACGGTACTTAGTCGCGATTTTGGGGCCAGTGCGGGAAATGCCGCTGCGGGAATGTTGGCCCCTCAAGCAGAGGCGATCGCTCCTGGGCCAATGTTGGACTTATGCCTGAAATCGCGATCGCTATATCCCGACTGGATCGACAAACTCGAAGACCTCACCGGCAGTCAAACCGGCTATTGGCCTTGTGGCATTCTCGCCCCCGTTTACCCAGAAACCCTGGAAACGACCCAAAATCAGGCCAATTCAGCTAATTCAGCCAATTCAGCCGCCCCTGACACCCCCGCGTATTGGCTAGATCGGGCAACTATCCATCAATATCAGCAAGGACTTGGCGATGATATCGTCGGTGGGTACTGGTATCCCGAAGATGGTCAAGTGGATAACCGGGCATTAAGTCGCACCTTACGGATCGCCGCCCAAGAATTAGGGGTAGAATTGCGCGATGGCATCGTCGTAGAAGCCTTTCAACAACGGCAAGGGCGGGTGGTTTCCCTGCGAACGAATGCGGGAGACTTAAGCGCAGCCCATTATATTTTGGCAACGGGAGCCTGGTCTAACCAATTATTGCCCATCCCGGTTTATCCCAAAAAAGGACAAATGTTTTCGGTGAGAGTCCCCGTCCCCCAATCACCTTTTGAGGATGAAACCAATCAAGCCAATTATGGGCATCGATTACCCTTATTGCCCCTGAATGAATTACCTTTGCAACGGGTACTTTATGGGCCGGGTACTTATATTGTGCCGCGACGGGATGGCCGGATTATTATTGGGGCAACCAGTGAGAATGTGGGATTTACTGCCGGGAACACCGCCAACGAGATGCAGCAATTACTCGCTCGCGCCACTCGTTTGTATCCGCCCCTGGGAGACTATCCCATTCAAGAATTTTGGTGGGGTTTCCGACCGGGAACCCCTGATGAATTGCCCATTTTGGGGCCGTCCCACTGTGAAAATCTCACCCTAGCGACGGGTCATTATCGCAATGGGATTTTGTTAGCCCCGGTTACAGCGGCGTTAATTGGGGATTGGGTGATCAACCAAAAAGCCGATCCTTTGTTGGCGCATTTCCATTGGCAGCGGTTTGTTACGGCGGCACAACCAGTTAGTCCAAATCCCATCCCCGTGACCAAAATTTATCCGACGGTTTCAGATCAATCTGCTGATTCCTTTAACCATAATTCCCCTGCTGAAGTCTCTAATTCTTCTGATGTGAATTCCATGATTAATTTACCCGCGACTGCTGTTTCTGCAAAACCCGCTAATTCTAAGTTATTGGAGGCTTTAGACCCAGAACCTTTGGTGATTGCCGGACGAAAATTTCGCTCCCGCTTGTTTACCGGGACGGGCAAATATCGCAATATTAAAGAGATGCAAGATAGTATTGCCGCAAGTCAATGTCAAATTGTCACCGTGGCAGTGCGACGAGTGCAAACTAATGCTGCTGGACATGAAGGGTTAGCAGAGGCGATCGACTGGAACCAAATTTGGATGCTGCCCAATACCGCAGGCTGTCAAACCGCTGATGAAGCGATTCGGGTCGCCCGGTTGGGTCGGGAAATGGCTAAACTTTTAGGCCAAGAAGATAATAACTTTATCAAGTTAGAGGTGATTCCTGATTCTAAGTATTTGCTGCCTGACCCGATTGGCACTTTGCAAGCGGCAGAACAATTGGTAAAAGAAGGTTTTGCGGTGTTGCCTTATATTAATGCCGATCCGCTTTTGGCGAAACGGTTAGAAGAGGTGGGCTGTGCTACGGTGATGCCCTTGGGTTCCCCTATTGGTTCCGGTCAGGGGATTAAGACCGCCGCGAATATTGAGATTATTATTGATACGGTGAAAGTGCCGGTGGTGGTTGATGCCGGGATTGGGGTGCCTTCGGAAGCAGCAATGGCTATGGAAATGGGCGCTGATGCGGTGTTGATTAATAGCGCGATCGCTATGGCCCGAAACCCGGCAGCAATGGGTCGGGCAATGGCCTTAGCGGTGGAAGCGGGACGGTTAGCCTATTGCGCTGGTCGGATTCCCGTGCAAGCGATCGCCAGTGCCAGTTCTCCCTTAACTGGGACGATTACCAGTTAATTTGCCCGTTTGCCCATAAGTTGATAAATTAGCGATCCCCAGGGGCTAATTTTTGGTACAATAAGCATAACCATAAGTATAATCTCTGGCGATCGCTAGTCGCACATACTCAAAACAGGTATGAATGATTTCTATTAAGAATGAATTTTAGCGGCTTTTTCATAGATTTTCCTTAAATCGTCAGCAATGATTATTACCACACAAAAACAAAAGTCATCAAAAACGGAGATACTTTAAACCAATGCCATATACAGAAGAAGAAGGCGGAATTCTCAATAATTTTGCGATCGAACCCAAAGTTTACCAAGCCAAACCACCCAATGCCACGCAAAAGCGCAACTATGCCATTCAAGCAGTTTTAGCCCTGCTATTGGTTGGCGGATTGTTAGCCTTGACCGTAGTCGCATCTAATCTGGGTTAATCTAGGTTAATTTGGTAATTTAAGAATTTTCTTTTTACCACAAAGACACAAAGGACACAAAGGGGATATCAAATAGGATATCTCTTCGTGTCCTTTGTGTCTTTGTGGTAATAAAGTAACAAAACTTTCAACTTTTTCCTGCCTGCAAAACTTGCGCCACAGTCAAAGGTGACTCTTCGTTCAATGCGGACAAAAAAGGCGAAGCAATTATCGCATCTCCCGTAAATTCTGCCTCCTCATAAAGACCTTCTACAAGAGTTAACACCGTAATCTTTTCTTGGATCGGATCGACAATCCAATATTCCCCAATTCCTCTGGCTTGATATTGCGATTTCTTGTAGCGATAATCGCGATTTTTATTCTCATTTCCGGGGCTAACTACTTCTACAACTAATTCCGGCGGCGGCATATCTAGCATAACAATCGAACGAGTTGCCCCGGTCATAACTTGCGCCAATTCTTCAGTAAGTACCAGTAAATCTGGCACCCGCACCGTTGCCCGTCCCCCCATCACTACCACTTCTATCTTCATTCTGAACCGATAAAATGGAATACCCCGTTGAAGACAGTGGGCTAACAAAAACATGGCAATCCGTTGATTTATGTCGCTCTCACTAGGCATAAATAGTAATCTCCCATCCTCTAGTTCATAACACGCATCGGTTCCATCATCATAGTTGAGAAAGTCCTCTAAGGACATGATTTCCGATGTCACCGCTTCCGGTTTAATCAATGTATTCGTCATGGCTGTTAGTCCTGCGAACTTTTCTGACTATTTTAGCTCAAGAAACCGGGTTTATGCAACTGGAAAAAACTTTCCCCAGTAATATGTAATCTAATCAACCTTTTCACGGTTGCCCTCCGAGAACGTTTTTCTCCCATAGTTCGCTCATACTGTATCTTTCCAGCCACTCAGTTAAATTTTCCCGATCTAAAGTTTTAAATTCACTGCAACCCTTCTGACTATTTCTTTCCACAATCAGGATATTTTCTGGAGCAAACTCATCCACTAATCGAGGAGACTGAGTGGCCATAATAATTTGACAATTAATACTGGCAATTTTTGCCATTCCAGCCAGGACAGAAATTGCCGAAGGATGTAATCCTAACTCTGGCTCATCAAGAATAATTAAACCCGGTAATATTTCTGGGGGTTGCAGCAGTAAAGTCGCAATTGCCATAAAGCGCAAAACTCCATCATAAATCTGATGCAGACCAAATAGGTAATCAGAGCCTTTCTCTTGCCAATTAAGCATAATGTAGTTTTCGTTCAGACGAGAAGGTTTTAACTGAAAATTCCCAAATTGAGGCATAATATTTTGAATATATCTCACAATTTTTTGATAATACTTATGGTTTTGATGATTGTTTCGCATTCCATAGAGAAATGCGGCTAAATTACCGCCATCACTTCTCAGAAATATATTATGATCAATATATCCCTTATTTCTGATTTTTGCTTGTTTGGATGTATCGTGAAATTGAAACACCGGGCAGCGATGTAAAAGCTCAAATACAGTCCGTTCTATAGATTGGTTAGGAGATTGACAACGCTGTGGCAATCCCGACTCTTTCAAACCGGGATCGAATGTTAATGTATATGGAATTTTTCCTGCTTCTGCCCGGTTACAAATTGTCTCTTGAGTAAATATCATTGTATCCCCGGCAGCATGAGACAAATAAAATTTGTAAATCGGGTGGTTTGCATCACTGGTAAACTCTATTTATGCACTCAGACAATTAGTGTTTTTCAGACCATAATACAACAGAGTTTCGGCTCCCCCATTCTCTCCAATATATATTTGAAGTGACTCATTCATCATCGAATTGAGTAGATTAAAAAATGAGACTAAGTTACTTTTGCCAGAGCCATTAGATCCCAGTAAAATAGTAATATATTTCAGGGGAATAATTTCTCCTTCTGGATGGATTGATTTAAAACCATTAAGCTTAATCCTGCTGATTTTCAGTCGTTATGGTTGATTCATGGTATTTGAGTAATTCAATATTTTTAATCAAACATAAATATTATTTATTAATTTTATCACAAAATAAATGAATTTAACAATCATACTTTAGAAATAAAATATGATTAATTTTTTACCACAGAGACACAGAGGACACAAAGGGGATATCTCTTCGTGTCCTCTGTGTCTCTGTGGTGATTACTTTTGTCTCCAAATGTAGTAAAATAATTACGATCAATTTTTATGCCCATATTGCCATGAATCCTTACGCTATTTTGCAGCAAACCCAACGAGAAAGAGTCAGCGATTCCCTTAAGGGATCCGCTGCGCGGAACCGCGCCTTTGTCCCCATTCTCAGTGATTGTGAGTCTGCTCATCGTCTCTTAATACTAATTTGGTCACAATTAGGGGATTTTGATAGTCTCGAATATGCTTGGTGGTTGCAGCGAGAAGCGGCACAATTAAAATCCCAAGGAATTGCGATTCGGGCAGTGGGAATTGGCGATCGCAATTCCGGGTTAAAATTTTGTGAATATACGGGATTTCCCCCAGAGTGGCTATTTGTCGATCCTCATGCGGAATTGCATCAACAATTAGAACTTTATCCGGGATTATCCTTAAAATTACCCGGTCTTTCCCCAGGGCAAAATGCCTGGATTAATTTAATGCTAATGTGTGCGGGAATTGGCAGCCCGGGAACTTTAGGGGAAGTATTTCGCGGCTATCGGGGCGATCGCCAAGCCCCCCAATTAATCGGTGATGAAGAAGTAGTTAAAGCGGCACCATTACCACCGTTGAAAGGTGCGTTTTTTAACATGGCAGGAGGGACGGGTTTTCAGCGTCCTTTTGAATTAGCTACCCTGCGACTGAGAAACATGACGGAAGTCCTAAGTAATTGGAAAACTTATGTCCCCAATGCCGCTTATATGACCCAAAGGGGCGGCACTTTCTTATTTGATAATCAAGGAAATTTACTCTATGAACATCGCGATCGCGGCATTCTCGGTTTTGCCGAAAATATGAGTCGTCCTCTGGCATTTTTATCTATGTTTTGAGTCAACGTTTTGAATCAACAGAACGGCAAGCAATAGGGCATCTCTGGCAACCACCAACTAACAACTAATAACTAATAACTAATAATCAACAAAGAATAACCCTAAAAAAGCCGATGGCAAAAAATCTGCGGATAGGCATCGGCGGGGTTCTTATGCCTTATAATGAAAAAAATGATAATCATTCCCAAAAAATCGACATATTCTCAATGGACAATCAAGTGAAAAAGTCATATCGCTGGTCTGTGGTGGCGATCGCCCTGTGTTTGGGGGCAGTATTTCAAGGTTGCAGTCAGCCACCAGCCCCAAAAACCCAGGAAAAATTGGATATTACCGTGAGTATTTTGCCCCAGAAATATTTTGTAGAACGTATTGGGGGCGAAAATGTTAATGTCAATGTCATGGTGCAACCGGGAGATAGTCCACATACTTATGAACCGAAACCGCAACAGTTGCGATCGCTTGCGGAAGCGGAAGCATATCTAAGTATTGGTGTTTCTTTTGAAAAAGCCTGGATGGATCGGATCAAAGCCGCTAACCCGAAAATGCCAATTATTGATACGACCCAGGGAATGAAATTATTGCCAATGGTTGCCCATCATCATCACGGGGAAGGAGGACACGAACACGAAGACGAACACGATGAAAACGGAAATAAAGGTGAAGAGAAAGCGGGAGAAAAACTAAATGAAAATTTCGATCCTCATGTTTGGCTGTCTCCTCAACGGGTAAAAATTCAGGCACAGACAATTTATCAAACCTTGGTAGAACTCGATCCAGAAAATCAGGCTCAATATCAGGCTGCTTTAGACCAGTTTTTAGCAGATATCGAGCAACTTGATGCCGAAATTAGGCAAAGTTTGGCCGGAATTCAGCAACGGAAGTTTATGGTGTTTCATCCATCATTGGGTTATTTTGCCGATGACTATGGATTAGAAATGATTTCCATTGAAGTGGGTGGACAAGAACCCAGTGCAGCGGAACTTTCCCAATTAATTAGTCAGGCTAAAGAAGAAAATATTAGAGTGATTTTTGTCCAGCCAGAATTTAGCACTAAAAGTGCCGAAACTATTGCCCAGGAAATTAATGGTGAGGTGATTATGATTAATACTTTAATGTCGAATTGGCTAGAAGAAATGGAGCGGATAACTCAAAATTTTGCTCAGGTACTACGGGAAAATAGTGCGTTGGATATTCCCTTAATCATGGCTAACTCAAGATTGCTTGCCTCTGATGAGTTGGTCTTGAGATAATCCTCGCGCATCGTTGCCAAATCAACCCTAACAATCCTAACAATACTTAAACTTATGATGACTACAACCATCGAATCCGTAGAAAAACCCAATGTTGCCCTAGAAGCGATCGCCATCCAAAATCTTTGGGCGGGTTATAACGGAGATTCTGTCCTGGAAGATATCAATTTATCGGTAAAAGAACTGGATTTTATTGGACTGATTGGCCCCAACGGTGGCGGCAAAAGCACATTATTAAAAGTGTTGCTGGGACTGCTGCCAATTACTAAAGGTGAGGTGAAAATTTTGGGGCGATCGATTAAACAAGGACGGCGATATATTGGCTATGTCCCCCAGGCAGTAGAATGCGATCGCAGCTTTCCTATTAGCGTCTGGGATGTGGTAAAAATGGGGCGATTAGGCAAACGCGGCATCTTTCAAACTTATAATGCTAAAGATAATGAAATTGTCGCCAATGCTTTAAGAAATGTGGATATGCTCCATTTGCGCGATCGCACCATTGGGGACTTATCTGGAGGCCAAAGACAACGGGTTTATATTGCCCGTGCCTTAGCCACAGAACCGCAAATATTACTATTAGATGAACCCACCGCCAGTGTAGATCCCCAAGTCCGCTCTAATATTTATGAATTACTACAAAAATTAAATCAATCCATCACGATTTTAATGATTTCCCATGATATGGGCGTCATTTCTTCTTATGTGAAAACTGTGGGCTGTCTAAATCGGCGCTTATTCTATCACAATGATAGAGAAATTAAACCAGAAATGCTCCAAGCTGCGTATCAATGTCCCATTGATTTAATTGCCCACGGAGTTCCCCATCGGGTTTTTCCGCCCCACGAGCATATTTAAGAGAGGGGCTTTCGGAGCGGGGTTTGAGAGGGTGTAGGGT
>NZ_LIUQ01000063.1:0-18855 GCF_001276715.1 Planktothricoides sp. SR001 | reverse complement strand
TCTCTCTTCCCCCCACACCCCAGACCCCAACCAACAACCAACCAACAACCAACAACCAACAACCAACAACAATGATTTCAGCCTTACAGTTTGAGTTTATGCGAAATGCGATCGCTGCGGGTATTTTAGTTAGTATTGCCTGTGGGATTATTGGCACTTTTGTAGTAGTAAATCGCATTGTATTTATTAGTGGAGGAATTGCCCATGCTGCCTATGGAGGAATTGGCTTAGGTTATTTTTTTAAATTTAGTCCAGTTATAGGGGCGATCGCTTTTAGTCTAATTGCTGCTTTGGGTATGGGCACGGTGCAGAGAAAAACCACCCAAAGAGCCGATACAATTATCGGGGTGATGTGGTCATTAGGCATGGCTTTAGGGATCATTTTAGTCGATATCACTGAAGGCTATAAAGCGGATTTAATGAGTTACTTATTCGGCAGTATTCTCACGGTTCCAACCAGTGATTTAATCATTATGTTGGCCATTGACTTAATCATTGGTTTGCTGGTATTTTTATTTTATAAAGAATTACTGGCCATTTCTTTTGATGAAACCTTTGCCACGGTGCGGAATGTGCCCGTAGATGCGATTTATCTGCTGTTAATGTGTGCGATCGCGCTCACCGTAGTAATGATGATGCGAGTGGTGGGATTAATCATGGTGATTGCCTTATTAACCATGCCTGCGGCTATCAGTGGAGAATTCGTCAAAGACCTGAAAAAAATGATGGCAATGGCCAGTTTTTTAGGGATAGTATTTACCACCACTGGACTCTGGTTATCCTACTTTTTAAACCTCACTTCTGGCGCTACCATTATTTTAGTAGCTGGGGTGGTATATCTCTTAAGTTTAACTAGCAAATGGCTATGGAAAAACCAAAAATCAAAATCGGCGGATGTTAGCCTTTAATTAGGGAAATCAGCAGGCGTCTATTACATATAATCTTGTTTTCTTAGCTGATATTCGCCGGTATGACATCATCATAGATTTTTTCCAGAGAGAAAGGGAACAGCGATCGCGCCTCTGTAATTCAGCCTTAATTCCTATCCGGGACAAAAAATAGAACGAGGCAGAAAACAATTTTCTCCTCGTTCTTACGTTGAGTTAAGCCGACACTATTAATATTAGGAAGAATTCGACATCCCAACTCACGAAATCAAAATCAACCCGCCTAAACCATTGACAATGCTTTTGGCTCAATTTCACTCACCACCTCATTAAAATTGGTAATTGGTGGCTTGACAAACAAATGACCCATCTTTTCTAAAAGTGCCTGATGAGCGTCGCTTTTATTTGCTTCCATATCTGCCGCGCTTTCCCAGAAAATAATTGCAATTCCTTTATCGGTTCCGGGTTCTTGTAACAAATAAGCCCCATCAAAACCTTCTTTAGTATAGGTGGCCACAGCCTGCTCATACAAATTTTTGGCTTCTTCAAACTTACCCGGTTTGAATTCTCCGATCGCGACATAAGCATATTGACGTTTCAGAAAATCGTGAAAATCTGACATAATTTTTTCTCCGTATTTTATCCTGGGTAGTTCAGATCCGGGCAGCGGTCATTCCCTTTACTGGGGACAATCTCGATCCGATAAGGCGACCTAGCACAGTCCTGACTCTGACATGGTGAGTAATTATACCATTTAACCGAATTATCAGTAAAAAATAGACTACCCTACGGTTGGCAAATTTGCCAATTTGTAAACAAAATCTTAAGAAACTTTACAGTCAGACAAAAATCCTGAAATCCTCACCGGCATTCAAAAAAAACCGTTCTAAAACTCAAATTTTGGTGTTTGATGGTTTACACAAATTAGCAATAATCAAGAATCATCAATACTTCTTAACAAAACTTCATAATTACTCGCCGCAAATTTGCAGCAAAACCGTCCGTTTTCTCGGCCCATCTAAATCCAAAAATAACACCGACTGCCAAGTACCCAGTGCGAGTTTTCCCTCAACAACAGGAATTACCTCACTGGTACTCAGCATCATAGCCATTAAATGAGAATGAGCATTAATCGGTTCATCGGGGGGCACATCCCGCAAATGCAAATCGTTATGGAGATATTTGGCATTTTTGGGGGCAAGTTTTTCCAGATGCACTTTAATATCTTCTAATAATCGCACCTCATCCTCATTAATAGCTAAAGCGGTGGTGGTATGTCGGGAAAAGACTAAAGCTTGACCATTTTTAACCCCCGTTGCTGTGAGATATGCTTGAACTTGTGGGGTGAGATTATAAATGCTAATGTCGGCATCGGTTTCAATTTCGATGATCTTAGTAAAAAATTTCATTTGTTTACCTCTATTAGTTCGTGTTTAGTCAGAAAACTATCAATTTTATTGGCAGCGATTTTGCAGTAATCTTTTCTAATCTCAAAGCCAATAAAATGCCGCTAGGAATTCTATGTTACCATAGTATTATAGAAAATACCGGATCGAGCGATTTTTTTGACTACTGCTATTTAATCATATCCCATTATGGGTGACTTCTAAGCATTGGGGACAGATTGGGCGGCGATCGCCGGTATTTATTCGGCAGCGAAAAACTATCCGCCCCCAAATTATTCATTATTCATTCCCATTGCCCGTCAGCATAATTCGCCAAAATTGTTTGATATTTTGTGAGCAGAATATTGTTATTTACTATGGGCAACAATTAGAGTATCGAACGGATCGCGAGTCCAGTGTAAATCTAGACTATGACCAATCCCTTGATTAAAATATTTTGCCCAAATCTTTAAATTAAGGCGATCGCCTGTTCAGAAACCGGGTTTCTTAGTATAATCTTCGCTTTTGTGACAAAAGTTGTTATAGAAACCCGGTTTATTGACGGTATTGACCCCTATAATATATAGTAAAACAAAGAATGATCATCAGTTAGACAAACAACAGGGGCGATCGTTATTTTAGAAAAATTCGAGGAAAAGTTATGTCACAAGTAGATATTACTGAAGCGAATACTCAGCTACAACAGTTACTTGCAATTGCCATGAAAGGTGAAGAAGTAATCATTACCCAAGGCGATCAGGCAATTGCTAAATTGGTGGCAGTCCGAGACACATCGCTACCAGAAAAACCCCGCCGACAATTTGGCAGTATGAAAGATGTTATTTGGGTAGCGGATGACTTTGATGCACCGTTAACAGAAGAATTTAAGGAATACATGGAATGAAACTAATCGTGGATACGCATACCTTTATTTGGTTTTTTCGAGGCGATCCCAAACTCAGTACCACAGCTAGACAGTTAATGATGAGATCGCCGCTCATTTCCTCTGATGACTTATGATGATCTATGATAGGCGATCGCCGCGCAATTTTGCCACCCAGCATTGAGTGTATGACTTTAAAACCACAGCCACCCCAGATAGAATCATCGATGATTCAGCAACGCCTCAACCTTTCCTTAGAACAAATTAATCAATTTTGTCGAGAAAACCAAATCCAAGAACTCGCCATTTTTGGATCGGTATTGCGGGACGACTTTAACCCAGACAGCGATCTGGATTTTCTAGTAGTTTTTGACCCGAAGAGAAAACTCAGCCTGATGGATTTAGTGGGGATTCAATACCAACTGGAAGACCTCACCGGACGCAACGTAGATTTGATTGAAAAGCGATCGATTCTGAATAGCCATAATTGGATTCGTCGTCAAAATATTTTCAGCACAGCCCAGATTATTTATGAATCAAGACCAATCCTATCTGCTTGATATCGCTAAATTCTGCCAAACGATTATTCGGTTAACTCAAACTATGACCGAAGCAGAATTTTATGCTGACGAACGCACCCAACTCGCGGTACTCTACGAAATCACCATTATTGGAGAAGTGGTTAAAAGACTTTCCCCAGAATTTCGCAACGACCACCCACAAATCCAATGGCGAAAAATAGCGGGAATGCGCGATCGCCTTGTCCATGATTATGATGAAGTCAGCATTGACCTCGTTTGGGCAGTTATCCAGACCAATATTCCCGAAGTCTTGGACTATATTACCCCTCTGCTTCCTACTGACTATACGGATGACCTTTGATCGCCCCCGATCGCTTCTGACGACTTATGATGGTCTATGATAGGCGATCGCCGTTGTTGAGAAACCGGGTTTCTGGGCAGAGTCTTCGCTTTTGTGGCAAAAATTGTTATAGAAACCCGGGGTTTCTTGTCGCCCACTCTAGGCGCCACATATCCGCAACAGGGCGATCGCCCCCGATCGCTTCTGGTTACTGATGATGAGCGATCGGTCAACATGGCGATCGAACGGCGAAATCTGGCTCAAGGTTAGTGGCGCCCCACCAGAGAATTTTTTTAATAATTATTTAAGATTTAATGGCTATGTTTGGGTGTATAAGGGATACTGGGATGACAAACTAACTTAGGTTATCTTAGCAGGAACAGAGAAAATGACCACTTAATCGGGTACAGAGATTTTACTAAATTTTAAAAATGTTGCCCCATTAAATTTTTGGAAAAATTAATTAATTAGGAGTAATTAATATGGCAGAATCTAAAAAAACTGAATATCCTATAATTGATTATACTCGGATTCTTTCCGAACTTTCTGTGAATCGAAAAGATCCGTGTGAAGTTATGCGTGAGCTTATCTCTAATTCTTATGATGCTAATGCTTCTAATATTATAATTTATCCATTAATGCAAGAAAAAGGATTCATATATTTTGATGATGGTATTGGTTTAGATGAGCAAACAAAAATCCAAGGTATTACTCCTTATGTTGCTTTTTTTTCAATTGGAAAATCAACAAAAATACAAGGCGAATCTATTGGATATAAATGTCAGGGTTCTAAGTTATGTTTTGCTTCTAACAAAATTACTGTTATTACTAGATGTCAATCTGATTTATTTTGGAGATATAAATCAATAGATAATCCAAAAAATAATATTAATGAGAAGTTTAATATTGCTTCCGAATATAGTGAAGCTCCTTGGGAACTACTTAATGAAATTATTCAAAAACCAAAAGCTTCAACAAAAAAAATACTTGATAGTTTAGATCAATCCTTTTTTAACTCTCAATTTAAACCACAAGGAACAATGATTATTGTTCAAGGATTAGAAGTAGAGCGTTTTTCTGATTATTATTCATCGGATGATTATAAGGAAGAAAAATGGTCGTACTTAAAATATTATATAAGATATAATACTAAGCATGGTGATATGAGAATATTAAGGGCTGACAAAACAGGATTTCCTCAAAGAAGAGAAATTTCTTTTAAAAACACTTTAGGCTATACGGAAGACTGTAAACTTTACTTATGGTCAAGATCGACAAAACAAAACTACGAGTTAGAAGAAATACCATGTGGATATCCTTATTTAGAAGCACCCGATGAAAATGAGAAAAAAAAGATTAAAAGTCCTTCTGAAATATCAAGACTGAATGATGGGAATTTTTCAACTCGTCATTGTTCTACCTTCATGTATGAGGATATAACATATTGTGTAGTATTAGCAATAGATGGAAATCGTAGAGCATTAAGAGAATATAAAGAATTAAGCAGAAAAGGGAAAAGTCAATCAGGGATTAAACTATCAGATCAAAGAGGTGTATTTATTTCTTCTGAAGGAGTAAGGATTTGTTTATACAATGAAATTTTTGAAAATAATGTTTTAAAAGAATATTCTATATTAAAAGATTCTAAAGCTTTACCTCATTATCTTTTAATAATTAATGGTAGTTTTGATGTTGTTACTAATAGAAATTCATTAACTGATAGTTCTCGCCAAATTTTAAATAATCCTGGTTTTCTGGAAAACATCAAAAAATTTCTTGATTCAGCTAAAAAAGATAGTACAGTCTTTAGTGAATTTATTGAAAGATTAAATAAAGAAAATCAAGAGGCAAAGTTGGAAGCATATACTCAAAAATTAATATTTTTGAAACAAAATATTCAAACTAGAAAAAGATTTAAAATTGAAAATATCACAGAGTTAAAAAATAAATGGATTGTAGAACCAGAAGTAGGTGAGGAGCATTGGGTAGGTGCATTATATACTATGTTTGCTCATTTAGTTACAGATAATTCTCCTTATGCAGAATTTTGGTTGCGTCCGCGTACTTTTTCTGGTGTTGGACTGGATAGTATAGCCGTTCCTTTACAAGAGAATAGTTTAGCGGAAAAAGTACATCGAGGCTTAGAATATAAATATAGTTTTTCTGCTACTGATGAATATAATCATCCTTTTATTGTTACTAATTGTATTGTTTGTTGGGAAATGCCTATGCCGGAAGAAGGTGACAGCATTACAGATGCTTATGATTACTTTGGTGAGGTTGGCAGACCAGAAGGACTATTAAAAGATGTTGGTTATGAAATTATTAAAATTCAGAGTAAATTAGGTGAAATCCATAATGGAAATATTCAAGTAATTAGTTTAAAAAAATTATTAGATAAAACTTTTCAGTGTGATTGGATAACTCCACCTGATTAATTTTATATTCACTGCAAAATAAACAGTTTTCAAAGGTGATGTAGGAGAGCGATAAGGCATCACCTCTTTGAGCAAAGAAAATTTGCAAATTCAGATCCCTGGCAAATTCGATAAAAATTGATCGCCTGTTTCAAAAAAATTGTGATGATCTATCAACGAGAGGTGATATGAAATTCACAAATATTATCAACTCAGGATTAGCAATTGCCATCGGTTGTTGGAATGGTAAATTTTTCCAGTATTTTTCATTCTGGAAAAATTACTCAACTGGCTATAGCACAAGATCGTTATCCTGGACTCGATGAAAATGGCGATTATTATATTGTTGGTGGCGAGGGTGGTTCATATATGCCTTATTTATGGCAAGTGATAGACCCAGATACTAATGGATTAAACTGTCGCTTTATGGTTCAAACTCGTTCTAATGGAACTAATGAAAGTGAAATTGAAATGGATATTTATTATTTTTCTGTAAGTCGTAAAATTTTAGCCGGACAAGAAATTCGCAGTGCAGAAATTAATTTAAACGATCGCGGATTACCTTGGATATAGGTTGGCACCTAATTTACAACATCAATTTCCTTTGTTAGAGCAAATCCTCAATTCTTTCGACCCGTTAGACATTTGAAAGGAATGTAATTTTTAAAACCCAGTTAAATAAAAAGCGATCGCCCACCCACCTGCCCCTGATATGTTGTGGCAATAGTGGCGATAGAAATCCCTCAAAAATCTGTAGGGGTCAATGGCCATTGACCCCTACAATATATAGCCCAAATCTAGCCCAATAATCCTCATCAGTCAGAAAAACCATAACCCCGATCGCATTTAACCGTAAAATAGCGATCGATACATCCGCGAAAAATATTCCATGCGGGTTTGAGAAACCGGGTTTCTGGGCATAATCTTCGCTTTGTGACACAAATTCTCGTAGAAACCCGGTTTCTTGGCAGTAAAATATTCCAACAGTCCCCCACCCTGTTATTCGACTTACTGGCAATTCCCCCAGAGAATGCCAGTGCATACCGCTTTGACTCCGTAGCGGTCAAAGAACCAAAATTTGAAATTGATGGGGTATTTCTGCCTCCCGATAGTGACGCCCCGGGCATCATCTATTTTTGCGAGGTACAATTTCAGAAAGACGATCGCCTGTACGAACGTCTATGACCAGTAGGGGCGAAGCATTCGGGCAAAAGATATATTGAACAAAAGCAGAAATTTTTTACCCGAATGCTTCGCCCTTACCTCATTGGCAAGCAGTTGTCATTTATCCATCACGCAGTATTGAACAGAGTGATACTCATCCCTATCGGGCACTGCTAAACTCCGATCAAGTACATCGGGTTTATCTGAACGAATTGGGGGAAATTCGACAATTACCAATCGGCATCGCCTTAATGGTGTTGACCATTTTAAAAGAAGAACAAACACCCGAAGAAGCCCGGTATTTACTCGATCGCGTACAACGTGAAGTCCCCGAACAAAAAACAAATCGCGCCATAATAGATACTATCGCGACTATCTTATTGTACAAATTTACTAATTTGACTCGGCGGGAGGTCGAAGCCATGCTGGGAATGCAATTACAAGAAACCCGAGTTTATCGGGAAGCCAAAGAAGAAGGACGCGAAGAAGGACGGCAACAGGAAGCAGTGAATTTGCTTCTGCGTCAATTATCCCGTCGCTGCGGTAATTTATCCGACGAACTAACACAGCGCCTAAGCAACCTACCGCTATCGGTATTGGAAGATTTAAGTGAGGCGCTACTAGATTTTAGTAGTCTGGATGATTTACTAGCCTGGTTAGAAGCCCATTAGACCGGGGAAAATTTCCGGCCTTTTTTGCACCATATCTTGTAGCGATCGCGCATAAATTTACCCCTAATATTGGGGCAATAGTGGCGATAGAAAGCGCTCAAAAATCTGTAGGGGTCAATGGCCATTGACCCCTATAATATATAATGTGCCGAAAAATCTTAATCAGTCAGACTAACCACGGGCGCCCCTACAAAACAGAAATTGTGTACTATAATATAATTAATCAATTTTATCCAATCCCTACCCTGATTATGATTCAGAAATTATCAGCAATTTATGAAAATGGGTTATTGCGTCCTTTGCACAATCTGAATTTACCAGAAAAAAGCGAAGTCAATCTTGTAATCGAAAGCAATCCCCCCCTAACCCCCCCTTCAAAAAGGGGGGCGATCGGTTCAGAACATCCATTATTGCAATTTGCTGGCATTCTCAGCGATGGAGAAGCTGAAGATATAGAAAATATTATTAATCAAGAATTGAGAACGGTTAATAATGATGAATGGTAAAATCGCATTAGATACATCTGTGGTGATTCGCTATTTAAACGGCAATCCAGAAATTGTAAATCAGGTTTTACAGTTCTCCAGTGTTATTTTACCCGTCACTGTGGTTGGCGAGTTGATATTTGGGGCGGAAAACTCAGGAAAAAAATTGCAAAACTTAACAAATTATTTTCAATTTATCGATGCTTGTGAAGTTTTACCAATGGGAAGAAAAACCGCATAAATTTCTGCTAAAAATCGCTTAAAATTGAAGCAAAAAGGAAAACCTATCCCTGAAAATGATATTTGGATTGCCGCTCTATTGAAAATAACTGGACGTTAGCAACTTGTGACAGTGATTTTACTTATATAGATGGTTTATCTATAGAACAATGGTAAAGAAAATAACCACCGATCGCCCACCGACCTGCCCCTAATATTGGGGCAATAGTGGCGATAGAAAGCGCTCAAAAATCTGTAGGGGTCAATGGCCATTGACCCCTACAATATATAGCCCAAATCTAGCCCAATAATCCTCATCAGTCAGAAAAACCATAACCCCGATCGCATTAAACCGTAAAATAGCGATCGCCACTCATTCATCGGGCAGTTTAGTCATCGTTTCTATACCATTACCATGAAAAATGAGGCAATTGGCTGCTTTAAAGTGAAAAAAAATCAAAATAATCTAACTAAAATTATCAAAAATTACTAATTAAATTAAAAATTGCCGGACAATCTGCCTCATTTAACCGAGAAATTCAGCCTGGGGATTATTGGCTATAATTGCAGGGGCAAAATGAATAGTTGATAAATTTATCCCAAGTATCGCAGAATAAGCATTAATAGCGAGTCGGTAAAATCATTTATGCAGAAATCCAGTCATCATCAAGATCCATATCAAGATCGGTATCAAAATCAGTCTTTTCTTTTTCTGTTTGTCAGAGTACGATTATCAAAACCTAGAGGTTCGCAGCACTTTTTGACCCTGCCCAGACAAAGAAACCGCAGGTTAAACAAATGGTTGACGGGTTTTGGGACTTCCGCGATCGCCGTATTTTGTCTACTGGGCTTTACCGGGGAATTCGGATGGACTCAAACCAGTCAGGATATCGAACTAGAAGTCGGAGTAGTGCAACGGTTTGGTCGCCAACCGACCGATCAGATCATTCTCAAAGCCACCGAAGGCGATCGCCTCACCTTAACCTTTCTCGCGGGCGATCGCACCCCACAAACCGTACAAACCCCCGAAGTCACCTTAAAAATCTCTCAACAACCCCTGACCGAATCCATTTTAGAAGAACGGCTAGTTTTAAGTAATCACCGCAGCTTTGAAAACGCGGAAGCCAAAGCCAACAAGTTACGCCAAAAAGGACTGCAAGTAGAAATCGCCCAACCGGGTTCCTGGCAAGTCTGGGCGAAACGAGAGGTTTACCAAACCCCCCTACTGCGGCGCCTCCTCTTGGTCAGTTTACCCGCAGAAATCGCCAAAACCGCATTTCTAGACACGGGACTCCAAAATCAACAACTCACCGTCAATTGGCAGCTAAATGGCTATAGCTATCATCGACGGGAACTGGAAATTACCGCTGGGAAAGGATTAATCCAAGTTTCTCGAAGTAAAAACGACCGAGATCGACGACTTTATCCCGGAAAACTTCGCATCCAGCCCAATGCCCACGGCAACTTTACCTTAGTCAACCAGGTGGCCTTGGAAACTTACTTACGGGGAGTCGTCCCCCATGAAGTCGGGGCTGATGCCCCTAATGCGGCCTTGGAAGCCCAAGCGATCATTGCCCGGACTTATGTATTGCGAAACTTACGGCGATTTGCCGTGGATGATTATCAAATTTGTGCCGATACTCAATGCCAAGTTTACAAAGGCATTGGGGAAAGCTGGGAACCCGCAGATCAGGCGATCGCTGCCACCGCAGGCAAAGTCCTCACCTACAACAACGAATTAGTCGATGCCCTCTACTCTTCCACCACTGGGGGCATCACTGCACCCTTTAGTGATATGTGGGATGGATCCGATCGCCCCTACTTGCAAGCGGTGATAGACTCCGTGAGCAATATCTGGGACTTATCTAAGATGAATTTATCCTCGGAGGAAAACTTCCGCAAATTTATTAGTTTGCAAAAAGGATTTAACGAAGAAGACTGGGATGGCTTGTTTCGGTGGCGGGAAACCAGTCTCATGGCCAAACTAAACCAAGACTTGCGGAAATATCTAGAGCGGCAGAAACATCCTTTCGTCAATTTCAAAACTATTCAGCTTCTCGAAGTGGTCGAACGCAGTCCTGCGGGTCGGGCGATCGCGATCAAAGTCACCACTGACATGGGTCGCCTGCTGTTGCGAAAAGATGAAATCTTACAAGCTTTTTATGCCCCTCTGAGTACCTTATTTTACCTAGAGCCTATTTATGGAGCCGATAAAACTTTAAAAGGTTATGTCTTTGTCGGCGGTGGCTTCGGACATGGGGTGGGTCTGAGTCAAACCGGCTCTCACCGCTTGGCCGACCTGGGATGGAGTAGCGATCGCATCCTCAAATTCTATTATCCCGGTAGCGAACTGCAACCGATTAATGATGGAATTATCTTCTGGCAGGATCCGGATCCGCAATCATCCAACCCATAATCATCAAAAATAATCAAACCCATTGCCTGCTTGATCTGGATTGAGAAAGCGATCGGCTTCAAGGTTCATGGACTAACCAATAAAACAGGGCAATTAGCCACGATCTCTCTAACGGATCCAGCTAATTGCCCTGTTTATCTCAAGCTCAGAGGAGCAACTTAGTAAAGCTCTTCTTCTACATGGGTTTTGATGACGCAATCAGATTTGGGGTAGGCAACGCAGGTTAAAACATACCCAGCCTCAATTTGATCGTCATCTAAGAAAGACTGATCGGATTGATCAACGGTGCCAGATACCAGCTTACCAGCACAAGTGGAGCAAGCACCAGCACGGCAGGAATAGGGCAGATCCAAACCTTGTTCTTCTGCCACATCCAAGATGTAGTCGTCATCGGGTACTTCAATGGTTGTGTTGGTCCCTTCTGCTTCGTTGATCAAAGTTACTTTATAAGTTGCCATCGGTTTTTCTTCCTCTCAAGTAATCGACGAGTTCTATAATAAGTTTACCTAATGGGAAACATTGGGGATTATCTAGCCTTATTATTTGCCCAAAGGTTGTGCTTGTCTCTGATATTAAGGGAAAAATTCCCGATTGGATCGTTTTTTTCTTAATGAATGTCATAAAATTTATTATAAAAATTTCTAATTTCATCCTGATTACTTATATATGGGAGAGACCACTAGGGCGCCATCACCGCATCATCAGACCCGCAAATTAAGGTAGGATCAACATTGTCAAAATTTTTCCTTTCCTGCCGGTGAGTCAGATTTATCCTGCCAACAACAATCAAACACCCTTATTTTTAGATGCGATGACATTACCGATCCGAGTCGGAATGGTCGGAACGGGTTTTACGGCCAAACTGAGAGCTCCGACCCTGCAAGAGGATCCTCGGAGCCAGTTAGTTGCGGTGACGGGTCATACCCCGGAAAAAACCCAGGAGTTTAGCCAGATTTATCAAGCAACGGCGGTCAACTCTTGGCAAGAATTGGTCGATCGCGATGACGTTGACCTGATTATGATTTGCACCATTAATCGGGATCATGGGCCTGTAGCGCGGGCAGCCCTGGAAGCAGGCAAGCACGTCGTCGTGGAATATCCGCTATCTTTGGATCCCCTGGAAGCGGAAACATTGCTGGCATTGGCCGATCGCCAAAGGCGCCTCCTACATATAGAACATATTGAACTGTTGGGCGGAGTACACAATGCCCTGAAAGCATCCTTAGCGGAAGCCGGTGAAGTATTTTATGCCCGTTACGCCACCATTAGCAGCAAAAGACCCGCCCCTCGGAGTTGGACTTATCACCCAGACTTGTTTGGCTTTCCCTTTACCGGCGCCCTTTCTCGCTTACATCGGTTGACGGATATATGGGGCACCGTTGCCACAGTCAGCGCCCAGAGTCAGTTTTGGCCGTCGCCACAGCCGGAGTATTTTACCGCTTGTTTATGTACGGCGCAGTTGCGGTTTACCTGTGGGGCGATCGCCGAATTGATTTATGGCAAAGGGGAAAGATTTTGGAAAGATGAGCGCAAGCTGGAAGTGTATGGCGATCGCGGCACCTTGGTATTTGACGGAGACCAGGGTCAATTATTCCGTGACGCTGACATCACCGAGATCCCCGTGGGTTCTCGACGGGGCTTATTTGCCCAAGATACCACAATGGTCTTAGACCACCTGATCGATGGCACACCTTTATATATAAACGCGATCGATAGTGTATATACCTTAAAAATTGCCGACGCCATCCGAGTAGCGGGCGAAACCGGGCAAGTCGTCTCGATTTCCGCTCCTGAGTAAGTGGGACTAAATGCCCTCACCACTCCCGGCAACAGCGCTAATTTTTGTTGATTTTGTCTATATTTAAGCATAGAAGTAGATTCACCATCACTCACTTGTTATGATCGAATGGAAAGCGCACATATGCGGAAAACCTTGACCCAGAAAAATTCTTAGACGTGGCAGCACTCACCTGCGTTTGACTCCCTAGGAAAATCACAGAGTCAAGGAGTCACCTCATCAAAATTGGTCTGGACTGATTTTTGATGAAAATACTCCAGCGGATTTGAGTTAAAATTTATGTTTTGATTTAAGAGAAGGACATCTAATATATGGCCGCAACCTTAGAACAGATCGCTAAATATCTTGATAATCGAGGTTGGAATTATGAAGAAGATGAAGAAAACAATCGGATTATCACCGGAGTCCAAGCCGAAAATTTAGACAGTTTTCTGTTAGTGATTCAATTGGATGAAGAGGGAGAATTTTTTAAACTATTTGCTCCCCAAGTTTTATCAGGAATTAGCGATCATCCTTATAAAGAAGCGATTTTACAAACCATGCTTTGTATTTCTTGGGAAACCAAGATGCTTCAGTGGGAGTACGATCCCTCTGATGGCGAAATTCGGGCGATCGTCGAGTTTCCTTTGGAAGATGCCCCATTAACAGAAAGACAATTTAATCGGTGCTTAAGTGGACTAATTCAGATTGTAGATGATATTGCCATGCCCCGACTCACTGCCGTAATGAACACTGGTCACGATCCGGGCAATGAAGATATTGGTGAGCGGCTATTGTTAACCCTACAAGAAGAAGCACCGGGACTTTTAAACTTATTAGAAAAAGCGATGGAAGCCCGCAAAAAAAGGGGAATTTTTCCGTCGGATCACTCAACGTTTTAAATAAATATGCGGGCAAATATGCGGGGCAAATATGCGGGGCAGAACCCCCCCAATGGAAGCTGGAAAACAAAGGCAAATTTTTCTATCTGACCACAATATTGCATTCAAGCAATATCCGGGGCGGAGGAAAAACTCCGCCCGTTTAGTTTATCGGCTAGTTTATCGGCCTAATTTGTTAGGAATTCCCTCACAGCCGCCAGGGATAGTCGAACGAGTTTTCGACCCGCCCCACGCACAACAATAATATCGTTGAGCATCGGATAGTCGCTGAACATTAGTCATGTCTGCATTTTCGATCACCGCGCCAGTAAATTCTCCGGTTTTATAGTTGGGCGGGTCGGTGCGATTGCGCGGGGATGCGGTTTCCGCTTTGCCGTAAAATAAGCGAGTCCCCATTAAATCCGCACCAGCAAGGTTGGCTTCATACAAAATTGTGCGAGAAAGATTGGCTTTTACCAGATCGCAGTTTTTCAGATTCGCCCGGACGAGATTGGCTTCGCTTAACTCAGTCCAGCGCAAATCTGTCCCCGCTAGGTCAGCCCCCGCTAACATCACCCCTAAGTAGATGACACGGACGCCATAAGCCCGATCTTCCGCATAGCCCCCATCCCCATCGAGGATCGGACGACCGAGATGGCGATCGCGTTGTAGGGGAGTGAGTAATTTAGACTGGGATAAAAACCGGATAATTTTGGCTTTGCCTTCCGAGTCAACGCTGCCGAGAATTGCCGCCGTTCTGCCCTCAGCGATCGCCCGTTCTTGTGGCCAATCTTCTAGCAACCCCTCATCACTCAACGCCAAATCAGACACCCCTTGAAAATAGGCATCAATGGTTTGCTGTTGCGTTATCCGGTTTTGCTGAATCGTCAACTCCTTGGAAATCACATATTGACGCCAAGCCACATAAACCGCAATGATGGCAATTAAAATTTGCCCCAAGGCACCCACCACTTCCCCGACGGCGCCAATCGCCTCCCAATTAATGTGGATATTGCGAGAATCCGGTACTTGATTCGCCCCACTGAGCATTAATAAACCAACAATCCCGGCAATTAAGCCCAAGCAAGACACCACAATAGCTCGCCAACTCTCTGGCACCAACTGCACCCAGATTTTGCCCCAATTGGGCAAAATAATCCGCAAGGAAACCGCCAATGTGACCAGGGCACCCATAAACCCGATCCAGGCATTATCAATGGCTAACCCCAAAACCATTAAAGTAATTGACCCCAGGATCACCACCCCTGGATTGAGGTTAAGTAGCGCTACATTTTTGATGTTAATTTCAAGGTTTGAGGGATTCGTCTGGGTTAAAGTATAGTCGTTTTCTAATGAAACGTTGACTGGCAAAGAGGCTACTTTTTCTTCCATCATAGTTTCGCCACTGAAACTGGAAAAATTTTCCCCAGGTTCAGACCCATTACTCTCAGAAATGTCGGAACTGTGGGAGTTATTTGAGTTGGTGACACCACCCGTTGATTGACTCACATACTGGTTTTGGTTTTCCGGCATCCCAGAAGAGTTCAACCTAGACTGAGTGGAATTTGGATCGCTGCTCATAAAATAATTGATCTTAATAGGTCTGCTGGACAAATGTTGTTTTATGGATTGGGAATGCTGTTCGCAGATAAGACTGACTTCATTTGTCTGGCAACAATTAAATAACGTTACCTTTTAAAGGATGCACTCCTCAACTCTCGCCGCCAAAAATGGCCAAAAACGTCCCCGTCGCCCCCAACTGGGTAAATGTCCCGTCGGGGCTTCATAGTTAAACTTTAACTCGGAATAGGGCAACCAGGATTTGCCAACACGCCATCCGACGCGATCACTGAAGGTTTGGTAATTTTGTTTCACCTCAGCCCAAATCTGATTTTGCACGCTAAAGCCAAAACGACCATTGCTTGATTCTAGCCATAGTTGGTTCAGAATGCGTAAATCCCGACAGGGGAAGTTTTTCAGGTGGTGGGCATTCAATTTCCCCTGTTCTTCTTGCCCGGATATCGCCAGCATGATCGCTTCGGTTTCGCGATCGGCTTCTTGCCACTGACCGGCAGCGAGTAATGCTTGCAGTTTGCCATAGTCCATGCCCACAGCGGATCCCCAGGGATTTGTCTGCTGGGCTGTTGGTTTCTCGGTAGTTTCGTTTTCCTCGGTGGCAGTGGCGATATTGCTCCGCAACGCGATCGCGATCGCTTCAGTTGGCAGATCATAGCCCAAAAGTTTTAACCATTCAGCGACGGACTGGGGACGATTTTCTGGCTGGAATTCTAAACCTTTGAGAATTGCCTCATTGACTGTATCGCTAATTTGCGGATTATATTTTTTTGGGGGAACTAAAGGATCGGTTTGATGCTTGAATATCTCCCGATCTCTTGAGGTGGCAGAGGCGGGAATTTTTGCGGTTAATAGCGTATATAAGGTGGCAGCTAATCCATAGACATCGGTATAAGCCCCTCTGAGCGATCGCCAATCATACTGCTCAATCGGTGCAAATCCTCTGGAACCATACTCAGGATGAATGTCTATTTGCTGTTCCTGAAATTCTTGAACAAAGCCAAAATCAATTAGTACCGCATCAGACCTTTCTTGGCGAATTAAAATATTCAGAGGTTTGATATCTCGATGTAAAAATCCTTGCTGGTGAATCTGATGCAATGCTTCACCGATTTGATAAATATAGAAGAGTGCTTGGGATTCTGCCAATGGCCCTTGGTCTTCAACCATCGTAGCCAAGTCCATGCCCTCCACATATTCCATCACCATACACCAGTTCGGGTCTTGCTGGATCAACTCCTTCACCTGAACAATACTCGGATGATGACACTGAGATAAAAATTCCGCCTCTTTGATTAAAAGTTCCCGATACTTGGCTGCTTTTGCGGCTACCAATCCTTTCAGGTTCAACACTTTAATCGCTACGCGATCGCCCCTAGGATCCCTAGCGCGATACGTCACCCCAAACCCCCCTTCTCCGAGGATTTCTTCAATAATATAGTTTTGTAGTCTGTCCCCAGGCTTCCATTGCATAATTTTCGGCTCGATTCGTTATATTCACATCACCTTCAATTATAATTCGCTGGTTTCATATACGTAGCGCGATCGCCGTGCTTAGTCAAATATCTGAAAATTAAAGATAGCTGTGGGTGGAACAAGATTTAACCAATTTCTGTATAGTGGATGATTTACTGTTTGCGGGAATTCCTCAAAGTGATATTGTTTACCAAAATTTATGCAACAATAAGTATTTATATTGTAGGGTGGGCAAAAATCCACCATCATATTTGTTAGGGTGGGTAAAAGTTTTTGCCCACCCTAAGAATGTTAGGGGCTGTTGGATTAATTTTTGTAAATGGTATGATATTGTTTTAGGTTTCCATCATCCCAGTAAACGACCTTTGAGAGAATTTGCCACAGCTTAATTTTATAGATCATAATCTCAATGGCCACGCAATGGTTTTCTTTGGGTTTTTGGAAATCAAGGATGGCTCTATCTCATGCCAATTCTTTTTGTGACTTTTGCACAAATGGAATTGTCAATCAATATTCTCTGATTTTTTCCAGGATTATTCTGCTACTGGGTAGGAGTGACGCGATCGCGCCCCCAAAAACACAGAAACCGGGTTTTTTCAAAAAAACCCGGTTTCTTCTTGCCTGGGAAATTCAAAATAATGCAATGCCATTATTTTTTTTTTCGTAATATTCAACAACAGCCCAACCAAGAGTTTCAGTCACAGAAGCAGCAGTAACCATATTAGCTGCATTTCCTATTCCAGGAGCATATTTGATGATAGCATTACATGTCTCAACTCCTATAAAAGCGGATACATTTGTAGTTATTAGAGACATAGCGGCAGCTTTATCGATACTTTCTCCGAACTCAGCCGCCAATTCAATTTTCATATTGAGTTGAACAGCACCAATCACCCAGCGGTCTCCCGGAATTTGGGCAGTGGCAAACCCAACGGCTGTAGCTTCTGTCGCTGCTACATGAATAATAGTATGTAAACGTGCTCTGCGACTAGGCATAAAATGTTTCAGATGATTAATGATCATCAAAATCATAAAATTATGCTCCTTGAATCTGCTTTTGATCGTTTCCCCAAATTTTTTTTGTAATATGTATAATTTACAAATATAATACACTAAATTTAGTACCCAAATTTTCCAAGTACCCTGAAAAAAATTAGTAAGATTTAGTAGGATTTGGTTTCCAATGATTGACAAAGTAGGATTTGGTAGGATATAGTTATTTATTTAAGATTAAGTCTCTGTATTTTTACTGATGAAAAATATTGAAGAAGTGTTAGAGTGGGCTGAAAAGCTGATCCTTGAGAAAACAGGCGAACCTCTCAAGCCGATAGAGGAAGCCATACTCAAGGGTGTGTGGTCAGGAAAAAAATATGCTCAAATTGCTAAAGAATATAATAATTGTCGTGTATCTCACGTTAAGAAAGAAGCCGCTAAGTTATGGGATAAGCTGCGGGATGAGTTAGGAGAAGACCTGAAGAAATATAATTTTCGTTCCAAGGTAGAGAAAAGAAATAGGGTTTCTCCATGTTCTCAATCAGGTCACTGTTTAGTACAAGTTGATAATGTGAATATTGGAGGTGAATTCATACAAACGATAAAAGATGATCGATCGCCCTCTTCTCCTGAATCTTCCCCCGACTCTTCTCCTAACTCTTCCCCCACCCAAAATTCCTCACCCATTATTGACTTAACCGACGCTCCAGACCTCAGCGAATTTTACAACCGCACCACCGAAATAAATACCCTCAAACAGTGGAT
>NZ_LIUQ01000144.1 GCF_001276715.1 Planktothricoides sp. SR001 | reverse complement strand
CCAATTGATGACACGCCCTAGGAAAAGAGCAAAAATACATAGGGGATCTAGCTTATGTAGGAGAAGCAGCAATTAATACACCGCATAAAAAACCAATTCATCAAAAGATATCGGTGGAAAAAAAAGAAGAAAACCGATTAAAAGCCAAAGAAAGGATTGTGGTCGAACATTTAATAAGGCTGATAAAAATTTATCGAGTTGCGTCAGAAATATTTCGGTTAAATCGCCAAAATTACGAATCAGTTATATTAACAGTATGTGGACTAATAAGATGGCGAATAGGAGCCATTGTCATTAGAGTTAAGAATTGTGAATAAATTTTGTAATAAATGCTTGGCATTCAGAAACAAAATTGATTAATTATTATCAACAAAAATCAAAAAGCCTATGAATTCGTTACTTTTGGAGAACCAGGCACAGTAGTTATAGAAACCTCAAAAGTAGCCATAGAGGGTATTTAGGGATTTTCGGAGATGTCTAATAGTTGCAACTATATTGAATCCCTATTAGGGATTGAAACTCTGCTTGCCTACCTGCGCGGGATCTAGCATTCTAGGTTGCAACTATATTGAATCCCTATTAGGGATTGAAACAGGGATAAAAATCTCACCCTGAGCAGGAACGTCACCGTTGCAACTATATTGAATCCCTATTAGGGATTGAAACCACGAAAATTTAACTGCATATTCAGTCAATAATTGTTGCAACTATATTGAATCCCTATTAGGGATTGAAACTCCGCACCTTTGGCGGTTGATTAAATTCTTCAATGGCGTTGCAACTATATTGAATCCCTATTAGGGATTGAAACGTAAAAGTCTCTGATGATTAGCTCATTTCCCGCAGGTTGCAACTATATTGAATCCCTATTAGGGATTGAAACTCGTTTGGCGCGGATTCGCTGGCTAATTTTTCAGCAGTTGCAACTATATTGAATCCCTATTAGGGATTGAAACACAATTATTCTTTAAATGCGATCGCCTCTACCAACGGGTTGCAACTATATTGAATCCCTATTAGGGATTGAAACTTATTCTGATAAACAATGGCTAGATGTGGCATCTGTTGCAACTATATTGAATCCCTATTAGGGATTGAAACTCCATCTTTCGTCACGCTTGATGCCAAAATACAGCGTTGCAACTATATTGAATCCCTATTAGGGATTGAAACGCAAGGCTGAAACCCTTACATAGCGGGATAAACAGAGTTGCAACTATATTGAATCCCTATTAGGGATTGAAACAACATCATCCGCCCCATCGGGGAACTGGTATCTAAGTTGCAACTATATTGAATCCCTATTAGGGATTGAAACATTAACGGCTATCTTTGACACCTTCCTGATAGCCCCGAGTTGCAACTATATTGAATCCCTATTAGGGATTGAAACGTAACAACTGAGTTTTTTCTACTCCGCTCAACTCCATAGTTGCAACTATATTGAATCCCTATTAGGGATTGAAACTTGAACCTAACCTAGAATGCCTTGCCTATCCTGAATGTTGCAACTATATTGAATCCCTATTAGGGATTGAAACTACAGCCACTCGCTTTTGATCCGACACTGAACAAATACGTTGCAACTATATTGAATCCCTATTAGGGATTGAAACAATTCGTGGCATATCTGCACGATTTTTTAGATTTGAGTTGCAACTATAGCAGTCGCCAGTCCAGCTAGGAACTAGA
>NZ_LIUQ01000060.1 GCF_001276715.1 Planktothricoides sp. SR001 | reverse complement strand
GGCGGCCTCCCACACTCCCCACCTCCCCCCTCTCCCCCCACACCCTCACCACCTACCCCCACACCCTCGGTTTCAGCCGCCAAACCTTTGCTGCGGGACTCGGTCCGCGTTCCGTCACCGTAGGAGACTTTAACGGCGATAACAATCAGGACTTAGCGGTAGCGAGCTTTGACAACGGGAGAGTCTCAGTCCTGTTAGGGAACGGCAGTGGCGGTTTCAGCGCCCAAACCACCTTTGCCGTGGGAGACCGTCCGCTATCCGTCACCGTAGGAGACTTTAACGGCGATAAAAATCAGGACTTGGCGGTAGCGAACTTTGGCAGCGCCAACGTCTCAGTCCTGTTAGGGGACGGCAGTGGCGGCTTCAGCGCCCAAACCACCTTTGCCGTGGGAGCCAATCCGCTGTTCGTCACCGTAGGAGACTTTAACAACGATAACAATCAGGACTTGGCGGTAGCGAACGGTGGCAGCGACAACGTCTCAGTCCTGTTAGGGGACGGCAGTGGCGGCTTCAGCGCCCAAACCACCTTTGCCGTGGGAGCCAATCCGGTTTCCGTCACCGTAGGAGACTTTAACGGCGATGAAAAACAGGACTTAGCGGTAGCGAACCGTTTCAGCGACAACGTCTCAGTCCTGTTAAGGGACGGCAGTGGCGGTTTCAGCGCCCAAACCACCTTTGCTGTGGGAGACGATCCGCAGTCCGTCACCGTAGGAGACTTTAACGGCGATAAAAAACAGGACTTGGCGGTAACGAACGTTAGCGACGACAACGTCTCAGTCCTGTTAGGGGACGGCAGTGGCGGCTTCAGCACCCAAACCACCTTTGCTGCGGGAAGATATTCGTTTTCCGTTACCGTAGGAGACTTTGACGGCGATGGCAAACAGGACTTAGCGGTAACGAACGGTGGCAACAACAACGTCTCAGTCCTGTTAGGGGACGGCAGTGGCGGCTTCAGCACCCAAACCACCTTTGCTGCGGGAAGATATTCGTTTTCCGTTACCGTAGGAGACTTTGACGGCGATGGCAAACAGGACTTAGCGGTAGCGAACGGTGGCAACAACAACGTCTCAGTCCTGCTAAACAATCCCCCCAAAATTACCTCAGTCACCGCCACCACTGCTAATGGTAGTTACAAAGCCGGTGACACCATTGCTATTACCGTTACCTTTGATGCGGCTGTCACGGTTGATACAACAGGTGGCACCCCCCGCCTGCAACTAGAAACCGGCACCACTGACCAATATGCTACTTATGATAGTGGTAATGGCGGTAATATCCTCACCTTTAACTATGTAGTGCAAGTTGGGGATAGTTCTGCGGACTTAGAATATTTCAGCACCACTGCCCTAGAGCTAAATGGGGGGACGATTAAAGATAATTTAACTGTAGATGCCATCTTAACCCTCCCTGCCTTAGGTTCTGACAACTCCCTCGGTGGCAGCAAAGCCATAGTTATTGATACAGTTGCCCCCACCTTAACCCCAGTCACCATTGCATCCAATAATGCCAACACCGCATTAGCCAAAGTTGGGGATGCAGTGACAGTTGCTTTTACCGCCAGTGAAACCCTCGGTGGTACACCCACTGTCACCATTGGTGGTCAAACTGCCACAGTGACGAATAGCGGGAACAACTACACCGCCACTTATACTCTGCAAGCCGCAGATACCGAAGGAAATTTACCGATTAATATTACCTTTACGAATGCTGCGGGCAATGCGGGAACGGCGGTAACGGCTACTACCAACTCCAGTAGTGTCACTTTTGATAAAACTGCCCCAACTGTTGCTTTAACTTCCACTGCTGCAACTCCTGTTAACGGGTTATTTACGGTTACTGCCACTTTCAGTGAAAATGTCACCGGTTTTGATATCTCAGATATCACAGTTGGCAACGGAACTGCCAGTAACTTTATGGCAGTTAACGCCACTACTTACACCTTTGATGTTACTCCCGCTGCTGATGGTTCGGTGACAGTAGATGTTGCTGCTTCTTCAGCAACGGATAGTGCAGGTAATAATAATATTGCTGCCACTCAGTTGACCCGGACAGCGGATATTAACGATATCCCCACTCTGAGTGATATCACCAAAACTGGCCTTGAAGATACGGATATCACTTTTGCTGCCACTGACTTTACGGATAAATTCTCAGACCTAGAAAAAGATAGCTTATCCAAAATTAAAATAACTTCACTTCCCGATAACGGCACTTTGAAGTTAAACGGAACTGCTGTCACTGCTGCCCAAGAAATTAATGCCGCTGATTTGGGTAAATTAACCTTTACTCCCAATGCTGACTTTAATGGCAATGTCAGCTTTACTTGGAATGGTTCTGACGGCAAGACTTATGCTGTTGCTGCGGCTAAAGTTGACCTGATAATCAGCAATGTTGATGAACCTCCGGTTGATGAACCTCCGGTTAACAGCGGTCTATTCACCGTTTCTCCCAGTCAAGTTCTGCCTTTCACTGGTCTGAGCAGTATTTTGCCCTCAGAAAGCAGTAATAATAGCCAAAATAATACTACTTTACCCGAACCTTCGGCTATTCCTCCCGAACCCACTATTGATTTAGTCAATATTTCCTTTACTGCCGTAGGAGCCGATAGTGCAGATAATATTGATGGCACACCTAATGATGATGTAATTAGTGGTCAAAGTGGCAATGATATTATCCGAGGTTTGCCCGGACGAGATGCCCTATTTGGAAATAGTGGAGATGATGAACTTTATGGCAACCAAGGGGCAGATTTGTTGCTGGGTAATCAAGGTAAAGACATTATCTATGGTGGTCAAGGCAATGATTTAGCAATGGGTGGTCAAAATGATGACCTAATTTATGGTGATTTAGGTAGCGATACCTTGATTGGTGATTTGGGTGACGATCGCATATTTGGGGGCTCATCTAGCCCTGGTTCAGTTGCTAGTGATGCCGGTGATTTGCTATTCGGAAAAGATGGCAATGATTTCCTGCATGGCCATGCGGGAGATGACTCCATTTTCGGTGGCAATGGGGATGATACTGCCCGTGGTGGTCAGGGTGATGACCTAATTCATGGCGATGCGGGCGCTGATATTTTATATGGGGATAAGGGCAATGATAGCCTGACCGGAAATGCCGATAATGATGTGGTTTATGGCGGCGAAGGGAATGATTTCCTCTGGGGAGGAGATGGTGAAGATTTCCTCTATGGAGATGAAGGCGATGATACCCTAATTGGTAATGCAGACAAAGATTATTTTGTACTGCAATCTAGCTTTGGTTCTGATACAATTCTGGACTTTACTAACGGTATTGACCTAATTGGTTTAGCCGGTGGTTTAACCTTTGACCAGTTAAGTATTACTGGCAGTAATGGGAATACTTTAATAGCCCGTGGCAATGAATTGTTAGCCACATTAACGGGTGTTGATGTTGGTTTGATTGATAGCGCTGATTTCACTTTAATGGTGTAAGGAAGTTAGAAACCGGGTTTTTTTCTTTGTGTCCTTTGTGTCTTTGTGGTGAAAATAAACCACAAAGGCACAAAGGACACGAAGAATATCTCTCTGTGTCCTCTGTGTCTCTGTGGTGAAATTATCTCTAAAAATCCTTGACAATCTGTTAAAGAGATGTATTATGAAAATTAACTCTCTCCTCTCTCCTCTATCTGTTTTAAGCAACAAAGAAACCCGATTTCTTAGTCCTCGCAGCTTCTCGTCAAATACCGGACAGGAAAAGCGAGATTCCCTGCCGAATCAATTGCGATCTAAACCTCGATCGCTGCATTCACCCAAGATAACAATGGCCCGGTTTGTTCTTGTCCACTGGTAGATAATTGGCTGTGACAAAGATAAAGCCGATCGCTTACCCGACTAAGTAAATCATTTAAAATCCTTTCTAATCGTTCCTCTGCGGCTTGTTCCTCATCGGCAACGGTCCAAGGACGACCAGACCATTGGCGTAAAAATAACGGGGAACCAAATAAAGTGGCCGCCCCACCACTCAGCCAGAGAGGGCTGCCTGCATCTAGCCAAAAGTGGTAACGATGAGATAATTTGGCTGACCGATATTGAAAGATGGTGGCTAATGTCACCCCACGAGATGGGGCGGAGATCGCGGAAACGGGGAAAGGGTTCGCGGTCACAGTTCCCTGACGCAATAGCTGGATAAATTGACCCACGATGACATAATCTGGGGCATTGGCAGTTCCCCCTTCCTGAACGCGTAACCTGCGTAACCGCCGATCCACTTCCCAGTAGTGACTAGCGGTTTCCATGAATTCGCGTAAGGCGGAAAGGCGATCGCCCGGAAGATGATTGACTGGGGATAAAAATTTTTGAATCGCCTCATTTAATACGTGAATCGGTGTAGGGGCGATACCCCCGCGATCGCGATAGGGTTGCGGAGCAAGATCGCTCCTCGTTGCGGATGCAATCTCGCCCGTACCCTCGCGGTCAGCCTCCTGAAGCGGCGATCGAGTCGCGTTGCGGATACAATCTCGCTGTTGTTCGATCCAAGTCACAATTTCCTGATAAGCCATTGTCGCCCGATAACCCAACCGATCCCAACGGGGAAAAGAAGTGACGGGCAAGAGTTTTGGGGAAATCGGATCTGGTGCATAGCAATAGTCGGTTAATAAACCAGCCCGAACCGGATCGATGCGATATTCAAACCTGAGAAAGGTGCCGGGAATGCCGGGAATGCCGGGAATGCCGGGAATGTTTTTTGATTTGGGCAGAGTGTCCTGCCAAAATGTCTCGTCTTGTAGGGGCGTTTCGCGAAGCGCCCCTACTTCGCGAAACGCCCCTACGGGAGACGGAGGACGACTGACGATTTCTTGCTGAGACAAGATCGTCAATAGTTCGGCGATCGCATCTCGGTCAACCAGACGACCCAAACCCGGATAAACCAGGGCTAACAAAGTCAGCAATGCCCGAATCATGGACAGATTCGCTAATCGGCGTTGGTCATTCAGGGAATTCACCGGGACGTCCAAATTGTTCAAACTTTGCACGATCGTATAGCGGGCAATTTCATCTAAACCGGGGGCGATCAGGGCAATATCTTCCGCTGCAACGGTTCCGGTTTTAATTTCAGCAGCGATCGCTTCGGCAGTTTCCCGCAATAACTCAATCCGAGAGGCGGTTTGCACGGAGAAAACCTGATTCTCTAATTCTCGGCGATCTAACCAAGGGGGAATATCGCGACTGGTCACAGCCAAAACCCAATTTTTCAACGAGGGTCGGAGAGATTTGGGCAAAGGCTGAGAAATCGACCGATCTTTTAGCATTACTTGGGTCATACCCGGGCGATCGCCTAACCCTGCCAAATACTCAGAATCAGCCCCCAAACCCAAGCGCACTTGGCCATCCAGATTATAGGTAAACACCCCAGGAACGCCGCGATCGAGCAACACCTCAAACAAATCACGGGCAATACTCGGATACTCGTCCACATCATCCGCCAATAGGCGATCGAATCGAGACAATAAATGAGTCTGATAAACCGGGTCATCCAACAAATAACGCCAGTAAAGTTCGGCCACAACGCCATAAGTCAAAAAGCCGCGTTCCAAACACCACTGACGCCAGCGTAACAACAGCTTGCCCATCAGATCCCACAGTTCTGGCGACCCTTGATCCATCAGCCCGTATTCTAACAGATGGGGAATTTCTTCAATCGGCGTTCCCGAAACCGCCGCCAACTGCATTAAATCCAACATCCGCCGGACTAAGCGATACTCGCTCACTCCCGACCAACGCAACTGCCCGCTATCCAATTCTGGTCGCCATAGTCGAGTGGCGGACTCTTGCTCTGTTTCTGGACGTAAGCGGACGGGAAACTGTGGTTTCAGGTTGAGTCGGGAAACCAACAAAGGCCAAAATAGAGTCACTTCATGCTGAAAAAATCCTAAAGGCGTGGTGGCGTTCACCAAACATTGGTGTTTATTGTGTTTGCTGTGAACAGATATCTGGTCAGCCAGTTGTCGGCGGCGATCGCTGGTTGGGGCAAACACCAGCACCCCCGGATGCCATAAGTTTTTCCCCACCTTTGCCGAATCCCTTTCTGGCTGTAAGGATTTCTGAAACTGTTGGATCAGAAGAGTTGTCTTACCACTCAGACTTGGCCCGACAATCCACAGCGAATTCACCACCACTTCACCACCACTGATTATCCCGCTTTCGCACTCGTGACTATACTATAGCCGTTTTCCGGGAAAAGATCCGCCTGAACCCCTGGCCGAAAAATTATCAAGATAATTTTTTTATAATTAATTAAACAATCTGACAGGAGCGATTTGATGCGGAACCGAGCGGAAATCTGCTAAATTGCTGATTAATTAAAATTTTTAAAATGAGTCAGTCTATGTCCTCTCCATTGCAACGCTTTTTAACGGCTGCGGAACATTGGTTTTCCCAGACTCCTGATCGATCGCTGGAAATTGCCTACCAAGCAGCCTTAGCCATTCAAGCCATTGAAAACCAACATTTCAATGGCGATAAAATTTCTCTGGTTAACGCTGCTTATGGAACCAGTGTTTATGCTCATTTTGAAGCAGATTTAGACCGAAACCTAGAAATTATTAAGTTAAGACTAACGGAATTTAGAAATAGCCGCTCATTCATTGATATTTATGAACAAGTGTTCAATAAAAAGAAAATTAAATATTTTGCCGACTATCCCAACAACGGCAAATCGTTGGGTTTGAGAGATGCCGATAATCTAGTGCTGGAAAAGCTGAAATTTATTGATGATGTGATTGGCAAATACCAGCCAGACCAAGTAGTCTATCCGCTTCAGCTAGACTTCAAAAATTTAAACGGGGGCGGTCAACCTGGGGCTAATTCCCCAGGGACGCTTTCCATCTCTGAAAAATCCGCTTCAGAAACCGGGTTTCTTAACCAAGCTATCGGTACGAAGGATGAATTGTCGCAGAAACCCGGTTTCTTTGTTGGTGAACTCAAACTCGATCCAAAACAACCTAGATTTGAAAAAAAATCCTCAAAAAAAGAGGGAAATCTAGCCACTACTACCAGTTTTTTGCCTCGGTCAATTCTCAGAACTCTAGACAGAGTAAAAAGAGACTTAGATCCCGATGCGGAAAATGAAGTGGTGCAAGATTTTCGCAAATCTCAAACTCGCACAGTCTTATCTCTGAAATTTATTTTACTGATTATTCTCATCCCCTTGCTGACCCAACAGAGTTCTAAAATTATGCTGAGTCCAATTTATGAAAAATATATCGAACCCCAAGCGGCGATATTTTTGAACGTGGACATGGAAGAAGAAGCCTTTAGAGAATTACAGCGGTTTGAAGAAAAACTCAAGTTTGAAAAATTCATTGCTACAGAAATCAAAGAATTTTCTGAAGACAATCCAATTTTATTAAACAAAATCACTAAATTGAGTGAAGAAGAAATTGAGAAACAAGTCAAAATAAAAGCCTTTGAAATCGCTGAAGAATACAATCGACGCAGTGCTGAATCGTTAAAAAATATTGTGGCCGACATTTTTTCCGCGATCGCCTTTTGCCTCGTCATCACCAACAGTAAACGGGAAATTGCGGTTTTGAAATCTTTTATTGATGAAGTTGTATATGGCCTAAGTGATAGCGCCAAAGCATTCATCATTATCTTGTTTACAGATGTGTTTGTGGGATTCCACTCTCCCCACGGCTGGGAAGTAATTTTAGAAGGAATTTGCCGACATTTAGGCATTCCCGAAAGTCGAGAATTCATCTTTCTCTTTATTGCCACCTTCCCAGTGATTTTAGACACCATCTTTAAATATTGGATCTTCCGTTATCTCAATCGCATCTCACCCTCGGCGGTGGCGACTTATAAGAATATGAATGAATAACATCGCACCTCACCCTCGGCGGTGGCGACTTATAAGAATATGAATGAATAACAAAGTGGTTTATGGTGCGTTACGGCGCGGGATTTTCGGTTAGTTTACAGGGATAAAAATCTCATTTCCGCGCCTAACACACCCTACGGTATTCTCAGATTAAATCCTGACTCGCGGATACCGTGGCAGACAAGGACTGCCAAAACAAACTTGACCCTCTGGCATATTTTTGAACACGCTGCTGCGAGTGCCAATCAGGGCATTGGCCCCAATTTTCACCCCTGGGGCAATAAAGCAGTCGGCGGCGATCCAAGCGCCATTGCCAATCATAATCGGTTGGGTAACTAGACCAAAGGCGGGGTGCTGGGGATCGTGACTGCCGGTGCAAAGGTAGGTTTTTTGAGAAATAACACAGTGTTCGCCGATATAGATGCGATCGAGACTATATAAAACCACGTCATCACCAATCCAGGTATAGTCACCGATTTCGATTTTCCAAGGATAGGTAAATCGGGCTGTGGGTCGAATTTGCACTCCCCGACCAATTTTCGCCCCAAACAGTCGCAATATAAATCGGCGGACATTATGTAACGGCTGGGGAGTGAGGGGGAATGCGATCGCCTGAACGAACCACCAAAATAAAATAAACAATCCTGGACGACCTCGGTCAAACCAAGATTGATCGTACTGGCGTAAGTCCACCATTGGCGGTAAATGTAACAGGGGAGAATCAGGATTTTTGTTCATTGGGCATCGGTGGGTGAATTATTCGGGGTTAGTTGTGGGCGATTTAATTGCCCCCCAAATTTGATCAGTTCATACAGTTTGACGCCAATCTGATATTCATATTGACTGAGTAAGCGTGCATAGATATAGCCCGCTTTGCCATCGAGGAAGCCGAGTTGAATAAAGTAAAATAAGATGAACCGTAAAGTGGGTTTAAAAGGTAGTCTGACCCAGAGTTTTTTGAGAAAGCGTTTCCGCTGCACCGCGTCCCCGAAAAAATTAGCGCCGATGCTTTCATTTTGTGCTTCTCCGTGCAGCACATTGTAATAAACTTTGGCTTCCCAATTGGAGTAACGATTGTGACGTTCCAGCCATTGATAGATATCCCGGAAATCTTCGTGAATCATGTCATGGTTTAGGTAGCCGACTTGACCGGATAAGATCACGTGCTCATGGACTTCGTTGTCCCCCGTGTTACGAACTCCTTCAGTTCCCAGATTTTCATAGCGACCTTTTTTATGTTTAAATAGTCGCAGATTCCAATCAGGATATTTACCACCGTGACGAATCCATTTTCCCAGAAATAAGACTTTCCGATTCAGATAGTAACCGTTGCAGTCGGAGTTTTGGATGACTTGGGCAATTTCTTGCCAAAGTTCCGGGGGAATGCGTTCGTCACAGTCAACAATTAAGACCCATTCGTTGCGAAAAGGTAGGTTTTCTAGAGACCAATTTTTCTTTTTTGGCCAGAAACCATTAAAGTGGAATTGAACGACTTTTGCCCCGTAGCTTTCGGCAATTTCTTGGCTGCGATCGCTACTTTGGGAATCGACCAAAAATATTTCATCCGCTGGCTTTAAACTTTCCAGGCAAGCTGGTAGGTTGTATTCTTCGTTTTTACCAGGAATTAAGACTGAAACCGGAACTTTTGATGGTGTTAATGTCATAATAGTCGAGAGAAAACAACCTCAGTGAACAGATTTAATATTTTTATCTCAGATTTAATATCAGAGGTAATATCAGACTTATTAAGGCTTGTTAAAATTCGTTAAAAAATTATTGGCATTAATAAATTAGCTCTATTTTCTGATGATGATAGTTTTTGTTAATCGGCAGTTGGTGAATTGAACGGGGGAGGTTCACTGGGAGTTTTTTCGAGAAAAGTTCAGTCCTCCTTTGATCGCGGTGGTTAAATAACCAATTTGACCATAACTATATACTAAATTATCAAAGCGTTTAGCGGGGTCTTGCCAAAATTTTAAGGTTTTGTAGAGTCCGCGAATCAGTCGTTCGCCTCCTCGGTTAAGCTGATCGAAGCCAGCAATATCGCTCTCATAATCTCGATAACATTCACTGACTCCTTGCCACCAACTACGCTGCCAAAACCAAGATTTTTTTAGGCGTTCCGGGGCGACATTGTGAGCAACTAAGGCATCGGGAAGGTAGGCCACCTGCTTCCCCAATTTTAAGGCAAGTTCGGTGACATATAATTCTTCATTGGATAATAATTTTTTGCCAATTCGTCCCAGATTGACGTTAAATCCGCCGATTTCGGCTAAAAATGACCGGCGAATGGAATAATTTAAGCCTCTAGGAGTGAGTCCCGGTCGATCGATATAGACTACCTGGCCTCCTAGGTCGTAAGCTCCTAAATTGCCAGCCAGTTCTGGGGATAACCAGTTGGGCTTTTCTACCCCAGGCGGCCATAATAGTGTCACCTTTCCTCCAGCGATAACCAATTTTGCATTTTCTTGATAAGCAGAATATAAGATTTGTAACCAGGTGGGACTGGCTACCGCATCATCATCAAGATACGCTAATATTTCTCCTTGGGCAGCTTGGGCCCCTGTGTTACGAGCGACGGATAGACCGATGTTGGATTCATAGATATATTTGAGTTGTGGGTTGCTTAGACGTTGTTCGACGATTTGTTTCGTGCGATCGCTCGATGCATTATCCACCACCAACACCTCAAAGTCGGTAAACTCTTGCCCCAGCAAACTGTCTATGGCTGCACCGAGATACTGTTCTCGGTTATAAGTGCAAATAATCGCAGACACTTTTAGATTGGTCATTTAGGTAATCTCTTTTGCCCAATTGCTTTTGCCACTGATCATTTTATCGCGATCGGCTTGGGGTTTGGGAAGCTTCTGGGGGCTTCTGGGGGCTTCTGGGGGCTTCTGGGGCGGGGGAAGAGAGGGTGTAGTGAATAGTGAATAGTGAACAGGGAACAGGGAACAGGGAACAGGGAACAGGGAACAGGGAAGCAGAGGAGCTTCAGGAGAGCGTGAATAGTGAATAGTGAACAGCGAACAGGGAACAGGGAATAGGGAACAGGGAACAGGGAAGCAGAGGAGCTTCAGGAGAGAGTGAATAGTGAATAGTGAACAGGGAACAGGGAACAGGGAACAGGGAATAGGGAACAGGGAACAGGGAAGCAGAGGAGCAGAGGAGCTTCAGGAGAGCGTGAATAGTGAATAGTGAATAGTGAATAGTGAATAGTGAATAGTGAATAGTGAATAGTGAATAGTAAAGAGTGATACTTCTTTTGTACGGGCGAATGGCCAGAAAGCCCCTACGACTTTTCACTTGTACGGGCGTCCTTGCGAAGCCCATGCCGTCAGGCTATATGGCCAGAAAGCCCCTACGACTTTTAACTTTTAACTTTTAACTTTTAACTTTTAACTTTTAACTTTTAACTTTTAAGTTTTAACTTTTAAGTTTTAACTTTTAAGTTTTAACTTTTAACTTTTCACTTATAAATTTCCCCGTTGCCCGATAACTGTTCCCCGTTCCCCAACCAAAGAATCCCTACCCACAGAATCCCTACCCAACAACCAACAACCAACAACCATGAACCAGATTATTTTAGTGACAGGGCCAGCGCGATCGGGTAAAAGTGAATGGGCAGAGAATTTGGCCATCCAAAGTCAGAAATCGGTGATCTATGTGGCTACGGGGGTAGTTGACAAAACAGATCCAGAGTGGGTGGCGCGAATTGCCCAACATCAAAAGCGGCGAGAAAATTTGGACTGGACAACCCTGGAGGTGCCGGTAAATTTAGCCGCAACGATTTCGCACGCCTCGGGAAATCATTGTTTGCTGGTGGATTCTTTGGGGACTTGGGTGGCGAATTTGTTAGAAATAGATGATAGTCAATGGCAAAAGGCGGAACAAGAGTTACTCAGTTGTCTAACTCGTGGCCATTCTCAGGTGATTTTTGTCGGGGAAGAAACAGGTTGGGGCGTGGTGCCAGCCTATCCGTTAGGTCGGACTTTTCGCGATCGCCTCGGTGGTCTGATCCGTCATTTAGGTTCTTTAGCTAATCCGGTTTATCTCGTTACAGGTGGTCATGCATTAAACCTCAGCCAACTTGGTGTTCCGTTGTCAAATGGGGAAAAAAGCCTGGGGAGCAAGTAAAAAAATGAGCCAGAACAAGAAACCGGGTTTCTGCGAAAATTTATGCTTCGTACCGATAGCTTGGTTAAAAAAACCGGTTTTTGAGAATATTTAAAATATTTAAATTGCATGGTTTTTAAAAAATTAAATAATCAACCTTATCGATTCTATTTGATTTTCTGAATATAATTAAAGTTTTTTTGAGTATAATTTATTAAAATTAAATGTTGTTTATACTTGAGCCAATCAACACCGGCAACATAAATAAGTTAGGATATAGATACTAAAAAGATGTGGTAAATTTGACCAGATTGCGAAATCAAAAAAATTTTATATTTTCTTAACAATTCATGGAGAAATTATCTTTTGCGTTGATATCCGCAAAAGTAAAGATTATGGCATCACAAGATCAAGTCAAACAATACATTGCATATTGGTGGCAACTGGGAAAAAAAGTTGTGATTCGCAACGGTGAGCAAAAATTACTACCAAAAACAATTATCGTTGGCGATCGCTACTCTCAGGAGTGCGAAGACTGTTGGCAAAAAATCCTTTCCCCTGACTCTGGAGACTGTTATCTGGAAGGTACGAACGAAACCATCGCTGAACTACTGACCCCAGAATGGGACGTCATCCTCTGTTGTCGTTGCGTCATGCCAATTCCACTGCGGACTCTGGGAATGCCGCCAAATAGTTGTCCCTGCTTTGACTTACCGAGTTGGCCAAACCCAGACTTACCTCACCCACGCAGTCCCGTAGATTCCACGGCGCATCTGAGTTCGATTCGTCATCGGCTGTTACGGCGATATGCTCCGGAAATTCCGCCTAATTCCGATGCTCAACCTGTCCATCTGGAGCCACCTATTCCGCTCAATTTACCCCGTTGTCAATCAAACCACGGGTGAATTTGTTATGTGTTGGTTGTTGGGTAGGGATTCTTTGGTTGTTAGTTGTTGGTTGTTGTTGGTTGTTGGGTAGGGATTCTTTGGTTGTTAGTTGTTGTTGGTTGTTTGCTCATTAGTCATTAGACAAACAACAAATAACTAATAACCAATAACTAATAACTAATAACTAATGACTAATTTGATTTCGTATTGGCAGCACGAGGAGGGACGGGATAAGTCAAAAAGTCCTCGGCAATTTCGGTATTGGCAAAGATTGCCCGGGCTTCTTGGAGTAAGTCCTTAATATTGAGTTCATTGCCTGGGGCATAGCGAGGGCTAAAGTGCGTCATAATCAAGGTTTTAGCCTTCGCCGCTAATGCTACCTGGGCAGCCATTGTGGATGTGGAATGGAGGCGCTCGTAAGCCATTTTTGCATCTTGGTGAGCAAAGGTGGCCTCGTGAATCACCACATCGGCATCTTTGGCCAGTTCTATGGATCCTTCGCAAAAAATGGTATCGGTACAATAAGCAATTTTGCGTCCCACTTGATCGGGGCCGACCAGTTCTTTGCCAGAAATTTTACGTCCATCAGGCAAGGTGATGGTTTTGCCTCGCTTGAGTTCGCCGTAAAGCGGACCAAAGGGAATGCCCAGCGATCGCGCCTTTTCCGCATCAAAGTGACCGGGGCGATCTTTTTCCTCCACCCGATAGCCATAAGCGGTGACGCGATGTTCCAACTTTTGACATTTCACCACATACTCATCATCTTCATAAATGACTCCGGCTCGATGTTTGTGAACCTTAATCGGATAAGAGAAATGAGTGTAGGAGTAGCGGCTACAAGCTTGTAAATAATCCCCTAACCCCGCCGGGCCATAGATATCAATCTGTTCGGGATTTCCCGCGAGTCCACAACTAGCTAACAACCCCATTAAGCCAAAGATATGGTCGCCGTGCATGTGGGTAATAAAAATCCGGCGGATTTGACTGACTTTAATATTGCTGCGCTGAATTTGATGCTGAGTCCCTTCTCCACAATCAAATAGCCAAACTTCTGCCCGTTGCGGCAGCCGCAGGGCAATACTCGATACATTGCGCGATCGCGTGGGGACACCGGAACTGGTGCCTAAAAAAGTAATCTCCAAAAGTGTTAAGCCTCCTTATTTGGGATTTATTTGGGATGAAACGGCAGAGGGTGTGGGGGGAGAGGGGACTGCCCTCGGCTTCAGGATCCGAGGCCAACCAACAATTAACAATTAACAATTAACAGTTAACAGTTAACAATTAACAACCAACAACCAACAACCAACAACCAAAGAATCCCTACCCAACAACCAAGAATCAACCAATAACTTTAAGATTTCAAAATCCACAATTTGACTTATAGTGTGAGGTTGAAAAAAACATTTTTGGCTATCATTCTAGCAAGATTCTAAGCCAACTTCTGAATAAATTTGTCAAAAGGATTATGGTTGGATATCAATTTAAGTGGCCAAAGTTGCAGCCTCTAGCTTATTGCTGGGTGGCATTACTCCTGTGGCTGATGGCGATCGCCCCTGCCCAAGCATCTGTTTTACTGCGGATCGCCATTGAAAACCAAGTGAGTCAGGTAAAAGTGGGGAGTTCCACCAGGGCGATCGTCCGGGATAGCAGTGGTCGCACCTTGGGCGAACTTCCGGGGATGACCGCTTACATGGCTAATTCTAGTGGGTCGGGAGTTGCCCTGCACAATTGGCAAGCTAATCAAATTTACATTCAACCCACTGGCGATGGATATGTGTTTATCGGCGATCGCTGGTATCGGGGCGGCATTAGCCTCGTGCGGACTGACGGCGGACTCACGGCGGTGAATAACGTTAACCTAGAACATTATCTTTACAGCGTCATAGGGGCGGAAATGAGTCCCAACTGGCCCCTAGAAGCCCTAAAAGCCCAAGCTGTCGCGGCTCGTTCCTATGCCCTCTACCAGCGAGAACGTGGGGGCAACCCAACTTATGATCTCGGTGACACCCAAGGGTGGCAAGTTTACAAAGGCTTAGAAAGCGAAGCCACCAGCACTTATGCTGCGGTAGACGCCACTGCCGGACAGGTTATGGTTTGCAACGGCAAAATTATTGAAGCATTTTTCCACTCATCATCGGGCGGACATACGGAAAACGTCGAAGAAGTTTGGACTGAAGCCAGACCTTATTTACGGGGAGTTCCCGACTACGATCGCGGTGCCCCTGTTTACGAATGGAGCACCAGCGTCTCCGTCTCTCAACTCAGCAATCTGATTTCCGGGGTGGGCAATATCGTCAGTATGCAACCGGAAAAAACCACCAAAACTGGACGAGTCATCACCATGAAAGTAATTGGCGACAGCGGACAGCGGGCGATCGACGGCGAACAAATCCAAAGACTTCTGGGGCTAAAAAGTACCCGGTTTAGCATTCAAAAAGCCAATGGCATCTTTCAAGTCTATGGCAAAGGATTTGGTCACGGCGTGGGGATGAGTCAATGGGGAGCCCATAATTTAGCGCGATCGGGAGCCAACTACCAACAAATGCTCTATCACTATTATCAGAATGCTTCCCTAGCCAAATTACAAGTTGAATAAATTTAGTTATTGGTTGTTATTTATTGGTTTTTAGTTATTGGTTATTGGTTATTGATTATTGATTATTGGTTATTTAATAGTTTAGGTTCACAACCAATAACCAATAACCAATAACCAATAACATTATAGTTTTCCTGAGAAAAACTTCATGGCTTTTTGGACTAATGACAATCCCTCACCAGATTGTTTTTCTAATTCTGATAAACCAGTTTTTTGGGCAAACTCTTTTTGAGAAATTTGCCCAGACTGACGTTGTTCAAAAGCTTCAACGACCATCAATAAATCATCAATGAAATCATCAATGGAAAAATTGAACCCATACTTAGCCGCCCGGTTAATAATTGCCTCACCAGGTTTTCCTTTCAGGGGTTTTGCTTAGTCGGCATCTAATTCCATGATACTACTAATATCACCATCCACCACGCCCAGTAAGCTGGCTACTTCTTGCTTAAGGGCTGCATCTTCAGCAGTTTTTAACATAAATGAAATCACTGCGGTATATTTCGCAGACCGCATCTTTTTATTATCTAAATATTCAATTTTTACTTCTCCATTAGGCTGGGTGATTTTGCGGTAGCGCCGCCCCAAAAATACTAACTCCACACTGGTTTCTTTTTTCTGGTCAGAAATGCCAGTTAACTGCACAAAATATGCCGGAGAAATTTTCCCAAGTTTTTGCTGTTCAAATATATTGAGAACAGTGTTTAAATCTGCTTTACTAAAGTAAAAGTTATATTTAGCAGCTAATTGGACTACCAGAGAATTTTTTGGGCTTTTCAAGGCGGCCATTTCTTCAGCATCTAATTCATCTATGGTGCTGATATCCCCATCCCCGACGCCCAAAATGTTCTTTAGTTCTTGTTGTAAAACTTGATGTTCCCCGGTTTTTTCCATAAATTGTACCACTTGTGCTGTTGATTTAGGGGTCGATGGACAAGTGATGACAGTTTTCTGATAAGGAAGACCTGGAAACATGAATTCGATGGTTTGTTCCACGCAGGCTAGATACTCTGGGTGCGCTTGTTGCAGGTTTGAGGAATTAATAAACTGAGAAAATTCGGCTTCGGAAATGGCTCAAGCCCGGTGTTTTTCAAAGATATCAATCACTTGCAATAAGTCATTGACAGAGAACTGAAACCCATTTTCTTTGGCCAAATTCACCACGGCAGATCCATATTCAACTTTGAGTGCTTTGGCTTCGGAGGTATCGAGTTCTTGGCTCGTACTAATATTTCCATCTCCAGCACCGATCGGAATTTGCAGTTATTTTTGTAATTCCCGATCTTCAGCAGTTTTTTCCATAAAGGCAATGACTTAGGAAATTGCCTCAGAAGTTGTGAGGCGATCGCCTGCTTTCACTGAACTAATTTTCGTGGTGATATTAGGGTTTGTCGCCACTTTTTTAGTATAGCGGCGATCCAAAAACACCAACTCAATGGTTTGTTCCGCTGAAAACAGGTGATCTTTGATATCTTGATGTAGATCGGATGAAGTAATAAATTTAGTAAATTCTGCTTCGGAAAGTTCCCCTGACTGATGTTTTTCAAACGCGGTAATCACTTGAATCAACTCATCAGTAGAAAACTCAAAACCATTTTGCGCCGCCAAGTTGACCACAGCAATTCCTGATTCACCCTTGAGCACGGTAGCTTCTGCGGTATCCAGTTGCTCGACACTGCTGATATCCCCATCTTCCGTTCCCATAACGCTTTGAAGCTGTTGCTGAAGGGCTTCGTCTGTAGCAGTTTTCTCCATAAACTGAATGACTTGCTCTATACTCATCTTTCTCATCTCCGATTTAATCAAATTAATAAAAGTTTTGCCAAAATTTCCGAGGATTTACTCTGGATCCAGAGACAAGCCCTGGCGACTCTCTCTGGTTGATAGCTGATATGCTGAATGTTGATGTAATTTTTGCCCTAGGACTTACCCACTCAAACTAGAGATAGCGGCTTTCCCTGGGGGGATTGCCCCGTGGATTACCCTAAATATAAACACCATAAGTAATCAACACCGTGAGTAAGTCATATAAGCAATTTGCTTATTTATCAATAACCTAAAAGCTGATGAATTTTCATCGGTTAAATGTTAAGTTTTATGACAAAGTGATCGCAAATTATCTTCTGATAAATAGACAAGAAGGCTTTCATTGGTTCAAAGCCCCCTTGGATCAGCGATCGGTTACGGGGAGCGAAGCCGGTATGAAAGCCAGAATTGCCTAATGAACAGCACCAGGATATACAAGGAGATATTTGTTGCGCCGATGAATCAAGCAGAGAATCAATGTTAAAAATACTGGGTTTTCATCCATTGATTTTTATTCCCCAAACATCTGGAAACACTCTCAAATTTATCCGCCGGATCCCAATTAGTCCAGAGCAGAGAGAAACGTTTGCTATCATCGGGAAATGATGATAATTCTTGAATTATCGTCACGGTGAATCAAAGAATATAGGAGCAACTATGACGACTCAGTTAACCCCAGGAAATGATATCTTTGACGGCACTGATAGTGACGACACCATTCTTGGTCTGGATGGCAATGACATCATTAGGGGATTAGAGGGTAATGACATTATCTCTGGAAATCAACGCAACGATCAAATTTTTGGCGGCTTGGGTGACGATAGCCTCTATGGCGGAAAAGAAGATGATATTGTGCAAGGGGGTGCTGGTAATGACTATGTATTTGGGGATTTAGGCAATGATACTCTCTGGGGCGATGATGGGAATGATTTTGTTTTTGGTGGACTCGGTAACGATCTGATTTATGGCAACCGAGGCAATGATGTCATCTATAGCAACGAAGGTGACGATACTTTATATGGTGGGAAAGAAAACGATACTCTGTTTGGTGGTCGTGGCAATGACTTTTTGTCTGGGGACTTAGGCAACGATGTGCTGTTTGGGGATGAAGGTATGAATACCTTAAGCGGTGGATCGGGTAACGATATCTTTGTTTTGCAAAGAAAATTTACTGCCACTACCCTGCAAAGCAGTGATGTGATCCTGGACTTTACGAAAGGTCAGGATAAAATCGGTTTAACCGGCGATCTGGCTTTTGAAGAATTGGCGATTTATGGCGGTGTCCGGGAATATCTTGGGGATACGATTATTCAGGACAAAACCACTGGGCGATATTTTGCGGTCTTGAAAAATGTGGACAGTACCACCCTGACTGCCTCGGATTTTACGACCAACCTGACTCCGGTGGGTTCTACAACTCCAGAACAAGTGACCGATCCGACCGCTGGGGAAGATACTTTAAGCTTTGAGATTTCTGAATATGGTATTGAGGAAGGCGGGCAGACGGATACTCAGACCATCACGGTACAACGAGATGGCCCTGCCCGTGGGATCGCGTTGGTAGATTATGCTACGGTGGAAGGCACTGCCCGCGCTGGGTCTGATTTTCAAGCCACTGGCGGTAATTTGATTTTTAACCCTGGTGAACTGACCCAGAGTTTTACGGTGAGGATTTTAGACGATTTAATCCGAGAACCGGATGAGCGTTTTTTCGTGGAACTGCGTAATCCTGCGGGTTCAGCGACGATCGGCACTTCCAATCGGACGACGATTGTGATTAGCGATAATGACAGTTTGCCCCAGGTGCAGTTTACGGATAATAGTTATACGGTGAATGAAACGGATCGGACGGCGACTATTACGGTGACTGTGAATGGAGTTTCAGAAACTCCGTTTACGGTGGAGTATGGGACTAGAGAACGCACGGCGATCGCCGATCAGGACTATGTGGAAACCTCCGGCATTCTGAGTTTTATCCCCGGACAGACGATTCAGAGTTTCACGGTGCCCATTCTCCAGGATAATATTGACGACGCGAATGAGACGATCGCCCTATTTTTAACGAATCCTTCTGCGGGTGCGATTCTCGGCACTCCAGCCGATGCAACTCTAACCATTTTATAATGCTTGAGATGATGCTTTAAAGGATTAGCTGATGGGTCTGAGAAACCGGGTTTTTGAATATTGGGAATAAATTTGCTCGTTTATATCAGCTAACCCGGTTTCTGTTCGCCCCAACCCGTGCATCGGACGCAATTTCGGTTTTCCCTGAGATGAGTTGGAAAAACTTATCAAGTTTAGAGTGATTAATAACGCCAAGAAATGAGAAAATTAATTTTGTCAGCCTTCTCATACACTAATGAATCACCAACCGAAAATTATTGTTCTTGATGATGACCCGACCGGATCCCAAACCGTTCATAGTTGCCTGCTATTAATGCAGTGGGATATCGAAACCTTGCGCTTGGGGTTGCGGGATGAGTCGCCGATTTTCTTTGTGTTAACCAATACCCGATCGCTTACTCCCGAACAAGCGACGGAAGTTACTCGCGAAGTTTGCCAAAATTTGAAAGCAGCTTTAGGGTGGGAAAATATCCAACAATGGCTGATTGTTAGTCGGTCTGACTCCACTTTGCGGGGACATTACCCCGTAGAAACCGATGCGATCGCGGCGGAACTTGGGCCATTTGATGCCCATTTTCTCACCCCAGCCTTTTTTGAAGGTGGGCGCGTCACTAAAAATAGTATCCATTATTTAATCATTGATGGGGTAGAAACTCCCGTTGATCAAACGGAATTTGCCCGTGACTCTGTATTTGGTTATCACCATAGTTACTTGCCGGATTATGTGGCAGAAAAAACCCAAGGGCTGATTAAATCTGACCAAGTAGAAAGGTTTTTACTCGCAGATATTCGCGCCGGAAGTAAAGACCGCCTAATGCAACTTAAGGATAACTGTTGCTGTGCGGTTGATGGAGAAAAACAAGCGGATTTAGACCGCTTTGCGGCGGATATTTTGAGTGCTGCATCTGAAGGGAAAAAGTTCCTCTTTCGCAGTGCGGCCAGTCTGCTAACTTCCCTGGCAAATCTTGGGCCACAACCAATTCCAGCAGACGAAATGGCGAAATATGTCCGGGAAGGTAAACCGGGGGCAATTATTGTTGGTTCTCATGTGAAAAAAACCACCCAACAATTAGAAAATTTGCTGCAAGATTCTGGGGTAGTGGGGATTGAAGTAGATGTGTCTCATTTACTAGAAGATTCGGCGACCCAGCGGGAAACTTTGCTAGGGAATACTTTAGCCAAAGTACAGCAAGTGCATGACTCAGGAAAAACCCCGGTAGTTTATACTTCAAGGCAAGAATTAGTCTTTGATAGTACGGGAGTTCGCCTGCAATTTGGCTTGGCTGTTTCGGCACTTTTAATGGATATTGTCCGAGGTTTGCCCAAAGATATCGGATTTTTAATTAGTAAAGGTGGGATTACTTCTAATGATGTTTTAAGCACTGGGTTAGCGTTGCGAACTGCCCGATTATTGGGCCAAGTTTTAGCCGGTTGTTCAATGGTACGAACTCCCGCTGACCATCCCCAGTTTCCCGATTTGCCGGTGGTGTTATTCCCCGGAAATGTTGGGGATGCTACTGGGTTGTTGACGGTTTATCAACGGTTAAGTCAGCATATTTAGATCGGTGATATAATTAGAGATACCCCCAGCCCCCCTTAAAAAGGGGGGCTGAAGAATTCTCTAGGGCATTGCCCAACATCATAAATTTGGGGATGATATTTTCCATAAATTTGGCTGAAAATTGCCCAGTAAACTGGTGAATTAGATGATGAATATAACCATAAATTTAGTCAATTTAACCTGAATTATTCACATACATATGATGATATGTCTGATGAAAATTTAGCCCAGAAAAGTTTAGCCTATTTACCATATGATATCGGTGTTTGTCAGGAAGCGGTAAAACCCCTGCAAAATGGCGCGGTTAATTATCTAAAATAAGCAAAACTTTTAGGGAATAAAGGGAGATTTTTGGCGGCAATTGGGGGGATTCAGCAAGCGGTGGCGATCGCTCCATATTTTAGTGAAGCTTATTTGTATTTAGGGCAACTTTTTCAACAAACTAAGGATTTTGAACAGGCGATCGCGGCTTATTTAGAAGTCTTGGGAATTCAGCCGGATTATCTAGCCGCTTATGCCCAGTTAGCCTAAATTCTGAGACATCTGGGGAGATTGCAGGATGCCCAATTGTGCGATCGCTATAAATTGTCAGTGGATCTGGTGCATGAATTTTATCCAAATCCTCGACCTTGGACAATTTTTTCTGAAGCAAATCATTGCCCAGCAGAAATTACCGCTAGTCAGATTTATCCACCGATTAAAATACAACTTTATCCGCCAAAAAGTGTAGAAAATCAAGTAGATAAATGTTTTAAAATAACCAGCTTTGCATATTTGCCCGCCGAGGTGGCGATAGTACACCGGCACCGCTTCGCGAACGCCCAAAATGGCAGGGCTTGGGCAGATTATTATACCGTAGCTTTTCTCACCTCAAGCAATCAGTTAATCTTCGCATACTCTTGTGGCAGTTCGCCCATCATTGCCGCTTCCCAAAAATTACCGCCTCCCCTACAAATTCCCGGAACCGTTGCCTTTTTATCCGTCCGCTGGGGCAGCACATATTTTCATTGGATGACTGACTTATTGCCCCGCATTGAATTACTGCGTCTCAGTGGCATTGACTTGGCAAAAATTGATAAATTTGTGGTAGAATCCCTACCTGTTGCCAGCTTCCTTATGAAAAAGCCACCTTAAATCACTTGGGGATTCCCGAAGATAAAATTATTGAAAGTCAGCAATATCCTCATATTCAGGCGGAAAAATTATTAATTCCTTATGTACATTACCAAGGGGCAAACTGGGTGGGAAATTTTCTGAGACGAGAATTTTTGCCCAAATCTCTAAGTAAATATTTAAATCTAAGTAATAATTCAACTCATCAGCGAATTTATATTAGCCGCAAATATGCCCAATATCGGCGCATCATTAATGAAACCGAATTAGTCAGTTACTTAGGGGCGAATTTTGGCTTTCAATCGGTCACTTTAGAGACTCTACCTTTAGCGGAACAAGTGGCCGTATTATCGGCGGCCAAAGTCGTCATTGCCCCTCATGGGGCAGGGCTGCCGAATTTGGTATTTTGTGCGCCGGTAACCAAAATTATTGAAATTTTTTCGCCCCACTATATTAATCGTTGCTACTGGTTACTCAGTCAGCAAGTAAGCCTTGACTATTACTATTTATTGGCAGAGAATCATTTGGCTGATGGCTGGGAAAATTATCCGAAAAATCAGCCCGGTAGTCCCACTCAGGATCCAGATATGTTGGTGAGTCTAGATAAGTTAGCTAAATTACTAGAGGTTGCCGAAGTGGAGCCTATTTATAACGTTTTCAGTTAAAAATGCAGTATGAAGGGCGCGGCGGAAAAGCGCCCAAATTAACCTCGTAATTGTAGCCATAATTTTTGATGCTGGGTATAAGTTGCTAGGAGAATAAACAATTCTGGCAAAATTCTCATAACCGGGCGAAGAACAACCTTCCGCACCATCACTAATCTGACCGTTGGAGTGATTAAGCCACAGACAATGACCGTTGAATTTTGGGCTTTTGACTGGGTAGAAAGTTTTGCGCGTGCAAAATCTGGATTAAATTAATCTCAGTTTCCAATAAGCAAGCATGACCACTATTTTTAAGGATAACTTTTTGAGCTTTGGGAATGAATTGAGTTAATCGGTGTGATTCGTTGACGGAAGGGAGTAATAAGTCATGGGTACTGGCGATCGCGAGGACAGGATGGGGAATTTTCGCCAGTTGATGGGGATGGATTTCAAACTCTCGAAGTAAATTTAAGCGCCAGATACTTGATGGGTGGCTGACGGACTGCATGGCGGCTAGTAAGTCTTGACTTTCTCTGGGAGCCATGCGATCCAAGGATCCTAAAAAGGGTAATAAACCGATGACGCCCACGTGATAGATGGGGGTGGGCACCCAGCCCGGTAAGTAGGAACCCCATAAGAGCCAAGTTTGTTGATTAAAACAAGAAGCGGGATTGACTAAGATGATGCGATCAAGTAAATTTGGGGCGACAACGGCGACTTGTAAGGCTAAACATCCGCCAAAGGATTCGCCACAAAGGTAGACCGGACGCTGGTGGAGGCGAATTTCGCGGCCCAGTAAGCCAATGACGGACTGGGTGAGTTGTTCCCAGGTGGATAGATCGTCGGGGGGAATGCTTAAACAACGAATATCAAAGGTTGCCCCTAGGTTAAAGGTTTCGATCTGATGGCGCAGAAGGGATCCGGTGCCATCCATTCCGGGGAAAAATATGAGTAAGGGTTTGTCTGGTTGGGGGGGGTTCGGGCAGCGCCAATGAATTTTTTGTTTAAATCTCAACATGGTTGGAGTGCTATAAATCGCCAAGCAAAGGAAGACTTTAACGGATCCTCAGTAAGTTTAACACCAAACAACCCAATGCCTGAATCATCCGCCACTACAATGACACCTGACTCATAAAATAATCACAGGATAATGGCAGGATAATGGCAGGCAAAATCAATCAAGGGATTCCGCCCGGGTCGCCGGACATTGCCACCATCAGCACCAGTGCATCCATAAAAGGTGATTCCTCACGAGTGACAATCTGCGACAATCTGGTCTTTGGCGGTTAAAAAATACCATAAATTTTTCAGATCAAGGAATGGATCTGATATGATATTCACTTGATCTAAATTGTAATAAATCTTTACAAATGGTGAGAAATTTATCTAAGTTGAGGTGTTTGAGTTCAAGAGACAGATTCTTGGATCGTCACCGGATGACGGCGGAAAAACTCCTACCCGCTTCAGCCAGAAAAAGCCCGGGCAAAGCAGACAAACTGGATTGGTGGATTCGGGGTAAAAAACTGGCATTGACCCTGGTTTAATCAGGAAATTCCCTCTCCAATTTACTTTTTGAGCGGTCAATCGCTCAGGGCGTTAAGGGGAAAAAGCGATCGCGCGTTGCGGATGCAATATCGTTAGCTGAGGAGAAAAGTTAAAAAATCCTGATTTACAACCAGATTTACAACCAGATTTACAATCCGGTAAACCTTTATCAATAAATGCTACTGAAATCAATCACAACCATACTGGATAAATTCTCTGAGTAACAAATGGTTAAATACCCTTTAAAATAGAAGATCGAAATCCGCCAGCATTCGGCTAAAACTGCTCGTCAAAAGAATCCCTACCCGTTGCGAATGTGTAAGCGGACTAATTTATCAGGAGTAATCGTTGACTTAACAACCATCTATATAGGAAACTGACTATTTGGGTTCTAACCCTCAAAAAACAAGCCAGCTTGTCGATCAAGTGAAACAAGGGAATTCAACCGCATCAAACTTGACTGCCTAGGAGCGTGCGGAAGCAGAACTCAGGGCAATAAGTCACTCAGGACTTTTTGCTAGGGAGAGGTTTGCAGTTCTCACCCTCACCCGTACAAGCTGACACCAATCAAAGGAATTTACTAATCCATCACTGATGGAGATACTTATTAATCTAATCCATGAACTCTCACCAGACACAGAAAAAAACCTTTGCGATCACAACCCCTCTGTATTATGTCAATGATGTGCCTCATATTGGCAGTGCCTATACCACTATGGCTGCTGATGTGAGGTCAAGATTTGAGCGTTTGCTTGGCCATTCAGTGTTAATGATTACGGGCAGCGATGAACATGGCCAGAAAATTCAGCGCACCGCTGAGAGTAATGGGCGATCGCCCCAAGAACATTGCGACCAAATCGTTCAAAAATTTCTCGACCTTTGGGATCGACTAAATATTCGCTACGATAGATTTAGCCGCACCACTGCCCCACGTCACGAAAAGATCGTCCAAGAATTCTTTGGTCGGGTTTGGGACAAAGGCGACATTTACCTGGGGCAGCAACAAGGTTGGTACTGCGTCTCCTGTGAGGAATTCAAAGAAGAACGCGATCTGTTAGCGGGTCATCGTTGCCCCCTACACCCCAACCGAGAAGCGGAATGGCGAGATGAACAAAACTATTTCTTTCGTCTGTCCAAATACCAAGGTCAACTGGAAACCCTCTATCAAGAGCGACCGGATTTTATCCAACCGGAAACCCGTCGGAACGAGGTGCTAAACTTTGTCAGCCGAGGATTGCAGGACTTCTCAATTTCTCGCGTGAATCTTGATTGGGGCTTTCCCGTACCCACCGATCCCCGGCATACTCTTTATGTTTGGTTTGATGCCCTCTTAGGGTATGTGACGGCCTTGTTAGATCCTGATGATGACCCCACTTTAGAAAATGCCATCTCAAAGTGGTGGCCAATTAATATTCACCTGATTGGAAAAGATATTTTACGATTTCATGCGGTTTATTGGCCAGCGATGTTAATGTCCGCTGATTTGCCGGTTTCTGGTTATGTCTTTGGACATGGTTTTTTAACCAAAGACGGTCAGAAGATGGGCAAGACTCTGGGCAATACGGTGGATCCGTTTCAGTTGGTCGAAAAATATGGCGCTGATGCGGTGCGGTACTATTTTCTCAAAGAGATTGAATTTGGCAAAGATGGCGATTTTAATGAAGAGCGATTTATTAATGTGGTCAATGCGGATCTGGCCAATGATTTGGGAAATTTGCTGAATCGCACCCTAGGCATGGCGAAAAAATACTGTCAAGGCATCGTCCCGGCGATCGCCCCTGATGAAATTTCTCTGGATCATCCTTTAAAATCCCTCAGTGCAAATTTAGCTCCAGGAGTGGCTCAAAGTTATAAAACTTTAGCCTTTAGTCAAGCCTGCGAACAAATCCTAAATTTGATCCGAGCCGGAAATAAATATATAGATGAACAAGCGCCTTGGAGTCTATATAAACAAGGCGAACAAAAAGCAGTTGAAGAAGTAATCTACACTGTGTTAGAATCCGTCCGATTAGCGGCTTATCTGTTGTCGCCAATCATTCCACAGGTTAGTACAGCAATTTATCAGCAGTTAGGATTTTCAATCGATTTTAATGCCATATTAATTGATGAATCTGTGGGCTTTTCCAGGCATGGATATTGGGGAGTTTTGCCGCCAAACCAAACATTGGAAAAACCGCAACCTGTATTTCAAAAATTGGAGCGAATTAACGAAACATCGGTTTAAGGCGGCAATGGCTAATCTAAAGTAACGAATCCATTTAGAAGGGGTTTAGATTCATTTGGCATAAATTCTCAGGATTTATCCAAACGAGCGTCTCCCCTGATTCATTTTTTTATCATAACAAAAGAGGAATAATAACAATGTTGAATCATCATCCTGAAACGGAAAGTATATTCAGCGCTGAACGAGTCTTAGAAAATCGCGGAAGGGTGGCGATTTTTATTGATGGATCTAATTTGTTCTATGCAGCTTTACAGCTAGGAATTGAAATAGATTACACTAAGCTTTTGTGTCGTCTAACCGCTGGTTCGCGGTTGCTCCGCTCATTTTTCTATACTGGGGTAGACCGCACCAATGAAAAACAACAAGGGTTTTTGCTGTGGATGCGGCGGAATGGCTATCGAGTGATTGCCAAAGATTTGGTCCAACTTCCTGATGGGTCAAAAAAGGCTAATCTGGATGTGGAAATTGCCGTAGATATGATGGCTTTGGTGGGTTCTTATGATACGGCGGTGTTGGTGAGTGGAGATGGGGATTTAGCTTATGCGGTGGATGCGGTCAGCTATCGCGGGGTGCGAGTGGAAGTGGTGAGTTTACGCTCGATGACCAGTGATAGTCTGATTAATGTCGCCGATCGCTATATCGATCTAGAATCAGTTAAAGAGGATATTCAAAAAACTCCTCGCAGTCATAACACTTATACCTACCGTCCGCTCTCTAGTTTGAGCATGATGGATGAAAGAGAGGAACGATAATCTGTTGCCAATTCACTCTGAAAAATCAATGTCAAAAGTTGCTCGACGCACGACTGGTTTTGTTTGGAAAGTGTGTGCTTATCTGCTTTTGATGACTCAGTTGATGACTCAATTGGGTTATTTATTGATTTTTCAGGGTTTCTTGTTGATTGGTTTGTTGGCGGTCGGGGGCTGTGGTTCTCCAGACCCCAACTCGACGGCCAAGAATGGGGCTGAGGAAAAGTTAGATCCAAGTTTAACTTTTAAAGATGTCACTTTGGATCAGGTGAATGAGGAGGGGGAAAAGATATGGACGGTGCGATCGCCCTTGGCTAAGTACCGGAATGAAAAAAAAATTGTCAACGTGGAACTTCCCCAAGGAGAATTGTTCCAAAATGGTAAGTTACTCTACAAGTTTTCCGCAAAAAAAGGGGAAGTCCATCAAAATGGCGAAAAAATTCTCCTCCAAGAAAATATTGTGGCAACTGACCCCGAAAATGGGGCGGCGCTGCGGGGTCAGGAATTAGAATGGTTTCCTAAACAAAACTTGTTAATTGTGCGCCAATTAATCGGCACTCATCCCCAAATGGAAATTTCGGCTCAGGAAGGAAAAGTTCTAACCAAAATGAATCAGCTAGAGTTGCAGGGGAATGTGGTGGCAACCACGAAAGAGCCGGTATTACAAATGCGGAGTGAAGCCCTAGTTTGGCTAGTGAAGCAACAATTGGTAAAGAGCGATCGCACCCTAGAATTTGACCGTTACCTTTGCAATTCTGTGGCCAATTGTGCCCCAAGCGATCGCAGTGTGAGCGATCGCGGGGAATATAATTTGCAAACCCTAGTGGCGAAACTAGAAAATAACGTGCAACTGACTCTCTCCCAACCGCCGATCAATGTTCAGAGTGATTTGATCTTGTGGAGTTTAACGGCACAAACGGTGACTTCAGAAAAACCCCTCCAAGCGTTTCATCGGCAGCGACAATTTACCCTGACCGGCAATCAAGGAGTGCTGAATTTACCCACGGAACTGTTAACGGTGACGGGCAATGTCAGGGCAACGGGCAATCCGCAAAAACCGTTTAATTTGCAAGCCAATCTGATGGTCTGGGATATTCCCAAAGAAGAAATGGAAGCCGAAGGAAATGTGGTTTATCAACAAGCCAACCCTCCTTTAACCCTCAGCGGGCAGAAAGCTTTTGGCAAACTAAGGAATCAAACGGTGCTGATGACTGGGGGAAATGTGGTGACAGAAGTAGTTCCATAAAGATCGGGCTGCCGCTGCGATCGCCGTTTTCCTTTGACCAAAAATCCGGTTTTTCCTCGAAACCGGATTTTTTTCGCTTTTGTGGAAATCTTCCAGAATCAAGTTTGAGGATATCTGTTGCATGAATATTTTTTTATTGAATAATTCATTAAATTTTATTGATTAAGTTTTATGAACTTGAATCAGTGATTAACTTGAATGCAGTTAGATTAAATTGTTTAATAGAGTCAGGGATCAAGAATATTCCAAGGATTTAAGCCCAAAATGATATAATTCAAGTAATTTATTCAGTCAAACAGAGTAAATATCCAGGAGTCGATCGCGAGTATGATCGGAGATAAAGACCCAAGCCGGCGATCGCACGCAAGCACAAAAGTTGGTAATCTGAGGGGGTGGAAAAATTTGTTAGCTCAATTTACGCCAATTCAAAGAGAAATCCAAGCATTTTTTCCCATTAACCCAACCTACTTCTGTGTCTTCGCCGATCTAGACAGTTGTGCAAAAGTCAGTGATAACTGGGAAACTTTACTGGGTTGGAAACGAGAAGTTTTAGAAGCCCAACCTTGGATCCAGTGGATGGATGCCCCTGGGGTTGGGGAATGGCGCGATCAGCTACAATCTCTCCGTCGCCAAGGGAAAACCGGAGACATCTGTAGGTTGCAAAATCGCTGGCGACATATAGACGGAAGCTGGCTGATGTTATCGTGGCGGATCAGTTTCGGAGCGGATCGACAGTTTTATGGGGTGGCTCAATTAAGCAGTGATTTACCACCGCCTATCGATTCGCTCCCAGAAAAATCGCCCCCCGCTCCTCCAGGGGATTTAAGACCAACAGACCAGAGGAACGATCAAAATCAATGGCGATCGCTCATTCAAAACAGCGGGGTTCTAATTTCCATCCAAAATCCTGATGGGACAATTGTCTATGTCACCCCTTCCGTTCAGGATATCTTGGGATATCAACCTCAAGACTTGATCGGCAAAACCCTCTGGGATTTAATCGACGAGCGGGATATAGCACGAGTCCAAAACAGCTTGAACGAACTCTTAAAAACCGAGAATCAAAGTATTGTTATAGAATACCGCTGTCGTCACCAAAATGGTTGTTGGCGATTTTTGCAATCCACCATGAAAAATCTGCTCAACGAACCATCGATTCAAGGCATTTTGCTCAACAGCCATGACATCACTTTGGCGAAACAATCGGAAATCAGTTGGCAACAACTGAATGAGGAATTAGAAATCCGAGTCGCGCTGCGGACTGCGGAATTAAAAAAACTTAATCAGCAATTAAAAGCAGAAATTAGCGATCGCAAACAAGCCCAAGCGGAACTCCAAGCCGCCGAATACCAGTGGCGTCAGATGATTAATAAAATTGCCGATGGCGTATTAATTCTGAATCGAGATGGCATTGTGTTATTTGCCAATTCTGCGGCAGAAAATTTGTTTAATCTTCCCCATGAAGAACTGCTGGATCTACACTTTGGGATTCCCAACTCTGCCAAAGAAATCTGTGAAATATATCTGCCCCAAAAAGATGGCAGTTATATCACCGTAGAAATGCGAACGGAACAAATTGAATGGCAGGATCAATCTGTGTACTTAGCCTCACTCAGGAATATCAGCGATCGCCAAGAGGCTGAGTTGCGCTTGCGGGAAAGTGAAGAAAGATATCGCACCTTAGCGGAATCTTCCCAAGATTTAATCTTTATTTTAAATAGCGATCGCACTTTGGCTTATATCAACTCTTTTGGCGCCGAACTCTTAGGCATTGAACAACCGAGTACGAGCGACCTAGAAATCGAAGAAATTTCTATTATTTATCAATTTAAGCATTTAGAATCCAGCATTAAACAAGTATTTAGCTTAAATGCTTCAGTTCGCGTAGAAGATGAACTGGTTTATCAGGGGGGAAAATTATGGCTCGACACCTTATTAGTCCCCCTGCGAGACAACTTAGGCAAAATTTCTCAAATTTTGGGAGTAGCGCGTGATATTACCCAACTCAAATCCATTGAGCAAAGCTTAAGAAAAACTCAAGGACAACTGCGACAACGAGAAAAACTCTTAAGACTCACCTTAGAACAAGCCCCAATTGGCATTGTCACCTGCGACTTAGAGGGAAATTTTCTCCATTTCAACCCGGCATTTAGCCAAATATTAGGATATTCTGCTCAAAAATTAAGGCAAATGTCTTGGGAAAATATTACGGACAAAGATGATTTACAAATTCAAGAAAATCATTATCAAAAACTGTTGGCCGGAGAGGTGAGGAATTTTCAGTTAGAAAACTGTTATCTGCGGCAAGATGGTAATAAAATCCAGGGAATCATTCGCGTGGCTTTAATCCGAGATGCCAAGGGTTCTCCCATGCATTATGTGGCTCAATTAGAAGATGTAACGGAACGTAAACAAGCGGAAGCCAAAATCCAAGCTTCCTTAAAGGAAAAAGAAGTGCTGCTGAAAGAAATTCATCATCGGGTGAAAAATAATTTACAAATCGTTTCTTCTCTGCTAGATTTACAAGCTGAATATATCCAAGAACCGGAAATTCTGGAGAAGTTAGAGGATAGTAAACATCGCCTATTAGCGATGTCATTAATCCACGAAACGCTTTACCAATCAGAAACCTTAGCCCAGGTTGATTTTAGTGACTATGTGGAACGATTAGCGACGAATATATTATTTGCCCAAAGCACCGATTATGAGCGGATTACTCTAGATTTTAATCTCGAACCTGTTTTTCTGAACTTAGAAACGGCGATTCCTTGCGGACTCCTGCTTAATGAATTAATTACCAATTCAATTAAACACGCTTTTCCCGAACCCAGGCACGGAAAAATCTACATCGAACTGCATTATCAGTCAAAGAAAACAGCATCGAACGAGAATCAAACCAGTTGCCAGGGAGATAAAATTGGAGATAAAATTGAAGATAAAATTATGTTAAAAGTTTCTGACGATGGCGTGGGAATGCCGCCAAATATCAATTTGAAAGAAACAAAATCTTTAGGATTGACTTTGATTCACGACTTGACTCAGCAACTCAGAGGTAATTTAGCAATCGATTTAAGCAATGGCACCGAATTTATTCTCATATTTTCTGAATTGAAATATCCTCAAAGGATTTAGTCCAAAAATCAGCCAAATAATCAGTCAAACAAATAATTAGTCAAATAATTAGTCAAATAATTTAAATTAGTTTATCGGTGATATGAACAACAAAGAATCAAAACCAAAAAAAATTAGCAAAAATCCCATACAGCCAGGTCAATTATCGCCAATTGATCAGCCGCAGTGGTCGGAAAACAAAGAAGCTACCAAAGAAGCCACCCAAGAAGCCATCAAAGTGCTAATCGTCGAAGATGAAATCATTGTGGCGCGACAACTTTCTAATAGTTTAAAAAAATTGAACTATGAGGTGGTGGCGATCGCGACATCCGGCGAAGAAGGCATTGAAAAAACTGCCCTGACTCAACCAGATTTGGTCTTAATGGATATTGTCATGCCCGGAGAAATCGATGGCATCGATGCTGCGGAAGAAATTCGCCGTCGGTTCTCGATTCCGGTCGTATTTCTCACCGCTTATGCGGATCAAGAAACCGTGAGTCGGGCTGCCATGACTGACCCCTTTGGTTATATTCTCAAGCCGTTTCAACCCAAAGACCTCTATGCCACCATTCAGGTCGCCCTACGCAAACATCAGGTAGAAAAAGAACTAGAAGCCGCCACGCAAAAAGCCGAAGCGGAAAAAAGACAAAAGTCTGAGTTGGTTTCTCTGGCGGCTCACGAATTTCGCACCCCCTTGACGGCGATTAAAAATTTAGCTCAATTATTAGAATTTTATTCAGAAAAATTAACCGAAGCGAAAAAACAACGCCATGCTCAACAAATTCAACATTCTGTGGACGAAATGCTCAAGCTTTTGGATGATATTCTCACCTTGAGTAAAGTGGAAAAAGGCAGTCTGGCTTTTGAACCGTCGCCGATTTATTTGGAAGGATTTTGTATCAATCTGATTGATAATCTTCAATTTATCGCTGGCGATCGCTACCACCTAGTTTTAAATTATTCCGGAGATGCTCGTCAACCCGTTTGTGTAGATAGCTATCTCCTGCGCCACATTCTCTCCAATTTACTCACAAATGCCATTAAATATTCTCCCACGGGAGGGAAAATTTCTGTGCAGGTGAATTGTCAACCAGAACAATTAGTCTTTAAAATCAGTGACCCAGGAATTGGCATTCCCAGTGCTGACTTAGACCATTTGTTTGAATCATTCCATCGGTCTAGTAATGTGGGTGATATTCCCGGCACAGGTTTAGGTTTATCAATTGTCAAGCAATGTGTAGAACTGCATCAGGGGGCGATCGCTGTGGAAACCCACCTCAACCAAGGTTCCACATTTATTGTCACCTTACCCCGGCAACCATTGGATCAATGTACCATCAGTCCCTCGTAATTAACAATTCTTGGTTATTCGTTATTTGTTATTTTTTGTTTTTTGTTTGATGGTATTTCCGAATAACCAATAACCAATAACTAACAACCAACAACCAATAACCAATAACATTTTTAATCAAACCAGCCAATATCTTCATTAGATAATGGATTATACAAAAACTTATCTTTAGCCAGCATCGAATTATTTGGTTGATAAACTAATCGACCACCTTGATTTTTCAGAGCTTGATTTTCTTGCTCTAATGCGGTGATCTGTCTTTTTAAGCTTTGATTTTCTTCTGAAAACAAGCGAGGGGTCTGACTCACTGTTTCTAGTTCACTTTTAAGCTGAAGTTGAATTTTTTCACTGGATTTTAACTCCGTTTGCAGTTGTTTGACCTGGGTTTTCTGGGCGGCCAACTCATTTTTTAAATCCGCATGAGTAGTTTCTAGTTTCTCATAGCGCTGATTGGCTTTTTTTAGCTCTGCCTCAACTTGCTTAATCCGGCTTTGGGCTGCTTGCAAATCCTCCTGCAAATTTTGCTGGGCTTTTTCTAAATCCTCTTTCCGGGCTTGGGCTTGTTTTAGCTCAGTTTCTAACTTTTCCACCTTAATTCTTTCCAATTCCCAAGCGGCTTGCAGTTCCGTCAAGGAGACGGAAGGCACTGCGGGGCGATTCCGCTTCATCGGATCGCTACGCGAATCGGATTCTTTGCCCTCAGAAACTTGGGCAATATTTTCTGCCGATTGATCCGGGGATAAATCCGTCAAGTCATCCGGTGATTCCATAGGATTTACCGGATGATTTCTGGCTGCCTCAGAGCTTTTTTCGGCTTCTTCTCGGAGTAAATCGGTGAGACGTTTCTTAGGCATTAATTCCTCCAATCCCGCAGGATTTCATTAGAGACACGACGGTAATCAGCGGTTGCTTCATAAGCATTTTTACCGCGCCATTGATTAATCGGTACGCCTTCCAGGGCTGCCCGTTCATGGGCTTTGTAACTCCTGACGAAAGCATGACAAACGGGAATGCCCAATTCCATCAGCGTGTTTTGGGCTTCGATCGCTTCTTTTAAACTGCGAGAATCTACACGAGTGAGTAAAACCCGATAGGGAACGCCCACGGGCATGACCGCTTCCCGCACGGTTTCCACTAACACCGCCAAGTCCATTGGCGCCGGGGGGGTCGGTAAAATTAGATAATCTGCTGAACTGACAACAGCGGCCAAAGCTTCGGAACGCAAGGCTGGGGGAGTATCCACGATCGTCAGATCGTAACCCTCGATGTTGCGTAACCGTCCCAACAGGGTGGGATTGTTCTCTTCACAGAGATCGAAGCCTAAGTTGTTGTCACTGCGTTGGTGCCACCAAGAGGCGGAACCCTGGGGATCCGCATCCACTAAAAGGATGCGTCGTTTTTCAGAAAAAGTCGCGGCGAGGTTGACGGCGGTTGTTGTTTTGCCCACGCCACCTTTGCCGTTGACAACTGCAAGAATTTTCGTAGGGGGGGATGATGATTTCACCAATGATTTTTCCGGCAATGCGACGATTCATTCCTCTATGGCTTGAGAGGCGATTCCGCGAAGCGGATCGCTCCGCGAATCGCCCTTAATATATCCTTTTCTGGTTCACTCGCTGATAAAAATTTGTAACAAATTTGTCACAAAGCCGCTCCCTTGGGTTGGCAGTCCGACAACCATCCCCGACTTCACCCCCAAAATCGGGCATCATAAACATAATCAGCAAATAATCTGCAAAACATTGACAAACAACCACTGAAGTTATGACACCTACCCCAGACTTAGAAACAATCACCCAGACCGAGCGACCGGCACTCTACAACCCTGCCGCACAAAATCCCGATCAGCCCGGTCGATTAGAAGATCAATTAGAAGACGATTATCTCGATCAACTCCCAGATGATGTGGAAATGTCACTTTTCGATCATCTTGAAGAACTGCGGATGCGGATATTTTATTCCCTGATCGCGGTTTTCCTGGGGATTGTTGGTTGCTTTCTTTTTGTCAAACCCATTGTCCAACTTTTGGAAGTACCTGCCCAAGGTGCCAAGTTTCTCCAATTAGCACCAGGAGAATATTTCTTTGTCACCATTCAAGTTGCTGGTTATAGTGGTTTATTAGTTGCCAGTCCGGTAATTTTGTACCAAATTATACAATTTGTTCTCCCCGGCTTAACTCGCCGAGAACGGAGTTTTCTTGGGCCTATTGTATTTGGTTCCAGCATTCTTTTTGTCGGCGGTTTAGTTTTTGCCTATATTGCCTTGATCCCAGCGGCGCTCAACTTTTTTATTAGCTATGGTTCTGGAGTTGTAGACCAAATGTGGTCGATTGACAAATACTTTAAATTTGTGTTATTATTACTATTCTCTACTGGATTAGCTTTTCAGATTCCAGTCATTCAAGCTTTACTTGGTTTGTTAGGGATTGTCTCTTCTCAACAAATGTATTCCGGCTGGCGATATGTGGTCTTGGGGGCGGCAATCTTAGGGGGTATTTTAACTCCATCCACCGATCCACTAACTCAAAGTTTATTAGCTGGGGCGGTGTTAGGTCTTTATTTTAGTGGCATTGGTTTGGTAAAATTGATGGGTCGGTGATCTAAAAATATCATCAGTGTGGTACGCTCGAAAGGAGCGCGATCGCTTGAGCCAAGTCAGGCATTTTGTAGACAAGCGATCGCATTTCCTCGGCTGATTTTTTATGGACAAAGTATAAATTTTAAAATAATTTCGTTAAATTTTGGTGAAGAGACCTACCATTTTGTAGTTGGGGATACTCTTTAATCTAACCCATTCCTAATATATTAAAACAATCGGCTGTATTAATGGCTGTATTAATGGCTGTATTAATGGCTGTATTAATATAGAAACCTAGGTGGTAAACAGCCACGCAAGAGAATGGCTGGCGTAGGTTTTCCCAGAAGTCTTTTTAAACCTAAAAAAAACCTCGGAAATCGACTATTAATTTATCATTATTCTCTCAAACCGGACAAAGACTTATGGCAACTATTCCCAACTCTCTATCCTTAAGTAGCCGGGAATCAGAGCGGCAAACCCTTGTTTGTCCCGAAGATCGATTCCTAGAAAATGCCAGCCTCGGTGTATTTTATGCCACTCCTGATGGGCGTTATCTTAAGGCAAATCAAACCTTGGCGAAAATATATCGATACCGTTCACCCCAAGAGTTAATCTCAACGGTTAGACATCTGGGAAATCAACTATACGTCAATCCCGATCGCTATCTTGAAATGATGCAACTGTTAGAGGAAAAACAGGTGGTGAATAACTTTGTCTCGGAGATTAACTGCTTTGATGGTACAACGGTTTGGGTTTCGGAAAATGCTCAAGCTTTCTGCGACCAAACCACCGGGAAGTTATTAAGTTATCAGGGAACAGTAACGGAAATTGAACCTCCCCAAAAGAGTGAAAAAAGCCTCTTCCCAACCTGTGAGTTAGAACCGATCACCACGGAAATGCTTTCGATGGCTTGTCACGAGTTCCGCTCCTCCCTAACAGTGATTGCCGCTACCAATGACCTGCTCAAACTGCATGGTCAAAAAATGACCAAAGATCAAAGACATAAATATTTTCAAAAAATTACTGATACCGTCAAAAATACCGCTGCCTTAATTGAAGGATTTCTGGCCATAAGTAAAGCCGATTTTAGTCATCAATTAAATCCAGTTTGGGTGAATTTCCCCAACATTTGTCAAGAAGTTTGGCAAGATGTGCAACAAATCACCGGATCTTCCCATCAATTTATTTTCACCAATCATTCGGGGATCAAGGCGATTGTGGCGGATCCCGTATTTTTAAGGCAAATTCTCGTCAATTTGCTATTAAATGCGGTGAAATATTCTCCAAATACTTCGACGATCTGTTGTGAATTTTCTGGAGACGATCGCCAAGTCATTTTTAGCATCACCGATCACGGCATTGGCATTCCCGCTGACGATATGGAAACCCTATTTCAACCCTTTCACCGGGCTAAAAATACCGGCAAAGCTGAGGGAACGGGCTTAGGTTTAGTGATTGTCAAGCGAGCCGTAGAATTGCACGGCGGTGAGATATTCTTAGAAAGTGAAGTGGGAGTAGGGACAACCTTTACGGTCAAACTCCCCAGAGAGATCCCCATGATTTCAGCCTAACATCACCAATCAGACGCTGCTTAAATCAGCCAGCTTGCCGCAAATTTGCCCCCGAATATTGGTCGGAACTTGAGCTAATTCAGCCACCTTAATTCAGTCAGCTATTGCAAATTTACTCTGACCAATCCAACGGGACAAGCGTTTTATGCTTGTCCTATATTTTTGGCTGCATCAGGGGGAATTTTTACCCTAACCAAATCGATCCATCCGCCAGAAATCTAATTTATTCGCTGCCTTATTTGTTAATCAATTCTTAAATTTAAGGGTAACCGCGCATAAGCCCCCATTGGATCGTTGAAATTCCGCAAAACGGCTAAATCCTCTTTGAGGTTTTGCAGTTGGACGGTTAAGGGATCGGGCGGTGTATTGGTTGCGGCATAACGAGTCCCGATGAGTTTTTCTAGGAAAATCTCTTCCCAACGGCGTTGTTTAGGATATTCTTTCAGTTGCCAATCATCCTCAAGTTTTGCCAGTTCGGCAGCGGCGGCGATCGCCTGATTCAGACCGCCAATTTCATCTACTAGGCCAATCTTTTTCGCTTCTTGCCCCGACCAGACTCTTCCTTGGGCGATCGCCTGAACTTGATCTTTGGGCATATTCCGGCTATCGGACACAATGGTGAGGAATTCTTCATAAATCAGATCGACTATGGACTGAATTCGCGCCAGTTCGGCGGGAGTTTTCGGGCGGGTAATTGTGTCTAAATCAGCCAAGGAATTAGTTTTTACCACATCCCAAGTAATGCCATTTCTATTCGCCAATTGTTGCACATTCAGCAGCACCCCAAACACCCCAATTGAACCTGTAATGGTATTTGCTTCCGCAAAAATTCGGCTGCCATAACTGGAAATCCAATAACCCCCGGAAGCCGCTACATTGCCCATAGAAATTACTACGGGTTTGACCTCACGGGTAAGCTCAACTTCTCGTCGGATCACATCAGAAGCCGTAGCACTGCCACCGGGACTATTCACCCGCATGACGATCGCTTTCACGTTGTCGTCTAAACGCAGATCCCGCAGTTCTTTGGCGAGGCGATCGCCCCCAATTTGAGTCGGACTACCATAACCACTAACAATTTCGCCTTCTGCATACAAAATCGCCACCTGGTTTTTGGACTGACGCACCGCAGGCAGTTGCTTATTCGTTTCGGCAACCTTGGCATAAGTCGGTAAACTAATCTGTTTAAAGGTGCGATTGTCTTCCTTGCTATTGCTTAACCCTTTGAGTTCCTCCACCACTTGATCAAAATGAGCTAATTTATCCACTAGGCCATTGTTCAGCGCTTCCGTTGCGGTGAAAATGCCTTGAGTATTCACCCATTGTTGCAACTGTGTTTGGTTAAAATCACGAGACTCAACCACCGCATCCACAAAATTGCCCCATAGATCATTCAGCAGTTGCTGGGTTTGTTGTTGACTTTCCGGCGATCGCTGATTTAACAAAAACGGTTCCACCGCCGATTTATACTTGCCCACGCGGGTCACTTGCACCCCAACCCCCAACCTTTGCAAAGCCCCGGCAAAAAATGTCCCCTCGGAGGCCAAGCCATTAATTTCGATCACCCCCAAAGGATTGATCAAAATCTGATTCGCCAGGGAACCGAGGTAATATTCCCGTTCCGTCCAGTCAAGATCGTAAGCCACAATCTTTTTCCCGGCAGCTTTAAATTCTTGGAGTGCCTTGCGAACTTCTTTCAGGGTGGCATAATCGTTGGGTGTTTCGCCGGTACTGCCGTGCAAGTACAAGGCCACAATCCGATCGTCGGTGCGGGCGGTTTCGATCGCATCTAACACCGTGCGGAGGGTCATCGTATCGGGACTCTCGTCATCAGACAGGGCTTGAGATAACGCTTCCGCTGTGCTCGACGCAGGCTTGGTATCTGCGATCGCCACCGACAGGTCAAAGACCAGCACTGACTGGTTTTCTACTTTTGGGCCTGTGCTATCTTTGGAGGAAACCGCACTGACCAGCAAAAAAATTAAGCTGCCAATTCCCACCGTCCCCAAGATGCCCACAGTAATTAGAGTACCGAGGATGCTGGCAAAAGTATATTGAAAAAAATTACGCATAATTTGTTATTTGTTATTTGTTATTTTTTGTTGGTGATTTGTTGTTGGTTGTTGGTTGTTGGTTATTTGTTAACGGGGGCTGTTGCCCGTCAACGAACAACGAACAACAATCACTATTTTAATTTCCCTAAGCGGTATCGTGAATGGCGATTAAAAGCCCAAGGTGAAATTTTAATGCAAATTCACCGCATGAGTCCACCACCCCAATTGCCCTTACGGATGGCAGCTTTGCGGATTTTTTTATCTGGAAATCATCGCGGGGATGGAGATAATGCGATCGACAGTGTGTGTGATGCACTGGTTTCGGCGGGAGTTTTACCCTCGGATAGCCTGAAATATTTGCCTTATGGCAGTTGGCGACATATTAATAGCGAAGAAACAGGGGTTTGAAACTGTAACGTAATTGTTGGACAGAGTTACCCATTGCTACTCAAAAATGGGTAGCTTTTGTCTTGCCGTCAGATTTGGAGACATCACTTAAGTAGTCGGACATTTTGGCCGGAAGACTAATTTTCGTAAACATACTAGAAACCCTTGTGGCACAATAATTACTGGATAGCTGTTCGGGGCGCTCGCCCTCGCCCTTATCTACGTTTTGGCTGATTAGAGATTTTTGGCCAGCCGGATTGACAAGTTTAATTATACTCATATATCATTGTCAAAGTGA
>NZ_LIUQ01000062.1 GCF_001276715.1 Planktothricoides sp. SR001 | reverse complement strand
AAAATTTTTGAGGGGAACTCGTGAAAAAAAGGATTAACTTGACGAGATCCAACAAAATGTGATAGGCTTTCAAACTATTGAGTTATCGAGGTGCGGGGTGCCGTGGGTTGTTTTGTCCGTCAGGCACTTTACTAATCTAACAAACCTAAATCGGTTTGTCAACCCCTTTGACCAACTTTTTTTGAAAAAAATTTTTTTATCCCCCAAAACCATTGTCTGGCAAGGGTTTGGTGCTTTTAAATTTTCCTGACTCATTTAATACCAATCGAAGCGACTATATATAAGAGAGTTTAGGACGGAAAATTTATGGCTGTATTGGCTCCTTGGGTCGTGTTGGATCCTATATTGCAAGATTGGTTACGAGAGGATATTGGTAGAGGAGATCGCACCTCTGGGGTCTTCCAGAAAGGCAAAGCACTTAGTCAAGAAGCTCAATGGCTGGCCAAAGCACCGGGAGTTATTGGCGGATTGCCGATCGCCAGTCGGATATTTTATTTATTGGATCCAAATATTCAGTGGGAAGCATTGATCGAAGAAGGGGAATGCTGCCAACCAGGACAAGTGATTGCGCGTCTTTCTGGATCCTCGGATAATCTGCTTTTAGGGGAGAGAGTTGCCCTAAACGTGACGATGCGATTAAGTGGGATTGCCACTCTGACCAGGCAATATGTCAACAAAATTGCGGATCTACCCGTTCAACTGGTGGATACCCGCAAAACAACTCCGGGACTGAGACTGTTAGAAAAGTATGCGACGCAAGTAGGAGGCGCTAGAAACCATCGCCTGGGACTCGATGATGCAGTGATGATTAAAGATAATCATATTGCGGCGGCTGGGGGAATTGGGGAGGCGATCGCCAATATCCGAGATCAAATCCCCTATCCGTTGACCATAGAAGTAGAAACAGAAACTCTCGATCAAGTAGAAGAAGCCTTAAAACATGGAGCGGATATTATCATGCTGGATAATATGTCACCAGATCGGATGCGCCAAGCAGTAAAAAAGATTCGCGATCGCAACCCACGAATCAAGATAGAAGCCTCTGGTAACATAACTTTAGAAAATATCCGCACCGTTGCCGAAACTGGGGTAGACTACATCTCTACCAGCGCACCAATTACCCGTTCATCGTGGCTGGACTTGAGCATGAAGTTCAAAGGATAACAGCGGCAAAAACTGGGGTGGATGACATCTACTCAAAAGTTATCTCAAGTTATCTAACAAAAAAATGCCCTGGTGAAATAGGATCTTTCCCAGTGGCATTTTATGGAAATATTGACGGTCAAGGAATAAACAATAACTAGCTATCAATCTCAGGCTAGTCCAACAAAATATTTCTATGGTTTGATAGTATCTACAGATGCTTGCACTTTAGATACAACATTTGCTGGAAGGGGAATATAGCCCAGGTCTTTACTAACCTTTTGACCTTCAGTGAGTGACCATTTCAACACTTCTCTCAAAGCTTTAGCTTTCTCAGGATTGTCATATTCTTGGTAAGCTAATAGCCAAGTATAAGTAACAATCGGATATGAATCAGAGCCATCGGGATCGGAAATAAAAGCAACTAAATTTTCTGGTAAAGTCACCGCTTCTAAAGTTTTCGATGCTGACTCAAAGCTAGGAACGACAAAATTACCGGCCTTATTTTCTAGAGTGGCCATTTGTAAATTTTGTAATTTAGCGTAGCTAAATTCAACATAGCCGATCGCCCCTTGGGTTTGCTGGATTTGAGCAGTGACGCCTTCATTACCTTTCGCGCCAACTCCAACGGGCCATTCTACAGTTTTGGCTTCTCCGGGACCGGCTTTCCATTCCTCGCTAATCGCGCTCAAATGCTTAGTAAAAACCTCTGTGGTGCCACTACCATCTGATCGGTAAACCACTTGAATTGCCTGATCCGGCAAAGAAAGACCGGGATTATCCGCCGCAATTGCTGGGTCATTCCACTGAGTAATTTTCCCTAACAAAATATCAACATAAGTTTGCCGAGAAAGTTTGAGACCATCTAAACCGGGTAAATTGTAAGCAAAAACAATACTGCCAGCAGTCATGGGCAGCAATACCACTCCTTTGCTCACCTGGGCAATTTCTTCAGGCTTCATGGCACCATCACTGGCACCAAAGTCCACCGTACCAGCCATAAATTGCTTGACTCCAGCGCCACTGCCCACGGATTGATAACTGATTTCGATATTAGGATTGGCTGTATTGTAGTCCTTAAACCAACGCTGATATAGGGGAGCGGGAAAACTAGCACCGGCTCCACGGAGAGAAAGGGTTGTCTGATTATTAGTCTGAGTAGTGTTTGGCGTGTTTGCTTCAGGGGGCGTGGTGGAAGTGTTGGTATTTTCACGTTGCTGACAAGCAGAAACCGTTAGAGATAGTGCCATCAAGGGAACCAGTAGAGCCTGACGGAGCGGACGAGATTGAAATAACATAAGAATCCTGTTAAATAACTAATTATTGCGGGGGTGCCTTAATAGGAAATTGAATAATCAAAACCCGATCAAGATTGGAATTTAGCGGCGATGGATGTTCGCCGCTAAATTTCTTCAATTGACCTAGAATTTGAAGGTAGTTCGGACTGTGCCGACCCAAACGGTGTCGTTGTTGTCGTCGTGATTGGGATTGGTAATCACCATAAAGCCAGGGGTGATATTAATGTTGTTACTCAAGGGATAGCGATATAAGGTTTCAAAGTGCAAAGAAGTGCTGGGATCGCTGGTTCCATTATCGATATCAGTCAATTTCGGGGGCATCCCAAAGATAAAACCTAGCTGATCTCCTTCAACGCCTAAATCTTCTACCCCTAGCAAGACCAACCAGTTCCAGATATCCGCTTTATTTCCTTCATTAGGACCATCTTTAGCCTCAGCAGAGACATAACCACCCCAGGCAGAAAGGGTCACTTGGTTAAAGTTAATACTGGTTTGCAAGCCAAAATGGTTGCCAGACGTGGCAACGCTGCCAAAAGGCCGAAAAGCATTGCGACTGCCGGTGGTGCCAGTGACATTTACGTCATCACCTGGGGCGTAGGAGTTGACATAGGTAAAAGCTAAATCGATATTTTCTGTGGGAGATACAGTGATCTGACCCAATGCACTATGGGCGCCATTGAACAAGCCATTTTTGGGGATGGGACTGCCGCTATTGCTAGAAAAATAACCCAAGTCTACGCGGAATTGTTTACTGGGGGTAATTTCAAATCCAATCCCCGCAGTATCTCCTGCGGTTCGATAAACCGCAGGGTTATAACGTCCAAAGCGAGAGATCGCGCCATTCTCACTACTATCAAACAGAGGGTTGAGAAGCGGAACAAATCGGTCTGCCACGAAGCCAGCAGCACCAAGATTCACTCGCACAGTATCGCTCAGGGGGAATCGATAATCTAAACGATCCAAAGTAATCGCTGAACCACCATCTCCGTCAAAAGCTAGACGAGACATGGATGTCCCGGTTGGGCGATCTAAGCGAGCAACATCTACGGCTTGTAAACGAGTTCGCAAACGGTCTTTGCCGGTAAAGCTGGTGTCGAAATTCATCCGCACCCGATAACCAAAAGAGGTTTGGACATTTTCACCACCGGCAATATTGGAAGCGGGCTCTTGATCGCCAAAAGCATCAGCAAGAGCAAAAATCACTTCTCCATTGAGTTTAGTAGTGGTGGAAAACTGATTGGCTTCGAGTTCAGCAGTGCGGACTTCTAGGGCATCAACTTGGCGGCGGAGAATTGTCAGTTCTCCGGCAAATTCTTCTTGCAAGCGCCGTAAGGTTTCCATGTCTCGTGCGGAAACGCCGGTATCCAAGGTGGCAAGCTGTCGTTGGATTTGCTCTAAGCAAGCATCCAAACCAGCGGCAAACTCGTAACGAGTCATGGCCCGGTTGCCCCGGTAGGTATTATCTGGGTATGCCAACAGACATTGGTGGCGTTGCGCCAGGTTTTGCAATGCTTGAAAAGCCCAGTCAGTGGGGCGAACATCGCGCAACTGATTGACGGCATTAACTTGCCCAAGGGGTTCATCCCCTCCCTGAGATAAGTCAATGGGATTATATTGTTCAATTTTTTGCAGAATGTCAGAGGCGGGATCGGCAACCAGAGAAGTTGACGAGGATTCAGTCGTATCGATATTTGAGACTTCTGGTGTCGTTTGAGCCAAGGCTGAGTTAGACAACAGTAGTAAAGCACCCAGGGCTGCGGGACTGGATCGTAGTCCTGACCAAAATAGTTTTAACATGATGATTTCCTCACACCGTTCGTTATGTAATCAGAGCATAAGGCTCTAATCAAAGGTTGGTTGTTGCTGGATGGGATGGATCTAGTCTGAATTAATCGGCGGGAAGATGGCGTCAATCAGTCATCTAAAGTCATCTCAAAGGTTTTGTGAGAACACTTCGGCTGAAGACTGATTAGCAAAATAGGATGCCTAGCCATTAACTCACAAATGTGAGAGATAATATCCCTGGCGCTACTCTAAAGGTATCCCTAGTTTAGGCAAAATAATTGGCCTGATTTAGGGGAGATACAGGAGCGAGCGATCGCCGATTTACCGATATACGGGGATAAACACCGAAGTCTTATAGAGTCGGTCAAAAAGTCATGTAACGCTCATTGATTAAATTTCATTGATGAGCCGTCGGCTGACTGTGACAAAGCTTCTTGTGCAAAGTCTTTGCTAATTGACCACTGACTTGTTCTCTAGACACAGACAGACACCCCCAGAACAAACACTGAAAAATCTAACATAGATATGCCAAGATTTTATAGGTAATTAGATCCTGGGGCAAGGAATTCAAATGTTCATCACTAATGTTGACTCAGTTGACTCATGGGAATAGGATTTTTGTACAGTTTCGCAATATAGGTTCACCGTTAAAGTTTAAGGCAAGGTAAAGATTTGATAATTTTTATCTTAATTAAAGATAATTTTTTATTATAGCTATATCGATTCTGTGCGTTAATTTCATTAATCTGTGGAATGTTCAGGTTTAATTTCTGCTTGATTTGATTTCGCCAACTTGAAAAGATTCAAAGGTTGAATCCTAACTAAGGACGATGACCAATGACAATATAAGCGACTCTTTGCCCAATATTTGTGGCATGGTCAGCCATGCGTTCGAGATGACGAATCGCTAACACAATTAATAGAAAGGGTTCAACGGAACCTTGAATATCTCTTTGTCGGGCTAAATCTTGATAAATTTGCTCGTATAAATCATCGACGGTAGAATCTAATTCTTTAACTCTTTTACCCACTTCTGCATCTAATTCGGATAGGGCTGTTAAGCTAGTAGCCAGCATAGCTTGAGCCTGATTAAACATTAACTCTATCTGAGGCAAAATTTTGATTAAAATTGCATGATTTTGATAGGGAAAAAGTTGAGCGGCAATTTCAGAAATATCTTTGGCATAATCGCCAATTCTTTCCAAGTCTCTGATTAGCTGCATAAAGGCACCAATTAAACGAGAATCCTGGGATGCAGGGGCTTGCAACGTAATCAGTAATACACAGTCAGACTCGATTTGACGATAAAATTGATCGATTTGTTTATCTAGATAAGGAATAGCTTCAACCGCTGCGAGGTCTCTCTGAAATAAGGCTTGATTACTCAGACGAAAAGACTGTTCCACCAAAGCACCCATGCGTAAGGTATCTTGCTCTAATCGTTTAAGTTGACGTTTTAACTGAGTATTGCTAATTGACATTCAAATAAAAACATGTAATTTTCAATAAAAAATGAGCGTATTCATTCTTAATAGATTTTCAATAAAATAAATTTTAGATAACACAGAAACCTTGATAGGTTTTATGAAAATGATTTACTTGGCTGAGAGTGAAACCTTTGGCAGCCAAATTTTTAACCAAGCCCCACCAATTTCCGGGTGATTTTGAGCGGAGATCGAGCCGCCGTGAGCTTCGACAATTTGTTTGACGATCGCCAACCCTAAACCAGTGCCGGTGTTCATGGGCAAAGAGTTTCCGTTGTTAGAAATATTCTTGCCTAAAATTGCCTGCTTGGTGCGAGATGAGTCAGCGCGATAGAAGCGATCGAATACGGAAGACAGATCCGCTTCAGTAAATCCTGACCCTGCATCTATGATATCGATTTGAACGGTAGACGCAACCGGGGAGGCAACCGGGGAGGCAACCGGGGAGGCAACCGGGGATCTTTGAACGAGGTCACTGGTTTTCGGCATGAGTGGGGTGACTACGGCATAAATTTGACTGTCACGGGGACTGTAGCGAATGCTGTTATCGAATATATTCAGGAAAACACGATAAAGACGAGTTTCGTCAGCTTCGACAAGCAAATTATCTGGGCCTGAATAGTTCAGGGTGAGTTGTTTTTGATTGGCAATTGGTTCAAGAGTTTGCCAAACCGAGTGAATTAAAGCAGAGAGATTTAAGGGTTTGCATGAAAGATGCTCGCTGGGGGCGACTTCCATAAGGCTAAGTTCTAACCAATCTTTGACTAATTGAATTAAGCGATTAATTTCATGTAGTACCCGTTCTAGACGCTGATTCCAAGAAGAGTCGAGGCGTCCTTGTAACATTTCTACGACTAATTGGATCGAGGTTAAAGGGGTTCTGAGTTCGTGAGCGAGGTCGGAGACCCACTGATTTCGACTTTGAGTCAGGTTAACCAGGGGTTGTCGATTTTCTAAGAACACACCGATGTCACCATCAGGGAGTAAACAACTATAGCCGCGTAGGGTGACGCCAAGGCGATCGCCAATTTCTTCGGCATCCTGACTAAAGGGATAAAACAACCACTCTTGGACTTGTGGCTGTTGTGCGATGCGAGTTTGTTCGATTAATTGATCGAGTTCATAGGAACGAACTAGGGCAATTAATAACTGGGTGTGACCTTGCCGCCAATTCGGATGAATGCGGAGTAACTTTTGCGCCTGCTGATTACACCAGAGTAGCTGATTTTCTCCATCCACTTGCAAGAAACCTACAGGAGCCAGTTGGACGATTTCTTGCCAGGTTTTGATTTGTTGTGCTTGGTCTTGTTGGTGTTGTTTACTGAGGGCGATCGCCCGTCGTAACCGAGAGAACATCGGTAAATCAACGGACATCGCCTCTGGAAGTAACATATTTAATAGTCTGTGGATCTGCCGGTCGAGCCACCAGCGCTGGCAAAGGCATATAGTAATTCCTAGCGCCAACCCGAGGAAAAAGTCTAATAAGGGCATGGTCACAAAGAAGAAATTGAACGTAAAAATATTGATCCACCCTGCCCCCCTGAAAAAAGGGAGTATAGAGTTTTGCCGAATCTTAATGCCACTGATCCGTTTAACCTAGTCGATAGCCAAAGCCTCTGACGGTAATAATATATTCTGGGTGGCTGGGGTCTTGTTCTAATTTTTCCCGTAACCAGCGAATGTGAACGTCTACGGTTTTACTATCGCCGACAAAATCATATCCCCATACATGATCCAGCAACTGATCTCGCGACCAGACTCGGCGTGGGTAACTTAAAAAAAGTTCCAGCAGCTTAAATTCTTTGGGAGAAAGATTGACTTCTTCACCGCGAACGGTGACGCGACATTGTTGCGGACAGAGAGTAATTTGACCAAATTGGAGAAATTGCGTGGATGAAGTGCCATTGAGTCTTTGTCGTCGTAATAATGAGCGACAACGAGCCATTAACTCTCTCATACTAAAGGGCTTGGTGACATAATCATCGGCCCCAACTTCCAATCCTAATACACGGTCGGTTTCACTGCCTTTGGCGCTGAGAATGAGAATGGGGATTGGGTTGCCTTGATGCCGCAGTAAACGACATAAATCTAATCCGTTCACTTTGGGCAGCATAATATCCAGCAGAATTAAATCAAAATTAGATTCAGCTTCGGCGGCTTCAGCACGAGATAAATAGTTCAGGGCAGTTTGTCCATCGGCGGTAGCTGTAACTTGATATCCTTCTTCTTCTAATGCCAAGACGATCATTTCTCGAATGAGGTCTTCATCTTCGACCACAAGGACATGATTGCCTTGAGCGAGTTTGGGTTGAGAAAAATTGGGTTCGATTGATAACATAACAAAGCAATTGTTCGGTGAAGGTTTGAGGACACGGCGTTCGCTGGGGATGGAGCAGATTTTGTGAGAGATAATTTTTGGGCAATTGTCCAGAGAATTAGACGCTGATTTTACCGGCATAATAAATAGTCAGCATGGCGGCTAATCTGGAGGGAATGAACTGGAGCAAATCATAAAATTTCTTTTAATTAGATGAAACAATTTTCCGCAGTGAATCAGGATATTTTTTTCCATGATATTTTACATAGGTCAGCTTATGACATAATTTCCCTGAAAACTTTTCTTAAATTTGGCTTAAATTTGGCTTAACAAAATGGGATGATGGCAGTGGAGAAGATATTTTGAATAAAATATCCCCCAAGAGCATCCTGAGAAAAACGAGAGGCGTTCATGCTGTTACATTTAAGTACCTGGCCAGAAGTTGAAGCATATCTACAAACGTCCACTGGGATCATAATGCCAATTGGTTCCACTGAACAACATGGGCCAACGGGGTTGATTGGCACTGATGCCATTTGTGCAGAAGCGATCGCCCGTGGAGTGGGTGAAACCACGAAGGCGTTAGTTGGGCCAACCATTAATGTGGGGATGGCATTGCATCACACGGGCTTTCCTGGGACGATTAGCCTGCGTCCAACCACCATGATTTCCCTGATTCAAGATTATATAACGACCTTGGCTAAAGCCGGATTTACTAAGTTTTTCTTTATAAATGGTCATGGGGGGAATATTGCCACCCTGAAGGCGGCTTTTTCTCAAACTTATGCCCATTTAGCAGATTTAAATTTGGCTAATGGCGATCGGGTTCAATGTCAAATCGGTAATTGGTTTATGTGTTCGGAGGTTTATAAATTAGCCAAGGAATTATATGGCAATCAAGAAGGGTCTCATGCTACCCCGAGTGAAGTAGCGGTGACACAATATCTTTATCCAGAGGCGATTAAACAAGCCCCACTGTCGGCTGAGGTTGCCTCTGGATATCCCATTTATAGTGCGGCTGATTTTCGTCGGCATTATCCCGATGGTCGAATGGGATCTAACCCAGGTTTGGCTACTCCCGAACATGGGGAAAAGTTTTATCAGTTAGCGGTTAAAGAATTGAGTGATGTTTACACCAAGTTTTTACAGGAGGAATAATGGCTTCGGATAGCACATGGGCTTTCCGTCCTTCCTGGTAAAGGTTTGAGCCAAAATTGAGCCAAAATTTAAGATTTTTTCGTTTCCGGAATGATTTGCCATAATTTAATGGTCTTATCATGGCTGGCACTGACTAAGGTCATGCCATTGGCGCTAAAGGCTAAGGAACGAACGGAGTGTAAATGACCTGTGAGGGTGGACAGGAGATTGCCGGTTTGAAAATTCCACAGATTGATCGTTTTGTCATAGCTACTACTGGCCAAAATGGGCGATCGCGGACTAAAGGCTAGGGAAAATATCTCTCCGGTCTGACCTGTCAAGGTTTGGGTGGGGGCTGGTCTGGTGTCGGGACCTAAATGACTGGTGTTTAATTGCCAGAGTTTAATCCGTTCATCCCCACCCGCACTCACGAGAAATTGGCGATCGGGACTGAAGGCGACGGAATTCACTGGGGCATAACTAATTAAAGTCCGCAGCAATTCACCATTACTCACTTGCCAAATTTTAATGGATTTGTCGGCACTGCCACTGGCGAGAGTCTTACCTTCAGGACTAAACGCAACGGAGTAAACAAAACTCGAATGACCCACCAAGGTGGATAATAATTTTCCCGTATCGACGTGCCAGATTTTAAGGGTATGAATACATTTGCCGGTTAATCCGGATCCTTTCGCCGTGGGGTTGGTCACTGTGGTTTTGGGGGGCAAAGGGCTGGTGGGGCTGGGGACAAGGTTTTTAACCGGAGGTGTGGCTGGTTGGGCAGCAGTTGTTGGTGGCAGGGTTTCGATTTGGCGATCGCCTGTGGTGGTTTGATTTAGCACATTAGCAGGTTTAGAGTGATTGCTTTGTCCGACTCTTCGACGGTTTTCTAAGATGGATAAAACCTTATCGATCTTAGCATTGGTACTGATGTGTGGTTGCAAAATCGTAGGGTTCTCAACATCTTCTGGTTCTAAAGCATCTCCTGAGTCTTGCTTGATGGACTGACGCATTTTTTGTTTGAGCATATGACAGTCAAAATCAATCACCTGGACTAAGCTTAAACAAGTTTGAGGATGGGCGAATACATGAATAAATTGGCCGACATATGCCGATGCTTTGGGAATTTTTTTTCGGATATTCAACCTGGTTAAAAGCTTCTATTATTTCCAGCATTATAGTTATAATTATAATAGATTTTTTCATAAAAATTAAAGAAAAAATTTAGCTGAGATAAGGCAGCTAATCTTGTTTAAAATGATCACGAAATTATTGAAAAATCGTATTTACATAAATGGCTGACTCAATTTGGTGTTTTAAATTTTGTAATGCTTGACTGCGATCGCGGATCGCGATGGCTATACTGGTAAATCTCGGCAGCGGTGGCATTTACTAAATTATTATCTGGAGTGCGATAATTTTTCCCGTAAGATTGTTTTATTTGACATAAACGCATTTCTTCTCTGACCGCTGCGGTTCTTCGGTGTAACCAATTTTCAACTTGATGATTCGTGACAAAATCAATTTTTCCTTAACCCAAGGATGCCTAAATTGATCCTAGTCTAAGAGTCACCACATTAAACCAGTGAATTGTTCAGAGTGGAGAATTTAAAAGACTGGAGATTCAGAGTCAAAATCATCAAAGTTATTAAAGTCATCTTCCGGATCCCGATCGCCTTCAATTCTGGCTAGCATATTTTCAGTGTCCGAGGAAAAATCATTAGATTGGGGATTGGCCGGTCCGGGGATTGCTTCTAAAATCGCATCGAGTACCTTGCCGACGGAAATAATTTCGATGTCGAGGTCTGGGGGGACTTGACCTTTGGGGACGATCGCCCGTTTAAATCCGAGTTTGGCGGCTTCTCGTAACCGCAATTCTAACTGAGAAACAGGTCTAACTTGACCCCCTAACCCCACTTCGCCAATTAAGACGGTATGGGGATCCACTACCCGATCGCGAAAACTGGAGACAATGGCGATCGCCACTCCCAAATCCGCCGCTGGTTCGGACACCTGAAGTCCCCCGACTGATGCCACATAAGTATCTAATTTAGATAACGGAACCCCCACCCGTTTTTCTAATACGGCCAAAATTTGCAACAGTCGATTTCCTTCCAACCCGGTGGTTGACCGACGAGGAGAACCATAGCTACTGGGACTGACTAAGGCTTGTAATTCCACCACAATGGGACGAGTTCCTTCCAGGGCAACCACGATCGCGCTGCCGGTGACGGCTTCTTCCCGACTACTCAAAAACAATTCAGAAGGATTGGTAATTTCCTGTAACCCATGCGCCACCATTTCAAAGACGCCAATTTCATGGGTTGCCCCAAAGCGATTTTTCATCGAACGCAGCAGCCGGTGACTGGCAAAGCGATCGCCCTCAAAAAATAACACCGTATCCACCAAGTGTTCCAACACCCTCGGCCCTGCAATTCCCCCTTCCTTGGTGACGTGACCCACAATAAATAAGGTAATATTTTCCCGTTTGGCCACCTGTAACAAAGCAGAGGTACATTCGCGCACCTGGGCGACGGATCCCGGTGCCGAGGTCAACGAGGGAAAATAGATGGTTTGAATACTATCAATAATCGCTAAATAGGGTTTCAGAGACTCTAATTCCCGTAAAATTTCTTCCAGGTCGGTTTCCGGCAATAAATAAAATTGTGTTTCCGGTAATGTTTCCGGTAATGTTTCCGGTAACTCGGAGGAGTCGTCAGCGCGATCGCTTCTAGACCCTTCGGCACTGACCGGGGTTTCTCCCTGGGTTGGTAGCAGCACTTTGTACTGATGAGGATTTCTGGGATTCTCCGCTTCCCCCATTGAATGATTTTCTGAATCGGTTTCCGAATCTTTTAATGCCGCTTGGACTTGCAACCGTTGGGCGCGGAGTTTCACTTGCACCCCAGATTCTTCCCCACTCACATAGAGCACTCGTTTGTGCAACGATATACTGTTGGCAACCTGCATTAATAAAGTAGATTTGCCAATCCCCGGTTCGCCACCAATCAGCACCAAAGAACCGGGAACTATGCCCCCACCGAGTACCCGATCTAATTCACCAAAACCACTACCATGACGGGATACCGCTGCATCGGCAATTTGGGATAACTTAAACGAGGCTCTCGGATGACCATCGGATTTATCTGGACTTTTGCCATTCCCTTTCATCCAATTGCTGTTGTTCCAGTTCAAGCTAGGACGATGGGAATTTTCTGGCAGATCCGCGACCACCTGTTCGACTAAAGAACCGACGCTGTTACAGTTGCTACATTTACCCCACCATTGGGGAAACTCGGCGCCACATTCATTGCAAATATACTGAGTGCGAGATTTAGCCATGCTAAAAAATGTTAAAAATTAAATAAAACTTGAAATGAATCTTAAAATATACTCAACTCTATAAAGGGTGGGAGTTTTAGCCCGAATCACCTTCCCCGAAGATCGGATCTACTAAATGGTAAAGTAGTAAAAATTAACGATTTGTAATTAGACTTAAGGAGCATTGGGTAGCTTGGAAAACCATAAGGAGAAAATACTGGTCGTGGATGATGAAGCCAGTATCCGTCGAATTTTGGAAACTCGGCTTTCGATGATTGGCTATGACGTTGTCACCGCCGCGGACGGCGAGGAAGCCTTGGAAACTTTTCGCAATACGATTCCAGATTTGGTCGTTCTGGATGTGATGATGCCGAAACTGGATGGTTACGGCGTTTGTCAGGAATTGCGGAAAGAATCAGACGTACCCATCATCATGCTAACAGCCTTGGGGGACGTAGCAGATCGGATCACTGGTTTGGAACTGGGTGCGGATGATTATGTGGTTAAACCCTTTTCTCCCAAGGAATTAGAAGCGCGGATCCGCTCGGTATTACGTCGGGTGGATAAAGTAGGCGCCTCGGGGATTCCTAGCTCTGGCGTCATTCATGTAGGCAGTCTGAAAATTGATACCAATAAGCGACAAGTTTATAAAGGTGATGAGCGGATTCGGCTGACTGGCATGGAGTTTAGTTTACTAGAATTATTGGTCAGCCGATCGGGAGAACCGTTTTCTCGTTCAGAAATTTTGCAGGAAGTTTGGGGATATACTCCCGAACGTCATGTGGATACTCGCGTGGTGGATGTGCATATTTCCCGTCTTAGAGCCAAGTTAGAAGATGATCCGAGTAATCCAGAGTTGATTTTGACCGCTAGGGGGACGGGCTATTTGTTCCAACGCATTTTAGAGGCGGATGAGATTTAAACTCGGTTAGGAACGTGGGTAAGAGAAACGGACTTAGCAACACTTCGTGGCAAATTAGTCAGAAAAAAGACGCATCAATCATGGCAGAAAAATCTCCGGGGGTTTTGCAGCGGTTGCCCATTGCGGTCGGGATACTCGCAGGGATCCTATTGCTGCTGAACCGCTTTTTGACCCCAGAATTGACAGAAACCCAAGCTCGTTCTGATGTCCTGGGTGTGATTTTAAGTGCTTTGTTAATTTTAATTGGCTTATTGTGGCAGAGAATTCAGCCGCGATCGCCTGAAGCGGTAGAATTAATCGGCGTTGAGGGCTTTGAATTGGCAGATGATTTGCCCGAAGTGGTTCGCAAAGAGTTAGCTTGGGCGTCACATTTATTGTTAACCAATACGGTGACGCGATCGCTGGTGGTTTGCGATCGAGGCACGATCTTATTACGGCGGGGGATCCTAGGAACCAACTCCGAGGTGAAACCCGGAGCCATTTTACAAAGGGTTTTAGCAAAACAAACGCCGGTTTATTTAGTAGATCTCAAGTTGTATCCCGGTCGCATTGAGTTTGACTATTTGCCAGAAAATACTCAGGGGGTGATTTGCCAGCCCATCGGCGATCGCGGTGCGATTATTTTAGGCGCCAATGTGCCTCGCAGTTACACCCAGCAAGATGAAAATTGGATTGCGGGAATTGCCGACAAGTTAGCAGACACTTTCAGCCAATACTTATGATCGGTGGTGCAATCATTCTCGATGTAATTTGCCCTGGAAATGATCACCGGCATCCTTAGATCAAAGGGGATTTTAGGGTTTATGGGCATTGATTTCTTGACCTCGCTCTCACCGGCTATTCTGGTTTAACGGCTTTTGTACCGAGGTCAAGTTATTTTATCCGTTTTGGTCAATTGACTATTTTTCTCATTTGAAATCAACCATTCAATAATCTTGAAAAAATCTTAAAACCAACTCCTACCAACTCCTAAAGAAAAAAATGTCAGAAAATAATCAACTCATAGATTTCCGGGAAAAATGATGCTAGGATGAAAAACAACCTTATCAAAGATAAAGATCGATTTCAATGACGATTACACAACCAAAAGTCACTTTTGGCAGAAGTATTGGCTTCAGAAAAGAGCTCAATCGACGAGTTGAAGCTTACCTGAAAGCAGAAAACATTTCCCCGCGAGATAATCTCGCGATGTATTTCAAAACAGCAATTATTTTTTCTTGGGTCATTTCTGCTTGGGCATTTACGGTATTTGGCCCTCCAGTGATCTGGATGAAATTGCTAGGATGTGTCATCTTAGGTTTAGGGGTTGCGGGAGTGGGCTTTAGTGTCGGACATGATGCCAATCATGGCGGATATTCTAATAGCAAGTTCGTGAATCGTTTGATTGCCCTCAGTTACGATTTTATCGGGCTATCCAGTTATCTATGGAGATTTCGCCATAATTCTCTCCATCATATTTATACCAATATGTTGGGACACGATGTAGAAATTCATGCGGATGAACTGGTGCGACTCTCTCCCGAAATGGAATATCACTGGTATCACAAATATCAGCATATTTTTATCTGGTTTGTTTACCCATTAATCCCATTTTATTGGTCGGTTGCCGATGTTTATTTGATTTTAATCAAACGCAAATATCACGATCATATAATTCCTACACCCACCGCCATTGAACTGATTACTTTATTAGGGTTTAAAGTGATTTGGTTAGGCTGGTTAATTGGTATTCCGATCGCTGTTGGCTATAGTCCCTGGGAAGCAATTTTAGGCTTTACTCTGACTTACATGACTTATGGGTTTGTGATTTGTGTGATCTTTATGTTGGCTCATGTCATGGATGGACTAGAGTTTATTCAACCAGATCCAAAATCCAATAGTGTGGAAGATGAGTGGGCTGTACTGCAAGTGAAGACTACCGCTGATTTTGCTCCAAATAATCATTTTTTAAATTGGTATTTAGGGGGATTAAATTATCAAACGGTTCATCATTTATTTCCCCATATTTGTCACATTCATTATCCGAAAATTGCTAAAATTTTAGCAGAAGTGGCTCAGGAATATAATGTAAATTATCAAGTTTATGATAGTTTTGGTTCCGCATTAGAATCCCATTATCGCTGGTTGAAAAAAATGGCGGTCGCCCCAAAAACAGTGGCTTCCGTAGCTTGATTAAGCAATTAATGCCAATTTCAGCAACATTAGCGATCAAACGCAAATATCTCCTTAAATGACTGTCAACCCGTTTTTGCCAAAAAACGGGTTTTTTCATACCTAGATAGAAACCTAAAATTTAGAGGTAATACCATTTACAAAAATTTATGCAACAATAAGTATTTATATTGTAGGGTTGGCATGGATTCAACCATCATATATGGTAGAGTGGGTAAAATTTTTTGCCCACCCGAAGAATGTTAGGGGCTGTTGGATGAATTTCTGTAAATGGTATAAATTTTTACCCAGAACATTGGGCATAGCCAATTTAGAGAAAATGATGCATAATAGGCATAATTTGGATTAATCTCATTGTCACTCGATCAATTGGTGGTTTAGTCGAATGTCTGATCAGTTTTCCCTCAACCCGATCCCGAATATTACGGTGGAACAGTTGGCTGAACGCTTAAACGCTAGTCCAGATGATCTGCAACTTTTGGACGTGCGGGAACCGGAAGAAGTCGCGATCGCCTGCATTGAAGGGTTTACAAATCTGCCCTTAAGTCAATATGACCAATGGTCAACGCAAATTGCCACGAAGTTTGATCCGCATACGGAAACTCTCGTGCTGTGCCATCATGGGATCCGTTCGGCCCATATGTGCCAATGGTTAAGCACTCAAGGTTTCACCAATGTCAAAAATATCTCTGGGGGCATTGATGCGTTCTCCCAAATCGTAGATCCGTCAGTCCCCCGCTATTAATCAAAATTTACCAGATATTTTAGATCATTCAAAAACAGATGATGAAATAACAGATATTGAAATCGTTTGCCAAACTCAGATAAATCATTCCTGACCAGAATAATTTATCTGAGTTTATGCTTATCCCTCAGACCGCCAAAAAAATTGAATTTTGCGGGAATTAGTCACCCGGCATAAATTTTGATCTGATCGCACTTGGCTATTCTGGGTTAACCGGATCAATGGAAATATCTGCTATCTTAAAAATAAATTCTCTGGATTAACCCGCCATTTCAGCCACTGAACCAACTTTTAATTAGAATTTAAAGAGAGCCGATCTCCCCTTGTCCGACCAGCCCATCGATATCAGACTGACCCATAAAGCAGGAGATATTCTATAACTGTTGGTTGTGATACCGGGAGAGGCAAGGATCATAAGATTTCGGGCCGACTCCCAGTCAAACATTGATCAAACATTGATCAAACATTGATATTTAACTTTAATTTATTTGATGTAAATTCTCCGCCCATGTCCATCCAAGTGAATCTGACACAGAGGCAACAATATGTTCTTTGGGCAACTGTCCGACATTACATTGCCACAGCCGAACCCGTCGGCTCCAAAGCTTTAGTCAATGAATATAACCTGAGTGTCAGTCCAGCGACGATTCGCAATGCAATGGGCACTTTAGAAAAAGCTGGATTGCTCTATCAACCCCATACTTCTGCCGGTCGGGTGCCTTCTGACTCTGGCTACCGCATCTATGTTGACCAACTGATTACCCCCTCGGATGCGTTGGCTAATCAGGCGGAAAGTATTCTCAAAGACCGTCTTCAGGTGAAAACATCAAATTTTGAAGATGTGGTACGCGGTGCGGCCAAAATTTTGGCCAATTTGAGTGGATATATTGCCCTGATTACCATGCCTCAAACCAATCAAGCCCGGTTACTGCATCTGCAATTAGTCCAGGTGGAAACGGGAAAGATTATGGTGCTGCTGGTGACAGATGCCTATCATACGGACTCGGTGTTGATGGATCTGCCGCCATCTTTAGCAGAATCAGAAGTTCAGTCAGAAATCCTGGATCAGGAATTGCGGATCGTTTCCAATTTTTTGAACGCCCAACTCCGGGATCGGTCTTTGACTGATTTATATCAGTTGGATTGGCGTGAATTGGGTCGGGAATTTGAAAAGTATGCCCAATTGATTGGTAAATTGTTGGTCGAGTTAAGCAATCGTAGTCAAATCCCCGAAAAAACTGGCATGACAATTAGTGGGGTGTCGGAAGTATTGCGACAACCAGAATTTTCTGAGTTGAATCAAGTCCAGATGCTTTTGCAGGCACTCGCTGAAGAACAAGACCAGTTATGGCCGTTGATGGTTGAAAGACCTTTATCCCCAGTGACTTCTAGTAAGCGGGTTTATGTGCGAATTGGCAGTGAAAATCCGATGGAGGCGATTCAAACTTGTACGCTGATTTCGGCAAATTACTGCCGGGGTTTGGTGCCCGTGGGCAGTGTTGGGGTGCTAGGGCCAAAGCGAATGGTTTATGAAAATGCGATCGCCCTCGTGGAGGGTGCTGCGGATTATTTGTCCGCCGCCCTGAGTGAATGTTGATCGGGCAGTTGCTTCAAATTAGGGTAAATCTGGTTGACTGTGCAAATATCATTTTTCCTCCCACAATATTATTTGTGGGGCTACGAGGTATCTGCCGGAAATCTCCTAAACCTGCGATAGACGGGGGTTGATTTCGCCAAAATAGCTTGAGCGTAACCTCTGTACAATAAAATAGACTTGAAAGGGTGCGATTAGGATGTACGGTTAGTCTATTTAACAACCATAAGAGTCCCGGCTCAAGCCGCATCAAGCAGCATCAATCTAAGTGCCATACTCGTGATTGATTTTTCATCCTAGAAAATTTATCAGTTAGTCAATCAATAAATTTTCACTTATTTTTTGGCTCTGTTGTCAAAATGACTGACTGAAACCGACCGACGTTATCCCATAAACTCACTAAAAAGTATGATTTCTGACATTAAATACGAAGTCGTTCGACCCAGCGGAATTCTAGACGGAACTCAGGCAAATCAATTGCGTAAAGAAATTAACGCTCAATTGGAGAAGGAATCTGAAGTGGTTTTAATTGATTTGAAAGATGTAACATTTATTGATAGTTCAGGGTTAGGCGCTTTGGTTTCGGCATTAAAAATGGTGAGAACTAAAGGCAGTAAGTTATTTATTTGCTCCATTAACGATCAAATCAGAATGTTGTTTGAATTAACGAGTATGGATCGGGTATTTAAAGTTTATAAAGACGAGGAAAAATTTAAGGCAGAAGTTTTTCCCAATCTCAAAAAAGGTTGAAGTTATGAAATTTATCGGTAAGTTAATTAAATAATTAATTGATCCATTGATTTAGCCAGTCTATTAGCGGTGCGGTATTTTTGGTTTAATTTACCGCTAATACTGGCGATTTTTAGGTGGGTAATTAGCGATTAAATCCGATACAACTCAGCCACAAGAACTCAGTGGGCGATTCCGCGTGCATATCGGATCCCGAAGCTTGCCCCCTCTTCGGCGGGGGGGGGAATCGCGCCTCCATTCCCGGTATGGCATCCCCATCGCGGGTGTTTGTATCGAATGACAGAATATAAATATTGACTTGTGCGATCTGGAGAACCCAAGTCTGGGGGCTGCTTGATGGTAATCAGCGGCTATTGCCAGAAAAATTAGCGGCTTGATAGCCACTATCAATAGGGTTAAATTTTTGTCTTTGCTGACTTTGACCACTATATATCTCTACCTCTCTGTACTATGATCTTGTATTTGGTCTACTGTCGAATCAAAGCATTAGCATAATGGTTCAAGAATTAAATCGAGTTGGCAAAAGTAGTGATTTTCCCGATACGACCCCCGCAGCAAATCCGGTGTTTTATCGGACTTACAGTCGTCATACCCCCAATGGGACGGAGAGTTGGCAGGAAGTGTGCGATCGCACCATCAGCGGATTAGCCAAGCTGGGTAAGCTAACTGCCCAAGAAATTGACCTGTTATGGCGGATGCAGAAGCCCCTGAAAGCCTTACCCTCTGGTCGTTGGCTCTGGATTGGCGGGGTAAAATGGCTGGAAGCCCAAGAAAATTTCTCTGGTGCCTACAACTGCACCAGCACCAATGTGGATGATTGGCGGGCTTTTGGCTTGATGATGGATTTGGCGATGATGGGTTGTGGGACTGGGGCGGTACTCGAACCCAGATATATTAACCAGTTGCCGCCGATTAAGAATCATCTCAACGTGACCATCGCCGGTGAAATTGGCACCACAGCCCCAGAAAACCGCCGCGACCTGACCGAGGTGGTGGTTGACGGGGCAAGAGTTCGCATCCATGTCGGGGACTCCCGGAAAGGTTGGGTTGATTCTTATCAATGTTTGTTGGAACTGTCATCAGACGATCGCTTTGATGGGGAAGTCCAGGTGGCGATCGACCTTTCCGACGTGCGACCAGCGGGAGAACCGTTAAAAGGATTTGGCGGTGTGGCCAACCCCGTGAAATTGCCGCAGTTGTATCAACGTTGCGCGGCGATTTTGAATCGGGCTGTTGGCCGCCAATTAAATTCGGTTGAATGCTGTTTGTTGATTGATGAAGCCGCAACGACCATCGTCTCTGGCAACATTAGAAGGTCAGCGGGAATGCGTCAAGGAATTAGCGATGATGAGCTATTTTCTCAGGCGAAAAGTAATCTCTGGCAACAAGATGAAAATGGTAATTGGCGCATCGATCCCGAACGGGATGCCCTGCGGATGGCCAACCATACACGGGTATTTCATCACAAACCCACGGAAGCAGAATGTATTGAAGCCGTTCAGCAACAATATTATTCAGGAGAAGGGGCGATTCAATATGCTCCAGAGGCGATCGCTCGTGCCAATGCCGATATTTTCCATACCCCTGAATTGAAACAAGAATTTATCGAAATCTACACCTCTTTAGGGTTAGAAGAAACTCGCAATTGGCTGAAAACAAATTATCCCGAAATGCCCGATTATGAGGTAGAGCATCGTTTACAACGATATGGACTCAACCCGTGTGGTAAGTAATTTTGCCTCACGTTAAAAACCCCGCAAAAACGGAGAAGGCTGAGATGCTAATTCCGTGGTAAGCAAAAGAAATAAAAAGCTTTTGACACCGTACAGCGTAGAAAGTGAACCTAGAATTAACTCCGATTAAATCTAGAATATAATCTTTCCAAGAGTGTGGGGGCATTCATTAATAAATCTCTAATAAATCTAGAGAAATCTACCAAAAAGATGAATGCAAAATGTACGCGGAGCTACTACAAAATCAAGTAGTAGAACTAGGGGATAAAAAGCCTCTAGGATAACAAACTGGAAATTATTGGTTCGACTTTTCACTGTGTGGCGGGGGATACCTTCCTGATTACGCGATCGGGCATGGCTCCGATTAAGTCCCTCGTGGGGAAAACCGTGGAGATTTGGAACGGCAAACGCTGGAGCCAAGTCGTGCCCATTCAAACCGGATCCTCGCGCTCTCTCTACCGCGTCCAATTTAGTGACGGCACTTACCTGGATGTCACCGAAGGCCACCGCTTCTTTGTCAAAGATCGCTTTGAGAAGACCTATCAAGAGCAGACCACAGCCCAACTGATGGCGGAGTGGGAAAATCGCAAATATGCGATCCACACCGAACCCTTCACCATTGACTACCAAGACGGCTTATTCGTCGATCCCATTTGGGCCTATACCCTGGGTCAGTTAGTGGGAGATGGCTCAGTTTGCGGATCCCAGGAGAAGCCCGAACTTCAATTGCGCTTATATGGCGCTAAAAGCTATCAGTCCCTGGCGATCGCCGGTCGTACCTCTGGAAAAATCAACTACTATGCCGAAAACCCTGATACACCCTGTCTCCTCTACAGCGGTTTTGAGCAGCAGCAGTTCGATGGTCATAAAATTCGGGATTTGAAAGCCAATGCCCTCGCCTTGGAAGAAATTGCCACCTGGAACCGGGAAGGCATTCTTCACTTTATGGCCGGTCTTGCGGATGCGGATGGTAGCGCCGTGCCATCAGGAGGGATTCGGATTTACTTGTCTGGCTACGATCGAGCCTACCGCTGCTACCTGCTCCTACTCAAGTGCGGTGTTCGTTCCTCCATTAATCTGGTTCAACGGGCGGGGACAAAAACCAACCTGGGAGCACGGAAAAAAGACCTTTGGTATCTCCAGATTACCGATTGTGCCGCCCTCCCCTGCCAGCGTCTGAATGTGAGTGGAGGTCACACCCCGCCATCCAAAGGAAAATGGCAGGTGATTCGTAGCATTACCCCGATACCGGGACTCCATGACACCTTCTGCTTTGAAGAACCGGAGTTTCATAAGGGCGTATTTGGCGGAACTCTGACGGGTCAGTGCAATTTGTCGGAAATCCACCTGAACCAAATCGATCCCCATAATTTAAAGGAACAAGAAGAAGCCTTTACTGCCGGGGCTATTTCTGTAGCGACTTTGCTCAATCACAAATTTGTCGAGCCGCGCTATCAAATCAGTCGGGAACTTGACCCAATTGTGGGGGTTTCTTTCACTGGCTTATTTGATTTCTTTGTTAAAGCTTTTGGGATTGATTGGTTGCACTGGTGGGCCGAGGGACGCCAGGAAAGCCCCGAAGGATTGGAGTTTAAGCGCCGAGAACAAGAATATTTAACTCGTTGGCGGGAAATTGTCCGCCAAGCAGTGTGGGATTATTGCGATCGCCACGGGTTAAAACGTCCCAACCGTTACACCACGGTTCAGCCCAGTGGCACCAAATCTTTGCTGACTGGGGCTTCTCCCGGTTGGCACCCCCCGAAAGCCACTCGTTTTATCCGGCGGATTACCTTCCGCAAAAACGACCCAGTAGCCCTAGCCTGCATTGACTATGGCTACAACGTCATCCCCTCCCAGTCCGATAAAGATGAAAACGGTCATCTACTCAATGACCCATTTTCCCCCTTATGTACAGAATGGCTGGTAGAAATTCCCGTGGCGGTGGTTTGGGCTGATCTTCCGGGCGCCGATCAAGTTGATATTTCCAAGTTCTCAGCCTTGGCTCAATTTGACTTTGCCATGCAAGTGCAAAAGCACTATGTCACCCATAACACTTCTTCTACCTGGGAGTTGCGTTCTGATGAGGTGGAGGCTTTGGGGCGCAAAATCTACCAAGCGATCCAAAATAATGATGGATATATCTCAGCGGCTTTGTTAGCTCGTTTTGACGATCATCAATCATTCCCCCGACTGCCCTTTGAGCCAATTTCCCATGAAACCTACGAGCAGTTATGTAAAGATGTCCTGAAGCGCCGGAAAACCGATGATTTTCATGCCGCCTTAGCCACTTACAGCACTGGTTATGCGGAGGAAGCAGGGCCTGCTGGTTGTGATTCAGACAAATGTCTGTTCCCCCAAGCATAAACGATTGATTGTTATTGGTTATTGGTTATTGGTTATTGGTTATTCGCTCTGTGGGTTAAATAATAAATAACGAATAACCAATAACAATTCATCCAAAGACGGAAACGCGCTAGGATCCTTAATATTGGCGAAATAGATAAAGGAGATTGGTAGGAAATGTTTATGGATGAGTTAACACCCGTGTTGAAAGAACTGACTCAATACCCAGTTGCGTTTTTGGGTGGATTTGTCTCAGGACTGTTGGGAGTCAAACTCACTGATGATCCGGTGAAAAGCTGGCTCCAAGAACAAGGGGTTGCCAGCACGGTTACTTCCAACTCTGACAATGGTCAAAACCGCAATGGTGGCAGTAGTAGTGGGCCTCAGTCTATTTCAATTGACTAACGTCTCGTTTTAGCCCTGATTCGATCAAAGGTCTGTTCGACACATCCGAGCAGACCTTTTTTGCTATGTTCAATAGGATTTCAAAAATTTTTTCGGGCGCGATCGCCTAGATTTGATTCATGTTCACAAAACGTCGGAAAAGTTAACAATTTCTTAAACTAAAAATAGTCATAAACTGAATATTTTAAAATCCAGTTATTATACACGATCAAAATAATTTGCCTGATTTTTTTAGATTATTTTAATATTTTTCCCAGCATTGATGAAATTGTGTGAGGCAATCTTCCAGGGGCGTGAAGCGAAGAGCCACATCGGGCGATCGCCTTTGGTATCCAGAGACTCGGTAAAAACACTTATATAAATATCTTGATTTCTGTAATTGATCTAAAGTTCAGCCACAGAATAGTAAATCTATCTTTAAGATAGGAAAGAAAGCAGCAACCGCTCGGATGATTAAAATAAGAGAAAATCAGTGCGGGTGCTGCGACACCTGAAAATGCCACTGGAAATGATCGCATAAACATTATGTCAGAAACTCATCAAGAAGTGACTCAGGAACCGGCACTCGATCGCGATTGCACCACCTTATCCCGTCATGTGCTCCAGCAACTGCAAAGCTTTGCCCCGGATGCTCAGGATCTCAGTTCTCTAATGAACCGAATTGCTCTAGCGGGAAAGTTGATTTCCCGTCACCTGAGTCGAGCGGGGTTAATGGAAGGGGTGCTCGGTTTCACTGGTGGGGTGAACGTGCAAGGGGAATCCGTGAAAAAAATGGATCTTTATGCCAATCAGGTGTTTATCTCCGTTTTTAAACAAAGTGGCTTAGTTTGTCGGTTGGCTTCCGAGGAAATGGAAAAGCCTTATTATATTCCCGAAAATTGCCCGATTGGTCGCTATACTCTGCTTTATGATCCGATTGATGGATCGAGTAATGTTGATATTAACCTAAATGTTGGTTCTATTTTTTCCATTCGTCAACAAGAAGGAATTGATGAGGATGGTTCCGCCAAAGATTTACTCCAAAGTGGCCGTAAACAACTCGCCGCTGGATATATTCTGTATGGGCCGAGTACCATGCTGGTTTATTCCATTGGTCGAGGAGTTCATGCCTTTACTCTTGACCCTAGTTTGGGGGAATTTATTCTATTTAGTGAAAATATTAAAGTTCCCGAACATGGTCCGATTTACAGTGTGAATGAGGGTAATTTTTGGCAGTGGTCGGAATCAATTCGCAGCTATATTCGTTATGTGCATCGCCATGAGGGTTATACTGCTCGATATAGTGGGGCATTGGTGGGAGATTTTCACCGCATTTTGTTCCAAGGTGGGGTGTTTATGTATCCCGGAACGGAGAAAAAACCGGAGGGAAAATTGCGGTTACTTTATGAAACTGCTCCTTTAGCTTTTTTAATGGAACAAGCGGGTGGTCGCGCAAGTACGGGAACCCAGGAAATTATGGATGTGATTCCCGATCGCCTCCATGCTCGCACACCTTTTATTGTTGGGAGTAAGGAGGATGTGGCTTTGGTAAAATCTTTTATTCAAGAAGGTGAACGACAGGAAAAAGATCAAAAATAATTGGTTGCTGGTTGCTGGTTGATGGTTGATGGTTGATGGTTGATGGTTGATTGTTGATTGTTCCCTTTTATCCCAGGAGAAGGTTTGGAATGAATACTCAAAGTCCGATTTTGCAAATTAAAGAATATGGTCAAAGTATTTGGCTAGATAACTTAAGTCGAGATGCGATTCAGTCTGGTGAATTAAAAGAGATGATTGCCAGTCGCAATGTTCGCGGTGTGACTTCTAATCCGGCTATTTTTGAGAAGGCGATCGCTGGTAACAAGATTTATGACGCAGACATTGCGGCAAATGCCGGTAAGTCGGTGATGGAAATTTACGAGTCTTTGGTGTTTGACGATATTCGCAATGCTTGCGATATTTTGCGCCCGGTTTATGACGAAACTAATGGCTTAGATGGTTATGTGAGTATCGAAGTGCCGCCAAATTTAGCACGGGATACAGCAACAACTTTGGCCGAAGCCAAGCGTTATTTTGCAGCGGTGAATCGCCCCAATGTGATGATTAAAATTCCCGGTACTCCCGAAGGTTTCCCAGCGGTGGAAAGCGCGATCGCGGCGGGGATTAATGTGAATATTACCCTGCTGTTTTCGGTGGATAGCTATGTAGACACTTTCTGGGCTTATATTCGTGGACTAGAACAGCGAGTAGCCGCCGGTCAAGATGTTAGTAAAATTGGTTCAGTGGCCAGTTTCTTTATTAGCCGGATTGATAATGTGATCGATGCTAAACTAGAGCAATTAATCGCCAGCACTAGCGATCCGGTATTACAAGAAAAAATGCGGGGGTTGAAAGGCAAAATCGCGATCGCTAATGCCAAAGTTGCCTATCAAGAATATAAGAAAATTATTCAGAGCGATCGCTGGAAAGCACTCTCCGCCAAAGGCGCTCAAGTGCAACGATTATTATGGGCTTCCACCAGCACCAAAAACCCAGAATACAGTGACGTTCTTTACGTCAACGAACTCATTGGCCCCAACACGGTCAACACCATGCCACCAAACACGATTGAAGCTTGTGCCGATCATTGTGAAATTGCCAGCCGCATCGAAATTAATCTCGAAGAAGCTTATCAAGCGATCGAAACTCTTCCCGAAATTGGCATTAACCTAAATCAAGTGATGGCAGACTTATTGGAAGACGGTATTGATAAATTTATCAAGCCTTTTGATTCTCTCCTGGCATCATTAGAAGCTAAAATAAAACAACTTACCCCTGCTTAATCTGGAATAGGACTGAAACCAAATAGCCATCCTTAATATATATAATCTGTAGGGGTCTGTATGGGCAATCCGATGGCGGTGGTTTCCCCGATATATAAGTAGACGGGCAGAAATAAATGCACCACAGACCCCATGAGAAAAAAACTGTCATTCCCGCGAATGCGGGAATCCACAGCCTATCGGTGGGAACAGAAAAGTGCAATTAATTATGTTCACCTACTTATAAGGTGATTGACCCGATATATATAAGGTAATTGCCCCGATATAGCGGTTATTGTCCGAATGAAGTACAGAGGTTTTCTGGATTCCCGCCTTCGCGGGAATGACAAATTTTTTTGTACTTTATAACTATGACAATCGCTATATATATATGGTGGTTTCCCCGATATATATATGGTGGTGTATCAGTCCTGAAAAAACCAAAAAATTCACAATTTTTCGCTAATTTTAACTATGGTTGCATTGCTCGAAAATCCGCTCCGGGTTGGACTACAACAAAGTCGCATTCCCGAACCCCAAATTATGATCATCTTTGGGGCGTCTGGGGATTTAACCCAAAGAAAATTAGTCCCGGCTATCTATCAAATGAAACTGGAGCGCAAACTACCTCCAGAACTCACCATTGTCGGAGTTTCTCGCAGTGACTGGAGTCACGACTACTTTCGCGAACAAATGCGCGAAGGCGTAGAAGAATTTGGTGGAGGAATCGGCCAAGAAGAAATCTGGCGAGATTTTGCCAAAGGACTCTTTTATTGCTCTGGGGATATTGACAATCCTGAAAGTTACCAAAAACTCAAAGCATTTCTCAGTGAACTAGATGAACAAAGAGGAACCAGGGGAAATCGGGTTTTTTACTTATCCGTCGCCCCGCGATTTTTTGGCGAAGCTGCCCAACAACTTGGGTTCGCGGGAATGCTCACTGACCCAAACAAACATCGTTTAGTCATTGAAAAACCTTTTGGTCGTGACTTAGCTTCTGCCCAAATTCTTAACCAAGTGGTGCGTCAAGTTTGTAAAGAAGAACAAATTTATCGGATTGACCATTATTTAGGTAAAGAAACCGTCCAAAACTTATTAGTATTTCGGTTTGCCAACGCCATTTTTGAACCGTTATGGAATCGCCAATATGTCGATCATGTGCAAATCACCGTGGCAGAAACCGTCGGGTTAGAAGGACGGGCTGGCTATTACGAAACTTCTGGGGCTTTGCGGGATATGGTGCAAAATCACCTGATGCAACTATTTTGCCTCACCGCAATGGAACCGCCGAACTCTCTGGATGCGGATAGTATTCGCAATGAAAAAGTTAAAGTCGTCCAAGCCACTCGTTTGGCGAATTTAGATGATTTGGACTTGTGCGCGGTTCGGGGTCAATACACTGCCGGTTGGATGAATGGCAAGCCGGTGCCTGGTTATCGGCAAGAAAAAGGGGCTGACCCGAATTCCACCACCCCCACCTATGCGGCATTAAAGCTACAAATTGATAACTGGCGTTGGAAAGGGGTGCCGTTTTATTTGCGGACGGGCAAGCGAATGCCGAAAAAAGTGACAGAAATCGCCATTCAGTTTAAAGAAGTGCCGTATATGATGTTTCAATCAGCGGCTAAACAGGTAAACCGAAATGTTCTGGCGATGAGAATTCAGCCAAATGAAGGGATTTCTATGCGCTTTGAGGTGAAAACTCCGGGCAGTTCTCTGCGGACTCGTTCGGTGGAAATGGATTTTCGTTATGATGCCGCCTTTGGTCAAGCGAACGCTGATGCCTACAGTCGTTTGTTAATTGACTGTATGTTAGGCGACCCGACTTTGTTTACTCGCGGGGATGAAGTGGAAGCGTCTTGGCGGGTTCTCACTCCTGTGTTGGAAGTGTGGGATGCTCCTGCACCCCCGGAAGTGATTCCTCTATATGAAGCGGGAACTTGGGAACCCGTGGAAGCCGAACTACTATTAAATCGGGATGGTCGGCGTTGGCGCCGGTTATAACGATATTAGTTAATATTAGTTATTTGTTATTTCTTGTTGATTATTTGACAATGAATAACGAATAACTAATAACTAAAAACAAATAACTAAAAACAAAGGAAAAGCAAGAATAAAGCAATGATGACACCAATTGTGGCTTTGCAAAAGCCAAAAGATATTTCTCTGGATGAGATTGAAGCGGAATTAAGTAATATTTGGCGCAGCCAAAATGTGGCTGGAGGAAATTCCGTGGCCACGCGAGCCGCTACTTTTAGTATGGTGGTTTATGAACCGGAAGAGTTTCAGCAATTGCTGGCCGCTTTGGGCTTTTATGATGGGGCAATTGATGGGGTTTATGGGTCACAGACAAAAGCGGCGGTGCAAAAAGCTCAGACTATTTATAATCTAAAAATTACTGGGCGCGTCGGACCGCATACGCTGAAAAAATTACGGGAAGAGTTCGCTAAGTTGCCCCCAGAAAGGAAAAAGATTAATAATCTGAATACTAGGGGTTTTAGTGTGAGTGAGGCGATCGCCACTCAAAATCCCTGCCGCATTATTACCATCTGTCCTACTTTTGGGGAAGATGAAGGGGTGACGGCTCAAGTTTCTGCTTATTGCCCGATTCAAAAAAGTAGTGGCAGTAATCTAGTTTGTTGTGAATATATTACCATTCGCGGCACAAAACAAGCTTTAGAACGGGTGGGCGACTTGGTGAAATCTTTGATGATTCCAGAATTGCCCAAGTTTGTTTGGTGGAAGGCAACTCCGAATCCAGAACAGGAGTTGTTTAAGCAACTTTCTAGCTGCTGCAATTGTATTATTGTGGACTCTTCTTATTTTAGCGATCCAGAGTCGGAGTTGCTAAAAATGCAGGATTTAATTGATGCCGAAACTTATATTGCTGATTTGAATTGGCATCGTTTATCTTCTTGGCAAGAGTTAACGGCGGCGGCTTTTGATCCCCCAGAACGTCGCGCTTCTTTAGGAGATATCGATCAAATCACCATTGATTATGAAAAAGGCAATGCCACTCAAGCTTTGATGTTCTTAGGTTGGTTTGCCAGTCGCTTGGGTTGGCAACCGATCGCTTATACGGAAGAACGTGGTGATTATGATATTAAGCGGATTAAATTTATCGGTCAAAATCATAAAACCATTGAAGCAGAATTAGCGGGAGCACCTACTGCGGACTGGGGCGAAATTCCCGGTGATTTAATCGGTTTGCGTTTGACTTCTACGAATTGTAATGCGAATTGTTGCACGATTCTTTGTTCTGAAACTACGGGTTGTATGCGGATGGAAGCGGGGGGTAGCGCTCAGAATTGCCGCACGGAACAAGTGACTCCTTTGAGCGATCAAAAAGCGGAGTCCCTGATGAGTCAACAGTTACAACGTTGGGGTCGGGATATGCTTTATGAAGAAAGTTTGGCTGTAACCGCGCAAATTTTAAAGCTGCGATTCGCGTAGCGATCGGCTCTTAAGCGGAATCGCGGTAATTTGTCGGCAATTTAATAGCACTTGGCAGAGTTATGAAGTACAAAAAACCTGTCATTCCCGCGCAGGCGGGAATCCAGAAAAACTCTGTACTTCATTCTGATAATAACCACTATAATTGCTCCGAGAGACGCTACTAATGGCGTCTCTTTTTTATTTTGATTCATTCCGATATTTGATAGATGCAAAGATTGTCCCAGAAAAAGAAACCGGGTTTCTGCGACAATCTTTGCATCTGAATCAAAATCTTTGTTAAGAAACCCGGTTTCTCCGTCCCTCCGCCCCTCTGCTCCTCTGCTCCTCCGCTCCCCTGCTCCTCCGCTCCTTGGTCGGTGAGCGAAGCCGAACCGCCGCCCCTCCGCCCCTCTGCCCCTCCGCCCCTCCGCCCCTCCGCCCCTCCACCCCTCCGCTCCTCTGCCCCCCTGCTCCCCTGCCCCTCTGCTCCTCCGCCCCTCCACCCCTCCGCTCCCCACACCTTCCCCAAAAAACGTTAAGATTTGTTAAGAAATCTGCTCATTATTTGGATTAGCACTATGCAGACGGCTTTAATCACGGGCGCCTCATCAGGAATTGGTGCCGCTTTTGCTGAAGAACTGGCGAAACAGCAAACCAATCTGGTTTTGGTAGCCCGTTCTGAAGACAAATTGAATCAACTGGCCGATCGCCTACGGCAAATTGCGCCAATTCAGGTCGAGGTTTTGGTCGCTGACCTGACTCAGACCGGCGCTAATCAGGCAATTTTTGACCAGGTGAGTCAAAAAGGTTTGACCATCGATCTATTAATTAATAATGCTGGATTTGGCGATTATGGGGCATTTAGCGATCGCCCCTTAGCCAAGCAACTAGAAATGATTCAACTGAATATTTTGGCCTTAGTTGAACTCACTTACCTATTTTTGCCAGGGATGAAACGGCAAGGTTCCGGCAGTATTATTAATGTCGGTTCGATCGCCGGTTTTCAACCGTTACCTTATATGTCAGTTTACGCCGCAACTAAGGCATTTGTTCTCAGTTTTACTGAGGCATTGTGGGCAGAAAATCGGCAATTTGGCATTCGGGTGCAAGCCCTTTGTCCTGGGCCAACCAGTACCAATTTCCCCAATGTGGCAGAGTTTCCTAGCGCCATGAATTTTAGTGGGCCGCAAAAACTAGCCACCCCAGAAGAAGTGGTGCTGCAATCCCTCGAAGCTTTAGCAAAAAATGAATCAACCGTGGTTACAGGTGGATTTGGGAATCAATTAATTGTGAATATTCCCCGATTCCTGCCCCGCGAGACTCTAGTCAGCGCGATCGAAAAACAGTTTAAATTTTCTTAATTCAGCCACCGGGTTTCTCAGATAATATTGGGCTAATTTCCGACCAATTTCGGCAAAAATTATCTGAGAAACCCGGTTTTTTTAATCTCTGGGATATAATAAAATATCACAAGATAACGGAGCGGATCATAATGACTCCTATAACTGCTGAAAAACCCACCATTAATATCGCTTTTCCCCAATGGCAACCCGCCACCTGGGATGATTATGTAGCATGGCGGGACAATCCGAACTTGGAACAGGATGTTAGGCTATTTTTTAACCAGGGATATCTTTGGGCTAATATGGGTAACGAAGGAATTAACCACGCAAGATTTAACGATTTATTCACACTGGTATTTTTTGTCTGGTTTTCTCGGAAAAAGGGGTTGCTAGTGGACTCTTTGAGCGGTTGTGTGATTGAAAAACCGCCAAAGCAAGCAGCGGCTCCTGATAAAGTGTTGTATATCGGTGGTGGTTCGCCTCAATGGTCAGAGGGAGAACCGCGACGAATTAATCTGGAACGTTGGCGAGTTCCTGATTTAGTGGGGGAAATAGCTGATACTACTTTAGCGACAGATTTAGATGAGAAAAAACAGCTTTATGCGGCGTTGGGAATTCCCGAATATTGGGTAGTGGATATTAAGGGACGGCAAGTGCTGGCATTCCGGTTACAATCTGATGGGAAATATCAGCAAATTGCCGTTTCTGTAGCTTTGGCAGGATTGCCGATTTCCCTGTTATCGGAAATGTTAGAACAGATGACTGAGGGGAATAATATTAATGCGGCGGTTTGGTTTAATCAGCAGCTTGCTGATTTGGAGAAGTTGGGGAACTCAGAAACCTAGTTTCTGTGATTATCTTTGCCTTAATGCCAAAGTCTCTGAGAAAAACCCGGTTTCTTTGCCCCGCTTTGCCTCCACGCGATCGCCTACGGGAAACCAGAAACGCCAAAAACCGGGTTTCTATGAGAATCTATGCTGAAATCCCAAATTTTTGAGAGAAACCCGGTTTATTTGCCCTCAAAATCTCTGAGAGAAACCCGGTTTCTGCCAAGCTTTTGCTAAAATAAACATAACTTTAAAAAGTTGTAAAGGTTATGCTACTAGAATAGAATCATAGACATTGCTTGCCTGCTGCTGAAGATTTACCCGATTCTGATGATACACCTGTGGATAAAAATCTACAAAATTTATTTAATTCCTGGCTTACTCAAAGCCATTATCGCCATAATTTGGGTAGAAAAAATGGACGGGTTTTTTTAAAGGAGCGAATTTTAACCGTCGAACAAAAGGCAGCTAAATTAGCAGCCAAACTGAGACGTTTAGGCATCGATCCAGAGGAAATCGATTCTTGAAATTTGATTCACCACACAGGCACAGAAACGCCAGACGACTGCATGGCCAACGCGATCGCCCTGCGCCCCTACTGAACATTGATTCCAAGCATTTAATAAAATTTTAATCTTTGACGATGGTTTTTTTTAGGATTATCATAAGTATAAATAAACGTTATTTTAACTGCCTATTAGCTACTACCAATTAGCTGTAATTTAATGCCGGTTGACGCGATCGACCCATTGACCATCAAAAAAAGCCTTTCAGAGACTTTCCTGGATACACAACCCGCGTTTCTTGTACCCGCGATCGGGGGAATCTACTATTTTTAACTGAATTATTTAACCAAAAAGCGATCGCAACTAATCCGGCTACTGACTAAAAAGCGAAAAAAAAACCGATTAATCCGCTGCCAAAAGCATTTAAATCAATTGGACTTAGGCCAATCTTGGATTTAACCGCTATATATGTTTCATAGTGGGCAATGCATACCCTACAAATCTATATATGTTTCATTGTGGGCAATGCCCACCCTACAAATCTGCTGCATTCTCTGTCATTCCCGCGCAGGCGGGAATCCAGAAAACCTCTGTAATTCATCCAGATCGTAACCGCTATACCTGTCGTTTATTCTTAAATTTTTTCGGTGACAAATTGCCGTTCACCAGTCTTTTTTTTGGCTAAAAAATTACTCAAAACAATCCCAATCCGAGCAAATAAAATCGGCAAAAATCAGGAAAGATCAACCAGATGAACTACCAAAATAAAGCCAAAATCCAGCTAATCTCAGGGGTTATTCTCGCCTCCACAACCCTGACCATTCCCGTGAATGCCCAACCCATCACCCCCGCAGCCGATGGCACCGGCACCATAGTTAATCAACAAGATAATATCATCAATATTACTGAGGGTAAACGATCATCAAATGGGGCAAACTTATTTCATAGTTTTGACCAATTTGGCGTTAATACTGGGCAAACTGCCAACTTTCAATCATCCCCAGAAATCAACAACATTTTAGGGCGAGTAGTCGGCGGTAATGCCTCCATAATTAATGGCATATTGCAAGTCACAGGCGGCAATTCTAACTTATTCTTAATGAACCCAGCGGGGATTCTCTTTGGGCCAAATGCCAGCCTAAATGTACCCGCAGACTTTACCGCTACCACCGCCACATCTATTGGCTTTGGGAATAATAATTGGTTCCAATCTATTGGCGACAATAACTGGGCAAACCTAGTCGGCAATCCCAGTGATTTTAGCTTTGATTTAGCCCAACCAGGATGGGTAGTTAACTTGGCCGACTTAACCTTAAATTTCGGGCAAAATTTAACCTTATTAGGTGGCGGCATTCTCAACAGTGGAAATCTATCCGCACCCGGAGGAAATATTAGTATTGCTGCCGTCCCTGGGGAAAGCCTAGTCAGAATTAGTCAACCGGGGAATATCCTCAGTTTAGATATCGCCACACCGGGATTAAATGAAGGAGTAATTAATCCTCTATCTCTACCAGAACTATTGACCGGAGGCAGTCAAATTCTTGACGCTACTCAAGTGCAACATAATGCTGATGGGACTATTACTTTAACCAGTTCAGGTGTCACCATAGACCCGAATACTGATAACGGGTTAGCATTAGCTGCTGGTGACGTGACAACAGAAACCGGCGGTCAGGTGAATGTTTTAACAGGGGGCGGAAACATCATCCTAGACCAAGTGAATAGTGACAAAGTTAATATCAATGCCAATGGCGGAAATATTGCTCAGGTTAATAGCGATTCTTTGCTTAATGCTAGTGCAGTTCAACTGCAAACTTATGGTCAAGGGGGTATTGGTTTAGAAACCGAACCTTTGCGTCTGGAAGCGAATAATTTAGAGGCCACTGCTGGCAGTGGTGGCGCAATTTTTTATGTGCCAAATGGCGATGTGACGATTGGCGGTGTCACCGATGAATTAACTGGAATGTCTATTACTGATGGCGGAGATTTCAGCCTTGAATCGGTGGGTAGTATTACGCTAATTGAGGATATTTATACATCTGATGATATTCAAAGTGGGGATATCACTTTAACCAGTAATGCTGGTGCCATTGATACAACTGGTGGTGGGATTTCAGCCTACTCTGAGTATGGAAATGGTGGTTCTGTCAGCTTAACTGCCCAGGGTGATATTCACACCAGTAACATTAGTTCATATTCACCAGAGAATGGAGGGAATGTCTCTCTGGAAAGCACTGGTGGTGCCATTGATACCACTGGTGGGGAGATTTCGGCTAATTCTGGGTATGGAAATGGTGGTTCTGTCAGCTTAACTGCCCAGGGTGATATTCACACCAGTAACATTAGTTCAGATTCATGGTTTTGGACTGGAGGGAATGTCTCTCTGGAAAGCACTAATGGTGCCATTGATACCACTGGTGGGGAGATTTCGGCTAATTCTGTGTCTGGAAATGCCGGGGATGTCAGCTTAACTGCCCAGGGTGATATTCACACCAGTAACATTCGTTCATATTCATCGGAAGGGAATGGAGGGAATGTCTCTCTGGAAAGCACTGGTGGTGAGATCGATACCACTGGTGGCGGTATTTTGGCTGGTTCTGGGTCTTCTGGGGGGGATGTCAGCTTAATTGCCCAGGGTGATATTCACACCAGTAACATTCGTTCATTTTCATGGGACGGGACAGGAGGGAATGTCTTTCTGGAAAGCACTGGTGGTGCGATCGATACCACTGGTGGGGAGATTTCGCCCTATTCTGCCTATGGAAATGCCGGGGATGTCAGCTTAATTGCCCAGGGTGATATTCACACCAGCCGCATTGGTTCATATTCAGGGGAAGGGACTGGAGGGAATGTCTTTCTGGAAAGCACTGATGGTGCCATTGATACCACTGGTGGGGAGATTTCGGCTAATTCTGTGTCTGGAAATGGTGGTTCTGTCAGCTTAACTGCCCAGGGTGATATTCACACCAGTAACATTCGTTCATATTCATCGGAAGGGAATGGAGGGAATGTCTCTCTGGAAAGCACTGGTGGTGCGATTAATACCAGTGCTGGTCAACTTGACTCTCATTCTCAGGAAGGTTCAGCAGGCGAGATCAAGATCGATGCTAGTGGAGATATTCTTACAGGGTTTGTAAGTTCTTATAACCAAAGTTCGTCTGCTGACTCTTACAGTGGAGATATTTGGATCACCAGTCATAATGGCAGCATTAATACGACAATTGGCAACTTATCTGGGGAAGCCCAAATTAGTCCCAACGATGACGTATCTTCTGTTGAAGTCGCATCAATATTTAACAATGCCCAAGCTAATCTTGCATCTTATGCTCACAGCGGTACAGGGGGCAATGTAATTCTCAAAGCGAATGGTGATATTACTACATCTCACATCAGCACTTTTGGGTCACAAAGCAGTGGCAATGTCAATATCATCAGTAACAATGGCGCAATTAATACCGGGGTAATATTCTCTTTTTCCCAATTGAACAATGCTGGTGATGTTACTCTGAATGCTGCGGGTAATATTAGTACCTCTCATATTAGTGCTTGGGGAAATCAACAAGGAGGAAATATTACAATTGATGCGGGTAATATTGCTGGTCAAATCAATAATAATACTCCCTGTGACTGCGTAAATCTTCTGGGCACAGAACCCACTCCTAGTTTTAATATTGGTTCCGCAACGATTCAATCTTTTTCTCAAGTCGGTCATGCGGGGAATGTCACAATTACCACCAGTGGCGATACGAACCTAGGCGGTGATGAAAATCGCCATGCCATTCGCTCTGCTGGATACACCGAAGGCGGTAATATTAGTATTTTCAGTTTGGG
>NZ_LIUQ01000121.1 GCF_001276715.1 Planktothricoides sp. SR001 | reverse complement strand
AATCAATTATTGTGGGTAATGGGGGATTTTGTGACTGGGCAAAAAATTGTTGCAGTTGGTTTTTTAGGGAGGAAAGGTTGGGAGTTTCTGTGAGACTTTTCCAAATAATATAGTCAAATTCAGGCTTGATTTGTTCGATGAGTTGTCTGGTTAGTACGCTTTTGCCAATGCCACTGAGTCCATAGATGGTAATTAAGCGGATCTGGTCTTGTAAGATCCACTGTTTGAGGGTATTTAGTTCGGTGTTGCGGTTGTAAAAATCGCTGAGGTCTGGGGCGTCGGTTAGGTCGATAATGGGTGAAGAATTTTGGGTGGGGGAAGAGTGAGAAGAAGAGTTAGGGGAAGAGTCAGGGGAAGAAGGCGATGATCTGGCACTTGCCGGACAGATATTCAAGTTATTAATCGCTACATAATCGCGTCCAACACGATCTCGTCCAATATGATCTCGTCCAATCTTACTACCAATAACTAAAGATAAAATATTATCTAAATTTGCTTTTTCTAATATAGATTTAAAACTGGTTTTAGTAATATCTTGCTTTAAATATTCTGACAGAATTTTCCAAAGTTCCGAGCCGGTATTCCTCACATGACTTTTACTTAAATGTAGTTCTTTGGCAATTTCCGAGTAAGTTTTAGATTGTAAAGTTCCCTTAAGAATCTCCTCCTGCAAGTAATCCAGGTGCATTCCTGTCTGACCAAAAACTAGGTCATCAGTCAGTTTTAACACTTCATCAATATCCATAGGTCAGAAAAAATTTTATGTGACAGATGATACTATATCGTATTTTTCGTACATTTCGTACTTTTGGTCGGTTGGGCGATCGTACAAAAGTCCGTACTTTTAAGACTTGACATCACCGAAAAATTCACAATAAGCTTTTAATAGTCATACAAGTAAACAAAGATGTAGCCTTGCTTAAACCCGATGAACTGACAGTGTTATTTTTTGGCAAGACTGGTGTTGGTAAGAGCAGCACTCTCAATTCTCTGTTTGGACTGAATTGGGCTACTGACAATGCTGTTGCTTGCACCAAAGAACCTCAGATTGCCTATTTAGACAACTCTCACTATACTGGTTTTCCCTATCAGCAAGTACGAGTTGTTGATATGCCGGGAATTGGTGAGAGTCTGACTGACGATGAAACCTATATGCCTCACTATGAAGAGTGGATACCTCAAACCCATTCTTTAGTGTGGGTGACTCAAGCAGATACGAGAGCTTACAAGCGGGATGAGATTTTTTTGACCAAGTTCCTGCCCTTATTTCAACCAGATATTTTTCTGATTGTCGCTCTTAATAAAATAGATTGCTTGGGAGTTGATGAAGGAGAAGATGGATTTAATCTTGAGCGAGGAGAACCTTCCAAAGACCAACTTAACCGTCTCTCTGAAAAGATAGAAGATGTTTACGGAATTTTCCAAAGTGCTATCAATGGAAAAGTCAGTTTTGACAAAAAACAAATTATCCCACACACATCTGTTTATGGTTGGGGTTTAGAAAATTTGAAAACTAAAATATTCACAAGGGGTTGAATCATGTTGAGTGCTCTATTTGGAAAAAGTCAGGAAACTCCAATTCGGCTTGTCATTGGTTTAAACCAAGTCGATAAAATGATTCCCGATGGGTGGGATGATCGCTTAAATCTGCCTACCCAAAAGGCTGAAAAAGAAATTGAGCGTCGAAGCAAAGATATCATTCAACGATTAAGTAGATACACTCATTTATCTGCTGATAACATCGAATATTATTCGGCGCTGAAGCGTTACCGTTTGCTACCTTTGCTAACTAAAATCATCAAAAATGCCTACGCGGGATTCAAACTCGATAACGTACAACCAGCCGATCCTTTTGAATTGGCAGATCCAGAAGTGAAAGCTTTTGCCGATGAGGAGCGGCGAAAAAGAGCAAAAAGTAAAGGCAAAGAAGTTAATGCCAAAGACAGAATGTTCGATGAAATGAGAAAAATTCTCTCAGAGGATGAGTTAAACTTGGTGCTGGATAAATTCAGACAAGAACGCAGAATCCCGCCCAAAGTTGCTATCCTTGGCAAAGCCGGTGTGGGGAAAACAACAACCCTTAATAGTGTGTTTAATGCACAATGGAAAACGAGCCACACGATTGTTGGTACAACTCAGGCTCAAATGAAAGAATTTTCCCTCTCTAGCGGCGGAAGTTTAGCTGTTGTTGACTTACCAGGCTATGGACGCAGTATGGCAGAAGATCGAGAGTATGAAAAAATTTATCAAGAGATAATTCCTTCCTGTGATTTAGTATTTCTCATTTTGCAAGCCAATACCAGAGATTTTGCAGACGACCAAGAGATGATTATAAAAATCTCTGAGTGGCTTAGAGACTTTCCTACTCCTCAGCGCTAAGGAGTATAGAAAATGGCTTTAACCGAAGCTGACAAGAGAAGACTTGAGCAGATTTTCGATCAATTGGATTATCAAGAGCAACAAAAGGTTTTATCGTCTCAACAGGCTTTTGAAAATTGGTTGCGTAACAGCGCTTATTCAATTTACTGTAAAGTAAGAGATTGGTTAAATGACCTTTGGGACTGGTTATTTGGATAGTTTGCAGACCATCATTCGATGGTAAGAGGTAACGCTATTATGGGAAAAATGACAGATGAAGAAAAACGCCGGGTGGTGGAACTGCTGGATGAACTTGACAGAAGCGAATTAGACAAAGTTTTGGCCTCAGTGGACGCTTTTGGTAATTGGTTGTATGACAAACTTTACTCAATTTATTGCAAAGTCAGGGATGCTTTGAGGAGCTTGTGGCAATCCATTCGTAATTTTTTTAGTTAGTTTTTTTGGCGAGGTTCATCTCAATGGCGTTAAGTGATTACGAAAAGCAGCTAGTTATAGAAGAACTCGACATTTTAGAAGAAACAACACGAAGAGTGATTTTAGCCTCTCTTGAAGCTTTTACAGAATGGTTAGCCAATGTGCTTTATGCAATTTATCTCAAAATAAAAGATGTCATCAGCAAATTTTGGAACTGGCTACGTTCACAATTTTAATATAAATATGACTGAGCTTCAAAAGTTAAAGGTGATATATATTATCTCCACCGTAACTTCTAGTTTTTTATACAGCGTGTTCTTCGGCGTGTTATAGTCTTAAATCAATGATTTAAGAACACGATAGCGTAGTTTTAACCGCAGATTTACCAGAATATGATTTAAAATCTGGCGATATTGGCACGGTCGTTTTAGTCCATCAAGAAGGTTTGGGCTATGAAGTAGAATTTATCACTATCACCGGAAAAACGATCGCGATCGCCTTCTTTATTCAATTCTCAATGCGGGGGCGATCGCCCAAGCCGAGCAAACAAGAAACCCGGTTTCTTCAAGAAACCGGGTTTCTTTGTTTCTGGACAATTTTGAGGCAGAAGGGAAAGTGCGATCGCCCCTTCGGGATCCGCTTGGCGCGATTCGCGGGAGCGATCG
>NZ_LIUQ01000027.1:63075-91845 GCF_001276715.1 Planktothricoides sp. SR001 | reverse complement strand
TGGCTGATGCAAAAACTTAATCCCCTAACTCTGGCAAGGTGATATTTTGGGCTAAATTTTCGTAATAACGACGGTCATCTCGGTAATGCTTACGAATCATGGCCGGGGATGTGTCCAGTAACGCGGCGATCGCTTCCTCTGACATTCCAGACTCTAACCAACGATTCTGGGTAGTATGTCGGGAATGGTATGTAGGCAGATACTCGCTGACCTCACCCATTGTTACCAGTGACTCAACAACCGGCTTAAATATCTTGTTGGTAAAGTAATCAATCGTAATGTACCAATGGCATGAGGACGGAAAAACTAGGTTAGGGTAGTGAGGGCGATTGACGGTTTTTAGATGCCGGGAAATTCTAGGCTCACGGTAAATCGTCTCTCGTTTGGGAATTGCCATGATTAAATCTGCCAGTTCTGAGTTAACCGGAAAAACCCGTGGTGTATTTTTGCCGTTGCGATCTCCTTTACTAGGCTTGAGAATCCCATCTGTATAGGCACGGTCAAAATAAATCTTGATAGGCCGGTCCCGTTCCCAGATGATTTGTTCCCACTCTAGAGCGATCGCTAGTTGCGGTCGGACCCCGGTCAGAAACATGAATTTTAAAAACTCAGCATAGTAAGAATGTTTGATGCGGGCACGGGGTGAGGTAAAGCGGTCAGTGGCGATCGCGTTGAGAATCACCGTGGCTTCAGAGTCAGAGTAAGCTTTACCAGTTTTATCCGATGTCTCACACTGACTCTTTAAAATGGCTAAATCACGGCTATAAAGATTTTTTCCCAGATGTCTTGTTTGACAGCCCAATTAGCGCAAGCGGATATCTTTGTGTAGTAAGAAGCCAAAGTGCTCGGTTTGTAGCGCTTGGTTAAACAACTTAAAAGTTGTTTAGAGTTACTGAATTTCAGCAAATCTGGGTCAACTGCTGTAAGCATTTTCTCAACGCGGGGATAATCTTTTGTCAGGGTTGTTTCCTGAATTTTGCCTTCCTGAGTCTTGAAATCAACAAACTTAACCCAGACATCTAGCAATGATGGGATTTTGGGCGCCACGGTGATTTTCAACCCAGGGCGATACTTTTGCAGTGTTGGGTCAAAAGCGGTAGGTAGTAGCCCTAAAATATCGTGTTTGATATCTTGTCTGATGATATCTGCAATTTCTTCAGCCTTGCGGCGGTCCCGTCGGTCATCCCACTTAAGTGGCAAGGTCATCTCATAATTTTTTTGCTTGCCATTTTGAGTCAGTCGGAACCGGATAAATATAGAGCCTGATTTTTTGGGCTTAGGGGTGATTTTGGGAATCATCTATATATTTATTAGAGAGTGTTGGATCTGAACCAAATGATACCCCAAGTGGTTGTAAAGGTGGCTGTGTTGGGGTGAAAAACTGCTTACAACCCAGTCATACCAATACTTGTAAGTAACTTATGATAACACCCTGAAACTGTGGGAGTTAGGGACGGGAAATGAGGTGGCGACGTTTAGAGGGGAGTTTGGTGGGTTTAACTGTTGTGCGATCGCAGCTGATGGGGTGACGGTGGTGGCGGGGGATTGGTCGGGGCGGGTGCATTTTCTGCGGTTGGAGGGGGTGTGAGGGAGCAGAGGGGCTGGGGAGCAGGGGTGCAGGGGTGACCGCCATCGGCAGGGGTGACCGCCATCGGCAGGGGTGGGGAGAAACCTTCTTTGCTTGCATCCGAGTGACCTGCCCTACAGCTATAATGGCGAGAAAGCAGGTTTCTGGAGAAAGTGATGCCAATTACCTTAAACAAGCAACAAGAGGAGTTTATCGCTGCCCAGTTAGCCCAGGGCAATTTTAACCATCCTGATGAAGAGGTGAATGCAGCGTTTAAATTGCTAGAAAAATTGCAAACTGAATACCAAGACTGGCTCACCGAAACCCTTGCTAAAGTACAATCTGCCGCCTTAGAATTGGATAATGGCGAAGGCTTAGATGGGGAAACTTTTGTTTTAGACATTTTGGAGCGTTTTCACCAAGCCAAGGGAGAAGCGCAGTGAGTCAGTACCGGATATCCCTATCCGCCAGTCAAGATTTGAACCAGATTTATGAGTATTTTTTAGCCCGAAATCTGACAGCAGGGGAGCGTTTTTTTGCAGAATTTAACCAGAAATGCAAATACTTAACCCAGTTCCCTTATCTGGGAAAAAGTTACGATTATTTATTGGCGGATTTGCGCGGTTTACCTTGATATGGCTACATTATTTTTTATCGGGTCAGAGGGGAAATGGTCGATTTTTTGCGGGTTGTGCATGGCAGACAAGACCTAGAAGAATTGTTTAGCGATTGATAAATCAAAGGATGAAACTAGCTGAAGCCATACTCACTGCAGATGCGAGGAGTTTCTTAATCAGATTTGGGTGAGGATGCAGAGATTGTCATAGAAACCCGGTTTCTCGGAAGTGAAAAGCTTCTCGCATTGCCACTTCACTAGGCCCAGTCCGCACCAAAATTGAACGCACTAAAGAGCCAAATATGCGCCACCCCACCAGACTTAAACTTGCATGGCGTGTTGATACCAATAAATCATCTAGTCGAATTTGACAAACGCCATCAAAAATCACCGCATTGGCGATCGCATCTTCTGGATCACCGGGCAAAGGTGGCAGACACATCCTCTGGTGGACGTGAACTTTAGCATTTCACTTAGAAGCTGTTTGGCATTCGGATCGTTGGCACGAATGGGTTGTAATCGCAACAAAAAGGCGTAATTACGGCGACCAGGTACAAGATCGTAGAAGTAGCAATGGCAAATTTAATCCCCGCGATCCGTTCTCCGAGGAAATAAGCCGCATCTGTGCTGATAATATGCCCCTACAAAAGAGTAAAGGGGTCTTCTGTCTCATCAATCAGACCCCTTGCCAAGACATCCTGATACTCAATGGGCTGGCATACCAGTGCGCCTTCTTCTCCAAAGACAAGCTGGCGGTGTTTGGTTTTGCCCAGTTTATTGGCGAACTCCTGAATTATCTCTAAAGCCTGAGAATCATGGGAGAGATTTTTTAACTGCTTTTCTAACTCCGCTAGACTGGGAGGCGGTTGATTGTTCATTGTCCCCGTGATTTAGTCTTCTAGTCCATTGGGCTGGGCAGTTTCGCCGATTTGCTGACGCGATAGCCTTGCTTCATGCAGGGGGTGAGGAATGCGATCGCGATCGAGTATCACCTCCTCTTCCTCATTTTGGTCTAAGGTTTCCGGTTCCAAAGCATCAAAGGTATCGCGCACCGGGAGTTCCGGCAAATTGCCTAGCATAGCCACCGCTTCCGCCAGTAAATTTAAGTTTTCTTCATCGGGATGCTTCTGGGCAGCGCGTACCGCTAGAACCACTACCCGGAGTCCTCCCCGCAGGCGATCGACATCCCGGGCTAAACCATACAAGGTCTGAAAATCATGCTCTTCAATAATACGATATTGGCCCGATTTGGTATGAAGGGTGGCAATAACCCGATCCTTGACTGAACTCAGGGTTTTCGCCCCTTCTAGACGAAATTGCTCAAACGACTTCCAGGTTTGACCAACTCGTAAGCTGAGCCCGCTTTGATTTTTTACAGGCGTCGCCATAATTCCACCTCCTGTGGACATCATAGCAAAAAACCAACGAAAAGCCAATGTTTTTACAATTCTCAAGATGTGGGTGGGGGCTAGAAACCTTCGATACTAGATTTCGGTGGGGATACAGAGGTTATGGCAGCCCCGGTTTCTGAGGGTTGCTGGGTTTTCGGGTGGGGGGATGCGAGAAACCGGGTTTCTTAATCAGATTTGGGTGAGGATGCAAAGGTTATGGCATTGGGTCCCGGTTTCTCGTTATGTTTTTGTCTGACCCAATTCCCCGTTTTCTACTTAGGATATAGTTGGTATTTTTAATTAAATTAAAATTCAATTAAAAATAGATTTTTTTCATCAGTTTAATATGATTTATAATCAGACCGTGATTGTAAAAAATAAACCTTATTTTTTGTTACCTTGTAAACAAAAAAATGCTCTAAATCAATTTATTATGGTTTTCATTAAATTGTTTTTTATTTTTAGGACTCAATTCCTAAATCCTCTTTTAATTCAGCTACCGTTTGAGGAGTTGTGGTGCTATTTTCTGACCATTCTAAAGCACGAAATAAACGTTTCGCATTTTCGGGCGATCGCAGTAAATAGACACATTATAATAAACTCTCTAGCTCATCTTCGGCAATTAACGCCACATTTTTCTCATTGCGGCGCTTAATGACCACAATCTGACGCTCATCACACACTTGATCCAAAATAGTGGCTAAATTCATTCTCGCTTGAGAATAAGTGGTTTCTTTGCTTAACATCATTTTTGCTAGATAACTCGTACAACATTATTGTACAATGCTAAGGGGCGAGTATGGGAGACAAGAAACCGGGTTTCTTGAGGCGGTTTGGGTGAAGATGCAAACCGTCTGACAGAAACCCGGTTTCTATAGCAAAATGTTTCAGGGTAAGGCGTTATAGCAATAGCCAGAGAAGGTAAGACATTAATAATGAGTGAAAACCATCTCATCAGAAGGTTTCCCCGTTGGTGTGTTACTGCGGAGGGTTTGAATCGGTTTGAGCCAGCAGATTAGGATAAAACAAAATTTGGGGATACCAAGACTAATTTTATAGTCACTTATTCACCATAAGGTAGAGTTGGTTGATGCATTTTAAGTTTTTCATAGAGAATTTTTCGTTTCCGATATAGCATTAATATTTTGTCATGTTTTTCAGGATATTTCCATTCTATATAATTAATAAAGTCATCAATTGTACAAGATTTGTTGAACCCTCCATTCCAAAGATGAAAACCATCACTAATTTCTTGACAAATGGGAATAATATTCTCAGGTTCTGCCGCCAAAAATCTATAGTTTTCTTTGTCATATAAATGATGTCCTACCAGTTGTAGGGTTGGATTGTCATATTTGTTACGAGTAGCACCTGTAATTTGACAACATTTGTTGTTCTGGTTTTTGACAAATCTAACAGCACTCTCAATCTGACTATCCGATGGAGATGGAGCCAAAGCTAGGTATTCTAAAACGGGCGGAGCCACTTCTCTAACCCTCTCGCAATACTCTCGCCTTTCTTGCGATCGCAAAGTCAAAGATAGCTCTATACTTAATTTTTCCAAACCTGATAGTGAGAAATGTACATCTTTTTCTATTAGATCGAAGTCTTCACCGAATATCATTGGGTTATCAGACATTCTAATCGATGCCCTGGCTTCAGCCAGTCTATCCTTATTAGTTCGGAATATTTTTACAACATCTCGATAACTTAGCCAATGTCTCTGATTTTTTACCAGCAAAGAAGAACTATGTTCATAAATTGAACGACGAACTTTATTATCAATCTGCTCAATGCGGTATTGTTCAACTAAGATCAACACCGATTTGATCGTGGCATCATTAACAATTCCTTCTTTCTCTAAACTCCTGGTAACGGCGATCGCACCTTCACGAGAAAAAAGCCTAATAGGTTTTTCGGCAATATAATTCTGAACAATAAAGTGGAGCGATTCTTGAAGTATTAAATCAACGGAAATTAACCTTTCAACAAAATCATCAAACTCTTTTAATGTGATTTCTAATGCTTCGACTAATTTTTTTTCTTCAATATAGAAAATATCTCTCTCAATGACCATGATTAAATTTCAAAACTAAGACTTTTGTACATTAAATCGATTCGCTCAAAAATCATGCGATCGCCCGTCTCTGGATTATCAGGATGATAAATCTTTGAAAGCCGATAATAAGCATTCTTAATATCTTGTTTTGTCGCTGTTTTGGGATCTAAGTCAAAGACTTGCCACGGCTTGAAATAATTAAAGACGTTGACACCGTTAATACAGCCATAACCCTGCTGATCTCGCTCGTGGGGGAGAATATCAATAAATCGACGATATAACATCTCCCAGGTTGATTTCAACCGAAAATCGGGGATTTTTATGCCCTCTGTGGCCATCTTAAAAGCTCCAGACTGCTTTAGTTCTTTGGTATTTTTGACCTTAAAACGGCGGTAAATGGCGCTTTTTAACTCATCAATACTGAGTGAATTTTCTGGAGTCTCTTCCTGATAAGCACTTCGGAGAACTAAATAAGCAAATTGTTCCAGGCTTGGTACATCAATTTGCCCATTTTGCGCGATCCGAGCAATCTCATGCCGTACTTCTTGAGGTAGGACTAATAAAACCATATAGCGTATTTTAAAATGACAGGTTGAGAAATGTGTATCCTACATTAGTCAATTCTAGCAGTAAATTTCGGGTAAGGGACAAGAAACCGGGTTTCTTAACCATATTTCGGTGAGGATGCAGAGATTGTCATAGAAACCCGGTTTCTGGGGTAAAAATAAATAGAGAAACCGGGTTTTTAGGTTTTTAGGGTAAGTTCATGCCGACGGTTTGAGACTGTCGAACATGACCATAAGCGTTAATCACTTCTTGATTAATGGCTACCGTGGTGGTGTCATAAGCTTGCATGGCAATCTTGGGATAACAGCCCAAGGCAATAATTAACACCAAAAAACTCAGGGCGATCGCTACTTCACGAGGACGGGCATCTAAAAACTGCGCTTCTCCCGGTAAGATACAATTAGTTCCAAAGCAGACCGCTGCTTGGTTGATGATAAAGTCTTCTCGTAACTCTGGGTCGGTGAGGTCACAAGCCGGCACTTCTTTCGATCCGTAAAAAGAACCGTAGAACACTTCCCGAACCATTGATAATAAATAAATCGGGGTGAGAATGACTCCCACCGCGCCTAAGAAGACGATCGCAAATCGGAAAGCCACACTATAAAATTCACTGGTAGCAATGCCAATAAATACTGCCACTTCACTGGCAAAGCCACTCATTCCGGGTAAAGCAATAGAAGCCATTGCCCCAGCGGTATAAAGGGCGAAAACTTTGGGCATAAACATTCCGATGCTACCCATATCTTTCATGGTCATAGTTTGGGTGCGATCGTAAGTAACGCCGGTCAGGAAGAACAAGACTGAGGCAATTAGACCGTGGGAAATCATTTGCAACATTGCCCCATTGACGCCGATATCGGTGAAGGAGGCAATGCCAATCAGCACAAAGCCCATGTGCGAAACCGATGAATAAGCTAATCGCCGTTTCATGTTGGTTTGGGCAAAGGAAGCTAAGGCACCGTAGATAATATTAATGACACCCAGGGTGACTAATACCGGGGCAAAGTAAATATGAGCATCGGGCATTAATCCCATGTTTAAGCGCATGATGCCATAAGCGCCCATTTTCAGCAAAACTCCGGCCAAAATCATGGACACTGGGGCAGATGCTTCCCCGTGGGCATCCGGTAGCCAAGTATGGAAAGGTAGGGCAGCGAGTTTGACCCCAAAGGCAAAGAGTAATCCCGCATATAGCGGCAGTTCCAAGGCTAGGGGGAAGTCTTTTAAGCCGAGTTCGGCAATATCAAAGGTGATTGGACCTGGACCGGCGAAGGCTAGGGCGAAGGCTGCCACTAAGATGAAGATGGAAGCAGCGGCAGTGTAGAGTAAGAATTTCGTGGCGGCGTATTGCCGTTTCGGGCCACCCCAAATGCAGACCAGCAAGTAAACCGGGACGAGTTCCAGTTCCCACATGATGAAAAATAGCAGCAGGTCTTGGGAGATGAATACGCCGATTTGCGCCGCGTATAAGACCAGCATTAGGAAGTAGAACATCCTAGGTTTGCGATCTAGTTGCCATGCGGAAAGCAGGGAAAGGGTGGTGACAAATGCCGCGAGAAGTACCAAGGGCATGGACATTCCATCGACGGACACCGCCCAACTGATGCCTAGTTGGGGAATCCAGGTGAATTTTTCGGTGATTTGAAAGGTGGCGAGTTGTGGGTCGTATTTTTGCCAAAAGAGTACGCAAATTAGTACCAAGTCGGCGATCGCCACTGACAAGGCATACCAACGCAGCACTTTTCCATCGCGATCGGGGATGATTGGCACCAGGAATGCTGCCAGGAAGGGCAGGGCAAATGTGGTGGTTAACCAAGGAAATGAATCAGTAAGCATTGCAGTGGAAGTTGAGCCCAAACATGGGCCGGTGAAAGAACTGTGAAAATATTATCTCTGTTTTTTACTTTTTATTTAAATTTTTTTCATTGTGGCGGAAACTGATTGGTAGTACATTAGGGAAAACCTTATCCAGTATGGTTTAGAGATGCGATCGCGTCTCGGCCTAGGCCATAAGGGACAGAGTCGATCGCGATCGTTGGCTCAATGGTTTTCCATAATAATTTATCGATAATAATCATAAGCAATATAAGTAATTATAAAAACCAAATTATCAAACCCAATAATAGAGATTAACTTAATCCCCACTTATCACCGGCAAAGAGATTAATTTTCCGCAAAATGTTATTTTCACATATCTTTGTAAAATCAAAAAAATTATAAAAACTATTGACAATTCAGCATTTTTTGGTAATATAGTCATTATAAGATACGGTGCCTAACTATTGGCAATTGTTAATTATTTTCCCCCGCTCCCCCGCGAAGAGAGAAAAGAGAAAAGAGGATAGAGAGAAGAGAATTTTCCTCTATCCTCTTTCCTCTATCCTCTTTCCTCCTCTTCTCCCCTGCTCCCCCGCACCAGAAGCTCCTCTGCACCCCACACCCCACACCCTACACCCTACACCCCAAAAAGCTGCCTATTCCCTTGGGTGAAACTTGCGATAAAGCATCCCTTTAATCGGTTGATTTCCTTTTAAATGTCGTTCGACCACCGCTGGAACTTCTTCGGGTCTAACTTGGCAATACCAAACTTGTTCTGGTTCCACCAATACCATCGGACCATTGCCACATTGTCCCAGGCAACCCGTCCCCTCGGCGATCGCATTTTCTATAGGCATTTGTTGAAACGCTTGTAACACTTTTTCTGCCCCTTGCTTCCGACAAGTTCGATTAATACAAACCAAAACTTTTCTCTGAGATTGCTGTACGATTACCATATTTTTATCGGCGATTGATGATATCAGTTATTTTTGATTAAATTTGGCTTCTATAGATTCAATAATTTCCGTAAATTGAGCGATAGTATCGGGTAATTGATCCCAATCAAATGGTTCTAGTTGATTTGCCACCTGATTGGCATAGTTTAACAAATCCCCTAAAGGATATTTCTCTGCCCACTGGTTTAAGCGATCGGAAAATGCTTGTAATTCTCTAAATTTCATTTTTTGACATAATTCTGGCCAAATATGTGTTTGTTCTATGTCCAGTTGATCCATTAATTCCCGAAATGCTGCCTCATTGATTAATGGCACTGGTGACTGCATCATTTCAGGATTCAGGCGATCGCTGGCTCGATCTATATCTATAATAGAATTGTTTGGCTCTCGGTCAGGCTTGACGCTGGATTGAACTGGATCTAAATTTGGCTCGATCGCGATCGGCAATTTACTCTCAGCGATCGCGGAATCAAACACCCTCACATTAGGAAACTTAAACGTAAAAATAGAACCAGAATTTAACTCACTTTCGAGTTCAATGGTTCCCCCCAAAATTTCTGTAAGTCGTTTGGTAATTGCTAATCCTAAACCTGTACCACTATACTTACGTTTACTCTGTCTATTGCCTTGGGGAAAAGCATCAAAAATATGCAATTGATCTTGAGGGCTAATCCCGATTCCCGTATCTTCTATGCTCAGGGTTAAACTGACGACTTGTAAAGCAGATTGATTGATGATTTCCGAACCTGGTAAGCACTCATTCAAGGATGACTCACTCTCTGGAAAACTATGGGTTTTTTATTTGGTGCTGAGAGAAATTTTAATAAAACCCTCTTCGGTAAATTTGAGAGCATTACCGACAACATTAAAAAGTATTTGACGCGGCCGTACCTCATCAAAATAAAGGTTCTGAGGAAGCTTTTCGTCAATCTCACTAAAAAGTAACAAATTTTTTTGACTCGCGGGGTGAGAGAAAATTTGTTCAATTTCTTGAATCACCATCCTGATGTCAACGGGTTCATAACTGACATCTAGTTTCCCGGATTCAATTTTCGACAAGTCTAGGATATCATTAATCAAAGCCAGGAGCAGTTTGCCACTAGAGGCGATCGCCTCAACATAGCTTTTTGACTTATTTTCAAGTGGGCTATTTTTCAGCAATTCACAAAACCCAAGAATGGCATTCATTGGGGTGCGGAACTCATGGCTCATATTGGCAATGAAATTGCTCTTATATTGGCTGGCTATTTCCGCTTTTTCCTTAGCCAGTTCCAGTCTTTTATTAGAATCAATCAGTTCTTCAGTTCGCTGCATCACCTCCTGCTCTAAAGTCTGATTATATGCCGCTAAAAGTTTCTCTGCTTTTTGCTGTTCCCGGATTGCTGCTGCCAGTTGTTCACTGATTTGTAAATTTTTGTTAGTTCGCTGCTGCACCGCTACTTATAATAAAAATTGACGATGGAGAATTAAATACACTTAAATAGTGATTAAGCTGGTAATGAACAATTCACTTAATCTAGCTAAAAGCACAAGCAATAGGACTAAGGTTAATCCAGTGATACCCAATACCCATTGATTTGAATGATGTCTAATTTCTGGCAGTTGATTCTGAAGGTTTGCATCGTCTTGATCAGGGTTGATTTTAGCAATTAATTAAGATTTAATTGAACCAGATATCTGAGTAAAATTTGGGTGTAACATTTAGGTAAATTTACTCAGATACAGAAAAATGCAGACGAGAAGATATTCTAGAATTAGTCTAAGTTTCTAGATTGTCCAAACCCCATGAGGCAAAAATATGCTTTAAGAGACTTGAAAAGACAAAATTAAATAGCGCAAAATTCCCAACCGAGATAACCACTCAGTTGCCAAGGTGACATTTTCGCCTTTCTTGAGCTTGCCATCATGCAGGAGTTTTCTGACTATGGGATAAGTTGGCAGAGTATTTACGGTAATATCATCCTCAATTTTGCTGATAAATTGAGTGGTTTTGGCTAAATTTTGATAGTCAATCAAGCTAATATTACTGTCCACTTTTCCGTAAGTAAAGTCTATGTCAAATGGGATAAAATTGCCCATAAATTTGAGTACAGGCATAAAAGTTTCTGCTTGAACAAAGTCGCTAATCGCCAGTTGGCCACCGGGCTTAAGGACTCTTCGTGCTTCTCGGAAAAATTGCTCTCGGCTAGGAAAATGAAAAATGCACTCTACCGCTGTAACCACATCAAATGAATTATCCTCAAAGGGCAGTTCACAGGCATTGCCTTGGACAAATTGAATTTGATTGTTATTTTGCGGTTGTACTTGTTCTCGGGCGCGTTCGAGTTGACGTTCGTCGATATTTAATCCGACTAATTCCAGATCAGAAAAGCGTTCATTTAGGCTGGCGATAGTGCCGCCAAATCCACAACCACAGTCAAGAATTCGCTTTCCATTGCCGACTTTTCCGGCATCACAAACCCGACGAGACAGACGTTCTGCGGCTTTGGCAAAGTCGGAGATCGAACCATCGGCAGCAGCGGGATAATCCCAATATCCCCAGTGAACATGACGGCCAAATGCTTCTAATGCCTCTGGGTTTTGTTTGCCAAATTCTTCAAACAGGAGATCGAAATAAGGAAGATTAATATTTGGGTTGGCCATAATGTTGCTCCTTAATTTAAACCAAATCATCTGGATGATCTATGGGATTATCTGCAACTTCCCGATCGCCCAAATTAGACGGGGGGCGATCGCTACTCCAAGCCCACCAAGCGCAGCCACATTTACACTGATAAAACTCCTGCCACTTGCGGCGATTTTCTGGGGTATAAACGGGCGATCGCCGGTTAATCCAAACTTGGGTGGCTTCCAAAGAACTAGCGTAGCAAGTCGGACAACAAAACTGATAAGCGTGAACAGCCTCTTTCGTCCATTCGGGAGGAATTGGCGCAAAAGCATCCATAGGTGACAATACTATAGGTGACAATTAGGTGACAATATTAAAGTTAATGATTTGGCATCACAGGGGTGGCTTTTGAATTTAGCCTTTTTGATCAAATCAAAAGTCGCCACGGATTTTCTGGGGTGGCGATCGCTGCAAAGCCTGCGGAAAAGCAGAGAAATCAAATAGCCCCCGGCTTTAGCATTCGGTGAATGCCGCAGTGGATTTAAGCGGTCTACAATACCCAGGTTACAAGTTATCGTATTTTATTTTCAGAGATATTGCCCAAAGTCTGAGAATTAACTCATTATGGATCCAGCGATTGAAACTTACCGCTTACTCGATATCATGCCTGCCAGCGGACGGATGCTGACAAAAATTCAAAGCCAGCCCCAACAACCCACGGTAATTTCGAGTCCATTTCCCAAACCTTGGGATAAACCCAGATTGATTTTAGTTAATTTTGACCTTTGGGCGCGATTATCTCAAAGTCAGCGAGATTTATTAATGTTAAGAACCGTTTGTTGGCAGTTGAATATCCAATGGTTCAAAATCGATATTTATCAAGGATTAGTGGCAGCCGGGGTCTTAGGAACTTTGTTAGAAATGGTGCAAGTGGATGCCGTCGGTATCGTCATTGCCGGGAGTCTAACCGGACTAGCTGTTTCTCAAATTTGGCGCAATCAACGCAGTTCCCAATCGGAGTTATTGGCCGATGAAGCAGCACTTCAAGTCGCCCAACGGCGGGGCTACAGCGAAGCCGAAGCCGCCCAATATTTGCTTGAATCAATTCAAATAGTGGCCAAAATTGAAGGGCGACCCAGCTTAAGTTTTACCGAACTGATTCGCTGTCAAAATTTACGGGCGATCGCTGGTCTTTCGGCTTTCAGTGTTCCCGAAGGAGAAATTCGTGAATAGTTTTTATTTGTTGATTGTTGTTGGTTGATTGTTGTTGGGTAGGGATTATTTTGTTGTTTGTTGTTTATTTTTTGTTGTTTTTTATTACTTTTCGCCATTTGCCAAAAATCAACAATCAACAATCAACACTCAACACTCAAAGAATCCCTACCCAACAAACAACAATCAACAATCAAAGAATCTTTACCCAACAATCAAAAACCAATTTATCGATCTACTTCTGTCACTCGCCAACTAAGTTTCAGGTTTAGCCAGAAATTCCAAAGCGTGACAATTGCGATCGCAATAAAATTCGCCACATAGCGACCTGCGCGAAACGAATTAAACCCTAACAAATTAAACATCACATTCAACAACACAATATTTAATCCGACTCCTCCTAAGCAGACCAAATTAAACTTCAAAAACCGCTTAAATCGCTTCTTCCAACCCCGTTGATGAATGGACATATCGGCAAAAGTCCAGGCATCATTCCACAAAAAATTATTCACAATTGCCGCTTCCGCCGCAATAATTTTACTGCGAGTCAATCCCCAGGCCAAAGTAGTCGGGTCACTTAATAAATAAAGCACCGCCATATCCACAAACACCCCAGAAAAACCCACAATGCCAAACCGCAAAAAACGGCCAATCCGCCATAAATCTAACCGTAAACGCACCAAGTGGCGCAAATAATCGACATACTGTTTCCATGTCACCTTACTTTCGCCCTCTAAGCGTTCTTGAAACACATAGCCCACTTCTGCCACTTTGCCGATATCTCCCCGTCCCAGGGTTTCAATCAAAATTTTGTAACCCAGAGGATTCATGGTTTTACCAACCAGGGCTTGGCGACGCACCATAAAATAACCACTCATGGGGTCAGAAACCCGCCCCACCACTCCGGGCAAAATAATTAACCCTAATGTCTGAGCTCCTCGTGATAAAAAACGGCGAATCAAACTCCAATCACTCACCCCACCCCCTTCTACATGGCGAGAAGCCACCACCAAATCCACATCAGCTTGTTCTTTGATAATGGCCAACATTTGTAATAACACTTCTGGAGGATGTTGCAAATCCGCATCAATTACGCCAAAAATTTCTCCATTTGCTACTTGCCAACCGCGAATCACCGCCGTAGAAAGTCCCCGTTCATCTCGCCGACGCATGACTCGTAATTGAGGATATTCTCCCATGATAGATTGGGCAATTTCCCAGGTTTTATCTGGACTATTATCATCCACCACAATTAACTCATATTGGCCAGGAATGACTGAATTTAATAACCGGGTTATTTGTTCTACAATTGCCGGAATATTTTTCGCTTCCTTGTAAGTTGGCAGCACTAAAGATAATAATAATTGACTTTCATTTGCTCTTGTATTGTGTGACAAAATCTGTAATGAACTAGAGGGAACATCAAGAAGTGAATTGGTTTGCTGTTTATTCATTTTAATTCCTTAGACGTTTTTGGTAGAATTAAGTAAATTGTCGTTGGTATAAAGGCAATCAAGCCATCAACACCCAGTAAAAAATCAGAGCTTCCCTTCAATGTGAACAAATAATAAGTATAACTACTCAGGCAAAAAATTAAGCTAGTATTCACAAATCGTTGCACATCGGAATCTTTGATCGGAAAAACCAGGAATGCGATCGGAATCAGAATTGTAACGTACCAGGATGGATTCCCGGGTGTGGCAAACAAGAAAAGGAGTAAAGATGTCCATCCTATCGTTAATATTAGATGAATCTCTGAATCGCTTTTTTTTCTAATTCCCCAATACATTCCGTACAAAGTTGCAGCATAGTATAAAATATAGGCCATATAACTTATCCATTTAGATAATAGATAAACTCGATATGCGTATTCTCCACTCAAAAAGCTTGGAAGGATATTGGTAATATTCCTAAATATAGTTATCAAAAATATGTGTAAGGATCTATTCGTTCTGAACGAAACACCAGGGTTAGTTAAGCTTGACCAGGCATCTAAAGACCCCAGACAGACAAAACTTACAATACAAATGACAGCGATCGAGGCCAGGAAAGAGAGTATAAGAGTATTGTATTTTTTCTTACTACTTAAATAGAAGAACATTAGGGGCATCCAAATAATTGGTATAGTTTTAGTGAGAATACCCACCCAAATTAGCATAACTGATAGAAACAAATACTGAAAATTAATGCTAAGGATAAGTAGAATCAAAGACCTACACAGAAAAACATCAATGTGAGCCTGACTCACTTGTTCAAAAAGTAATATAGGATTGACCAAATAAGCAATTACTATAATTTTTTTCAAATAATCCTCTTTCAGTAAATTCCATATCAATCAAGCGTTAAGCACATGAAATATCAAACATAAAAACTTAAATATATATATTCCTAAACTAATATTAATGGTTGTGAATAAGGCTGATATGACAAATAAAAATTGAGAAATTGGGTCGTAAGTCGAGGTTTGAAGCCAGGAAAAATATGGAGATACTTGAGAGTAAAAGTCTCCGGCAGGAACAATGTATGGATTGATTCCATTCAAAATCATTAAACCTGAATGTAGATATGTATATATATCGGTCTTAGTATTTGGGTAAGAGATAAATGCAAGCAGCAAAAATATGGAAGAAGGAGCGATCGCTTGGACGAACTTGACCCTAGATCCTATTGTCGAGTCTTGTTGATCATTGAGTTTTGCCTTTCGCAACCATATTAAGTAGAGTATATTCAAAGCTATATACTCAGCACCGATCCTGAGATCGTTATAAGTCAATCTGGCATCACTAACCCCAACCTCTAAGCGATATTGCTTAAGCAACAATTCTGCACAGAGAATAAAGCAAAATACCAGACTAATAAATTCGATTTTTATGCGTTTAAACATACATTCCCTTAATTACTAAGTTTAGTAGCAACAGAATCAATCGCTAACCAGCGCAATTAACTCACTCATATTGGCCGGAAATCACTGAATTTAATAACCGGGTTAGTTGTTCTACAATTGCCAGAATATTTTTGGCTTCCTTGTAATTTGGCAGCAGACAATAGTAATTGAATTTCACCGTAAATGAGATTTATCGGAAATATTGTTAATGAACCTGTTGGAACATTAATGGCCGATATATTGAACTTTTGATTCATTATTTTTTCCTGTAAATAAAAACATTTTTTGGTGCTGCAATTATCAGCGATTACTAAAACATTTAATTAATATAAATAAAAAAATAAAAAATATTACTAATTAGTCAAACAGCTAATCTTACTGAATTAGGCAAAAATTAACTTTTGTTAATTAAAATTTTTAGAAAAAAAAGCGATATACACCAAAAAACCATTATATCTGATTTTAGCAAAAGCAGAGCGATATGTTAGATTATGACAAAAGATTAAGTCATAGAATTGAAACAAATAAGTAGGTGTCAAAGGTTTTAAATGATGTTCAACTACTTACTCAAGTATCTGGTAACTTGATCTGGTAACTTGATCTGGTAATTTTTGTCACCGTATTTTTGGTTTTTTCTCCTTGATGTGTGCAGCTTTTTGGCTCAAAGGCAACCCTGGAAAGCATAGGATCTAGTCAGATTAAATCTGGGCAAAGCTTGGCGGCCAGAGAAAAATTGTGTATTTTTTGCTACATTGGCCTCAACTCAGGCCAGCCAAGTTGATCTATATGTCTATATGTCATTCACATGGATAGGGAACCGTGAAATATTTTTTCTTAACCGAAGGTTGGACTGTTGGACGGGTCTGGGGAGTTGGCGGACTATGGAACGCTTTAGCTTGGCGGCGCGAACCAGAAATTGAGAAAATGAATCTGGCGATTATCGAGCAAGGGGAGAAGATGTGGCTTTACCGGGTAGAAGACGCTGTATTGATGCTCGAAGTTAAACCGCTCCCTGAGTTGGTTCCCAAAGAAAGTAGTATCGGCCAAGTGCTGATTAAACGGTTAATGAACTCAGATCAAGTGATCGAGTGGCTGTGTACTTTACAAGCCACTTGTGAAATAGGTCGAGATCGGCGCAGATAACCCGGATGGGCTAAATTGGGGCATCTAGGATCCGGCAAATCGCCAATTAATCTAAATTGACTATCTCAGAGTGCTTGCAATTGTTTCCCACAATCGATACACTTCTTTAAATGCCGATCATATTTGATGGAAGGCAGCCGTTAACCTTCCCTAACCGATCAGCAGGAGATTAGCCGCTCTTGCTAGTAGGCTTAGGAAATATTAATAAAAAGCTGAAAAAGCGTAAAAGTAAAAATCTCACATTGAGGAGGAAACGGAGTCAATGGGACTACCGTGGTATCGAGTACATACAGTCGTGCTGAATGATCCAGGCCGTCTGATTGCTGTACACCTGATGCATACTGCCCTTGTGGCAGGCTGGGCTGGCTCTATGGCCCTCTATGAACTCGCCATTTTCGATCCAAGCGATCCCGTTCTCAACCCCATGTGGCGACAAGGTATGTTTGTCATGCCCTTCATGGCTCGTTTGGGGGTCACTGATTCCTGGCGGGGTTGGAGCATTACCGGAGAATCCGTCTCCGATGTTGGTCTGTGGAGCTTTGAAGGTGTTGCCGGTGCTCACATTGTGCTGTCTGGCTTGCTGTTCTTAGCCGCAGTTTGGCACTGGGTTTACTGGGATTTGGAACTTTTCACCGATCCGAGAACTGGTGAACCTGCCTTAGACTTGCCAAAAATGTTTGGCATTCACTTGTTCTTATCTGGTCTGCTTTGCTTTGGCTTCGGTGCTTTCCACCTGACTGGTCTGTTCGGGCCAGGAATGTGGATTTCTGACCCTTATGGTTTGACAGGTCATGTCCAACCTGTGGCTCCAGAGTGGGGACCCGATGGCTTTAACCCCTTCAATCCCGGTGGGATCGTGGCTCACCACATCGCTGCGGGTATTGTGGGAATTATCGCCGGAATTTTCCACTTAACGGTTCGTCCCCCAGAAAGACTTTACAAAGCCCTGCGGATGGGGAACATTGAAACGGTTCTCTCTAGCAGTATTGCCGCTGTATTTTTCGCAGCTTTCGTCGTCGCTGGAACCATGTGGTATGGCTCCGCTGCTACCCCAGTCGAACTGTTTGGACCGACCCGTTATCAGTGGGATAGTGGCTATTATCAGCAAGAAATTCAGCGTCGCGTGCAAGCGAGTTTGGCCGAAGGTAAGAGCCAATCTGAAGCCTGGGCTGCAATTCCCGAAAAACTGGCTTTTTATGACTATATCGGCAATAACCCTGCCAAGGGTGGTTTGTTCCGGGTAGGCCCGATGAACAATGGTGATGGACTAGCTCAAGGTTGGCTAGGTCATCCTGCGTTCACGGATAATGAAGGTCGCGAGTTGTTCGTGCGCCGTCTGCCCAACTTCTTTGAAACTTTCCCAGTGGTCTTAGTGGACGCTGATGGCATTGTGCGGGCTGATATTCCTTTCCGCCGTGCAGAATCTAAGTATAGCTTTGAGCAAACCGGCGTGAAAGTTTCTTTCTATGGTGGTGAGTTGGATGGTCAAACATTTACCGATCCAGCCGTAGTGAAACAGTACGCTCGTAAGGCTCAATTGGGCGAACCTTTTGAGTTTGACCGAGAAACTCTCGGTTCTGATGGGGTGTTCCGTACCAGCACTCGCGGTTGGTTTACTTTTGGACACGCCTGTTTTGCTCTGTTGTTCTTCTTCGGTCACATCTGGCATGGTTCTCGGACTATTTTCCGGGATGTGTTTGCCGGTGTGGAAGCAGATTTGGAAGAGCAAGTGGAGTGGGGTCTGTTTGCCAAAGTTGGTGACAAGACCACGCGGACTCAGCCAAAAGCTTAATTGTTCTTTATGGGCTGATGATTTTTTGGGAAAAAGGTCTGACAAGCATTCTATTCTGCGTGTTTAGAGTTTGTTAGACCTTTTTCATACATTCTTGGTAAACTAATGTAAAAGCAATTATTGGGAAGTTTTGACATTATGCAAAGCGTCGCTTACATCTTAATGCTGACTTTGGCTCTGGGAGTTCTGTTTTTTGCGATCGCCTTTCGTGAGCCTCCAAGAATCGAAAAGTAGTCACAGGTAAAACCTTGAGTGCTTTTTTGACTGAGCCACCCCCATATTAACTCGCTTTCAGGCGATCGCAGATGCCTGAGCCTGCGGGTCGGAGGTTGGCTCAGAATTTTTTGTTTAATTGATTAGCCAAAAAACTGGCGATTTCCAGCCTTTGTAACTGTTTTGTTGATCCTTTTTGATGTTGAGAAGGATAGAACCTGAAAAAATATTTCCCGATCGCACCAAAAAATATGCGTTTTTTTGCCTAAAATAATTTCTAACACGAATTGCTAAAAGCAAAAATCACTCATCAGAGAGCAAAACCCTCAAAACCTCACCGCCTGCCAGCGATCGCTCCAGGCAACGGTTATCTCCTCCCAGGAGCGATCGGCAAATCACTCAGCAACCAATCCATCATGGATTCCACACTCAGCCCGTTTTGACCAGAGGACAAAAATTATGCGCTGTCCATTTTGTCAACATACAGACAGTCGGGTTCTAGAATCACGAGCCGCAGAATCTTGTCAAAGTATCCGCCGACGGCGAGAATGTCTAGAGTGCAAACGTCGTTTTACCACTTATGAAAGAATTGAATTTGTACCCGTGACAGTGATCAAAAGAAATGGCTATCGGGAGTCTTTCGATCGCTCTAAGTTATTACGGGGTATTGTTCGGGCTTGCGAAAAAACTGGTGTCGGTGCGGCCAAGATTGAAGCTCTCGTCGATGATATTGAAGCACAACTTCAACAAGCGGTGATGAGAGAAGTCAGTAGCAGTGAAATTGGTGAGATCGTTCTGGCTCAATTAGCACAACTCAATGAGGTCGCTTATGTCCGATTTGCCTCAGTTTATAGAAAATTTCAAGGTATTCGGGATTTTATCGAGACCTTAAATCATCTCCAGAGGCAGCAAGATAGCTCTGAGACACTGACTCAACCCCCACAGACAAATTCAGATGTCCTAGATGCCCTAGATGTCCTGCCTTGTGAGGACGATCTGACCCTCAATTCCCGATAATTTCTCCGATCCTTAACCAGCCTCGATCTTCATTACGGCCGATCTGCCAATGGTTAGAACCAGAGGTCAGCAATGAAAGGTGGTTTAGGTGGTTGCCGATCGCCATTTTTTTCGCCTATACTCAGGGATGTCTTTCCAGGTTATAATATCTAATCTGGGTGAAAATCTATCAAGTCAAAGACTAGACTTCAAGCCTGATGCAACTACTGCAAGGGCATAGATCCCCAGCCTTTGACTTGCTCCACTGAAATTTCAGAGAGCAGATTCTCTCCATAGACCCCCCATTCCGATGGCATATAGTCCAAGCATTTTTAATTTGGCTTTGCCACCGCCTGGGTATGAGCAAAAAAAATTTCTAGCAACCGAATTCGGATGCTAGAATTAATGCGCTTTAGCAGCATACAGCTAGATAACTTGATTCATCGAGCATAGAAACCCTGGGTTCTCGCTCTGCTTGGCTCACACCAATTAATGATTTCTGTGAGCAAAGATTCAGATTGTCTGTGTTCCCTGACCAAATCTAAGGGGATGGATCCCACTGGTCAGCCTCCTGGTGTACATTCAGCCAAATCCTGAGTTAAGGAAAGCGATCGCTTCTGAAAAAGCGCAGGGATAAAACAATTGCTGGAACCGAAGTCTGATAATCAACTTCTTATTCAGGTTAATTACTAACAAGTCTGTCTATTTTTTTGGAAAAGTTTATTTCCAGAAAAAGTGGATAGGCTTGAACACAGCATCAGGACAACATAAGATAGGCTTTCTAGTGGCTGTGTTCGACATTCCAGTAAAAGTAACTATAGGCGAATAGGGCGAATTTTAGGAACCGAAGCTCGGCTCATAAATAAAATTCACCAAGAATATAGAAGCCAAAAACCTAATCGCTTTCGATTAGGATCTAGGTAAAAAGCAAACAGTAGCAACTGTTTTGTCTTTTTACTTGAAGTATTGATGCAAGATAGCCACTCCTGAAATAATGTCTAGGAAACGCTCCTATTGATTTGATTCTAGTCAGAATTGAGTCGATGCGTGAGCCGGTATAACCAAAATTCCCAGTTCATTTTGGGATTGTCCAAACATCAATCAACAAAACGCACAATTAATACGGAGAACATTCTAAAAAAAATCCCATGGTCAATCAGAATACAATTGCCAGAAATATTGGCTTTACTCACGAAGATTTTGCGGCTCTGCTGGATAAGTATGACTATCACTTTAGCCCTGGCGATACAGTGGCCGGTACAGTGTTTAGTCTGGAGCCGAGGGGCGCTCTGATTGACATCGGTGCTAAAACTGCTGCTTATATTCCGATTCAAGAGATGTCAATCAATCGGGTTGACTCTCCCGAAGAAGTTTTGCAGTCTAATGAAACTCGTGAATTTTTTATTCTCACCGATGAAAACGAAGATGGCCAGTTAACCCTGAGCATCCGACGCATTGAATATATGCGGGCTTGGGAGCGGGTGCGGCAACTCCAAGCAGAAGATGCTACGGTGCGATCGCAAGTTTTTGCCACAAATCGAGGTGGGGCGCTGGTTCGCATTGAAGGCTTGCGGGGCTTTATTCCCGGTTCCCACATTAGTACCCGGACTCCCAAAGAAGACCTGGTAGGACAAGAATTGCCCTTGAAATTCTTAGAAGTGGATGAAGACCGCAATCGTCTGGTTCTCAGCCACAGACGGGCATTGGTTGAGCGCAAGATGAACCGCTTAGAAGTCGGGGAAGTCGTGGTGGGCACCGTTCGAGGCATCAAGCCTTATGGTGCGTTCATTGATATCGGTGGTGTCAGCGGTCTGCTCCACATTTCAGAAATTTCCCACGACCATATTGATACTCCCCATAGTGTGTTCAATGTCAATGATGAAGTCAAGGTGATGATCATTGATCTAGATGCCGAACGGGGTCGGATTTCTCTGTCAACCAAGCAACTGGAACCGGAAGCCGGTGATATGGTGAAAAACCGTCAGCTTGTTTATGACAAGGCCGAAGAAATGGCGGCTAAGTTCCGCGAACAAATGATGGCGGCTCAACAAGGTCAACAGCCAGAGGCATCACAGCCCAGTGCGGCTTCATCAGTGACGGTAGCTCCTGAAGCGATTTCTGTCCCTGATGCGGTGGAAACTGCCGAAACTACAGCGATCGAGGAATTTCCCTCCGCCGAAGAGTAGAAATCAATCCGACGACCATTTGCAGCCAATAATCGTCCCTTGGGACGATTATCAAGTGGCCTGCAAAAAGAGGGAATTTCCCTCTTTTTTTGTTTCAGGTGTAGGGGTCAACGGCCGTTGACCCCTCCGACGGTTAATCAGATATTTGATCCCAAATCCGATTTTTTTAGCATGATGATTATGCTGATAGGAGTTGAAAGCTTTGACCATCATTCAGTGTCGGGATGTCAAGTTTGAGCAAATTCAAGCAGTTATTTTTGATAAAGATGGCACCCTGGTAGATGCGGCTAGTTTTTGGCGGAGTCTGGGATATAAGCGATCGCGCTTAATCGATGCCCAAATTCCGGGTGTGGGCGATCCCTTGTTGATGGCGTTTGGCATCCAAGACGATCGCCTCGATCCTGATGGCTTGATGGCTGTCGGTAGCCGAAGGGACAATGAAATTGCGGCAGCGGCTTATATTGCCGAAACAGGTCGAGGCTGGCTAGAATCTTTGAAGATTGCGCGTCAGGCTTTTGCGGAAGCGGATCAAATGTTCGCAAAAGATGCCCAGCCTCCTTTGTTTGTCGGCTGTTTGGAACTTCTAAAGTTACTCGCAGAGGCTGGGTTGAAGTTGGGCATTCTTTCAGCGGACACAACGCAACGGGTGCAACAGTTTGTGTCCCATTACCAGTTAAGTCCATATATCCAGCTATCAATGGGAGTGGATGCGAATCTGAGTAAACCAGATCCCGCTTTGTTTCTCAAAGCCTGTGAAGCTTTGGGGGTGGCACCGTCTAGAATTTTAATGGTGGGCGATTCGCCCTTGGACATGGAAATGGCCAAGCAGGCCGGAGCCGCTGGTTGTATTGGGATTTGTCAAGGTTCACGGGCAGGAAAAGACTTGCAAGACGCAGATGTGACGATTGCTCAACTCGATCAAATTCAAGTCATCTGCTAAATCTATATCCTTCATAAGGAAGATATAGACATCGATCAGTGAAAGCTTAATAATTGAGCAATCCTACTTAGGGGATATTTGGTTAATCGGTCAATTGCTTTTTGGCTACTTATTATATAGTTTGGAGGATTTATCCTTGTCTCGTAGATATCTTTTTACCTCGGAATCAGTGACGGAAGGTCATCCTGATAAAATTTGTGACCAGATTTCCGATACGATTCTTGATGCTTTGTTGACACAAGATCCGAAAAGCCGTGTGGCGGCGGAAGTGGTGGTGAATACGGGCTTGGTGTTGATTACTGGGGAAATTACCAGTAAGGCTCAAGTCAATTATGTGGATCTGGCTCGGAAAAAAATCGCCGAAATTGGTTATACTGATGCGGACAATGGTTTTTCCGCGAATAGCTGTTCGGTGTTAGTCGCTCTGGATGAACAATCCGCTGATATTGCCCAAGGGGTTGACTCGGCGGCGGAAACCCGCGAACAAAAAAGCGAGGAAGAGTTGGATGCGATCGGGGCCGGAGATCAGGGTTTGATGTTTGGCTATGCCTGCAATGAAACCCCGGAACTGATGCCGATGCCCATTTCCCTGGCCCATCGGATTTCCCGGCAGTTGGCCAAGATGCGGAAAACCGGAGAATTGCCTTACCTGCGTCCCGATGGCAAAACTCAGGTGACGGTGATTTATGAGGATGGTAAGCCCGTTGGAATTGATACGATTTTGATTTCGACCCAGCATACGGCGACGATTGGCGATTTGACCGATAATACAGCGGTGCAGGCGAAGATTAAAGCAGACCTTTGGTCAGCGGTGGTGCAACCTGCGTTTGCGGATATTGATATTAAACCGGATGCCGAGACGAAGTTTCTGGTGAACCCCACGGGTAAGTTTGTGATTGGTGGACCCCAAGGGGATTCGGGGCTGACAGGTCGTAAAATTATTATTGATACTTATGGTGGCTATTCCCGTCATGGTGGGGGCGCTTTTTCCGGGAAAGACCCCACGAAGGTAGACCGCAGTGCGGCTTATGCTTGCCGATATGTGGCGAAAAATATTGTGGCCGCTGGTTTGGCGGATAAGTGCGAGGTGCAATTAAGTTATGCGATCGGGGTGGCAAAACCGATGAGCATGATGATTGAGACTTTTGGCACCGCTAAGGTGGATGAGGATAAGTTGTTGGAAGTGGTGAAACAGCATTTTGAACTGCGTCCAGCGGGGATTATTCAGACGTTTAATTTGCAGTATTTGCCCGTTGAATGTGGTGGGCGCTTTTTCCAAGATGTGGCAGCTTATGGTCACGTCGGACGGACTGATTTAGATTTGCCGTGGGAAAAAACTGATAAGGTTGATTTGTTGAAAGAATCGCTCTGTTTGGCGATGGTTAGTTAAGTTTGTCTGCGGCGGGCTTTTTTGCCTGCCCGGATGTTTTTTGGGGCGATCGCCTTTATTCTTGGTTTTTCTGGTTTGCTGAGGGCAAAAGGTAAAATCAGGGACAGCGATCGCCCAGTCCCAATTTATTTTTTAAGAGGCGATCGCTATGGCTTGGTATTTTATAATTCCACTAGGACTTGCCTTAGTTGTTTACTATATTTTGAAGCACGCAACGGACGAAATTGCCTATATCGCTACGGCAATTTTAGTGGTGAGTTTAATTGTTAGTTTAGTTATCGCACCTTGGCAGTTTCAATTTTTATTGTTACTTCTAGTTCTACTGAGTAATATTCGGATTTGGCAGAAAACCGAGGAGCTTGAGGATGATTTATCCCCAGCAGACCCCAAAATTAATATGAGTTATCGGGGGATTAATTATGAAGTGCAGCCGAAAAATGCTATCGCAGCTAATGAAGAGGTGAAGAAAGCCGAAATGATTATCGGCAAATATCGCGGTCAAGTGTTAAAAACCCATTCCCCTCAGCATACTCAAGTACAGAGTGAAACCACTAGGAATTTTGAGATTCAGTACCGAGGAATTAAGGTAAAACCTCAGCCATCTTCCCTGACTGAGGTGACAGAAAGTACCCGGTAAAATAGATCAAATAAAATATCAAATAAATATTCGATTGACCTAGGAGCGATCGCCCCTGATGCTCTATTTAGAAACAGCCCAAGAACGCACTTCTCCTAATGTGACTGGAGTGCGATCGCTCACATCAATCGTAAAGAAAAAAACCCGCTTTGCTCGCAAACCATTTTCGGGGTCAAAGAACTTTAATTTCACATCCCAGCATTCCGAGCGTCACGTCTAATGTTCGCTCAAAATGCTTTTAATACGCGGATATCCTGTGCGATCGCAGAGCAGAGACGGGGAAAATCAGTCCAGGAAAATCAGTCCGGGAATATCAGTCCGAGAATATCATTGGGATCCGGCATAGAGATCCGGCATAATTTCTAACCAAAAGCGATAAAATTGAACCTAGAGAATAAACATAAGAGAACAAAAATAGGGGAATAAAGATGAGTTCAATTACCCAAACTGTACAACAATCAGCCACAGTTCAGGAACCCTCCCCAATGGTACATGGGACTCCCCCTTTACCCGACCATACCCAATTACCAGATCAAAACGGAGATTTTGTGAAAAATTACCAAGAACCTCCCCAGGGTGATCTCTTAACCGACTCTATTACTCCTCTTTTAGAGCAATTACATCCCGATGGTAACTATTGTATTGGTCGAGATTGTGGTATTTATTGGCGATTACCAGAGCCGCCAGAATCTCCAGAAAAGGGGGCTATTGCTCCCGATTGGTTCTATGTTCCCCATGTCCCTCCTACCATTGATGGTCAAGTTCGCCGTTCCTTTGTTATGTGGAAGGAAACCATCGAGCCTGTCATTGCCTTAGAATTTGTCTCTGGTAATGGCGAAGAAGAACGGGATAAAACTCCTATTAAGGGTAAATTTTGGGTATATGAAAGAGCCATTCAAATTCCTTTTTATGGAATTTATGAGGTCAATAAAGCCCAGATCGAGATGTATCACTTAGTCAATGGTCGCTATCAAAAAATGACTCCTAATAGCCGTGGTCATTATCCCATTGAACCCTTAAAGGTAGAGTTAGGGATTTGGCAGGGAGAATACCAAAACCAACTGTTTCCCTGGCTGCGGTGGTGGGACGCTGACGGTGACATATTGTTAACCAGTCAGGAATCCACTCAGCAGGAACGACAACGAGCCGAGCAGGAAAGACAAAGAGCGAATCGCCTTGCTGCCCAATTACGGGCTTTAGGGGTAGAACCGGAAGTTTAGCAATTTTGTATTTTTGTAGTATTTTTGTAGGGTGGGCAGCATTTGACAATTTATGATCCAAACCAATAAATTTTCATAGCTGCCCACCATTAATTATGTAGGAGGTGGGCAGCTATAAAAATGGTCTTCTTAAATTAAGCGCGATCGCCGCTGCCCACCCTACAATTACTTTAGGAGTAGATCCCGAAGAGTAGCAGGGTATCATACCAAATTACTGAAGAATTGATTTCAAAAAACCGGCAATTCTAGCGTAAATTCCGGTAAGATATTTTCCCCAGATAAAGTGGTGGGCAGTTTAACGATTTCTCTGGGTTGATTTGGTCGATAAATTTCTACTTGTTGGTTTTGTGGGTCGATTAACCACCCTAATTGTAAACCACTATTGAGATATTCCTGCATTTTTTCTTGCCGTTGGTTTAATGAGTCAGTCCGCGACCTTAATTCTATGACAAAATCAGGACAAATTGGCACAAATTTTTCTTGTTGTTCCAGGGTGAGGGCTGACCAGCGAGAGTTGGCAACCCAAGCCACATCCGGGGAGCGTTTACCCCCATTGGGTAAGATGAAAATTGTGGATGAACTAAACACTTTTCCGAGTTGTGTTTGACGGTTCCACAGCCAAAGAAACCCGTTTAAATCCGATTCTCGGTTCCCGCTAATTCCTCCAACTGGGGGCATGATGATTAATTCTCCTTGGGCAGTTTGTTCTAGTCGCCAATTTTCATTGATTTGGCAGAGTTGATAAAATTGCTCGTCGCTTAGGTTGACGGTTTTTAGGTTTAAAATAATCGGTTCTGAGGTAATCATTTTTGATTGGGCTAATTTTTGATAATTTGTGTTTATTAGACAATTCTCGATTTCATACCGGATCGATCCCCCCAACCGCCCTTAAAAAGGGGCGCTTTTGAGAATAATTTTGCATTTTTGTTTATTTTAGCGTTTATAAGACGGAAGTAGGCGATCGCGTATATCAGTTTATAAGATGCATCTTTTATCTGTAATGGCTTTGGCATTCCGGCTACATTTTTTTGATTTATGCTCAAAAAACCGGCAATTCTAAAGTAAATTCCGGTAAGATATTTTCCCCAGATAAAGTGGTGGGCAGTTTAACGATTTCTCTGGGTTGATTTGGTCGGTAAATTTCTACTTGTTGGTTTTGCGGGTCGATTAACCAACCTAATTGTAAACCACTATTGAGATATTCCTGCATTTTTTCTTGCCGTTGGTTTAATGAGTCAGTCTGCGACCTTAATTCTATGACAAAATCAGGACAAATTGGCACAAATTTTTCTTGTTGTTCCACGGTAAGGGCTGACCAGCGAGAGTTGGCAACCCAAGCCACATCCGGGGAGCGTTTACCCCCATTGGGTAAGATGAAAATTGTGGATGAACTAAACACTTTTCCGAGTTGTGTTTGACGGTTCCACAGCCAAAGAAACCCGTTTAAATCCGATTCTCGGTTCCCGCTAATTCCTCCAACTGGGGGCATGATGATTAATTCTCCTTGGGCAGTTTGTTCTAGTCGCCAATTTTCATTGATTTGGCAGAGTTGATAAAATTGCTCGTCGCTTAGGTTGACGGTTTTTAGGTTTAAAATAATCGGTTCTGAGGTAATCATTTTTGATTGGGTTAATTTTTGATATTTTTTGATAACTTATGTTTATTTTATCTTTTATAAGACGGAAGTAGGCGATCGCGCTTCGGCGTTGCGGATGCAATATCGCGCCTTGGAGGTTAGAATATGCGTCTTTTATATCGTCTTTTATCTGTAAGGGCTTTCGCATACTCTTCGAGAAGGCTTTCAGCCTACGGGTAAAAATTTTGGGCTTTTTGCTCATAAATCCTTTGCCCGAATGCGAAAGCCCCTACCCGTCGATCGCGAAATATGAGATGTTTCCGAATCAATGAATCAATGATTGGGCAGTAGAAGCCAGAAATTTATTCGACATCAACCCAAATACTGCCGTCTTCTATACGAGTGGGAAAAACCGGCAGGGTTTTTTCTGCGGAAACCATTGCCATGACTTTGCCTACGACCGGGGGAAAGGGTGTCCAGTCTTTGACTTCGCCGCTGCAAAGGTCAAAGGCACTGCGGTGCCAAGGACAGACGATCGCACCATCAGTGATTTTGCCTTTGTTCATGGGCAATTTTAAATGAGGACATTGATTGGCGATCGCATAGACTTGACCCTCATGGTTAAGCAGCAGAATTTTGCGTTGGGCAACTTCTACCACTTGTCGTCCTCCGGTCTTTAGGGCATCTTCAGCCAAAGCTTTTAACCAAGCCATCACGATCTCCTTTACTCTAGGAAAATTTCAGTTTAGTTGCGATCGCAGGGATTTACAAGTTCCAATGAATCCCCAGGACTCATTGGAAAACCGGCTATTTCGGGGATTTAGCCTAGGGAGGCGATCGGTTGGGAGTCAGATTTTTTGCCCAGGGGAAAAATTTTTTTCAACTTTTGCCAAATTTCCGGATTAGGGCAGAGTAGAGTCGAAATCTTATATATAAATGCACCCTGATGGCTCCCCCCTAGGTTTCCCCTGGGGGGTTTTTTTGCCCAGGGGAAAAATT
>NZ_LIUQ01000027.1:58068-63055 GCF_001276715.1 Planktothricoides sp. SR001 | reverse complement strand
AGTAGAGTCGAAATCTTATATATAAATGCACCCTTATGGCTCCCCCCTAGGTTTCACCTGGGGGTTTTTTTGGATTGGTGGACGGTGCGGTTAGGGACAAAGTAAGCGGATAGATTGTCCTTTTAAGAACTTTTAATACATCAAACTACCTATCGCCACATCTTGATGGTTTTGCATCGATTATTTCAATATATTGATGGTAATTTAAATATATTTAAGGTGCTTTATTAATAAGATTTAATTTAAGTTAATTGATATTTAATTAATTTTAATAAAATATTTTTTGATATTAAAAATAGCGTTTTTTTGTGGATTTAAATTAGCCAGATTAGCGAAAATATCAAAAAAATAATTCAGCGACCTAGGGACTTGACCCCCTGAAGAGTTTCTCCCCGGCAAATCATCCCCGGCAAGCCGCAGAAATCCCCAGAATATTCAGACTGAACAATATTCACAAGATTTACAAACAAATGTCAGGACGGAAGCATTGCGCCCGGAATGCTGTGATAAAATGAAAAGTTGGCTTGCTGACTGCAAACATTCCAGATTTCTGAAAAAAGTTCTGCTAACCAGAGCCGTTAGTTTTGTGTGACGGTGACACAAAATTACTAACTAAATTGACTCTCCGTACAAATTACTCATTAATTAGCGCGTAAATATGTCTTCTGATATTCGCATTCTCATGTGCCCTCCCCACCACTACGAAGTGGACTATGTAATTAATCCGTGGATGGAGGGGAATATTCACAAATCCTCACGCGATCGCGCCACAGAACAATGGGAAGGTCTCTACAAAGTCCTCAAAGAACACGCGATCGTTGACCTGGTGGAGCCCCAACAGGGTTGGCCAGATATGGTTTTCACCGCTAATGCTGGTGTGGTTTTGGGTCAAGTGGCGGTTGTCAGCCGGTTTTTCCACAAAGAACGCCAAGGAGAAGAACCCTATTTTAAAGATTGGTTCCAAAAACAAGGCTACACCGTTTATGAATTGCCGAAAGATTTACCCTTTGAAGGGGCTGGAGATGCTTTACTGGATCGCGGCGGCAACTGGTTATGGGCGGGTTATGGTTTCCGTTCAGAACTAGACTCTCACTCTTATCTAGCCAAATGGTTAGATATTGAGGTGGTTTCCCTGCAACTGGTGGATGAACGTTTCTATCACCTAGATACTTGCTTCTGTCCTCTGACGGGAGGTTATTTACTCTATTATCCTCCGGCTTTTGACTTCTACTCCAACCGCATTATTGAAATGCGCGTACCCGCTGAAAAACGGATCGCCATTCAAGAAGCTGATGCGGTCAAGTTTGCCTGCAATGCGGTGAATATTGGTCATACGGTGGTGATGAACCAAGTCAGTAATGACCTAAAACAGCAGTTGGCGAAAGTTGGCTTCCAAGTGATCGAAACTCCTCTGAATGAATTTATCAAAGCGGGAGGCGCTGCCAAGTGTTTGACCTTGCGGAGTACGGAACCCATTCAAGTTGAGCATCATGCCAATGTGCCGGTGGAAAGTCGGATTATTCGCCTGGAAGGACATTTGCTTGATTCTGGGTTGATGAACCGGGCTCTGGATAAAATTGTGGAAGGAGGCGGCAGTTTCCAAGTCCTGAGTTTTCAGTTGGGAGAACAGCGCCAAAGTACCTCTAAAGCAGAGGTTAAGGTTTCGGCCCCGTCTCACGGCATGATGGAAGAAATCGTTTCCCAGTTAATTAATTTGGGTGCGGTGAATTTGCCCCAAGATGAACGGGATGCCAAGCTACAGCCGGTGTTGCAAAATGGTGTCGCCCCAGATGATTTCTATGTGACGACGATTTATCCGACGGAAGTCCGCGTTCACGGACAGTGGATTCGATTGCAAAATCAGCGGATGGATGGCGCGATCGCGATTACCCATACTGCCGAAGGCCCGGTAGCCCGGTGCAAACTCCTGCGCGATTTAGAAGTCGGGGAAGATGTGGTGGTGGATGTGCAAGGGATCCGCACGGTACGCAAGCCAGAAACCCGCGACAGTAAGCAGGAATTTAGCTTTATGTCCGGCAGTGTGTCCAGCGAACGCCGGGTCGAGTTGGTGGTGGAACAAGTGGCTTGGGAATTGCGGCAAGTTCGCGATCGCGGTGGCAAAGTGGTCGTCACCGCAGGCCCAGTGGTGATCCATACCGGAGGTGGCGAACATTTAGCCAAATTGATCCGCGAAGGTTATGTGCAAGCCCTCCTCGGTGGGAATGCGATCGCAGTCCATGACATAGAACAATCTTTAATGGGTACTTCTCTCGGTGTGGACATGAAACGGGGAGTCGCCGTTCGCGGTGGGCACCGACATCACCTGAAAGTGATTAACTCCATTCGTCGTTGTGGCAGCATTGCCGCTGCGGTGGATCAAGGCTTACTGACTCGTGGCATTTTCTATGAATGCGTCAAGAATAATGTGCCATTCTCTCTCGCGGGTTCTATTCGGGATGATGGGCCGTTACCGGATACTCAAATGGATCTGATTAAAGCCCAAGCAGAATATACTCATCTGTTGAAAAATACCGACATGATTCTGATGTTATCGTCCATGTTGCACTCCATTGGGGTGGGCAATATGACCCCAGCAGGAGTGAAAATGGTCTGCGTAGATATTAACCCCGCAGTGGTGACTAAACTGAGCGATCGCGGTTCGGTGGAATCAACGGGAGTTGTCACCGACGTGGGTTTATTCCTCAGTTTATTAGTCCAACAGCTTGATAAATTGACCCAACCTTATAACCTGACTACTACTGTCTAATTCCCCCGGTTGAATTTAGGCGCAAAAACCCGGTTTCTTGAAGCAACCGGGTTTTTTCAATAAACCGAGTTTGAAACCCGCCCCTAATCCATTGACCCAGTCAGGAGAATCAATACAAGCAAGTTGAGTGGTAATCGATCTCCCTCCTTGATTCAAAACAACGGTATCGCCATCGGTAATTTTTTCAACTGTTGCGGTTAAGTGATTGGCGTTCACGGTCTGAGGAAAAACTGCCAAAATTATCCCAGTAATTAAACCAAACAATGATGTTTTAGTTTTCATATTTTTTCCTGCGGTTTTCAGTATGGGCGAAGCATTCCGGCATGGATTTAGGGCTTAAAAGCAAACTGATAACACTGTTCCAGGGGCATCAGAACCGTTGTGAATTACCGGGACAATTTCGGTGATTCCTACGATTTGATCATCGCCAATTGTAACATGATTAATAATCAGATTTACTCTGACTACATAAGTGATTTTTTCTAGGGTAAGTTGTTCGATTAAGAGGCGATCGCAGACAATTTCCCCGGCATTATCTCCTAAATCCTAAATATAAAATCGTATTCCCTTGCTGGATTTCCTGGCGTAATTTTGCCACTACCTCGCGATCAAGGGGAATGGCGATCGATTCGCGGATATTTATATGCTAACATATTCTAAGATATTCTAAGATATTCTAAGATGAATTAAGAGGTTTTGCGATGCCGATGCCGGAATTGTCAGGAATTAATGACCATTTGGTAAGTTAATATACACAGCCGATCTACAATTAACCGAGAAATTTATATCAATGAATATCAACTCACAACTGATTAAACGGGCGATCCACTACTGGATTAGTGGCTTAATTTTCTGCGAAGTAGCGATCGCGACAATTTACCTGGGCGGTGTGTTACTGAACCGAGAAGTTTATGCCCTTTTTGATATGGATGGTCGCCTGACTATCCCCACATTACAAGCATCGATTCTCTTATTTTAATCTTAAACACAAATTAAGAAACTAATAATTAAACAGTTAATTTTATGAATAGAATCAAAATTAGTGCAAATCAAGTCGCCCGATTGAATAATTTATTGTTAGGGACTTTGATAGCCTTTGAATTAGTTTTATTATCCATTTATCTAATTACTGTCTGGTTGTGGGGAAAAAGTCCGGCGATCATCGATTTTAATGGATTTCAAAATCTGCCCTCTTTGTTTTCAGCGGTGCAATTATTTTTTGTCGCTTGCGGGTTTATGGGTTTGGCGTTTTATCGGAGTTATCCCGGTCAAAAACCTTCTCGCCGGTTGGCGATAACCGTGGGTTTGATTATATTTTATGTTTCTGTGATTGATGAAACTTTTAAGGTTCATCAACATTTTTATAAACCTTTTTGTTGGCTGCTGATAGAAAACTGTCGCAGTTGGTACAATATTTATATTTATCTGTATATTGCCATAGCGATCGCGACCTTGGTTTTATTGTTCAAAGATTTAAAAGCCACTTGGAAATTCTATCCTTTTGCGGCATTTTTGGTCGGTTTCGGCATCTTTACTTTTTTGTTCGGTGCTTTGGGATTGGAGCTACTTAAATTCCAAGTGTTAAATACTGGATATGGGGCGATGGAAAAACTCCGAATTGGTTTAGAAGAATATCTAGAAATGCTGGGGATGACCTTAGCTTTATACGGAATTGGCCGATTTTTTACTCGCCGAATTTCTGATATTGATGGTTGATTGTTGGTTGTTGATTGTTGGTTGTTTATGGTTGATTGTTGATTGTTGTCTGTGGGGTGTGGGGGGAAAGTGAAAAGTCGTAGGGGCGTCCTTGCGAAGCATAATCCGTCAGGCTATATGGCCATTCGCCCGTACAAAATAAATATCACCATATCACTATTCACTATTCACTATTCATTATTCATTATTCATTATTCATTATTCATTATTCATTATTCATTATTCATTATTCATTATTTATTATTTATTATTTATTATTTATTATTTATTATTTATTATTTATTATTTATTATTTATTATTTATTATTTATTATTTATTATTTATTATTTATTATTTATTATTTACTATTTACTATTTACTATTTACTATTTACTATTTACTATTTACTATTTACTATTTACTATTTACTATTCACTATTCACTATTCACTCTTCACTATTCACTCTTCACTCTTCACTCTTCACTCTTCACTATTCACTATTTACTATTCACTATTCACTATT
>NZ_LIUQ01000027.1:18832-57984 GCF_001276715.1 Planktothricoides sp. SR001 | reverse complement strand
CACTATTCACTCTTCACTCTTCACTCTTCACTCTTCCCCCACACCCCACACCCCAAAAAGCGATCGCTCCGAAAATGCGAATAGACTAAATTTACGGCAAAATAGTAAAGAAATGTAAAGCAATCTTAAGAAACGTAGTTAGATATGCAACAGGATCAGCCAACGGTGACATATGAATTGACCGAACCAACCAGCCCCAAACCTGGATTTGACTATGATATTGCTATTGTCGGGGGGGGAATTAGTGGGGCAACCCTGGCAGCAGCATTAAAAGATTCGGGGCTGAAAGTGGCGTTGATTGAAGCCCAGCCTCAAGCTGTAGCCGCTTCCCGTCAGCAAGTCTATGCATTGACCCTGCTGACCGGGCAAATTTTTGAGCAAATCGGCGTTTGGGAGCGAATTTTGCCAAAAATCAACCAGTTTAACCAAATTCGCCTTTCTGATGCTGACCATCCGGGAATTGTGCAATTTTATCCTAGTGATTTAAATCGCGATCACTTGGGATATGTGGCAGAACATGGGCCAATGATTACGGAGTTGCAGGCATTTCTACATGATTGCCCTAATGTGTCTTGGATTTGTCCCGCTGAAGTGGTGAAAGTGGATTATCAACGAGATGCGGTGGTGATAGAAACACGGTCGCTTTCTGAAGATAATTCAGCCAATCTTAGTGACGCGCCTCTACACAAATTCCGTACTCGTTTATTAGTCGCTGCCGATGGCAAAAAATCCCCAATTCGGGAAGCAGCGGGAATTTCTACTAAAGGCTGGAAGTATTGGCAATCGTGCATTACCACGAAAATTAAGCCCGAAAAATCTCATCATAATATTGCTTATGAAAAATTCCAATATAGCGGGCCATTTGCGATTTTGCCGTTGCCTGGAAATCGTTGCAATGTTGTTTGGACAGCCCCTCATGCGGAGGCGAAAGCTTTAGCAGAATTGGACGATCGCCAATTTTTAGCGGAATTGAAAAAACGCTATGGCGACCAAATGGGAGAGTTAGAATTATTAGGCAATCGGTTTGTGTTTCAGGTGCAATTGATGCAAAGCGATCGCTATGTAAAACACCGATTAGCCTTAATTGGTGATGCCGCCCATTCTTGTCATCCCGTGGGAGGTCAAGGCTTGAATATGGGCATTCGCGATGTGGGGGCGATCGCTCAAGTATTAATCAATGCCTATAAAAAAGGGGAAGATATTGGCAGTGAAACTGTGCTGAAACGTTACGAACGTTGGCGCAAATGGGAAAACCTCACAATTTTAGGATTTACTGACTTTTTGGATCGGATATTTTCTAACAAATGGTTTCCCCTGGTGCCTATGCGGCGACTGGGTTTATGGTTTTTGCAAAATGTACCACCGATTAAAATTTTTGCCTTGCGTTTAATGACCGGACAAACCGGAAAGCATCCGCAATTAGCCCAACGTTAAGGGTAATTTAATCAGGGTAATTTAACCTTAAGATTTAGATGGGGATTAGCGGCGGGAAAAACGATTTGATTATGATTTGATTTTTTGGGTAACGCCGTGCCAAGCATAGCCCTTTACTGGAAACGGGCTATGCTTATGATATTTTTAATTAAATTTTTAATAAAAATTTAATTATTTTATTAAGTAATGTTAAGCCTTGTTAAGGAATAATGCTTAAAAAATCTTCAAGATTCAAGTAAAAAAATACGCCTTATGGCGGATGTCTTGCCGGAAACGGGCTGCATAGAGTGGTTATTATAGGAGCATTTTGATTTTTGAGTGAAAATAGCCTGTTGCATCTGAATCTAAGGTCAGACATTATTTGGCGTATTGGTGACAATTTGGTAAAAAAATCGTTATGTACAACGGTACAATCGCCAAGGGACTGGAAACGGTAATTCAAGGAGATAGTTATTCTCCAGAGTTTGAGGATTTATGGGTACAGAGAGGTGCGATCGCCAGATTCGGGGAATTGTTGCCTCGAAGGAATTTGGGAAACCATTGATGAGTTGTTAACCCCAAGCTGGGACATCATCCTACACAATTTCATTCCTCAAGTCATCTCCGTATCTAGGAAGCAAACGGTCAATACTTCCCTGAGTTCTCTGTTTCCAGAAAACTCGGTCTATCAACGGCAAAGCTTATGGCAAACCGATCGCCGCTATCTGAGAAATATTATCGATCGGGTAGATCGCATCATGGATCGCTCCCGCTTGTATAGTGAGTAGTGAAAAGTGAGTTGTGAATGTATTGACTAAATATTGACTAACTATTGACTAAATATTGACTAAATATAAGGATTAACTCCGTGAGCAATTACCGTAACCGAAGTCTGACTAAGCTGACCACAGTTGATCGACTTCTCCGCTGGATAATTTGTGGTGTTTTGGGAATGGTGCTGGTATTATGGATTTCGCCCAAAGGGATGACCCTTAATCTACCCAGGATTTCGGATGCATTGTTAGTTTCCTCCAGAGTGGGAACCGCACCTAGCTTGCCCTTCGTCGAGGGGCAACTTTCAGATCGGCAATATATCGCCAGTGTTTTCAATAATTGGATTGAGTTATATCTAAAAAAAGCTAAAGCCCCAGTAACTTTAGATGGTCAAGAACTGTTTTTTGTCACGGATACAGCAGAACATTCAGCAGAGCTTCGGGCGCAGTTAATTTCAGAGAAATTAGAAGAAGCTGTGGCTTCTGAGAATCCGGTACAAGTGAAAGTGAATCAATCTAATAATCAGTTGACGATTATTTCGCTCAATAACCAGCAGTTGTTGACTGTGACTTCCGGTGATGCGGCGCCCAGGACTCCCCAAGAAAGAGCTCAGGAATGGGCTGACAAAATTCAGCAGTCTTTAACTACCGGGAAACAACAACGCCAGTTTGATTTTATTGTTAAAGGATTAATTTATTCGGCGGCAATTGTGTTTGCCGCCATTAGCTTACACTCTTTATCAGATAAATTACTACGGCAGTTTTGGCAAAAAATTTCACTACCAAATCTCACGGAAGACAGCGAACAACGGAACCTGATTAACTCTTTAGATTTACTCCGTAATCTGACTATTGGCACTGCTCGCGTCGTGATTTGGCTTTTCGCCGCGTTGGGGATTAGCAATTTATTCCCGGTGACTCGACAATGGAGTTATCTGATTGTCAATGCTCTAATTACTACTTTTACTTCACCAATTCTTACCCTCGGTCAACAAGCGTATTCTATCCCGGATATTTTGCTCTTAGGTTTTTTATTATTTGGATTGGTAAATCTTTCTTGGAAAGCCACAGATTTATTTAAATCTCGGATATTACAAATTACGGGCATGAACCGAGGTACACAAGAAGTAATTGCCGTCATTTTTCGCTACAGCGCGATCGCCCTTGGCACCGTGGTTGTGCTGCAAATCTGGGGTTTAGACTTAAGTTCTTTAACCATTCTTGCCAGTGCCCTAGGTATTGTTATCGGTCTAGGTTTTCAAGATATCGCCAAAAACTTTGCCAGCGGATTAATTTTACTATTTGAAAGACCCATTCAAGTCGGTGACTTTGTAGAAGTTGGCCGTTACACTGGGATTGTTGAATATATCGGTGCTCGCAGTACCACCATCCGTACTTTAGATCGGATTTCCATTATTTTACCCAATGCTCGGTTTCTGGAAAATGAAGTGATTAACTGGAGTCATAGCAACCCCGTTTCTCGTCTGCATATTCCCATCGGAGTCGCCTATAGTTCTGATGTTCAAGTCGTCGAATCAACTCTTTTAGAAGCGGCAAAAAGTCACCCTCTCGTCTTGCTAGTTCCGCCACCCAAAGTAATGTTTTTAGGGTTTGGAGACAATTCTTTAAATTTTGAATTACTGGTCTGGATTGACCAACCTAGCGAATTATTTACGATTAAAAGCGATTTAAATTTTAAAATTCAGCATTTACTGCTTCAACATGAGATTGAAATTCCGTTTCCTCAGAGAGATTTGCACGTCCGGTCTGGCAGTATTCCCCTGCAAATTTCTACTAATTTAGAAGAAACTTTAATCCAGGTATTACAAAAATTCTTAGCTAAAGATGATCGGTAATGACTATTCACGCAGTTCTTTTAACCATTTATCTAACAATTCCTGATTTTGACTACTTTCAGATTCTTTAAGGTATTGAATGGCAATTTTGACCGCCGTGGGATGATTTAACTGTTGGCATATGAGCAATTCTAAAATCCGTCGTAATTGCAGTTTTTCTAACTGTTGATGGCACAAGATTGTGGTGGCGATCGCGCTGGTAATCATTGCCAATATCGGGGGAAATAAAGGCACCCACCAGCCACGAATGAATGCCTGATAACAAAATAATACCAATAATAACACTGCGATTACCGTTGAAAAAAAAGTAAATTTTTCTAATTTAATCAGACAACTAAATCCAGCCCCAATGACTGACCAAATCAAAATCCACATCCATTCTTGACCTTCACTCCAAACTTTCATCATCGGTCGTCCATCGAGGGCGGCGCTAATAAGTTGACTGGTGACATTAGCATGAATTACCACCCCTGGAGTCAAATTCAAACTTTCTGTCCAACTGGTCGTGTAGGGAGTGTGATGCACATCTTTTAAACTTTCAGCGATCGCACCAATTAAAATAATACAATCTTCCAGAGGCAGTTTCTTTGAATCTGGTGGATGCCAATCCGGTGCAATTGTATTATCCAGGACATCGGCAAAAGAGATCGAGTGAAAATTATTCTGTGGGCTACGAAAATTCAGCAAAATTTGATAGCCGCCACTATGCGATCGGATATAACTGCCATCATAAGGTCGAAATGGCACAATCGTTGCTTTCCCTAGCTGAAGTTTATTTTCACCAATTCTTTGCAGCATCACTCCCTTCCTGGCCAAATACTCAGTTGCCAGTTGGCTTCCTAGACTCAAAGCGATTTGATTCTCTCCTTCTGAGATTCTTACAGACAACAATCCTCGACGGACTTTTCCATCAGGATCTAACACCATATCAGCCATAGCCACTTGTCCCAAATCTTGCAAAATTTCCGGGGGAAGAACCTGCCGTCCCACAACTTTTTGCACCCCAATTAAATTTGGGGTGGATTTAAAAAGTTTGACTAATTTTTGATAACCCGGTTCAACGGGTAAGTCTCGATATAAATCTAAACCAATTACTGCGGGATTTTGTTTTTTTATATTTTCAATAGCCCGAACTAATATTTCATCGCGAAATGGCCATTTTTGAACTTTGGTTAAATCAGCGTCATCAATAGTGACAATGACAATTCTAGGGTCGATAGGTTCTAAAGGACGGATTCTAAAAAATTGATCGTAAAGACTCCATTCTACGGGTTGAAACAGTCCCGTCCAACGCAAACAAATCACGGCCAACGCAGAAGTAAAGGCGATCGCCAGATGAGTGATTCTACGTTTTTTGGGTTGAAAACTTTCTTGTTTTACCTGATACCGAGCTTGAGACAACATCTGGCTGGCTAGTTCGACCACTTCTAAGGCATTTTGGGCGGATCGTTTACTTAAATCTTGACTAGCTCCTAAAAATTTATAATCTAAATCGCTCAAACTTCTGCCCAATGCCCAGGCAAGAGCATCTTGTAATACTTGACCTTGTAACAAACAAGATTCATCTTGTTGACCGGACTTGAGCCAAGCCCGCAATGCAGAGGAATATGGCCGAATTTTATCCAGTTGTTCCGTGACCCAAGCTGGATTAAAAATTTGCTCATAAATTCGATTTTTAATGGTTAAATATCCATTTTTTTTATAAACTAATCCACTTAGTTCTAATTCAATATAATCGCGACTATCATTAAATTTAATCTGTTTTTTCTGCAAAATTTGCTCATAAATACCCAAAAGTCTGGCTGCCCGATTTTCATTGTTTAAAATTCTATTTTTAATGGTTCTTAAATGTTCCGGCTCATCTTGGGACTCCCAGTTCTCTATAATCTGCGATCGCACCAAATGGGAAATCCATTTTTCCCAATTATCCCCATTCCCAGGATTTATTTCCCGATAATACTTGATATGATGCACCACTAATTGACATAGTTTTTGAGTTAAAAAAGGTTGTCCTCCCGTCCAATCAAAAATTTCTTTAATCACCGTTTCGGGTTGGGGAACAATGCCGACTAATCCTTGGGCTAAGGGTTTAGCATCATCCAGGTTAATGCCGTGAAGGTCGATGGGTTGACCAATATTAAATGGAGTTTTCTGGGGATCTCTAATTAAATCTCCTGGAGTCGTCACCCCAAAAAAAGCAAAGGTCAAACGTTCATATTCTCGATTCAGCGATCGCTGATTATAACAAGAGCGAATCAACGGAAAAAAATCATTGGTTAAAAAATCAAAATTGATTAAACTATCTATCTCATCAAAAAAAATTACCAGGGGTTGCTTGGCAAATTGACTCATTAAAATTTCTTCCAAAAACTGACTAAGTTTTTGGACATTTGACAAGCCATCTACCGAAATAAACCACGACTTTAGATCGAATTTATCAAATAAATTAAATCCTCGCCACAAATCAAAAATTAAGCCTTTATACCATTGTTCTGAGGTAATATTTTCCGTGATAATGCGAGTTAAATCCACCGTGGCACATTGAAATCCCTCTTGCAGCAGCCGATGTCGGGTTTGCACCAGCAGTGAGGATTTCCCCATTTGACGGGAGTTGAAAACATAACAAAATTCACCTTTTTTTAAGGCATTATACAGTTGAGCATCTGCCGAGCGCCTCACATAAGTAGAAGCATCAGATCTCAGACTCCCCCCAACTTGATATAAATCATCACGGATAATATTTTGCATAATCGGCGTAGTCAGAAACTAAGAAAACTCAATAGATTCAAAAGCTGGTTCAAAAGCTGGTTCAAAAGCTGGTTCAAAAGAGGTGCGATCGCCCCCTTGTTTCTTTGATTGTTCCAAAGCCAAATTCGCGGTTCTAATCAGGTAATCTGGATAATTTTGAGCCTTCGCCTGAATACTCGCCACCCCTAAACTCATGGTGATCGTATCGGGCAGTCCTCCCATCAGCAGATGATCGTGCACTAACCCCAAAGCTTTCACCCGTTTTCTAATTTCTTCCGCCAATTCTAGGGCGTCAGCGGCGGAAACACTGGGTAAAAATATGACAAATTCTCCCGGTTCAAATCGAGCCATAATCTTCCCCGGATAATCAACTATCTGACGCAGCAAATCAGCAATTTTTTTAAAATAAGCATCGCCGATATTTTTGCCATATTTATCATAATAAAAGTTCTGATAATAGAGGTGAAAATAGTCCAGACTACCTACAATCACTGAAAGTTGTAATTGATTGTCAATAAACTCTTGCCAATACCTGCTAATATACTGATAAAATCCCAGTTGATTGACCAGATTGGTTAACGGATCTCGATGACAAATCTGCTGCTGGAATCCTTGATATTCCTGATCGATTTGTTGCAAGCGTTCCCCGCTAGAGACTTTTCCTTCTGTATCCGTAATTTTACCGCAGGAATTTTCCCCTATATTATGGGCATTACTAAAATATAAACGGTATAATTCACACCGAACAGTGACTTGAAAATTTTGATCGATTTTCACCACCCCAAGACTTTCTAATTGATCGGCTAATTCAGGAAGTAAGCTGATGGGATTTTCCTCGGTTAACAATCCTTGAAATGCGCGGTTTAATTCCTCATTTTCTTGAAAATGTTGCCGCAAATCATGCAAATGATCTCGATAAATTCCGAAGGGATTCGCCATTGACGCTAATAGCTGGTCTAGACTCATGGATTCTGTATTAAACTTTAGGGGATTGACGAGGTGATAAAATGCTAATCGGATCAGGGCAGGATGTCCGCCAACCATTGCCATGAGTTTTTCGATTTGTGCCGAATTCCAGCAAACTCCATGACGTTGGGCTAACTGATTAACTTGTTCTGGAGTAAAGTCCGTTAAAGTTAAGGGTAAACCGATATTTAAAGCAGAAGTATATAGAGGATATTCTGGGTAAATTTCTTGAGAGTAAAGTAACACAAATCTTAAATGATTCCAAGGAGCATATTTTTGGGCTTCTTCGCTCCATGACCGCACAATGGTTAAAAGTTCTTGAGTAATGTAAGGATATTTAAACAGTCGGTTTAACTCATTGAAAGCTACAACCAGTGGACGGTTAATTTTTGGCAGGAGATGCCGTTCAAAATATAAGGTACAGTTCACCTTACTGCCCATTGTGCTTGCCCAGCATTCTTCTAAATTGGCGGGGATGTTTAACTTTTGACCGAGCAGGCTGCAAAACCAGCGTAACAATTTATCTAAATTAGAAATAATCGATTCGTCTCCTTGACAAAAGTCTATGTTTACTGTGTGATAGTCTAAAAGGTTTGCTTGCTCAAAAATTTTTAACAGCAGGGAAGATTTACCCATTTGTTTGGGAGATTTAATCCGCAGAATACTGCCCGGTTTGGTAATTTCTTGATAAGCGGTTGTTTCAATGGGTGGTCGTTCGATATAAAAGGGTGATTCTACCGGAACAGGTCCACTGGGATATTCTAAGGAATTCAGACTATTGGCGGACTGGTTCTCCCAGGGAGACGGAAATTTGGCGATCGCCAAATTACCTGGATTTTTAGTCTCTTTTAAAATAAAGCTAGGAGATTGATCTTGGTTATAAATGGAGATTAAAGCGAGTTGTTCCGGGGTCAAAACATAAGTTTCCACCACAGAACGGAAAGTTGACTTAGTAATCGGTACATTCAACAACTGAGAAATCATTTGCCATAATCTCGCTGCTGTTGTTTTGAGGTAATCCGCTTCATAGATAGATTGTTGGGCGATATGAGTATATGTTTGCCCATGCCAGGAGCCTCCTAACACTAGGTTTTGTGCCGGAGTCAAATTTTTTTGCTGGGCAACAGTAATTAAGATCAGGAGTTGATCGAGGCTCATACAATATTTTTTGAATCAGTTATGTTAGATCAAAGGTAGAACAGAAACGAAAATCATAGTTAATATAGGATACTAAGCGATCGCGGTTCTGATTAAATCTTATGGAGTCACGGAAGTTTCCGAAGAACCCGAAGGCGTAGAAAAATTTTCTAATAAAGAAACACTGTTGACCATGCGATTTCCTCCCCATTTTTGTGCTTGCTGCAAGTATGTTTCTGCCTCATTGAGCATAATTTCTAAGGTGACTTCAGGTTGCCTAGCCTCCCGGCTGGATCCGCCAATGCTCACGGTGATCGTTTCTGGAAGACCATCAATACTAGAATTATTATGGGCGATCGCCAACCCTTTGACTTGTTCACAAATCTGCCGACCAATTTTTTCCGCTTGCCCTTGGGTCTTCCCCGGTAAAAATATAGCAAACTTAGCCTCACCCAAACGCCCGATAAACTCTAATGGCTGCTCGACACAGTTACCAATTACTCCAGCGACCTTCTGTAAACAGTCATCCGTGGCTTCATTACCATGAAATTGATTATATAAATGCAAAAAGTCAATCTGACAAATCATCAGGGAAACCGGCTGATCTTTCCACTCCAGCCATTTTTGCTCCATCTGCTTTTTGAAATGTTTGCCATTAGTGAAACCTGTTAGGTTATCTCGATAGATAAATTGATCTACCGCTTGCTTATATTTCGCTAACTGTTCGATCAAGTTCCATTGATTATTCGTGACTAAACTCACTTTGGCATTTTGTTCAAGGGAGAGTTGATCGGAAAAATATAGGCGATACAATGGCAAGCTGACACTACAAAGTTTTCCTGACATCTTAATCAGTCCCAAGCTTTCCAACTTGTAAGCAATAATATCCGGTAATTCTACCGCTTCATTGCTTTCTAGCACTTGTTTAAATGCGGCAAAAAGAGGCGGATGATCATGGATATTTGCCCAGAGACTTCGCAAATAATCTCGATAAATACCGGCTTGATTTGTAGCCGTTTCTAAAATATGTTTTAAAGCTTTACTTAAATGTTTTGGCTCGTCAAGGTTGGTTTTACCCGTTGATGCTTTATCTTCTTGGCTCAAGTGATGGAAAGCCAACTGCATTAAATAAGGATGTCCCCCTAACAGATCGATTAGCTTTTGCAAATCGGCTGCCTTCAGAGGTAAATTATACGCTTTGGCTAAATCTTTCCCTTGTTCTAGGTTGAATTCAGTTAGTTTAATCGGTAAACCAATATTAAACGGAGATTGATTCAGGTTTAAGGGGATATAAATTTCTGTAGAATAAACCACAATCATCCGGAGTCGTTGCCAAATTTCTACATATTTCGCCTCTTCATGCCAGCTTCTCAGCATGGGAAAAAAATCGCAGGCGATCGCCGGGTATTGAAATAAAATATTCACTTCATTTAGCCCTAAAATAAACGGGCTACTCACCGCTGGTAAAAGATATGCTTGGAAATATAAAGTCGCACTAACCTTACTGCCAATAGTTTCATCCCAGTAGGCGTCTAATTTTGGGGTCAGACCCGCTTGTAGCGTCACGGTGGCACAAAACCAACGTAAAAATTTATCCAGATTTTCAAAAGTCCCACTTTCCGCTTGCTGAAAATCTAAAAAAGCCCCCCGATAGCCTAAGCTATTCCCCCGATTCATAATTCGCAACAGCAAAGAATTTTTTCCCATTTTTCTTGGGGCTTTGATGCGAATGACGCTGCCTAATTTTATCAATTCTGCATAAGCTAGTTCTTCAATTGCTGGGCGATGAATATAAAACTTAGACCACAAGGGCAGTGGACTCCCTGGAAATGGCGGTGACTGTTCAGAAGATTTATTGGCGTAAAAAGTCTCCATTAATAGTTGTTCATTGGAGCATAGGGCGCGGGTTTCCAGGATGCCGCGAAAATTACCCTTGGTGAGTGACTCGCCAAAAATTTCCGAAAGTGACTTCCACAACGAGGAGGCAGTTTTTCTCAGATAATGCTCACCATAGTCCGACAGGGTGGCAATATCCGTAAAAGTCTTCCCTTCCCACGCTTGCTCAAGGATTAATTTTTCTACGGGTCTTAACTCTTTTTCGCTTTTTGCCTCAATCAGGTAAATAATCTCTTCAATTGTCATAACTCACCACCTCAACACCTGAATCTGGGTGAAATACCGGCTCACCCTTTCTATACTGTAAAATATCTCTGCTGTTTCTAGGACAGTTTTTCTGGTGATTTGGTGATATCAGTTCCCGGTGTCCCAGTTGGGCTGTGAATTAGATCCGCCTGATTTTTTAAAGCATTTTCTTTATTTTAGCCTGATGCCAAAGAGCAAAAAGGGGCTATGAAAGCCCCTTTTTGCTCTTGATGACTGATTTTTTTCTGCGATCGCCCCACGGGATACTAATTTTTGGTGAGCGCGTTCGCGAAGCGGCGCGGATGCGCGATCGCCTCTGGTTGGGAAATCCTGCCACGGCTAATTATTTGGGCAGGTTTTGGCTGGTGTAAGCATCCACTGCAAAAGCTGGAACTCTCTTGCTGTAGTCAATCTCGCTGCCAGTTACGGATTTAGACAACTGGGCAAAAGACTCAGAACGCCAGTTACGTTCGTGAATGGGCTTGGTTTGTTCACCCAAGAAATAAGCCTGAGTGCCGAGCACAGCCGCCGCTATCCAACCAACCACGAATAAGCTAATCACGATAGTCATTGGTGTTTTCCTTAAGTTTTGTAACGTTATGTAAATAAATGTAACAAAGTATTGCCGGAAGTGTCAAGAGGTTTTAGGATATTTTCTATTTATTCTAGATAAATAACTACTAATCTGCAAAAAAAATCTATGTTTAGCAAAAAATTAGAGATTTTTTTTATGCAAATTAACTGTAAAAATTTTTTGTCAATCAATCTGCCGGGGGGTTGCATAACAGTTACTCGTAACTAACCACAAATAACCCCCAGGCATGAAGGGGAGCCTGGGGGCATGGGTGAGATTATAATGGGTGGGATTATAAGCGTGACGCACAAACCGCCGCCCCTTGGAGTCCCACTTGGGGATTTTTGACGATATGGACGGGGATTCTTTCTAATAAAGAGCTCATACGGCCTTTTTGTTTAAAGGCGTTCAAAAAGCGATCGCCTTCTTTAATTAAGGGCAAGATTTTGGCGGCAATTCCTCCGGCTAAATATAAGCCACCATAAGGGAGTAATTTTAAAGCGAGATTTCCCGCTTCTGCCCCGTAAGCTTCGATAAATAATTCCATCGTTTGCTGGCAAATGGGATTACTTTTCTCTAAAGCCGCTTGAGAAATTTCCGCAGCGGAAAGATGGCGGTCTTTTTTGGTCAGATTTGCCCCCAGATTTGTCGAATGTTCGCTGGCAGCAGATAAGCGATCGCGATCGAGGTCTTGGGCGCGATCGCATAAAAACTGATAAATCGTCACAATGCCCTGTCCAGAAACCACTCGTTCTACGGATACCCGATCCAAATGATAGTGCTGGTGGAAATATTGCAACAATTCAAACTCCATATCGGTACGAGGGGCAAAATCCGCATGACCCCCCTCGGTGGCATACACATGATAATCATCTAACAAGCGAACTAAAAATCCTTCTCCCAATCCAGTCCCGGCACCAATAACGGCGATCGGGGCCGTTGACTGGGGTCTACCCGCTTGCAAAGTTAAAATATCTTCTGGGGTCAGACTCAACAGCCCATAACCTACCGCTGCAAAATCGTTAATTAAACTCACATGGGCAATATTCAGTTCTTGTTCCAATCGTTCGGTAGTCAAAGACCATGCCAAATTAGTTAAGACTGAGGTATTGCCCACCACTGGCCCGGCGATCGCAAAACAAGCCTTAGTAGGGGTGGGAGAACTGCCCGATGCTGCGGCGGCTGCTTGCAAAAATTCTCGCACCATTGGCACCAGATCGGGATATTCCTGACTGGTATAAAGTGCTTCATAAAGATTTTTCTGCTGAGAAGCAGTAGTAGACGTTTCCCCCGTGGGCATTTCCACCAACCGCAGTAGAGTTTTTGTGCCGCCAACATCGCCGACCAGTAGTAAAGTCATATTGTCTGATTAAACTAAAGAAATCAGTTCAATTTAACCTTATAACAGCTTCGATTTCCGTGAGGTGGGAGGTATCTCCGTTGTCTGTTATCCTTCAGAATACCACCTTCCCAGAAGGGACAAAGGACTGATGACCACTGTTGATCAGCATCAAACTCTCATATAATAGACGCGACCAGGGGGATTTTAGATGATCGAGATTGCTCCGTCACTTTAGGTGGCGAAGAATTGCTGTATGAATCTTAGTAGACGGGCAGAAATAAATGCACCACAGACCATATCAAAAGAAAAACTGTCATTCCCGCGAAGGCGGGAATCCAAGGATTTACGGTGGGGAACGAAAAGTGCAATTAATTATGTTCACCTACTTTATTGTTTGGGCAAACAGCGGTAAGTTATGAAAATCTTGGTTGTAGAAGATGATGATAGAATTGCTCGGCCTATAGCGGAAGACTTAAAACACCAGCATTATATTGTGGATGTGGTGTGCGATGGGCAACAAGGTTGGGAATATGCCCAAACAGTAGAGTATGATCTAATCTTGTTGGATTTAATGCTGCCGAAATTAGATGGAATCCGTCTGTGCAAACATTTGCGTAGCAATAATTACAGGGGTTTTATTTTAATGATTACGGCACGGGATACCACCACGGATAAAGTCATGGGGTTAGATGCTGGGGCTGATGATTATTTAGTCAAACCGTTTGAACTAGAAGAATTATCGGCGCGAATTCGGGCTGTCTCCCGGCGTAGTCCTGAAATCCGCCCCGCGATTTTAAGTTATGGAAATTTGCAACTCAATCCCAGTAACCATGAGGTGACTTGTAACGGTAAACCTCTAGCGCTAACCCCGAAAGAATATACCTTATTAAAGTTTTTTTTGAGCAACCCCCATAAAGTTTTAACCAGGGGAGGGTTGTTGGATAAATTGTGGGAATTAGATAAGTCATCGGGAGAAGAAACGGTAAAGACTCACCTGACAAATTTGCGTCGCAAGCTGAAAGTTGCGGGAATTGAAGAGGAATTGATTTCGACGGTTTACGGGGTTGGCTATCGATTTTCTCCTAAATAATGCCTACCTAAATAATGGGGTAAATTTTGATGTTTAATGGGATTAGGCATCGGTTGTTAATGTCGTATCTACTGGTGTTTGCCTCTATTCTGGTGGTGTTTGCGATCGCCGTGCGGGGGATATTTACGCGGATTCTGATGCGCCAACTGACAGAGACGTTAAGGGCATTGGCGGAAGGGTCGGCGGCGGTAGCGTTTGAACAGGGAAAAATTCAATTTAATCATATTAATGATAATTTTTTCTATGAACGGGATTTGATGCAACACGAACAGACCCTACAGTGGTTTGATCGGGCGGGAAATTTGATGGCTCAACAAGGAGTCTATATCGTGAATTTGCCTTTGGAGAAAAGAGAGGCAGTTCAATTTCAGGAGACACCGAGGCTTGAGGCGGTAACTCTGCCAATGATGGGGAGTAATGGCGGTGAGATTGTGGGGTACGTTAGAGCGAGTCAATCTTTAACCGAGGTGGATCAAATCATTCAAAAGTTGGATTGCGGATTGGCTGGGGGAATTTTGATGGCCTTGCTTTTGAGTGGGGCAGGGGGTGTCTGGCTGACTCGTCAGGCGATGCAGCCGATCGAGGATAGTTTTCAGCGGTTAAAACAGTTTACGGCGGATGCTTCCCACGAAATGCGTAGTCCTCTGATGGCGATTAAAAGTAATGTGATGGTGGCTTTGCGGTATCCAGAGGGGATGCGGAACACCGATGGGGAAAAATTTGAGGCGATCGCCAGCGCCACCAACCAGATGACGCAGCTTACGGAAGATTTACTCTTTTTAGCACGCACCGATGGTCATGCCGACCTATCGGTGCAAATACTCCGCCGAGATTGGGAGAATGTGGATTTAACAACCACTTTACAAAAGTTAATCAATCTTTATCAGACACAAGCTGAGGCAAAGCAAATTAAATTATATGGAAGGATTAGGGAAAATCTGTATGTTGCCGGAGATGAGGGGCAGCTAACACGGTTGTTTGTGAATTTGATTCAAAATGCTTTGCACTACACCACGGCAGGAGGAACAATATCACTGAGTGCGATTAACTTTGGGGTTTATATTGAGGTGGAAGTGCGGGATACAGGGGTAGGGATTGCTGAGGAAGATGTGGAAAAGGTGTTTGAGCGCTTTTGGCGAGCCGATCGCACTCGCGCTTATGGGCAAGGAGGGTCTGGTTTGGGGTTAGCGATCGCCCGGGCGATCGTCCAGCAACATAAAGGGGCGATCGATGTCACCAGCCAATTGGGAATAGGCAGTTGTTTCACCGTCCGATTGCCCGCATCTTCCCCCACCTAAACCAAAAAATTTACTCACTCATTCATATTTCTCAACGTCGCCACCGCCGAAGGAGAAATGCGGCTGAGATAGCGGAATATCCAATACTTAAATACCGTATCCAAAACCACCGGCACCGTGGCAATAAACAGAGAAATCGCACTTTTATTTGCCGCTATCCCCAAATGCGTCGCCAATCCCTCCAAAACCACCTCCCACCCGTGGGGGGAGTGGAACCCCACAAAAATATCCGTAAACAAAATAATCACAAACGCCTTCGCGCTATCACTCAAACCATACACAATTTCATCTAAAAACGACTTCATTACCGCGATTTTTTTCCGGTTAGTCACCAAAATTAAACCAAAAGAAAACGTCGCCAGAATATCCGCAAAAATATTACTCACCGCACTGCGACTTTTGCCGCGAAAGTCTTCAGCAATTTCCCCTGCCTTCTCTTTGACCAGCGACTCTATCTCCTCAATAGACAGCTTAGGATTTTCCCCCAGCAAGTTGGTAAATTTCAGTTCTTCTTCAAATGCCTGCAACTCCAGAAATGCTTCTTCCTTCATCTCATAATTGAGAAATATTTGTCCTGTTTGATTTTCAAAATATTGATTAACCAAAGGAGAAAATATAAATATTTTTGAAACGTGCTGGGTTAAAAGTGGCACCAGAATCAGCACCACCAAAAATGAGATAGATGTTTTGGTTTTATTTCTAGAACTGCGAAATTTCTGAATAACCTCTGCTTCCGCATTAGGATTTAAATCGGTCTTAATTTTTTTAAAGGTTCTACCAATTGACCGGGGCAGCACCCCAGTTTTATCCGTGAGATTATCCATTTTTTCATAACTTTGATTTGGATCGGATATATTCGCCTTGACGATCACAGTTTTAAAATCAGGGTTAACCGGCTGCGGCTCCGGCTGGGTGGGCAGCAATGCCGATGAATCATCAGGTTCTAAATTTTTGTACTTACCCAGCACATCATCAATTACTCTCAGTTTTTCCAAAAAAGCTTTATTAGAACTATTCAGAAAGTAACGACTGATTTTAAACTCCGCCATTCGCACATTAATAATTTGGATTTGTTTGTCAATATCAGCCCGAAAATAATCTCTAACATTCGGAGTATATCGGGATGATGCTTCCCCTTGCTGTCGCAATTCTTCCGATTCAATGGTCTTTATATTCAATGCCGCTTGGTATGCTTCCTCTAAAGCTCTTTCGGCAGTCGATAAAAACCATTGTTGCCCCTTCATCATCTTGTCATAAATCATTGGCTGCCAATATTTTTCTTTCATAATTCAGGTAAATTAGATGAATTAATTTTAATAAAAAATAGGCTATTTTAATTTTAAAATAACCTTTAAATTTAGGTGAGTAAAATATCTAAATTGCAACTCGATATAGTCACAAGTAAAATATTCAACCTGATCCGGGCAGAATAGCTAGTGAAAATTATTCATATTGGCCAGAGGATCGGGAACAGGAAATGGCTCTTTCTCCAACGGGATAAACTTTCCCATACTAGCGTTGTAAGCCAGGATTTCTCCCGTTTCTATTTCATAAACCCAGGCATGGAGATGAAGGTTGCCACTGTGCAGCTTAGAACGAATCACCGGATAAGTTTCTAGATTTTCTATCTGAGTTAGAATGTTTTGCTCGATAGTCAACCGCAACAGCTTATCCGGTTCATAGTCTTTGTAATTATCAAACATCAGGCGGCGCGTAGCTTCCGCAGTATGCTTTAACCAGTCATAAACCAAGGGCATGGTTTCGGCAAGATTCCCCAGTTGTAGCAGTCCTTTCATCGCCCCGCAGTGGGTATGACCGCAGATGATAATTTCTCTAATACCCAATGCTTGCACTGCATATTCGATTCCCGCACCTTCGCCACTATTTAAAGCACCATAAGGAGGAATGAGATTACCCACATTTCTAATGATGAATAGTTCTCCGGGTTGAGTTTGGGTCAGGAGATTGGGATCAATCCGGGAATCAGAACAGGTGATGAATAAAACTTCAGGAGACTGACCGTGAGAAAGCTGCTCAAATAGTTCCTGGTGACTGATGAAGTAGTTGTCGTGAAACTGATTTAACCCTTGAATGATTCGCTGAATAGGCATCGAAATCCTCCTAGAGTAAAATCAACTTAATGTCTGATCCACTTGGCATCAGAGACAATGCAAACGCCGCCAAATTTTTTGAGGATGGGGCGGATGGCTTCTACGAGCAACTCCTCTTGTTCTGCGGTACATACGGTCATCACGTAGCGGTTGCTGAGGACATCTTTTTCTAAATCGTTGGCGGTCAGCCCCCTCTCTCCTTTGCCGATGACATCCCGGATCACGGTATAGCCGGTAATTCCTACTTCTTCTAAAACTTCTAGGACTTTGGACATTTCCAAAGAAATGGTGACGATTTCTACTTTTTTGACGATTTCCATAATGTTTAGAGGACGAACCCCAATTTTTTGATGATTTCTAAGTACACGGGAATCCCTACAATGATATTGAAAGGAAAAGTAATGCCGAGAGCCATTGAAACGTAAAGGCTGGGATTAGCTTGAGGAACGGTCATTCTCATGGCAGCGGGAACGGCGATATAAGAGGCACTAGCGCAGAGGACCGCAAACAGAAGGGCGTTGCCTTCACTGAGTCCAATTACTTTGGCAATGAGGATGCCGATAATGGCGTTGACAATTGGCATTAGGACGGAGAAGCCAATGAGAAAGGAGCCGGTTTTTTGCAAGTCTTTGATTCTTTTGGCGGCTACCAGTCCCATATCCAGCAAGAAGAAACAGAGGACTCCGTAAAAAATTCCTTGGGTAAATGGCTCTAACTTTTCCCAACCTTTGGGGCCTGTGAGAATACCAATGATTAGACTGCCTACGAGGAGAAATACGGAACTGTTGAGGAAGGATTCCCGCAGGACTTCTCCCCAAGAGAAGCTACCGTTTTCATTGTCTTTACTGGTGAAAATACGCACGATAATCAGACCCACAATGATGGCGGGAGATTCCATGAGGGCGAGGGCGGCGACCATGTGACCGCCAAAGTTGATGTGAAGTTGGGTGAGCAAAGAGCTCGCGGTGATGAAGGTAACGGCGCTAATGGAACCGTAGGTGGCAGCGATCGCTGCTGCGTTGTAGGCATCCAGCTTGATTTTCAGGATGAAAAATGAGTAAATGGGTACTATAGACGCCATCAATATAGCGGCGAGCAGAGTGAGGGCGATCGCTGGAGTGATACCGCTTTCGTCAATTTCATAGCCTCCCTTAAAGCCGATCGCCAGCAGCAGATAGAGGGAAAATAGCTTGGGCAACGGTTGGGGGATTTCTAGGTCAGATTTAAATAAAACGGCTAGGATACCCAAAAAGAAAAATAAGACGGGCGGGTTGAGGATATTGGACAGGATCAGACTGGAATTCATGTGGTTGTTATCCCTGTAAGCTAATGGGCGCATTTAGGGCAGGACGTAGGTGCCGATGTTGGCTGCCACTATGACTGGGTGGAGGCGATCGCCCCTAGTAAGATGTGGAGGCGATCGCCCGGGCGTAAGATGCTGGGGATATTTTTTACCCGGCTTCTTACAAATCCCGTTCGTCATATTTGCCAGCGAATGCACCCTTGAGCTTGGCTATTTCCCCAACTGTAGAGAATGAATGTCAAGAACTCGAAAAGATTTGCTAATTTTTGTCATATTTTTTTAAGGGTTTGCTGACAACTCCGATGCCAAAGACCCTGATTGCTGATTGGCGTCGAGACGTAGCAACACTTCACAATTATTTGATAGACCAAGCAGTAGTTCTGCTTGATATTGGTTCATCCAGATGGGACGTATCCCCGTTCAGTGCGATTCGCCAATGCGATCCGCTTTGCGGAATCGCCCATTGGTCATTCTCGCGAACCAACTTCACCAAACAACACAAAGGCGTCCGAATATCAAAATCCGTCACCCCTGGAATAAAGCCCATTGTGCTGCCCAACACCGTCGCCCCATGTCCCACCAGCAGGATATCCTCAGAAAAAGTAGCCGCCAAATAACTGGCAGTTTTCGCCGCCCGATTTAAACAAACTGATTCTGGGGCTTCGGGATATTGGGGCACCAAATAAGATTGGTAATTTAAGTCAATGCGAGGATATTTTTTAACCAACTCTGCCAAAGGTGCGGTTTCTGGCTTAGTAGACATCCACTCAGGATTTAGCCATTCACAGATTCCCCATTCTAGTTTCAAGGGTAAATCTAAAGCTTCGGCGACGGCATAAGCAGTTTGCACCGTTCGCAAAAAAGGAGAGGCAAAAATATGCCGGATATTTTCCCCTTTTAACCGTTGCGCCAGTTGTTTGGCTTGGACAAATCCATCCTTAGACAAGGGCGGATCGTAGCGGCGATCGGCGGTATCAAACCATTCCGGGCGAACAAAATCTAAGCGGTTTCCGTGTCGGGCGATCCAAATAGTTTGGGACATAATTGATTTCAAAAAATTCCACTAATTCCACCAAGATTATTTTTTACCACAAATACACAAAGATCGCTTTTAATCTCTTCGTTCTCTCTGTCTGAAGTCGTTCAGGTTTACCACAAAGACACAAAGGACACAAAGGGGAAATATCTTCGTGTTCTTTGTGTCTTAAGTGGTAAATATGAACCACAAAGACACAGAGGACACAAAGGGGAAATATCTTCGTGTTCTTTGTGTCTTAAGTGGTAAATATGAACCACAAAGACACAGAGGACACAAAGGGGAAATATCTTCGTGTTCTTTGTGTCTTTGTGGTAATAATATTTTCTGCTTCCAGGTTGAACCAGGGAAACAAATCACTCTTGTCTTGTCTCTTGGGTGCGATCGCGAAGCGGCGCGGATGCGTTATCGCTCCACTCATGCCTATAAAATAAAATTACTGAAAATCTCAACAATCTCTTTGAATTTCACAAAGCCGAAATAACTATAATCTTTCTAACCATTTATTCAAAGATAAATCCACTAAATAATTTAATGGTTTACATGGATTTTTCAAACTTAATTTTTCTCGTCGCAATTATTCTAAAAATTGTTGTAACTTGTCTCGCAATTTAAGATCCTCCCAACTAATTGGCTGTTCTTCTTCTATCTGCTTTTGTATTCTCTTAAATTCTTTTAAATAATATCGGTTCCATTTTCGTGCATTTCTCCAATAAACTGATGACTGATAATCTTCAGGATTAAATTTTTCAATTAAATTTGCTATAACTTTTTTCTGTGATGTGATTTGAGCCCCAATTCCACTTGATACATATCCTTCGATTAAAGCGTGACCCTGCCAATCAGTCCAAATTCTTGCCCGTCCAACTCTCTGACTTTTGCCTCCTTTGTAAGGCAGCCATAAAAATAAAATTATATTAGATTGACTATCGGTACATAATTCAGCACAGATTTTACTGCTTTTTCCCTGATTATTACCATATTTGATAATTCCATTACTAGAGAATTCCTGCATTCTCCTATCAAAGGTTAGTAACTGTTCACGGATTCTGAGAATTTCATACTTGGTCTGGTCATTACATTGAGTCAGCATTGTCTGAAGTCTTCTAGGTGGACTAGCAATTACCCCAGGTTCTTGCGTCTGAATTTGACTGATTTGTAATATCGATTGTTCTTCTGTATCTATATCAATGATCTGAAAATAGAATTTTTCATCTTCTGAAATCACGGAAAACTTCAGGAATTGAAAAGCCAAAGTATGATATTTTCGGTCAATCAAGTTGTCCCGGTGGAAACTGGGCGCGATCGCCACCAAGCGGACGGGCTGACTATAGTCAACTTGGTCGCTAAATGCTTGTTGTTCCCGCAACCCATCATAATAACGAGTTAGCTGTTGCACCACATAGCGATCCTCAGTATTTTTCAACTCCAAAATCAATAAATTTTTATTATCCCCAACGGCGACAATATCGCAAAATTGCTCATTCACATAATGTTGCCTTTTCAAAGGGTGTAGCCCGAATAAAGCCGGTAAATTTTCCTCCAGAAAATCCTCTAAAGCCGCTTCACTTTCAAACTCCCAACCGCTGCCGGTTTGTCTTAAGTTCACAAAATTAACCATTGATGTTTACCCCGATATAACTCGATCCACAATTTAAGCCTGATTATTTGATAACTAATTTTATCATATTTAAGCGATTTTTTCTGTAACCACAAAGACACAGAGGACACAAAGGGGAAATCTATTCGCGTTCTTTGTGCTCTTTGTGTCTTTGTGGTTAAAATCTTTTCTCTGCTTATCAAGGCAATAGATAATCTTTCAGGAAAGCCGGGAATCAAAGCACTCCCATATCCTGTAAACAGCGACGAGTCAACTGGATTCGAGCCGCTCCATCTTTCTCATCGCGAATATCAATATTAGTGGCAAAAAAGTAAACATTATCTCCGGTTTCCACATAACCAACATACCAGCCAATATTGGCGATCGCATCCTTGCCAAAACCGAACCACCCTGTCTTTGATCTGATAGTGTATTCTGGCGTTTTTTCATTAATCATAATATCTTTAACAATCGCCAGTGACTTTTCAGAAAAAGGTAATTTATTATCATATAGACGACGGAGAAATTGAATTTGCTCTTCAGGACTAATGCGTAATTCTCCATCCAACCAAAACTTATCAATATCCTCTCGATCGCCAATTTTTTGATTACCATAAGCGGCTTTACTCACCCATTCTTGCATTCGTGCGTATCCCACTCGACGGGCGAGAACTTGATAAAACCAAACCGCAGAAAGTTTAAATGCCTCTTTCATATTTAAGTCTCGATTCCATTGGGGAATTTCTCGTTCAATTCCATCCCAAGTCAAAACGGCAATCTCATCGGCGATAGCCCCAGTTTCTAAAGCAATCAAAGAATTGAGAATCTTAAAAGTTGATGCCGGGGGAAAAGCTGTCATATTTCGTTGGGGGTTATGTTCAAAAAACCGCTCATTTTTCAAATCATAAATTATGATAGAACCTTCAACAGCCATTTCCCGGAAATGTCTGCCAAAATCAAGACGATCGTCCCCCTCTACCAAAAGCTGATTATCAATTACTGATTTCGGCATGGTTGATGCCGCTTTTGATGGCTCTGGTATTTTTTGCACCTGGATAAATGCTACAATAGTCCATGAAAATAGCCAAATAGTCAATCGCCAGAATCGCGTCATAATTTTTTCGTGGATAAAAAAGGTTATTCCTAGAAATGAGCCCGGATAGGGTTAAATAAAATTTTGAGATAACTAATTTTATCATATTTAAGCGATTTTTTCTTTAACCACAGAGACACAGAGGACAAAAAGGATAAATATAAAGGATAAATATCTTCGTGTTCTTTGTGTCTTTGTGGTAATAATAAATATTATTCATATCATACTAAAACACCCAAGTAAATTGACTGACAAACTGATTATTTTTACCCGATATCCTGAAGCGGGAAAAACCAAAACTCGCTTAATTCCTGCCCTCGGCCCAGAGGGTGCGGCTGATTTGCAGCGGCTTATGACTGAATATACTCTGCAAGAAGCCAAAAATTTATCGGATTTTTCCCTAGAAAATCTGGTTATAGAAATTCGCTTTGCCGGGGGAAATGAAGCGAAAATGCAAGCATGGCTGGGAGGAGAATATAAAATAACTTATCACCCGCAATCTGAAGGTGATTTAGGGGCTAGAATGTTGGCGGCATTTACTGACGCATTTAATATCGGCATGGAACGAGTTATTATTATTGGGATTGATTGTCCTGACCTCGATGCTGCCAGATTAAAACAAGCCTTTGACCAGCTACAATCCCATGATTTAATCCTCGGTCAAGCCGCTGATGGCGGATATTATTTAATCGGTTTGCGGCGGTTAATTCCAGAGTTATTCACTGGCATTGATTGGGGCAGCGATCGCGTATTATCCCAAACACTGACCATTGCCAAAAAATTAGGCTTTCCTTGGCAACTTTTGCCGGAATTAGCTGACATCGATCGCCCAGAAGATTTACATATCTTAATCAACCACCCCCAGATCGTCTATTCCCGACCCAAAATATCGATTATTATCCCTGTCGTAAATGAAGCTGCCATAATCGAAACCACCCTACAACAAATTCAGGCCAATATTTCCCCGGAAAACCAACATAGCAATAGCCTAGAAATCATTGTGGTGGACGGTGGCAGTCAAGATAAAACCGGGGAAATTGCCCAATCTTTAGGGGTTGAAGTCATTTCCACTGCCCCCGGTCGGGCTAATCAAATGAACGCAGGAGCCAAACGAGCGATCGGCGAAATCTTATTATTTTTGCACGCAGACACCCAATTACCGCAGAGATTCGATCGGATCGTGTTAGAACAGTTAGAAGATCCGGAAGTCATTGCCGGAGCCTTTGAACTTTGCATTGATAGTCAGGGATGGGGTCTACGGGCGATCGAAACTGGGGTAAAGTGGCGATCGCGCTGGTTTTCCCTGCCCTATGGCGACCAGGGAATATTCTTACGATCCGAAGTGTTTCGTCAACTTGGTGGCTTTGCTCAACTTCCCATTATGGAAGACTTTGAACTAATCCGCCGATTAAAAAAACTGGGAAAAATTGCGATCGCCCCTGTAGCGGTACGCACCTCCGCCCGACGCTGGCAGAAACTGGGACTCCTGAAAAGCACAGTCATTAATCAGCTAATGATTATTGGTTATTATCTCGGAGTTTCCCCCGATCGCCTGGTTCAGTGGTATCGAGGAAATAGGGAAATCAGCAAAAAATAACCATTTTGCCACAACAGACAACCGTAAATTCACTGAATCAACAGGGATGCTACTAAAGATGCTTGTAAAATTGGAACTGGAAAAAATTTCCCGTTGGCTTTTCAAAACCAAAGCTATCGGACTGACAACCTGAGACAAACACCCTGAGACAAGCACTTACAAAACTTACCCCTAAAATTACTGAAAACTTATGAATCCATCTTCTGCCGTTGCATCCCTGACCATGAAAGTGGTGGGATTACTTTTAATCGTTTCTTCTGTATTAGACTATTTAATTTTGGCCTTTCCGCCGGAACTCCTAAATAGACAGTGGCAACTAGGCTACACCACTCAATTAGTAGACCGAGGAGTGATTCCACTCATGGGCGTTGCCTTAGTTTTGCTGGGGTTTTGGATTGAAAGTAATGCCGGAACCTCCAAAATTTCTCGTCCGGCGTTACTAGACTTAAGATTTTGGGCATTAATTTTTTCTACGGTGTTTGGCTTAATTTTTCTGCTGCTATTTCCCCTGCACCTCAATAATGTCCGTATGGAGCGATCTGCCGCCCTGCAAAGCATTCGCGAAGAAGCCGCCCAACAAGAAGCGGTCTTAGCCCAGCGAATTGGCAGTACCCAGGGTCAACAACAGATTTCTGAAATCCAAAACCGATTTAAAACTGAACTGCAAAAACTGATTTCCGACCCGCAATTGTTGCAACAAAGACTAGAAAGCGAAGAAGTCACCGAACAGGAAAAACAATTACTTAAAACCTTTCAAGAGAATCCCTCCAATGTGGATCAATTCGTCAATCAAAACTTCAGCGCCCAAGCCATTCAAAATCAACAGTTACAAGAGATTCGTCAGCGACAGGATGAACGGGAAGCACAAGCCAAAATCAGATCCGTAAAATCAGGACTGCAAACTGGGATCAGTAGTTTACTGCTGGCAGCCGCCTATAGTGCAGTTGGCTGGACAGGGTTAAAAAATCTGGGCTTTATCGGCGGTCGTGCTGGTGGTAGACCTAGATAATATTGATTATTTGTTATTGGTTATTGGTTATTGGTTGTTAGTTATTGGTTGTTAGTTATTGGCTGTTAGTTATTGGTTGTTGGTTATGGGTTATTGGCCAGCAATTCATGAATAACCAATAACCCATAACCAATAACCAATAACCATCATCTTCATTCCCCCTAATTTCTGTAAAGAAAACGGCAATGCACTCATGTTCTCTATCTATATCCTCACCCACAACGAAGAAATTGATATTGCGGCTTGTATTGAGTCAGCGATGCTCTCCGATGACATTATTCTGGTGGATTCCCTCAGTAGCGATCGCACCATAGAAATTGCCCAACAGTATCCAGTCCGCATCGTCCAACACCCCTTTGAAAGTCATGGCAGGCAACGCACTTGGATGTTGCGGGAACTGGAAACCAAACATGAGTGGGTCTATATCCTAGAAGCCGATGAACGGATGACCCCAGAACTTTTCCAAGAATGCCTGCAAGCCATTAAAAGTAAAGAATATATTGGTTACTATGTCGCCGAGCGAGTCATCTTTATGAATCAATGGATTCGCCGTAGCACCCAGTATCCTCGCTATCAAATGCGCCTATTCCGCAAAGATAAAGTCTGGTTTACGGACTATGGCCATACCGAACGAGAAGTCTGTGATGGGCGAACAGGTTTTCTCAAAGAAACCTATCCCCATTACACCTGTAGCAAAGGATTAAATCGCTGGATTGAAAAACACAACCGCTATTCTAGCGATGAAGCCGCCGAAACCATGCGGCAACTCAAATCTGGTTCTGTCTCTTGGCAAAATTTATTTTTTGGTAAATCAGAAGTCGAAAAACGCCGTGCCCTCAAGGACTTATCCCTGCGCTTGCCCTTTCGACCCTTGGTGCGGTTTTTTTATATGTATTTTTTACTCGGAGGTTGCTTAGATGGTCGCCCAGGTTTTGCCTGGTGTACCTTACAAGCGTTTTATGAGTATCTGATTTTGCTAAAAGTTTGGGAACTGCAAAATATGCCTATTGCGCGATCGAACATCGCGGTCAACGATTCTAATGGCAAGACCGCCAAAGGGACAGATCCGGTGCGTTCTTCGAGCAGTTAGACTAAATTTTCTTTAATCGTTGTTTAATCGTTGTTTAATCGTTTAATCATTGTTTAATCTGGGAGTCGAAGAGTGATATTGACTCATATGGTTCAGCCAGGGATAGCCATAGACAAAAATCCTCCCTGCCATATCTCCCATAAATCCCTCAAAGCCGATCGCCTTTTGGCCAAAGTGTGAAATAATTCTTTACAATCTCTCATAAAAGAGCAGATTTTGCTGAACCGGACTAATTGACATCGGCGGATTCTCCTGTAAGATGCCAAAAACCAGGCGGACAAAATCTCACAAACTGCTTTTGTTGCGGTGTTTCTGCCGTACCCGAAAATGTTTCGGATCTTTCGGACGCTTTTATTATGGCTCAATAAAAGAGTCTATCCCCTAACTGGCGCCAGCACAATTACATTGCAGCCATTTCGAGATCAACGGCATTGCTAACTAGCTATAATCAGATTTAATCATCGATAAAATTGGCCGTTGACCCATTCAATTTAACACAAATGACAATCAGCCTAATCGACTTATTGTAGTAGAAGGAGTAGGGTCTAGCTGTGTTGCAACGCCTCAAACAAGACTTTAAAAATGACTTGATCGCCGGTTTGTTGGTCGTAATTCCTTTGGCGACCACCATTTGGCTAAGTTTCAATATGGCCACTTGGGTCATTGATATGCTGACCCGAATTCCCAAAAGATTAAATCCTTTTGATGGTTTGGATCCAATCTTAGTCAATCTTCTCAATGTTTTTGTCGGACTAACAGTTCCTTTGTTCGGCATCTTGCTCATTGGTTTAATGGCGCGGAATATTGTCGGTCGATGGCTGCTTGACCTAGGAGAAGGGATTCTTCAGGCCATTCCTTTTGCCGGTTCCGTGTACAAAACCCTTAAACAATTACTGGAAACTTTACTTCAGGATTCCAAGGATAAGTTTCGCCGTGTGGTTTTGGTGGAGTATCCCCGGAAAGGCGTCTGGGCACTCGGATTTGTCACCGGAACGATGAGTCCAGATTTTCAAGCCCAGTTTTCCGGCCCAATGCTCAATGTGTTTATCCCGACGACCCCCAATCCGACCAGTGGTTGGTATGCCATTGTGAAAGAAGAAGAAGTGCTGCCCATACCTATCTCTGTGGAAGAAGCATTTAAACTGATCATTTCCGGGGGGATTGTTTCTCCGAGTACACCCAACTTAGCGATCGCAGAATCGGCTAAAAAAATTAAATTGGAATCTTTGATGCCCACCTCTAATATTTCTCAAATTCAAACAGAAGAGGAATATACTTAACTTTTTTGTCAATTCAGCCAATCTTCTGGCCTTAAATATTTGATATTTCAGGTTCTATCCATTGGCTGCCTAATTTCTGTCGTCCTTTTGTCTAATCTGTTCTCATTTGGCCGAATCTGGCCGAATCTCGCCGAATCTGGCCAAATCTGGCCGAATCTGGCCTCAATTCTGATTCGTTCTAAATTGTCAAGGATCTTTTGATGATGACTTGACAAACCTGTCAATTCATTACAGATTTTATAGGATATGCTTTTGGTTTGGCAGGGTCGTTAAGATATCGGATTGTTCCCCCTGCCAATCTGTCAATTTATTGACTTAGATCCCTTTTCATTTATTTTATTTATACATTACTGAAACCATGCAACCTCGCCGAATCGCCCGTGAACTAGCTTTGCTCAGTCTCAGTCAGATCCCCAACAACCAAAAAAAATTGGCCATGGCACAACTGCAAGATATTTTAGTGGCAGCAGTGAGAACTTTGGCAACCGAAGCCCACGAGATTTTGGAAACGGCAGCCTCAGAAATTAAACGAGGCAGCGATCGCCTAATTAATAGTGAAATAGAGGCCACCACTCTGAAAAGTTCCCGGGCAATGGTTTATCAGGCGATCGAACATACTCAAACAGCGATTAATCGCTTAAGTTTTGCCATAGAAATTCCTGAGTTAGTCCAACTTTCTAATCAAAAGGAAGTCAGAAATTACGCTTTAGAGATTCTCAGCAAAGTCAATGAGCATCAAGGAGAGATTGATGAAAAACTTAATCAATCAATGGTTGATTGGCAATTAAGTCGGCTCCCCCGCATCGATCAAGATATTTTAAGAATGGCCTTAGCAGAAATGGCTTATCTTGGTACTCCTGAAAAAGTAGCTATTAATGAAGCAATTGAAATTGCCAAGCGCTATAGCGATGAGGATTCTCATAGATTTATTAATGGCGTGTTGCGGCGCGTTAGTAATGAGATAAAAAGCTAAAGTACGAGAAAAAAGTCCGGCAATTCGGTGAGATATATTTGGGGGAATAGGAGAAAATTTTTTGGGTCTGTAATATCCCTAACCAAAAAGACCAGGAATGGTTTATTTAATTTTTATTGAATGGGTTGATATAACGCAGGGAAATTATAGGAATGAATCAAACAAAATAAGCCTCATAATTGATGTCTCAAATTCTTAATAGCCTATTAGGATAATTGAAATGGTATTTAATTGGTTTCGCCGTCAGTTTGATGACAAAAAACAGCCTGAAGAAAAACCAAAACAAGAAGCCCCGGATCCCGCAGATTCTGCCCCGGAACCAACGACTGATTCATCAGAAGATTCTGAGGATGAGTACCTGAAGTGGGCGAAAGCGGCTTATCAAAATCTTCAAAAGCAACAACAACCCACCCAGGCAACGGTTTCTGAATCAACAAAAGAAAGCGGTACTCTTCCCCAGGAACCACCGGATGAATCCCCCGTGGTAGAGTCTGCGGCATCAGCGATCGATCTGGTTGAACCGGAAGCGACCCCAGAGGCGGAAGTTTCATCAACATCAGAAACAATCGAAATAGAAACAATCGAAACTGTTGAACCCGAAGCCACCGCATCCCCGATCGCGGCTCCAATAACTGTCCCGGAAGTTCCGCCACCAGCAGAAACCGCCGAAACCGCAGAAATCACAGCCCCAGTCAGTGAAGCAACTAAAGCCACTGAAGCAACTGTCACTGAAGTTCCGGCAACATTAGAACCCGAAGGAACGGAAACAGCGGCAACAACCGAAGCAGGGGAAACAGGAGCGGAAACGGCAGCGGAAACGGAAACGGCGCCGGAGGCTCCCCAACCCATATTGAACTGGGCTAAGGCAGAAGCGGAACGCCAAGAACGCTTGAAACAGTTGGCGGAAACGGCGATGGAAACGCCGGTTGAGGAAGACTACACCAAGCCAGCGGTTAAGACCCCAGCAGTTCCAGGGATGGAATTTGATGAGGAATTTTTATGGTCAGCGGAAGTCTTGGCCCGTCAGGGACGGCGCCCGGATGAAGTTTCCATTGAGGAAATTAACTGGCTGCAAAAGCTGAGACAGGGGTTAGATAAGACTCGTTTAGGCTTAATTAATCAACTGAAGTCGATTGTAGGTGCAGGCCCATTGAACCGGGAAGCGGTGACGGAAATTGAGGCCGCCCTGTTGCAAGCGGATGTGGGCATTGAGGCGACTGATTATATTATTCAGGCGCTGCAAAATAAGCTGCGAGAAGAAGCTTTACCCCCGAAAGAGGCGATCGCCTATTTGAAACAAATTCTCCGAGATATTCTGGATGCACCGAACCAAAATCGGGAAAACCGGATGCTGTTTCCAGAAAAAGACCGGCTGAATATTTGGTTAATTGCTGGGGTGAATGGGGCAGGCAAAACTACCACCATTGGCAAATTAGCTCACCTAGCCCAAAAATCTGGTTATAAAACCTTAATTGCCGCAGCGGATACTTTCCGGGCCGCAGCGGTGGAACAGGTGAAGGTGTGGGGTGAGCGCAGCGGTGTGGAAGTGATTGCCAACCCCGGTAAGAATACGGATCCGGCAGCGGTGGTCTTTGATGCGATCGCAGCGGCGCAATCCCGTGGTACGGAATTGCTGCTCGTAGATACCGCCGGACGGCTGCAAAATAAGAAAAATCTCATGGAGGAACTGAGCAAAATTCGGCGAATTATTGACAAAAAAGCCCCGGACACCATCGTCGAGGCGTTGATTGTCCTGGATGCTACCCTGGGACAAAATGGCTTGCGTCAAGCGGAAGTCTTCTCGGAAGCGATTAATTTGTCTGGAGTTATCTTGACAAAACTGGACGGAACTGCTAAAGGTGGCATAGCTCTGGCGGTATCCCAGCAAATGGGTCTGCCGATCCGCTTTATCGGTGCCGGTGAAGGAATTGACGATCTGCGACCATTTGCTAGTTATGAGTTCGTGGAAGCGATGCTCAATGGCTAGGGCGCGATCGCGATTGATTTTCAGAAATAAACCAGCCAAGATTTGACCGAGATGAAGATTACACAATATTCTCTGATATGCTCGGTATCAAATCCCATTGCCGGGAGGCAAAACTCCCGGCTATACTCAACCAGTTGAAGATAAAAAAATCTCCGATTTCCAGAAATATTGATAATCTGACTAATTTTTTGACAAGGAAAGCCCGGTTTTAGATAGATTTCAGGGATATTTATCCTAACAAAAATCAAGGGATTGTACATCAACTGACTCAAATGTGAATTAATGACTGCTGCGCCTCTTCCTCGACCGCCTTATGAACCCGAAGATCGTCCTAGTAATAGCAGCGATCGCGAAGAAATCTCGACGCTAATTAATGAAAATAGCGCCGCAATTATACCGCCGGTAATAATTGAAGCTGATACCACCCCTGGTGTCAGTCCCGTTTTGGCTTTAAAAGAATTGTTAGCCTGTTGGCATCGAGAACAAAATAAAATTCAAGATTTATTGGGGTCTTTGAGTTTTGCCCTACGCAGTTTTAACAATCTGAATCAGTTTTTAGAATTGATTCCTTTGGTGGCTAGTCGAGTCACCGATAGTGATGGAGCCGCGCTCGTTTTATTTAAGCCCAATGGCCAAATTAAATTGCTCCGAGAACATTGCCTCGATGGTCATGCTTGCCCAGATATTCGGGCAGCAATTGAGGCGATCGCCCATAAAATGACCCAAAACTTCCCCTTAACATCAGGCAACTCATCGCTCCTGGCTAAATTTGATTATCAAATCAAAAGTTACTTTGAACCACAAGTTCAACTGTTTGCCATTCCCATTCTGTTGAAAAATTCTGAACGGGGGCGACTTTATGTCTTTAGTAACGATCCAGAATATGCTTGGACTCCCACCAAACAAAAATTAATGCGACTGGTGGCGGATCAAACCGCCGTGGCCATTGAAAATGACGAACTAACCGCAGAATTGCGGAAAAAAGAACGCTTAGATCGGGAGTTAGAAATTGGCTCGGAAATTCAACGCCAATTATTCCCGCGTCATTGTCCGAAAATTCAAGGATTAGAACTGGCCGCCCGTTGTAAAACCGCTAACCGCGTTGGCGGGGATTATTACGATTTTATCCCCAGCAGTCACGACCAAATCAGCCCGAAGCAACATGGTGGCAACCCAGGGGGAGTCTGGAGTGTGGTGATTGGCGATGTGATGGGCAAAGGGGTTCCCGCTGGTTTGATTATGACCATGACCAGAGGAATGTTGCGGGCTGAAGTACACAATGGTCATTCCCCCGCGAAAATTTTGCAGCATTTGAATCGGGTGATGTACACCGATTTGGAAAATTCTAATCGCTTTGTCACCCTGTTTTATTCCGAGTACGATCCCCAAACGCGATTTTTATCTTATAGTAATGCTGCCCATAATCCCCCGTTGTTGTGGCAGGCTTCTACCCAAACAATTCAGCGTTTAGATACTTTGGGGATGTTGATTGGCTTAGATGTGGATAGCCAATATCAAGAGGATCGGATTCAGTTACATCCCGGCGATCGCGTCATTTATTATACCGATGGCTTTACGGATGCAGCGAATGCTCATGGCGATCGCTTTGATGAAGAAAACCTGATCGAAGCATTTCGCTGGGCTTGTTTGCATTGTCCCACTCCCCAAGCAACTCTCGATTATCTTTTTGATAAGGTGCAAAAATTTATTGGGGCAAGTCATTATAATAGTGATGATATGACTTTAATTGTGATGCAGGTTCAGGAGGCGAACTGAAAACTATCGGCAGTGCGAAAATTAGCCTCTTGCCACCGAGAAAAAATCCCTGGTTGACTCAAGACCGTTCGCGGTTAGGTTTTGACCGATTAATCCTGACCAATGAACCCAGGCGATCTTCAGGCGATCGCCGGTTTTTCCATTGAACTCAGAAATCCTAAATTTTTTCAGCAAAGGGGAGGAAACAATGACTCAAGTAATCCCGAAAATGGAATTAACCCCCGTTGCCTCAAATCATACAGAATTGCCGCAGGAACTGAGGCATAGTTTTTTACAACAATCCCAGCCCCAAATGATTATTGCTCAACAGGTCAATGACCCAGATATTATGGGTCAAATTGCCACTAACTGGAAGCACTTTGTCTCAACCGGCCAAGTTTGGGCATTATTGGTGGGGCTGGTTCTCGGTTTTGTCTTTAGAGGCATCATCGGCAGATAATCCGATAAAGGCTTTACCAAGCAGGAAAATTCGTCAATCAGAAAGGAATCTTGTATTGAAAATGACTGAAAAAAAGAACACTTGGAGTCAGCGATTTGAATCCGCATTACATCCAGCGATCGCCCGTTTTAATGCCAGTATTGGTTTTGATATCCAATTAATTGAATATGATATCACAGGCTCCCAGGCTCATGCCAAGATGCTGGTAAAAACTGGCATTATTTCCCCCGAAGAAGGGGAAAAACTCATAGCAGGTTTAGAACAGGTTCGTCGCGAATATCGAGAAGGTAAATTTACTCCCGGTGTTGACGCCGAAGATGTACATTTTGCGGTAGAAAAACGCCTAACTGAAATTACTGGCGATGTGGGTAAAAAGCTGCATACGGCGCGATCGCGCAATGACCAAGTAGGCACGGATACTAGGCTATATTTGCGCGATCAAATTACCCAAATTCGTCATCAACTCTTAGAATTTCAAAGCGTTTTACTAAAGTTAGCGGAACCAAATGTAGAAACTCTAATTCCCGGTTATACCCACTTACAACGGGCACAACCTTTAAGTTTAGCCCATCACTTATTGGCTTATTTTGAAATGGCCGCCCGGGACTGGGAACGGTTGGGAGATGTTTACAAAAGAGTGAATATTTCCCCCCTCGGTTCTGGGGCTTTGGCGGGCACAACTTTCCCCATTGACCGCCATTATACCGCTGAACAATTGGGATTTTCTGCCCCTTATGCTAATAGTTTAGATGGGGTGAGCGATCGCGATTTTGCCATAGAATTTTTGGCCGCTGCCAGCTTAATTATGGTACACCTCAGCCGATTATCCGAGGAAATTATTCTCTGGTCTTCCCAAGAATTTGGCTTTGTCACCCTCAAAGATAGTTGTGCCACGGGTTCCAGTATTATGCCCCAAAAGAAAAATCCTGATGTTCCCGAATTAGTGCGCGGGAAAACTGGGCGAGTATTTGGGCATTTACAAGCCTTATTAGTATTAATGAAAGGGCTACCTTTAGCCTACAATAAAGACTTGCAAGATGACAAAGAAGCGCTATTTGATAGCGTGAATACGGTCAAAGTTTGCCTGGAAGCAATGACAATTTTGTTGCAAGAAGGCATTGAATTTAAAACGGAAAGACTGGCCGCTGCGGTAGAAGAAGATTTTTCCAATGCCACCGATGTAGCGGATTATTTAGCCAGCAAAGGTGTCCCCTTCCGAGAAGCTTATAACTTAGTGGGTAAAGTGGTGAAAACTTCTTTTGCTGCGGGAAAATTACTCAAGGATTTAACCATTACTGAATGGCAAAGTATTCACCCAGCCTTTGAAGAAGATATCTATCATGCCATTACTCCTCGCCAAGTCGTAGCCGCCCGGAATAGCTACGGGGGCACGGGATTTGAGCAAGTGCGCCAAGCTTTAATTGCCGCCTGCGATCGCCTCAAATTAGCCCAAAGTTATGAACCAAATAACTCAGATTTTTAGGGATAATTTTCTCTTGAATTGGAATTAAAATCTCTGGAATGAGTTGATTGTTAATTATCTAATAATCACCTCATTCCATATTTTTTTAGATGTACATCAAAGAAGTAATGATAAAATAAGAAGTAATCAAGGAGCAACCTATCTAATGTACGACAACGTTTGCAAATTTCTGGCGGAAGAGTTTCCCACCGAAATCGCCACTTGGTTGCTTGGCGAACCAGTTCCCCTGGCAGAACTCAGTCCGAAAGAACTTTCTCTCGAACCGATTCGGACTGATTCCTTAATCTTGCGGCAGTCTACCTCCTTAGTGCTCCATGCGGAATTTCAAACGAAACCGGAATCAGATATTCCTTTTCGCATGGCCGACTATCGCTTGCGGGTATATCGCCGCTATCCAGGGAAAACCATGCAACAAGTGGTGATTTATCTGCGGGAAAGCGCTTCCCCATTGGTTTATCAAAATAGTTTTACCTTGGAAAAAACTCAGCACCAATTTGAGGTGATTCGTCTGTGGGAACAACCCACGGAGTTATTTTTACAGTCTCCGGGATTATTGCCTTTTGCGGTGTTAACCGCTGGGGAAAATAAAGCGGATGTGTTGCGAGAAGTCAGCGCCAAAATCGAGGCGATCGGCGAGGGGCGACAACAGTCAAATATAGCTGCGGCCAGTTCGATTCTGGCTGGTCTAGTATTAGAGAAAGATTTGATTCAACGAGTCTTGAGGCAAGAAATTATGCGCGAATCAGTCATTTATCAAGAAATTAAACTCGAAGGTAAACAAGAAGGCTTAGTAGAAGGACTCAAAGAAGGCATAAAGCAAGGACTTGAACAAGGACTTAAACGAGGACTGGAACGAGGACTCGAACAAGGACTCGAACAAGGACTCGAACAAGGACTCGAACAAGGACTCGAACAAGGACTCGAACAAGGACTCGAACAAGGACTCGAACAAGTCGCCCGTAACTTGTTAACCAGTGGCATGACCGTGGAACAAGTAGTGGGATATACCGGCTTATCCGTGGAGAAAGTACAACAGTTACAACAACTTCTTCAGCAGTAAATTGATTGGTGATTATTTATTGGTGATTGGTTATTAGTTATTCGTTGCTATGAAAATCCCACGCACCAACAACCACCAACCAATAAATAATCACCAATCACCAATCAATTACTTACTTTGAAAGATATTCTGTACCATTGGTTTCTCTACCTGGGCAGCAGCTTTATCTAATTCGGCTATTTCTCCATAGTCTAATTGCCACCCTAATGCCCCAATATTTTCTTGGGCTTGTCTGAGGTTTTTTGCCCCTGGAATGGGGATAGTCCCTTTACAAATGCACCAATTTAAAGCAACTTGGGACATGGTTTTATATCGGGATTTAGCGATCGCCTCTAAGCAACTTAACAACGGACGCATTCCCGGCAATAACTGCTTACAGACTAAACCCCGTAGACCTTTGGGAAATAGGCCAGTTTCCGAAAATTTGCCCGTTAACAAACCCAAAGCTAAAGGACTATAAGCAATCAATTGAATGCCCAACTCGTCGCAAACTTCTTTCAGTCCTAACTCGGTGACGGGATAAGTCGATAACAGGGAATATTGCACTTGTAAACTGGTAATGGCAATGCCGCGATCGCGAAATTTTTGATAAACCTGTTTCAAGCGTTTTGGGCCATAATTAGAGAGTCCCACACCTTTGACTTTCCCCTGTTCATATAAATCCATCAATCCATCTAACAAAGGCCATTCTTGCCAGGGTAAATAGTTGGCCGTAGACCAGTGCATCTGCACTAAATCAACCCCAGTCCCCAAGCGATTTGCCGAAGCATTACCCGCCGCAACCATTGATTTTCGGGTTAATCGCCAAGGATACGGGGCTAATTTGGTGGCCAAACAAATATTATCCTGATTATCACCGGCATATTCCTGAGCAAATTTTCCCAAGAGTTTCTCACTTTGGCCTTTTAATTTTCCAGTGCCATAAGAATCTCCCGTATCAAATAAAGTCACGCCGTTTTTAACACAAAAGTTAAAAACTTCCTGCAATTCTCCATCCATACTTGGCTCATAATTCCAGAGCAGGCGATTGCCCCATGCCCAAGTTCCACAACCCATTTTGGGTAACGATATTTTTTGGTTATTTGATGTCATTTTTATAGATGTTTCCACGGTTATTTGTTTAAATAATCAGCCAAATCGCTAATCCCCAAAATGGCAAAAATCTGAGCCAACGTTTCCCACTCCCAGGAGGTTCAATATTGCCAATAAGCATGGCTTGAAATATGCCAAAAAGAATTATATCTATACAAAAGGCAATGGTGAGGCGATCGATCATTAAAGAGTGAATAAAAAATTGGCAGCGTGCCGTCAAATCGCCAAACTCTGGCCGACCGAAACCAGTCCAAATCAGAGAAATCATCCCAATTATTAGACCCGTCCAGCCAAATATTCGCGCTAATAACCCTTTTTTCATCGGGGTTTCTGGGGTGGGTTTACTCATGGTCAATGCTGCCATATACGGGGCTAAAAAAGTATTAGTTAGAAACATAGCCAGACTCCAAATAATAATTTTTGGCATGACTTGACCGCGAGGATCTGCCAGCAAAAGCGGCAAAAACATAAATATCCAAGCTTCCGCAAAATTAAATAAGGCTTCCAAAGACGGATGCACCACTGGGGCTTCCATATAATGAATCCCCAAGGCATTTAAAAAAGGCAGAATAAAGAAAAAGTTAATGGATTCATTGACAATTTCTGTGAAGGTTTCTGGCTGAATGTCCCAAATCGGTTCACCGGGCAATAATTGTTGACTGGGAGACAACAATAAAAGATAAATATAGATGGCAGAAAAGATCCAGAGTGCGATTGCAAGAGAACGGTTAGCCGTTGCAGTTGGCTTTGGTTGGTTTGATTGTGTCATAGATTTATTGACTGAATGGGTGAATCAATCTATATTAATCGGAATCAATAGAAAATTCTGGCAAAATTATAAAAATCCTCCCTTGGAAAGGGGGGTTAGGGGTAGATCCAGTATGAAAGCAAGAATTGTCTAATGAGATAAATGGGATAAAACTGCGTTAATCAAATATTCAAGAATACACGCTTAATTTAAAAATAAATAATACTAAATAACAGATGCCATATAACAACATATTTACTTGATTTATTGAGAAATGCTACAAAATCCTTTCAATAGCCCCTATCCCCCGATAATGATAAAAAGCATCTATCAAGTCAATCCCACCGCAAGGAGAATTTATATGGAATTTCAAAACTCAATGCAAGAATCTTGTTATAACAAAGTCGCTGTATGGATGCGGGAATTATTCGGCAAGTTTCCCTGTGCTCGTCCAGATGTTCCGGGATTAGGACTATTTATGGGGTCAGCCTTAGTGGAAGTGCTGGTGTTTCCCTGGGGAGAGGATGATGCCATTATTAATACCCGTTCTTATGTCGTAACCGGGGCAGAACTCACCCCCGATCTGATGCTTTTTTTGCTCAAAGAAAATAGCCAAATGCTGTTTGGGGCGTTTGGGGTAGACGAACACGGAGATATTCTCTTTGAACATAGTATTGTGGGTTCTACCTGCGATCAAAAAGAACTAGAATCTTCCGTCAATGCCGTGCTCCAAGTCGCTGATGACTACGATGATATTATTGTGCAAAAGTGGGGCGGTGAACGCGCACTAGATCGAATTCAGTAAATGATTAAGGCTGAAGCTGACGTAAAATCAATCGAAGCCGATCGTAATCATCTTTAAGCAGCATACTTAGATTACGACCGGCTTTAACTAACCACTGGCGATCGCGCTGTCGTAGCTGGTAAACTTCCCGAATCACAGCGGCAACCAGGGCATCCACGGGAACTCCCATTAACTGAAGCAAAATCCGCAAAAAGTCCAACTCTTCCGTAAAGTGAATCACTTCCTGGGGTTCGCATTGGTAAACTGCTTGATGGATTTGTGGCGGACGGGGAGGAATATACTGATAGATGCGATTCGCATTCGCGATCCGCTCTGCGGAATCGCCTGCTGGTTTAGACCCATTCCCGCTTGCCCCTGGGGATGCAAACCCCACAATCACGGCGCGAAACTCCGTTTTCAGCATAGCAAAAATCTGGGGTTGTTGCTCCCGTAACCCTTGCAAAGACAACCCCAAAGCCCGAGCCCGATGAATTGAATCGATCGGACTCGTGGTGGCATAATAAACCACCGCATAAACTTGATTGCCGGACTCCTCATCAACGGCCCTCACCCAACTGCCAAACGGGGGCATCGCCGGAAAATTTAAATCATCCGGTTCCAAACATTGAGCCAAAAATTCTGTCGTGGAAGTTTCAATTACTTCCGCAATATGATTTGGGTGGCGATCTTCCGTGGCGAATTGAGGCAGAGGGAGGCGCATATTATTTGTTGCTTGTTGGGTAGGGATTCTTTGGTTGTTGGTTGGGGAACGGGGAAAAGTTATCAGGGAACGGGGAAAGTCGTAGGGGCGACGAGCGCATTCGCCCGTACAAGTGAAAAGTTAAAAGTGAAAAGTCGTAGGGGCGAATGGCCATTCGCCCCTACAAGTGAAAAGTTAAAAGTGAAAAGTTAAAAGTGAAAAGTTAAAAGAAGTATCACTATTCACTATTCACTATTCACTATTCACCACTGTTGCCTGTTCCCTATTCCCTGTTCATTATTTACTATTCATTATTTACTATTCATTATTTACTATTCATTATTTACTATTCATTATTTACTATTGATTATTTACTATTGATTATTTACTATTGATTATTTACTATTGATTATTTACTATTGATTATTTACTATTGATTATTTACTATTCATTATTTACTATTCATTATTTACTATTTTTTATTTACTATTCATTATTCACTATTCATTATTTACTATTTTTTATTCCCTGTTCCCTGTTCCCTATTCCCTGTTCCCTGTTCCCTGTTCCCTGTTCCCTGTTCCCTGTTCCCTGTTCCCTGTTCCCTGTTCCCTGTTCCCTGTTGCCTGTTGCCTGTTCCCTGTTCCCTGTT
>NZ_LIUQ01000027.1:0-18738 GCF_001276715.1 Planktothricoides sp. SR001 | reverse complement strand
CCACTGTTGCCTGTTCCCTGTTCCCTGTTCCCTATTTGTTGGTTGTTGATTGTTGTTTGTTGGTTGTTAATCAAATAACAAATAACAAATAACAATCAACAATCAACAGTCAACAATTAATTTACTTTCCTTTACTCGTGGTAGTTGCGTCTACCAGTTCCAACTCAGACAAGCGAAAAGTGACTAACTTATCCCAGTTGCCACCTTCAAACAGCACTGCCACCTTACCATCGGTAATTCGTTGAACTTGTCCTTGAAAACCATAGTAAGTGTCATTGATATTTTTAATACGAACCGCAGATCCGGGCAGAATCATAATTTCTTCAAAGGAATGATGGACATTTACCTAGTTTACAGCTAGGGCGAAAGCCCTGCCCTGAAAAATTGTTGGATATTAACAGGGACAGACCCAGCAACCGGATTTCTAATATCAAGTGTTACGACTCTAATATCGCGATCGCTTCTTGGGACGTTGCCGCGCCACTGACTGCACAATCCCGATCGCCATAAAATTAGTCAACAAAGCCGAACGCCCATAACTGATCCAAGGCAAAGGAATCCCAGTCACCGGGGCCAAACCAATGGTCATGCCCAAGTTCACCACCAATTGGAACACAATCATGGCCAGAGTGCCAATACAGATCAAAGATCCAAAATTATCTGGGGCTGTACTGGCTACGATCACCAAACGCAGGCAAAACAGCCAAAACAGAACAATCAAACAGACCGCGCCCACAAAACCAAACTCTTCGCCGATCGCCGAAAAGATAAAATCCGTATGTTGTTCGGGAATAAAAGACCCTTGGGTTTGAGTCCCCTGATACAATCCGCGGCCCCAGAGTTGTCCCGAACCAATGGCAATCCGAGATTGAATCAAGTGATAGCCACCGCCGAGGGGATCTTTTTCTGGAGCCAAAAATAAAATCAAGCGATCGCGCTGATAGTCCTTCAGCAAACCCCACAATATTACTCCCAGTTCACTGCAAATCACATTGATCGCCGTAGCCAGCAAACTGCTAATCCAACGCCAAGGCAAAGTAAACCAAGCCACAACCCCCATCAGGTTCACCCAAACCAACCATCCGGGAAAATAGACCCCAAACAAAATAGCCGACACCAAAGGCGAAACCATCAGCACCACCCAACCGAGTTTAGCGTTTCCCCAATAGAGCATGGCCAAGATAATCGCACCAAAAACCAAGGAAGTTCCCAAATCCGGCTGGATAAATACCAACAACCAAGGAAAGGCGGTAATCGAAAGACTTTTGACAATTGCTGGGATATTTTCAGCCGTCTTTTGTTCCAGGAGAGCCGCTAGGGTAATAATCATCCCTAACTTAGCAAATTCCGAGGGCTGAATATTAAATCCGCCAATGGTAATCCAGCGTTGCGCCCCCAATGCCGTAGTGCCGATAAACATCACCAGCAGCAAAGAAATATTCGTGATGCCATAGATCACCCACTTCCAATTCAGGAGATTCTGGTAATTTGATCGGGCAATCATCAACGCCAAACCTAGACCAATGGCACCAACTAAAGTGTGCTGAAACGAGGTTTGATAATCTGGCGTATCCAGTTCCGTACTGTGGATGGCCACTGTACCAACCAGAGTCAGTACAATTGACAGAATCATCAAAAACCAGTCTATATCTTGTAAGGATTTGAGAAATCTGAAGTTAAGCCGACGCTTTGGCTTGCCGAGCCAACTTTTTCCAAGAGAATTGTGCAACATATTTTCGCCCTAGGGGAAAAAGAATCCCTACCCAAAGAACTTAAACCTAAAATATATCACTTAAGATTTTAGTTAGATTTTAGTTAATAATTTCAACAAGGCAATCCAGATTATGTTTTGTTCACCCAATCGGATTTGTGCTTAAATGCTTACGCAATAATCATAAAAAAACCAGAAGTGATATCAATTTCTGGCAATTTCTGGCCAGAAATTGCGATAAATAAATGGCCATTTCTGCAACACAGCGCCCAACCCCCTATTTTTAAGCCATATTTTTAAACCAGGGGAGTTGGGGCAATTGATGAATTGCCCCTATAGGCGATCTGTTTCGCGATCTGAATTTATGGTTGATATAAAACATCTGTAGGGGCAGGTTTAAAACCTGCCCCTACCTGTTTAGTCATTACATTACAGCTTAGGTCAGGGCGGCCACGGAAACTTTCGCCGCAATTTTTTGGGCAATTTCACGCAGTGCCTTAGCCGAAGCGGACTCTGGAGAACCGACGACAATGGGCAATCCGGTATCGCCTCCTTCTCGTAAGCCGATTTCTAAGGGCACACAACCCAGTAAAGACACCCCTAATTCCTGGGAAGTTTTTGCGCCACCGCCAGACCCAAAAATGTCATATTGCTTATCCGGTAAATCTGGGGGAATAAAATAACTCATATTTTCCACAATGCCCAGCACGGGTACATTAAGCTGCTGGAACATTTTTAAGCCTTTCCGCGCATCTAACAAGGCCACGGTTTGTGGGGTACTGACAATGACTGCCCCGGCCATTGGGACAGCCTGCACCATCGTTAATTGAGCATCTCCTGTTCCTGGGGGTAAATCCACAATTAAATAGTCCAGGTCGCCCCACTGCACTTGATAGAGAAACTGGCGAATTACCCCATTTAACATGGGGCCGCGCCAAATCACGGGCTGATCTTTGTCGATCAAAAAGGCCATTGAAACCAATTTCACCCCATGATTAAAGGCGGGTTCGAGCACTTCTCCTTGGGTCCCTTGGCGTACCATGACTTGAGCTTCGCTTAACCCTAACATGGTCGGGGCGTTGGGGCCGTAAATATCCGCGTCCAGTAATCCGACTTTCGCCCCCGCTGCGGCGAGGGATACGGCGACGTTGACGGCGACGGTGCTTTTGCCGACGCCACCTTTGCCACTGGAGATGGCGATAATATTTTTCACCCCATCAATGCCTTGACGGTCTGGCAAGGATTTCTGTTGGGGGGTCTCGGCGGTGACTTCTACGGTGACATCTTTAACCCCTGGTAAGGTACGAACCGCTTTTTGGCAGTCTTCAACGATAAATTCGCGTAATGGACAAGCTGGGGTGGTCAAGACTAAGGTAAAGCTGACTTGACCGTCGATGATTTTGACATTGCGAATCATGTTTAAGTCCACCAAACTTTTTTGCAGTTCGGGGTCTTGAACAGGTTGCAAGACTTCTAACACAGATTTTTCACTCAGTTGTACGGACATAAGGTTCTCCACCCTGGGCAGTTTAATTGTTGGGTAATTTTAGATAAGCAGGGGTCTAGAGAAACTTTCTGGCTAGATTTTGGCTACCCCTGCTCAGGATTGTATGAATTTTTACCTACCTACCAATGTATCTTTTCTTTGCGTATTATGTAGATTTGTGAATCCAAATATAAATATATAGCAATGTAAAGATAAAATTTTAAGAATTCTTAACCACGTTCTCAATTCAGGGCACCTAGCCCATAAAATAGCTTTGTCATCCAGGCCATGTTGTGTCAGAGCATGGGCGCAGTTGTAAAACAGATAGAGGGTACAGGAGGTTTTGTTAGGATGATCATGGTTTCTCCCCAGACTGAGACAGTTCAAAATAAGTTTTTGCCCCCGGAAAACTCCCGCGAACGGGTCAGCCAGTTTATGCGATCGATCCAAGATGATATTTGTCAAGGCTTAACCGAAGTCGATGGCGTTGGCGTATTTAAACAAGATGCTTGGGACCGCCCAGAAGGTGGCGGTGGTCGCTCTAGAGTGATGCGTGATGGGGATGTGTTTGAACAAGGTGGCGTGAACTTTTCCGAAGTCTGGGGACACCAGTTGCCTCCCTCGATTTTAAAACAACGTCCAGAAGCCGAAGGTCACGGTTTTTATGCTACCGGGACTTCGATGGTGTTACACCCCCGCAACCCTTATGTGCCGACGGTACACCTCAACTATCGTTATTTTGAAGCAGGCCCGGTTTGGTGGTTTGGGGGCGGTTTGGATTTAACCCCCTATTATCCTTTTGCTGAAGATGCGGCGCATTTACATAAAACTTTGAAACAAGCTTGTGATGCTCACCACCCAGAGTATTATCAGGTGTTTAAGCATTGGTGCGATGAGTATTTTTATTTGAACCATCGTCAAGAAATGCGTGGGGTGGGCGGGATTTTCTTTGATTACCAAGATGGTCAAGGGGAATTGTATCGTGGGCCACATCCGACGAAGGCTGCTGCTGAGTATAGTAAAAAAATTGGCGCTCCTGAACCTCGCGGCTGGGAAGAGTTGTTTGCTTTTGTCCAAGATTGTGCCAAAGCTTTTTTACCTGCTTATGTGCCGATTGTGCAACGGCGCCGTGGCATGGCTTATGGCGATCGCGAACGGAATTTCCAACTCTATCGTCGGGGTCGTTATGTAGAATTTAACCTGGTGTACGATCGCGGGACAATTTTTGGCCTCCAGACTAATGGCCGCACGGAGTCGATTTTGATGTCTCTGCCTCCCTTGGTACGTTGGGAATATTGCTATGAACCAGAACCCAATACCCCAGAAGCCGAATTAACCGAATTTTTCTTAAAGCCACAAAATTGGGCCGAATGGAGTCAGAGTGATACTACCTCTAAAGGTTAATTAACAGTGCATGATTACCTAACATTTGCTTATATATGCTAATATAGGGTATGAGCTTAGTTCCTCTCCGCGTAGCGGTAAAACGGACGGGCTTGCACCCCAACACACTCCGGAAATATGCAGATCAAGGTCGGATTTACTCAATCAGAAATGCGGCAAATCAACGTCTATTTGACGTTGACAGCTTTATTTACGAGTCAAAGCCTAAGACCGACTATCAGATTTGCTATTGCCGAGTTAGCAGCACTAAGCAGAGAGACGACCTGGATAAACAAGTTGCTTACATGGTCTCCCTGTTCCCAAAAGCCGAAATCATCAAAGATATCGGATCGGGACTCAACTTCAAGCGGAAAGGACTTAAAACCTTACTGGAACGACTTATGCGCCGAGACCAGTTCACGCTTGTTGTTGCCTACCGTGACAGACTGGCAAGATTCGGATTCGAGCTTATTGAGTGGATGGTCGAGCAAAACGGTGGAAAAATCGTGGTTCTCGACAACACTGTTCACAGCCCCGACTCAGAACTTACCGCCGATCTTCTGTCCATCATTCATGTCTTCAGTTGCAGAATGCACGGACTCAGGAAATACGGTCAGAAAATCAAGCAAGATCCGGATCTATCCAAATGCGACTCAAAGAAATCTGATTAGGCAATGGTTTGGGGTATCAAGACTCGTCTTTAATACCACCGTAAAGTACCTCCAGCAGCCTGACACCAAGGCTAACTGGAAAGCCATTAAAGGCGACATATTGAAATCATTGCCAGAGTTTTGCTCTTCCGTGCCTTACCAAATTAAATCGATAGCGGTTAAGGACGCTTGCAAGGCGGTCAGCAATGCTAAAGCGAAGTACAAAAAGACTCTTTGCTGTCAGCAGGTCTCTTTGAGATCCAGAAAGAACCCTTACCAGTCATGCTATATCCCAAAATCTGCCGTTAAGCCTCGGGGCATATACCACACAATTTTGGGTCAACTTGACTATGCAGAAGAGTTGCCGGAAAACTTTGGGGACTGTCGGTTAGTTCGTGTCCGCGGGCAGTATTATCTGTGCGTCCCCTCATCCGGGCCTACCACCCATCAGCCCGACAACCAAGGGCGGGTGGTAGCCTTAGACCCTGGAGTTAGAACATTCCTAACCTTCTTTTCTGAACAGAAAGTCGGGAAGATAGGAGAGTCAGATTTCTCCAGGATTCAACGTCTATGTCATCACCTCGACGATCTGATTTCTCGATTTAGCTGTGTAAGCGCCCCGCAACGGCGGCGGATGAAAAAAGCCGCTGACAGGATCAGGGCGAGGATTCGCAACCTGGTAGATGAATTGCATCCGCATTGCCGCCAGATTTCTGGTAGACAACTTTGATGTAATTCTCCTGCCAACGTTTGAGACTTCAAATATGAGCCGCAAGGCCACAAGAAAAATCCGCTCAAAGACTGTGCGGAATATGCTTTCATTTGGGCATTACCGTTTCGAGCAATTCCTGAAACATAAAGCAACAGAGCGCGGGTCTCTGGTGGTGGATGTCTGTGAAGGGTACACCAGCAAAACGGTTAGCTGGACTGGTGAGATTCGAGCAATTGGCGGGGCGAAAACCATTAAGTCGGATCTTGATGGAAAGGTGATGGATCGAGACGTAAATGGCGCTCGCGGGATATTCTTGCGGGCTTTGGTAGATACGCCCTGGATGCGTGAGCATCTTGCATTTGTTAATGAAAGTTAGCAAAAAGGTATCGGTTAAGCTAAACTGCTGAAGGCAGGTAGGCAATTAGCGTATTAGGGAGGCTCTGTGATCCACATCGAGCAAAAAGAACACACTATCCCAGATGGGACTAAGATAATTGTTTTAGCCCCAACTGGACGGCTGGACATTACCACCGCTTGGCAATTTCGTCTCAAGTTGCAGGAGTGTATTTCTAAACTCAGTCGCCATATTGTCGTGAATTTAGGTCAGGTTAACTTTATTGATAGTTCTGGTCTCACGTCTTTGGTGGCAGGAATGCGAGATGCTGACAAAGTGAAAGGTAGCTTCCGAATTTGTAATGTTCATCCCGAAGCCAAGTTGGTTTTTGAGGTGACTATGATGGATTCCGTGTTTGAAATCTTTGAAACAGAAGAAGAAGCGCTGGACGCTGGCTCAAGTATTGTCGGTGGCTGATAAGGAATTTGGGATTTTGGATTTTCTTAAATAGTCTAAAATCTCAGATTCTTTTTAGCGTTCGCTCAAATCCGGCAAAAAGACGGAAGCGGAAAAGTTGTCTGCGGGGAAAATCTGGCCACGATCGCCAACGATTTGAAGTTTTTAGCGGGCGATCGCCTAGGCCGATGTTTTTTATGTCTGTATTATCGGGCGATTCGCGATCCCAAAGCGATAGCTACGCTTCACGATCTTGATTTCCCTGGACTCGCTGACTATTGTTATCCCTGATTTCGAGAGCGATCCCCATTGATTTTCTTGGCAAAGTGACTCGAACAGTGGACAATGGGATCGCGTCCCTTTTCATAGCCACCAGTGTGAATAATAACGTCCGCACAGTATCAGATACCAAACGCGCCTTTTACACGATGCACTCTCGTCCGCTCAACTCTATCTACAGAAGATTTGTAGAAGAGTTGATGGTGGAGATGCACTTACTCTCGGTCAATGTAGATTTTCGCTATGACCCCATTTATGCCCTGGGGGTCGTGACTTCTTATGACCGTTTTATGCAAGGCTATCGTCCCGAAGCGGATCGGACTTCTATTTTTGATGCCATTTGTCAAGCCGTAGAACAAGATCCTGAGAAATATCGCCAAGATGCTCAAAAATTACAAGAATTTGCCAAAAGTCTCTCCTCGGAGAATTTATTGGCATGGCTGAGTAAAGAAATTAATCTGCCAGAGTCCGGGGAATTCCAAGGGGTTCTCGATGCGATCGCGGCTAATCCTAAATTTAAATACAGTCGTATATTTGCTATTGGTCTATTCAGCATTGTGGAAATAGTCAATCCCGAAATGCTCAAAGACGAAAAGCAGCGCACTCCCGCCTTGGAAAAAATCGCTGCCGCCCTGAAGTTGCCCGCAGACAAAATCACCAAAGACTTGGAATTATATTCCAGCAACTTGGAAAAAATGACCCAAGCAAGGCAAGTAATGCAGGATATCCTGGCAGCGGACAAGAAAAAACGAGAACAGCGGGAAAAAGAAAAAGCCGCAGCGACTAATTCTGCCAATAGCACCGATGAATCGAGTGCCAATTAATTAATTAATATTTAATTAATATTTAATTAATATTAATTAATCGCGGATTAATCGCGGGCTATTTTCCTTTCCGAAAAGTATCGCAACTGGCGAAAAGCTGATACAGCATTTTTATTTTTCTCTGGAAGCTTTACAAAGCAACCGGATGTTGACCGTAAAATGGCAGGGCATCTGACCAGTGAGGTCGTTTGCCCTGTTGCCACTCCAAATCCGCAAGTTGCAGGATGGTGGCAACGGAGGCACCAGAACCGGGCGGAAGGGAAATCTTTTGATCCAGGTGATGCCATTGACTCAAGGTTTCTTGCCATGCTTCCGGGGTCATCACCGTATCGTCTAAAAGTGCCTCTATGCCCTGAGAATTTACCCTATAAATGGCCACAAATAATTCACCCCGTTGGGCGGGCATTTGTACGGCTATGGCGCATCCGCGCCGCTTCGCGATCGCCAGATCGCTTTTCTCCCTCCCCATGTTTTTCTCCTCTGTCACCGATAACTGAGGCAATTCTGCGGCGCTGGTGGGGATGGGATGCAAGGTGGGATGCACCGCAGACCAAGCCACCGCCGCTAATGTGGAAATCGCAAATAAAGGTATTTCTAATTGCTGGGCCAGAGTTCTGGCTGTCACTACACCAATCCGAGTCCCGGTAAAACCTCCCGGCCCTTTGGCGACGGCAAGCCACTGGAAATCTTGCCAGGGTTGCGGCTGGATAAACTCAGCCAGACATTGATGCATTAAGGTGGATAGTTCCTGTCCTAAGTTCCAAGTTTGACAGCGAAAATCTTCCCGAAAATCGCTGAGACATAAGCCTAGTTCGGCAGTCGTTGTATTGATGGCGAGAGAATATTTCATGGGGAATGCAGTGGCGACCAAAGTTATACAAACAGAGGAGAGAGAAGAGAGAAGAGAGAAAAGAGATTTTTCCTCCTGCCTCTTTCATCAGCATCCTCTTTCCTCAATTATGTGGATTTGCTAAGGTAATGAGGGCTTATTTGAACGAGAATTCTCTTGATCGGTGCGGATGCACTTTAAATAAAGAGAAAATTTTTTAACTCTTCCAATCCAACCTAATTATCTATTATGACTTACGCAAAAGAAAAAGAAGTAGCGATCGCCGCCGCAACCGCAGCGGCAAAACTCTGCGAACAAGTCCGGGCGGATATTCCCCAGGCGATCGAAAAAAAAGATAAAAGCCCCGTGACCGTGGCGGATTTTGGCGCCCAGGCGATTATTTGTCAAGCTTTGGCGGCAGCATTTCCCGACGATCCGGTGGTGGGAGAAGAAGATGCCAAAGAATTACGCAAACCAGAAATGGCGGAAACTTTAACCAAAGTAACCCATTATGTCCAGGCATTGTCACCGGATGCCACCCCAGAAGATGTGACTCGTTGGATCGATCATGGCAATGGTCAAGTTTCATCTCGCTATTGGACTTTGGATCCGATTGATGGCACAAAAGGATTTTTGCGTCAGGATCAATATGCGGTGGCTTTAGCTTTGGTCGAAAATGGCGAGGTGAAAGTGGGGGTTTTGGCTTGTCCGGCGATGCCCTTGGATGGGGGACAAACCGGGGCGCTTTATGTGGCAGTCCGGGGTGAGGGGGCGACAATGGTTCCCCTGTCCGGAGGTGAACCCCAACGGTTGCAGGTGGTGATGGCAGATGATGTGGCTAATTTCCGATTTGTGGAAAGTGTGGAAGCTGCCCACGGCGACCAGTCTAAGCAAAATGCGATCGCGCAAGCAGTGGGGATTACTACGGAGTCATTCCGAGTGGATTCTCAGGCGAAATATGGCATTGTGGCTTCCGGGAAAGCGGCGTTATATTTGCGGTTGCCTTCGCCCAAATATCCCGATTATCGGGAGAATATTTGGGATCATGCCGCAGGGGCGATCGTGGTGGAAGAAGCCGGTGGTCGAGTCTCGGATATGTATGGTCAGCCTTTGAATTTTGCTGAAGGCAGCAAGATGATGAATAACCGGGGGATCGTAGTGAGTAATGGCACGATTCACGATCAAGTAATTGCGGCTTTGGCTGAGAATTAAATCTCGAGAATAATTAACAATGTTGTTTGTTGTTGGTTGTTGGGTAGGGATTCTTTTGTTGTTGGTTTTTGGGTAGGGATTCTTTTGTTGTTGGGTAGGGATTCTTTTGTTATGGCGTATTTTTTGGTCAAAAATTAACAAATATCCCACAAAAAATACCCAATAAAAATAACACTTGTCATCCAAAAAAAACACTGAAAATAATTCACATTTTTTTTGTTTGTTGATTGTTATTGGTTATTTGTTATATTTTTAAACAACCAACAACAAAAGAATCCCTACCCAACAATCAACAATCAACAATCAACAACCAACAACCACCAACCAACAACCAACAACCACCAACCAACAATCAACAACCACCAACCAACAACCAACAACAATTATCAAATGAATGCTGCTAATTTAGATTACTACGATCGCATCAACCCCACCTTACTCAAACTGCTACCCGGTGATGCCCAAGTCATCGTGGAAGTGGGTTGTGGCGCTGGGGCATTAGGTCAGGAATATAAGCGGGTTAATCCTCATGGTCAATATATTGGCATAGAAATTAATCTCCAAGCGGCGGAAATTGCCGCCACCAGAATTGACCGAGTAATTGTCAGCAATGCCGAAAATCTGGAAACAGATATTAACATTCCCCAGGGGACTGTTGATTGTTTGGTTTATGGGGATGTTCTGGAACATACGATCGACCCTTGGATGACCCTGAAACACCATTGTCAATGGTTAAAAGATGATGGTCAAATCCTCGCTTGTATTCCTAATATTCAACATTGGCGATCGCTGGCCCGTCTTTTAGCGGGACAATGGGAATACCAAGACGAAGGCATCTTAGACCGCACTCACCTGCATTTTTTTACCTTAGATAGTATTAAACAACTATTTATGCAAGCGGGATTACAAATCGATGAAATTCAAACCATTGGACGCAAAGCGGAAGAATATCATCGATTTCAAAAACTTATGTCGCCCGTGGTTCAAGCATTAGGGATTAATTCAGGAATATTTGCCACAGAAACCGGGGCTTTTCAATATATAATTCGCGCTACAAAATCCTCCCAACCGCCCCGGCGATTACTGATTCAAACTAATATGATGGGTTCGTGGCCAGTTTATAGAATTAGAGTAATTGAACCCGATGCTTTAACCCGGACAATTCCCGGAGTTAGAACGGTGGCAACGGTGAAAACTGCTGATTTAAATATTGCCCTACCTCAAGAAGAAAAAGTGTTTATTTGGCAGCGGTCAATGCTGAGTTATCCCGGCGACATTCCTAAAATTAAAGCCTTACTAGAACGAGATTATTTAATTGTCGCCGAAACCGATGACGATCCCTTATGGCGTCCCGAATATGCCCAGGGTCAGTTTTTTAATTTCCGGGGTTGTCACTGTGTCCAAACTTCTACGGAAACATTGGGAGAATATTTGCGCCAATTTAATCCTAATGTAGCAGTTTTTCCTAATCAGTTGCCCTATTTGCCCGAACCACGGATTTACCCTGAAGATAATTCGGTAACGATATTTTTTGGGGCATTTCGTCGAGAAGAGGATTGGCAACTGATTATGCCAGCAATTAATCGCCTGGTGCAAAAATATCAAGATCGGCTTCGTTTCCAGGTAATTTATGATGAGCAATTTTTTGAGGCATTGCCGACCACGCAAAAACAATTTGAACCCATTTGTCCTTATGAGCGATATCAAGAAATTTTAAGAACTTGTGATATTGCCTTGTTACCTTTAAATCCAACTCGCTTTAATCAGATGAAATCGGATCTGAAGTTTATTGAATGTGCTGGACATGGGGTGACAGTGTTGGCAAGTCCGACGGTGTATGAAAAAACAATCGTTGAAGGGAAAACCGGGTTAATTTATCGATCGCCTGAAGATTTTGCCCTGAAGTTAGAAGAGTTAATTGTTAATATTCAATTGCGGCGAACTTTGGCGGCAAATGCTTATGAGTGGGTGTCTCATAATCGCTTACTTTCCCAACATTATCGTCAACGGCGCGATTGGTATGTCCAAATGCGCGATCGCCTGCCGGAATTAAATCAACAATTGCGCGATCGCTTTCCAGAGTTGTTTGTTTAGAAAAAGCGGAGGGGCGGAGGGGCCCGCCGTCGGCAGGGGAGAAAAGGATCCTTTGTTGTTGGCGGTTTCGTTGAAAAATGACAAAGGACAAATGACCATCGGGTTGAATCGTTATAAAATCTAACATATGAGAATTAAATCACTCTAAAAATATGGATCGAACACAAAAAGTCAATCTGGATTTGCTGAAACTGATTCCAGCAGATGCGAATATTATTCTGGAATTTGGCTGTGGTACGGGGGAAACTGGGGCAGAGTATAAACGGATTAATCCGAATTGCTTGTATGTTGGCATTGACCAAAATGCTGACCAAGCCAAAATCGCCGAGCAAAAATTTGATATGGTGATCGCCACTGATTTAGATAGTCTGGATTTATCTACCACGGAAATCACCGATGGCACCGTTGACTGTATTATTTTCAATGATATTTTTCCGCAAGTGATTAATCCTTGGGATATCCTCAAGCAATCGGTCAATTGGCTGAAACCCGATGGTCAAGTTTTGGCGAATATTCCTAATACCCAACATTGGCATCGGATTGTTAAACTCCTGCGAGGAAAATGGGAACCGGAAGAGAATCAAACGATCGCCGGGAAATCGCCTTTACCGTTGCGCTTTTTCACCTTAGAAAGTATTAAGCAACTATTCACTCAAGCGGGATTATATCTCTACGAAATTCAGACTAAAGGCCAAAGCACAGCCGAATTTGAGAAGTTTCAACAAATTATGGCACCTGCTTTACAAGGGTTGGGCATTTCAGCGGCTACGTTTGCCACCCAAACTAAAGCTACTCAATATATAGTCCGAGCCAGCAAATCTCCAGAAGCACCCAGAAGATTGCTGATTCAAACTATTTTAATGGCTCCTACTGCGTGCGATCGCGTCCGAGTCTTAGAACCCGATCGCCTCAGCGCCACAATTCCCGGAGTTCGCACCATCTCCAGCGTCAAATCAGCGGATTTAAATGTCCCATTAGCTGGGGAAGAAAAAGTATTTATTTGGCAGCGCACCATTATGAGTTATCCCGACTACCTGCCAAAACTCAGACATCTCTTGCAAAAGGGTTACTTAATCGTGGCGGAAATTGATGATGACCCCCTACGACGACCGGAATATGCCCAAAATCGGTTTCTCAGTTACCGAGGTTGCCACTGTGTCCAAACTTCCACCGAACTCCTCGCGGACTATTTGCGGCAACATAATCCTCATGTGGCGGTCTTCCAAAATCAGCTTGCCTATTTGCCCGCACCCCGCACCTACTCCAAAGACACTGTAACGATCTTTTTTGGGGCATTAAACCGAGAAGCAGATTGGCAACCTATAATGCCAGCCTTAAATCGGGTATTAGCCCAGCATTCGCCACAAGTAAAAGTCAAAGTGCTCCATGACCAACAATTTTTTGAGGCTTTGGCAATTCCTAATAAAGAATTTGAGCCATTTTGTGCTTATGAGCGATATCAAGAAATTCTTCATACTTGTGATATTGCTTTGTTGCCCCTCAATTTTAACCGGGTTAACAGCATGAAATCTGACCTCAAGTTTATTGAATGTGCCGGTCATGGGGTGGCAGTATTGGCTAGTCCGACGGTCTATGAAAACAGTATTATTGAAGGAAAAACCGGATTTATTTTTCGATCGCCTGAAGAGTTTGAACTGAAGCTAGAAAAACTGATTAAAAACCCTGAAATGCGACAATATTTAGCCAGCAATGCTTATGAATGGGTGGCTAAAAATCGCCTGCTTTCTCAGCATTACCGCCAACGGTTCGACTGGTATTGTGAAATGCGCGATCGCCTACCGGAATTAAACCAAGAATTGCGCGTCAGGGTTCCAGAGTTGTTTATTGATTAAAAACTATGAAAATTCTCTTTACCATTGCTCATTACTTCAACTCGGAAGGCGGCGGAAAACATGGTTCTCTCTCTAAAGATCCTCGACCTCGGATTACCGCTTTAACCAATTGCTTAACCAATTTACGGGGAGTATTTAGTCAATCTCAATGCCTGATTGATATTGCTCAATGTGTGGCTTTGCCGGTGAATGAACCGCAAGCATCAGATGTTGATATTGTCGTTTGTACCACCCAAAATCGTCATGTTTTAGACCAACTGCCAATCCCGAAAAATTTCTATCATCATTATCCCACTAATGCGGAACCGATGATGTTAGCATTTGAATGTCAAGCCCTGTTGCGCGATCGCCTCGGTTACTATGACTATTATTGTTATTTAGAAGATGATTTAGTCTTGCGTGACCCTTGGTTTTTCATTAAATTAAATTGGTTTACCAAACAAGCAGGCGATCGCAATCTGCTCCAACCGAATCGCTATGAAATCGGCGCCTTAAACCCCATCACTAAAGCTTATGTAGATGGAGACATCATTTCCCAAGCCACGGAGCAATTTCAAAATGTGCAAGAAAAACCAGAACTCAAGGGATTTATTATGGAACAGCCGGTGCTATTTCGTCGCGCCCTCAACCCCCATTCTGGCTGTTATTTTTTAAATGCCAAACAAATGGCTTATTGGGCACAACAACCATATTTTTTAGATCGAGATTGTCGATTTATTGGCCCATTAGAAAGTGCAGCAACCTTGGGAATTATGAAAACTTTTAGGATTTATAAACCGGCTGACCCATTGGGTTTCCTGGAAATTCAGCATTTCGGTAATGCGTTTTTATCTTTAATTGGTAATCAAGTCCGCTTGCCCTCTTAAATGCAGATTTCGCGGTAAGGGTCTAACTTTTGACCCTTACATTTTACCCTAACAGCCAATAACCAATTAAATGACTATTTAAACTAGATTAAATCTGAAAATTTGCCGCGAATAAACTTTGTAATCGCTGCAACTGTGCGCCTACTTGATATAGTAAATCCCCTTTACCTAATAAATAAGCCGCCGCCGTTTGTTTCCCTCCTAATATAATCATAGAATCCGCTTCACTGGCAGTCCGCAGGGCAACTCGTCCGGGTAAATTTGAGCGAATAATCGGGGTGACAACTTTCGCTTCTGGCCGTTGAGTGGCAATAATTAAATGGATGCCCGCCGCCCTAGCCATTGCCCCTAATCTTTTAATACTTAATTCTAATTCACTACGGGTTTCTTTTTCAGCCATAAAGTCAGCATACTCGTCAAAAATGCAAACAATTCTCGGTAACTGCTGATTAGTTTTTTTCTGATTATAACTTTGAATATCGGCACAACCAGCCAACTCAAAACGCTGATAACGCGATTCCATTTCCGCCACTAATTCAGTCATTAACTCTATGGCAGCTTCGCTATCTTTGACTACAGGAGAATATAACCATCGCATCTGGGCAAATTCGGGAAATGTCACCCGTTTGGGGTCAACTAAGGCAATTTTTAACTGGTCAGGAGAATGGCGATAAAGTAAAGATAATAACAGCGATCGCAGAAACTCACTTTTGCCGCTGCCTGTGGTTCCCCCCACCAAAAAATGACAAGTATTGGGGTCAGATAAATCCGCTTCAATTAGCTGACCATCTAAATCAATACCAATGGCAATTTTCACCTCCGCATCAATAGGATTTTGCTGCTGTTGAATATAACTTTCAAACTGGGCTACTTGGCGATCGCTGCGGGGCAAGTCCACACTCACATAACCGGCTTGTGGGGATATCATCGGGGGAAAATTAATCCCCAATTGCACTTGTAAATCCGCCGATAATTTGACTAAACCAGCCACTTTTACCCCCAGATGCGGTTTCAGTTTTACTCTAATAAATGCTGGTCCTACCGCAGCCCCTAAATAATCGACGCCTATTTTAAAAGATGCCAAAGTTTTGATTAATTGTTGGGCAATATTTTCCTCTATCCCCCCCTTTTTAAGGGGAGTTTGGGGGGGATTGCTCACTTTTTGAATAGAAAATTGGGCGGGATTTTCTGCAAAAAAACTCTGACATTTATTCCGCTGAGAACAAATCTCACAAAGTTGCGACTGAGGAGTCGGAGGTGGAGGATTCGGTTGTGGCGGTTCCCAGATTAACCATTGCCGCATTTGGGCTAATTTATGGGGAATAAGCTGGTGAAATTTTGCTTCTAATTCTTCCCAAGAAAACAGCAATTCTTTAAATTCTGGCAGAACGCAATAAACCGCAGAGTCTATCGGCTGTTTTTTCTCTTGGAATAACATATAACTGTATAAAGCAACTTGGGCTAATTGCGCCGTTAAATCTGCCGGTTGATATGTTTTATATTCCACCACACAAAGGCGATCGCCCTTCAAAATTAAACTATCTAATTGTCCCTTAACCAGTTGTTTTGTTCCATCCGGTAATTGAAATAAATGCTGAATAGTCAATTCTTGACTCACAAAAGTTTGATTAATCACCTGTTCAGCAGAATAATCACGTCGATTTGCCACTAAAATTTCCGCATAGCGACGAATTAGTCCTTGTAATCCTTGCCAAATTTGATTTAATGTGGCGATTTTTTTCGGTTCTTGGGCGATCGCATTTTGCAGATAGGGCAAAAAGACCAACTCATAAAAAAGCTGTTGCATCTGAAGCGCCACAGTTTTGGGGTTAATCTGGTCAATGGGCAAATTTAAACTATCTTGAAACCGAGGGTTTTCCTGAATTAAAAGAGTAAATTTTTTCGCTAAATCGTGAAAAGGGTTGCCAATGCCTCCCATTTCATTGGGGGGTAAAAATAGGGTCATTCCTCCAAACCGCTGACCCAAGTAAAATAACCGAGGACATTCAAAGGCAACTCGTAAATCTGTGGCAGTCAAAGCCGTTGATGCTGCTGATTTTTCTTGAGGCATAAAGTTCTCCTGATAATTCGGATGTTCTGGTTTTAATTTATGCAGTAAATACTGATGAACTTGCGACAGATAAACCACATCCATTTTAGCATAATTTAGTTGTGCTTGACTCAGGGGACGCTGACCCCAGTCGCTAGTTTGTGATTCGGGGTGAATATCCGCAAAATGGCACAGTTCGGCGGCTAAAGTTTTGAGTTTTAAATTGGTCACTCCTAGGCGATTGCGGCCAATTTTTTTCGCCATTTTTAAAGTACAAGTCACATTCTTGGCTTGCGATTTGCCCAAAAATTTTAAATCATAGCTGGCATTATGAAACACCTTTTCAATTCTCTGATTGACCATAATTTGCTGAATAAAATATGTCACCAAATCTGGTCGATCCAATACATCTAGTATATAGCCATTTTTCCCAGTCAAGTCCGCGCGATCACTCAATACTTGAATCAAAGATAGTCGGGGTTTCTGTGTCTGCCAATCAGCCACTTCTGTATCAGCCCAGATAATTTTTGAGTGGGTTAATTCCCTAATCAACTGTTGAATATCTTGGGCATTTTGCCAATAAACCATTAGTCGAAAAAAATGAATAATTGATTATTTACGTTTAAATATTTAGCCAAAACCGGGTTTTAAATTAAGCTAAATTAAGTTCAAATAACCCGGTTTTTTAATCTCTATACGGCAGATTTAGGCACCCAAAAAATAAATTGATCAGCCCGGTTTGTCCCCGGATCGGAAACCTGAATTTTTTGCTCGTCTACCAATTCACAAATCAATTGATTAATGGTTTCTGGAGTCAGCCGCATATCAAAAGTCAGCATATTATTTTCTAAAATAGACCGCCCCAAAAGTTGCTGAGTTTCTACTAAACTCAACATATATTTCTTGGCTTTGAGTAATTGTTCGTCTTTGGGGTTCACCAAGTCTGGTTGCTTGCTTTGAGTTTGGGCAAAAATTCCTAAATCTTGTAATAATTGACAATCATGCAATATTTTAGCTTCGCGCACAATACTTTGCAGTTCAGGAATATTCGGAGTGCGATCGCCTACCACTAATTCTCCAGCCGCAGCCGCATTAACTAAACTGTGATATGTGGCCAAATAATGCACTGATTCTAGGGAGGGAATAATATGCACATGATGCATCCCGGTAAAAATTTGCTTGTAAAGGGTGTAGCCTTTATTTTGGGCATTTCCCAACCCGGTTTCTCGAATCAGATATAGCTTTTGGCAAAGATTATGGTTAATTGTTTTATGGCAAGCATTCATAAAGTGGAAAAAATTCATCAAATTGCTATCTTCTGTCCAAACTAATCCCACTTTTCCAGAAACTTGGGGCAACTGACAACTCAGGGAAGAATTGTGGTATTTTTCACTGGGTAACAGTCGCGGTTGAATTTTCGCCACCTCCAAAGCTTCCAGGGCTTCTCTTAACATTTGAATCAATTCTGAATTAGAAAAATGGCGAATTTTCAGGATTTTTTCCTGAGTTTTTTTGAATTCATGCTGCCAAAGCAAATTAAAGGCGGCGATCGCGTCTAGCGGTGTTTTTGTTTGCGGTGGTTCTGGTTGGGGATTTGGCTTTACATCAACGGCCAAATTTAACTTATAATTCTGATAGAGTTGGCGGGCAAGCTGTAGGGCATAGCGAGGAAATGTTTTCCCCGCAGGAAATTTTGCTTCCAATACTTGTCGAGTTAAAGGATAAATCGGTGAAGGGGGTTTGGGGCTGGCTTGTTGATGAAAAAAATCTAGCCGTTTTGCCCACAAGCTTTCTGCTTGATCCCAGGTAATTGATTTGAGAGAAACTCCTTTATAAATTCGATCTTGATCCGCTTCCAGAATATTTTTTTTATGTTGTTCCCAGGTATTTTATTAGGGGTCGATGGGGGAATCACTTCCCCCACCTCCCATTCAGAACCCAGCGTGCCACTTTCACGGCACTAGGCTCCTACCTACGTTGACCCCTTACATAGGTACGA
>NZ_LIUQ01000029.1:73206-86506 GCF_001276715.1 Planktothricoides sp. SR001 | reverse complement strand
TTAATTGATGACACGCCCTAGAAAGGTTATGAGTATTTTGTCAGCATAGCATAATAAATAAAAATCCGTCCTTAAAGGACGGGGCTTTAAACCGAAAATTTTCGGTAACTATATCTGTTGCCATCCGCGATCGGCAAAAATCCGATGGTTCAGAAGCAGCAGGGGATGCAATTATTTTTGTCCCCTTGCTTATTTCTTTGGGTAGACTGGATGACTGAAGCGATCTTAGCTAGGCGATGATTCACAAATAGTGAGTAAAGATAAATCTCTATGCTTCACAAATATTGAGTAAAGATAAATCTCTATAGTTTGGGAAAAATCCCGATCGTTAGCGGATCATTTTTTGTCTAAATCGTCTGTAGCGCTATTTTAATTAGAAAGTCTCTTCAAATCTCTGATTTAGGCGATCCGCAAGCAAAATCAAAAAACCGGCCAGTTGTATTGGCCACGGGGCGAGAATAATCCCACAAATCAATAGAATGGCGGCGAGGGAAGCGGCCATTACCACCACGGTTTCTTCATGGGTATGACGTATTAGCCAAACAAAGAGAAAACCTGATACTAGAGTGACTAAGTAAGGAGGCATAGTTGCTGTTTCCTCATAAAAGGTAAGTGAAGTGTATAAGAAAACACATATTTTTTTGAGATTTTTTGATTGTAGCATTCGCTACTCTTTTGTAAAGAGATGATTGTCTGGAAGTTATGACAAATATTCATAATATTAAGAAAATAAAAAAATGGTATAAGTATGGCTTGTCAAAGGGTTTAAGCATTATTAGGCGATCAAAAACAGCAATTTTTGGAGAAAATTTTCCGCCAAGTCAAGCAATTGAGTTGTTAGCCAAACGTGGCGATCGCACGGAATTTGATTGGTTGAAGCCAGACTCACATTGCAGAGGTCAAGGTTCTGAGTAATGATTCAGAAAATAAGTTAGGGATTAAAACCGCATAAAGCTTACATCGTAAACCTTTGAGGTATTTTTTCCCGAAAATAAATTTCCCCAGATTCAGGGGTTGATGATTGGCTGATTCTGGAGAAAACTATGACTAAATTTTGATTACATATTCATTACATTTTTATTACATTTTTATTACATAGTCTGATAACTATGATGTAGGCTATAGGTTATATGTCAATTTTGCTGCGGTTGTCACCGCGAATTTGGCTGGGGAAGATCGGTCAGTGATCGACAGGATCCTACCCACTCAGTTTAGTCATCCTGGTACTGAACACCCCTTGACTCTATAAACCCCATCAACTTTTACACTGTTCTGACGGCGCTGTTCACGATAAATTAGAAAAGAAATTCGTATCCAACAACAATTAGGAGATCAATGGTTAGTCCAGACCAAGTAGAGGCAATGCTGAAAGCGGCATTACCGGACGCTGAAGTGCAGGTTCAAGATTTAACCGGCACCCGCGATCACTATCAGGTAGTTGTGGTTTCATCAGCATTTGCCGGGAAAACCATCGTCAAACAGCATCAAATGGTCTATGGCGCCCTGCAAGAAGCCATGTCTAGCGAAGCGATTCATGCTTTAAGTATGAAAACTTATACCCCAGAAGATTGGCAACAAGTTACCCAAGCGGTCTAGGTAAAATGAGATTAGGCGGGTCAAAATCCGTTGACCGCGATCGCCTGCCTCAATTTTTCGTCTGTTTTTCCTAGAAGCGTGAAGATAGCGCTAAAATTTATCCCTAGAACTTACAACCAATCAGATAGTAAGACCCAAACATGACTCCGGAACTGAAAGAGCGAATCGATAATTTAGTCCATCAGAACAAGATTCTGGTGTTTATGAAGGGCAATAAACTCATGCCCCAGTGTGGTTTTTCTAATAATGTAGTCCAGATTTTGAATACTCTGGGTGTTCCTTACGAAACTGTTGATGTTTTGGAGGACTATGAGATCCGTCAGGGGATTAAAGAATATTCAAACTGGCCAACCATTCCCCAAGTTTACCTGAATGGGGAATTTATTGGGGGTTCTGATATTATGATTTCTCTTTATCAGAAAGGTGAGTTGCAACAAATGGTAGAAGTTGCATTGGCCTCTTAGATTTCCAGATTTTTTGACTAAAAAAATCCTTGTGTTTTACACAAGGATTTTTTTATGGGATGAATTATGACAAATTGGCGGTTTAAAGCGGATGGGTCACTGGGGCGGAAATTATGCCTTGGGCTTCGAGGTAAGCCGCAACTCGGAGAATTAATGATTCATTATAAGGTGCGGCAATAATTTGCACTCCGAATGGTAGATTATTTTGGCGATCGCCTCGGCAATGAATCGGCACAGATAAGACGGGTAAACCAATAAAAGAAAGGGGTTGAGTATAGAGTCCTAAGTTGGGACGCACGAGGATTTCTTGACCATCGATCGCCATTGTTTCTTGACCAAGTTTCGGGGCAACGATGGGAGTGGTGGGGGCAAGAATAATATCGACGGTTTGGAATATTTCTCGGAGGATATCCCGAAACCATTGGCGAAATCGCTGGGATTGAATATACCAATGAGCCGGAATTAAGGCACCAGCCAAAAAGCGATCGCGGGTGGCCGGGTCAAAATCTCTGGAGCGCGATCGCAGGCGATCTAAATGGAGATTTGCTCCTTCACAGGCGGTAATCACAAATGCCGCCGCCCTTGCCCGATCTGCGGCGGGAATTGTCACATTTTGTTGCACATTTAAGCCGTTGGCAATTTGTGCAACGGCGGCAAAAACTTCCGGTTGTCCTCCTTGGGCAAAATAGTCATTAGCAACGGCTATTTTTAATCCTTCAATGCCTCGATTTAGCTGAGGTAAACAAGGGTCAGGGTCTCGGTGGGTACAAACAGAATCTTGGGGATCTTGCCCCTGAAGCAGATCAAAAACAGCGGCAATATCGCGCACAGACCGAGCAAAAGGGCCAATATGATCTAAGCTACTGGAAAATAAGAATGTACCGGCACGAGATAGCCTGCCGTAAGTAGGTTTTAAGCCAAAAATTCCACAGAGAGAAGCGGGAACTCGGATCGAACCATTGGTATCAGAACCTAAACTAATGGGGACTAATCCGGCAGCAACCGCAGCGGCTGAACCGCCGGAAGAACCCCCGGCCACACGAGTTAAATCTCTGGGATTTTTGGTGGCACCATAATGACTATTTTCGGTGACAAATCCATAAGCATATTCATCCATATTTAAGGCACCAACTAGGACGGCACCGGCTTGTTTCAGTCGGGAAATTGCGGCAGCGTCTTGAGTGGCGGGGGGATTTTCGGCGTTAATTTTTGACCCGGCTAATGTGGTTAATCCGGCGATATCAAATAGATTTTTTACGGCAAAGGGAACTCCGGCTAATAGACCCGGATCTTCGCCTGTGGCAATTTTTTGATCGATCGCTTCTGCTTGGGCGATCGCACTTTCTGAAGTTATCGCCGTAAAACAATTTATCGGGGGATTTTTCCGGGCAATTTGGGCTAATGTATCCAGGATAACGGCTTTGGCGGTGATTTCTTGGTTTTTCACAGCGGTGGATATCGCGATCGCATCACCGTTGTTCAGGTCTATGCTCATTTTCAATTAGTGTTTAATCAGAATCTTTGGCGGCGGCTAAAAGTTTACTCAATTCAAATCAATTTAAGGGTCAAACTTGGGATCCGCTGCTATATTTTCCGGCAAAGGAAATTCTATCACTTGTTGAGCAATTTTAGCGATGCGTTGAAAATTAGCCACGACTCCAGCTTCACATTCTGGGGGAATAGGCAATTGGTTTAAAGCGGCAGTGTGTTGGATATAAGTTTTGAGATTAATTTCTTCCTGGTTATTCATTTCATTCAAGCACCAAAAAACATCTATTTTTTTATTTTATCTTGTTTGAGATAAATCAGAAAATTAAACCGGGTGAATTTCCACCCGATCGCGTCCGTATTTCTTGGCTTTATAACAAGCGGCATCCGCTTCACTTAAAACACTTTGTAAATTAGCAGTATTGGCATTAATTGCCACCAAACCAATACTCACCCCTATCATAAAAGTATGCTGCTCCCAAACAAACTCAAAAATATTGATACTTTCACGCATAGCATTGGCCACTCGTAGGGCTTCATTCACGGAACAATTATAAAGAATAGCGGCGAATTCATCTCCACCGAGTCGTCCCAGCACATCACTTTTTCTCAAATGACTAGATAATAAAGTGCTGATTTGACGCAGCAATTCATCTCCCGCTGCATGACCACTGGTATCGTTGACAATTTTAAAGCGATCCAGATCCAGATAACATAATGTATGTTCCAGATTATCCACTTGAGAATTAATCACTGCGGATTCTAGACGGCTTTCAAATTCCCGTCGGTTAATTAAACCTGTTAACGGGTCGTGACTCGCTTGCCAAGATAGCTGACGGGACATATTTCGCGAGTGGGTCACATCCCGAAATACTAAGACGGCTCCAACAATTTTGCCATCACTGGCCCGAATGGGGGCAGCGGTGCAATTAATTGCCAATTCTTTGCCATTTCTCACCATCAGCACACTTTCATGGGTATTATCCACAAATGTTTCGCCGAGTAATGCCGCTTCTATGGGATTTGGTAAAGGATCTTTGCTTTTTTCGTGGACAATTTTAAAGAGTTCTGTCACCGGCAACCCAAAGGCTTCTTCTGCTTCCCAAGTAAGGATTTCTTCTGCCATTTGGTTGATTAATTGAATGTAACCATGAGCATCGGTGGTAATCACTCCTTCGCCAATGGATTGTAAGGTGACTTGGGCTAATTCTTTCTCTTGAAATAATGCTTGTTCTGCCCGTTGGCGATCGCGAATTTCTCGCCGCAGTTTTTGGTTGGCTTGGGTCAACGCTGCGGTGCGTTTGGCCACTAATTCCTCCAAATTTTCTTTATACTGCCAAAGCTGTTCTTCCGCTTGCTTGCGTTCCGTAATTTCTTGGCCACTAATAATTGCCCCTAGCGCTTCTCCTTGAGTATCAAATAACGGCGTCAGATTCCACAATAAAATAGGCTGACTATTACCATCTTTGGTAATTCCCGGTAATTCCAAATCTCTTTGCGGGTTGCCATTAAATACTTCATTGAGATAATGAGAAACTTGTTCTCGCATTTCCCACGGCACACAAATATCTAAATAACTTTCTCCTAATACTTCGATATCTTGCCAACCATAGACTCGTTCCGCTTCTAAGTTCCACTGCAAAATTCGATTATCTGGGCCGAGAAAAATAATTACACTGCCAGCGGTTTGAATCAAAGACCATAAACGTTCTTGACTTTCTCTTAAGGCTTCTTGAACTTGTTTACGGCGAATCATTTCCGCGATTAACTCATCATTAGAAGTTTGTAAGGCAATGGTGCGTTCCATCACTCTGTTTTCTAATTCATGGTTAAGTTTTTGTAATTTTTCTTCCGTGCGTTGACGTTCTCTGATTTCTTGATGTAATTGTTCGTTACTTTTTATCAGTTGAATTGTTTGTTCGGCGATCGACTGTTGTAATCCTTCGATGACGCTAGACATTTCTAGGACATCAAAAACTTGGAGAATACAATGATGGGTTAACAGACCTAATACTTCTCCGCGATCGCCGCAAACCACTAATTGATGGGCTTGATGTTGCTGCATTTGCTGGTTTGCCACCCACAAAGATTCATGGGGGGCGATCTTTAATATCGGGCTACTCATAATATCTCGCGCCTGAGTTTTCTCCAAGTTTATTTCTAAAACTTGGCATTGCAAAATCTCTTGTTCTGAGACGCTCCCTACCGCCATTAAAGATTTTTGAGAAAAATTTGCCAGCCTCAGATAATTATCATGCCCATCGGAAATTAGTGGCTGAAATTCCTCACAGCCGATCGCCTTTTGCTTCCTAGTTTTATCGGGAGTTTTATCGGGAGTTTTATTGGGAGTTTTATCGGGAGTTTTATCGGGAGTTTTATCGGGAGTTTTATCGGAAGTTTTATCGGGGCTGGCGGTAATGACGATACAACTGGTTTTTTCCTTAGCCATTACTTGAATTAAACTGGCGACAGATTCGGTTTCTTCTGCTTGAATTACCTCTGCGATCATCACATCGCGGACAGTGCGCCATTGGAGTAGATTTGCCGGTTGTACGCAAGCGCGAATGGTTTCCGGGGTGACAATTCCAATCAGTTTTTGGTGGATATCTAATACCGGCAAATAGCGAATTTGATGCTCACGCAAGAGTGACAAAGCCGCAAATATATCTTGATGCTCTGTTTTCGTCAGCGTAATCACGGGGCGTCTCATCACTCGATCGATGGTGATTTGATTCGGGGTATTTAAATGATGATTTCCAATTAAATCGATGATATCTCGTTCAGTAAAAATGCCCAGTAGCTGCTGATTTTCCATCACCAGCACACAACGATGACTTCCCGTGTCGATCTGACTGGGTTCTGAAGTGAATCCAGGTAGCCGGCAGTTATGAGCATTTGCTTGGTTCATTAACTCGATGACTTGATCCAAAAGTCGGTCTGGCAAGACGATCAAGGGATTCGGATCAATTGCATTTTCTAACGGAGGGACGGAATTCCAATCGTTTTTGATAGACATGACCGATGGGGATGCACTTTCTTAGCTTGGCAGCCAAGTGGCTATTGAATTCTATAATATTCGATGTTTTATGATTAAGTTTTTAGCTCCAAGCTTGAAGCTTTAAACCAGTCAACTTCTCAGGGTTTCGCGGATCAGCGTGTCGCTTATAAGTCATCAGGTTTTAGCTATCAGGTTTTAGCTATCAGGTTTCAGGGGTCAGGTTTCAGGGGTCAGGCTTTAGGGGTCAGGTTTCAGGGGTCAGGTTTCAGGGGTCGGCTATCAGTAGGTTAACGAATAATTAATTATGATTCTTTAACAATTATTCATGGTTTTTCTTTGTGGCGATCGCTTCTTCTCCATCTAGTGCGACCTTTTAAGCGCCTAATAAGTCTCGCAAAACTCTAGCAATGCGATCGCTGCTATCGGGAACCGCGAGTTCTTGGGCTTTTTGAGCCATTTCTGGCAACAATGTGGGCGATTTGAGCAATTCTAAAACTTTTTGTTCGAGTAATTGCGCCGTTAACTCTCCTTGACTATAGGCGATCGCCGCTCCAACATCCGCAAACACCGCCGCATTAAACGCTTGATGATTTTCAGCGGCATAAGGATACGGAATCAAAATAGAAGGAGTCCGCGTCACCGCTAACTCAGTCAGGGTGCCAGCGCCAGCGCGACTAATCACCAGATTCGCCCGTTGCAAGAGTCCAGGCATCTGGTCGCAAAAAGCCCTGGCTAAATAGTGCGGATGTTGGAAACTACTCGCGTCCGGGTCATTGGTTCCGGTTTGATGGAAAATCCAGGCCCCCGCCTCTAACCATCGCGGTGCCGATTGGCGGACCAACTGATTAATCGCCACCGCCCCTTGAGAACCGCCGACGATCGCAATTAAAGGGACATTTTCCGGAATCGGTAAGTCCAAGGTCGAGGTTTCTAGAAATTGGTTTCTCACAGGTGTACCCACCATGACGGTTTTCGACCGGGGCAAATATTTGGCAGCGGCAGCAAATCCAATCGCCGTCACCGTACACCAAGGACTAAAGAAGCGAGTCACCTTACCCGGTAAAGCGTTAGACTCATGGAGAACCACTGGTAATCCCAGAGAACGAGCCGCAATAATCGCAGGTCCTGCAATATAACCGCCCGTGGTAAACACCCCTTGGAATTTCTCCCGTTTTAAGAGTTCTCTCACCTGAAAAATGGAGCGGATCAATCCAGTGGCTACCCGCAGAGTCCCCAATCCGAGGCGCTGCTGAAATCCTTCTACTGCTATGGTATGTAAAGGATAGCGACCTTTGATTAGCTGAGTTTCCATCCGGTTTGGCACCCCCAGCCATTCGATGTGATAATCACTCAACTGTTCAGCGGTGGCGATCGCAGGGAACAAATGTCCCCCTGTGCCACTCGCGGCTATTAGTAATCGAATCGATGCCTTACTCACGCCGTTTTCGTCTCCTCTCCGTTCCAATCAGCATACTTATTTCGTTTCAGGACTTGATTCTTATGCTCTGTCCTACCTGAATTGAACAGCTAAAATTTCACTGCTTCAATTGTCCAGTCCATTCTTTAACTTATCACCGATGCACAACTCTATCGTCTCATTCGCTCATTATTTCAGATCGCCGGATCTCTCGAAAAAAACAAAATTGATTGGTTTTGTAATGGGTTTAACCTTTTGCTGGAGTAGCATATTTCCTGGCAGTGCTGTGGCAGCGGCAAGTCCTGACACCGCCCCCCAAGAGTTGCAAACTCTCTTGCAACAAGTCGATGATGCAGCCAGCCAGCAAAATATTCGCGGGGTGATGAAATTTTATAGTCCCACTCTGACTCATGGTGATGGCTTAACTTATACCAATCTAGAACAGGCTTTACGGGAACTGTGGCAGCGTTATCCTAATTTGACTTATCGGACCGAATTAAAATCTTGGGAAGCTGATGGCAATGCCATTGTCGCCGAAACGGTGACGGAGATTAATGGGGTGCAAACTACCCCAGACAGAGAGTATCGTTTACGGGCTACAGTGCGATCGCGCCAACGCTACGAAAATCAACAAATTGTCCATCAAGAGATTCTCGCCGAACAAAGTCAGCTAACCAGTGGCGAAAATCCCCCCAATGTCCAAATCAATCTCCCGGATCGAGTCAAAATTGGTCGTCAGTACAACTTTGATGCCATTGTTTTAGAACCTCTGGGGGATGATTTACTCCTGGGTGCCGCCCTGGAAGAACCAATTAGTATTTTCGGATACATGAATCCTGCCAAGTTGGATTTACAACCCCTCAATGCCGGTGGTCTTTTCAAAATTGGTCAAGCCCCTTTAGTGGCCAATGACCGCTGGATTTCAGCAGTATTTATTCGTCATAATGGCATCACCTTTGTCACCCAAAGATTAGAGGTTTCTCAGTAATCAAACTGATTTAATTGATCCGGTCTAGTTCTTCCCTGTTTCCGGCAAAAAAATTAGGGGCAATCCAAGGCGCGGTGGTTGCCCCTAACTGTCGTGGCCGTAATTGCCCAGAACGAAGCCTATAGAACCCTATAAATTAGACACTAAAGTCTCGTAACATTTTTTTGATTTCAATATTGTGCATTTCTTCGGTGCCAATCATATTGCGAGCAAATTCTTCTAAATAAACACTCGCTCCTTCCACGGTATCGAGTAGTTCTTTGTACAAATCCAACGCTGCCTTTTCGTGATTGAGACTTTCTTGCAAAATATCACGCACTGAATGTTGATAAGTTTCTTGAATTGGTGCAACTCGGAGGCTGGGATGTCCCTCTAACCCCGTGAGAATTTCTCCCACTTGTTGAGCATGCATCAGGGATTCCGTTGCTTGGGCTTTAAAGAAATCGACAATCGGCAACCGATAAGGCCCTGTCACCATCAGTGAATAGTGGGTGTAGCGCACCACTCCAGCCAACTCATACTCCATGATTTTGGTTAGGATATCGTTGGTTTTTTCGACGTTAAGCTCGTGCATGGTTACTGCTGAGGTATAAGAATATTTATTTATATTTAAGCATTTTTTGTCCGTTATATCAATATCCCATCAAAATCAGCAAATGATCGTCTAATTCACCATTAAATTTGCTTTATTATAAATCACATATCTTATGGTGTGGTGTTTTTGGTTTAATTTAGTGAGAATTACTTTTATTAATTTGACTATCGGGCAACGGTTTAACCCTCTGTTGCGCCGCGCCGCAACCGATTTTTTTTTCTCATTCCACCGTTAACTCCTGATATTCAAATCAGAAACCCGGTTGCTTCATTTAAATTTTAATTTAAATCTTTATCCAGGCAAAAAATCAAGTTGTTTTATTAAGAATAAAAAAAATATCGGAATAATCAGGTTATATTTGCGCCATTAATTTATGGGATAAAGTTGATTCTTTTACATAGATTTACTTACATAGATTTACAGAAAACGCTCTACGATAGTACAATAGTATCACCGAAGATTTTCCTAAAAAATTTATCCTTGAGTAAGAAACGGGTTCCGAGGAATGGGAAAAGGATCCGTTATCAGTGTAGGTCACATCTTGAGTGACATCTTGGGTGACATCTTGGGTTAAATCAAAGACTGGGGTTGATATTATGCGCGATCGCTCAAACGGATCCGCCCGGAGGGAATCGCCAGAAATGTATCTTAATGTCTCTTGATGTACAACAGATTGCGGGCAATCAAAGAGTGGGATGATTTCAGCCAATTTATTGGTGTTTTAATTATGATTAAACAAGTATGTAATGTGTTATTAATCGAAGATGATCGGAGCCACTCAAAACTCATCCAAGCACTGTTGTGTGAAGCCGAACCGGGTGGTTTAGCTGAAGGTTTTTCTTTTCATGTGACTGGGGTGGAAACTCTCCAGGCTGGAGTAGAGCAACTGGAGAAAAACCATTTCAACGTTATTTTGTTAGACTTGATATTACCAGACAGCCAAGGACTCGATACATTAGAGCGAACCCTGAAACATTCTCCCCATACCCCGATAGTCGTACAAATCGGCAATAATGAGGAAAGCTTAGTAGTCCAGGCTTTACAGTTAGGAGCTTATGGCTTTTTACCTAAACAAAATCTTGATAGTAATCTACTGGTTTATGGGATCCGGTTGGCCATTGAACGGTATCTTCAGACGACTAAAATGGAAACGGCCAAACAACAGCAAGAACAAGACTTGGAATTTGAATGGCTGGAGCAGTTCGCCGAAAGTGGCAGAACCAATATCACGGCTAGATTGTATGGTACTGTCAGTTTGCAGGATAGTTGTCCCGAAATTTTCCGCGAGCACGTAGAAAACTATGGTAAATTAATGGATTTAGCATTAGAAGAACAAGCCTATAAAGTTGAACATAATATTTCCAACCGACTGCGTACCCAGGCGGAAAAGTTAGGACTGCTCAAAGCAAGCCCACGAGATGTGGTGGATATTCATACCACAGCGTTGAAAGAAAAAACTAAAATGGTCAATTTGGCTAAGGCGCAAGCTTATGTCACCGAAGGACGATTAATGGTTTTGGAAATGATGGGCTATTTGACTTCATACTATCGCAAATATTATTTGGGATTAAGTAATATGAAAGTATATAAATCTTCCGGTAATGTAAAGCAAGACTTATGAAATACTTACTCAAGTTATATATCACGGGTGATTCACCCAGATCCCAACGAGCGATCGCTAACTTAATGCGAATTTGCGATCAAGAACTTTCAAATCAGTATGAATTGAAAATTATTGATGTCCTGGAGCAACCGGATGTGGCGGAAAACGAGAAAATTATGGTTACACCTACTTTAATTAAGCAATTGCCGCCGCCGCTGCAAAGAATTATTGGGGATATGTCGAAAACTGAGCTAGTTTTGCTTGGTCTGGATATCGATAATTAAGAATAATGTTGTTTGTTGTTTCTTGTTTGTTGTTTCTTGTTTGTTGTTTCTTGTTTGTTGTTTCTTGTTCTTGATTATGGTTAAATCGGCAAAATAACCAATAACCCATAACTAATAACGGCTGAATATGGAAGATCGAATGATAAATTTAGTAGGATTTTGCCTGATTCAGTAGGAACTGAAGAAAATTATTTAAAGTAAGTGAAACCAATGAGTAGTTTTGAAAGTAACACGGATTTTATTGAAAAGCTAGAAACGGGAATTCCTGGTTTTGATTTCTTAGCCGAGGGCGGGTTGCCAAAAGGTCGAGCCACCTTAATTGCTGGCACCGCAGGCAGTGCGAAAACGGTGTTGGCTTGTCAGTTTTTGGCTGAAGGAATCAAAGAAAACCAAAATGGGGTTTTTGTCACCTTTGAAGAATCCCCCAACGCCATTCGGAAAAATATGAAGGGCTTCGGTTGGGATATTGCTCAATGGGAGAAGGAAGGAAAATGGGCGTTTGTGGATGCCTCCCCCCAACCGGGACAAAAGCCGCTGGTATCCGGGGAATATGATTTAGGGCCTTTGTTAGCCCGGATTGAATATGCGATTCGTAAATATCATGCGGTACGAGTTTCTATGGATTCTTTGGGGGCAATTTTTAGCCACTTAGAAGATAGTGCTCAAGTACGCAGTGATTTGTTTAGTATTGCGGCGGCATTGCGGGAATTAGAAGTAACGGCTATTTTGACTGCTGAACGTACCGAAGAATATGGGGAGATTAGTCGTTATGGGGTGGAAGAATTTGTGGCGGATAATGTGGTGATTGTTCGGAATGTTTTGATGGAAGAAAAACGCCGTCGCACCATAGAGATTCTGAAGTATCGAGGCACAGAACACCAAAAGGGAGAGTTTCCATTTACGATTATCCCCAAACGAGGGATTGTGATTCTGCCTTTGTCGGCTATTGAATTAGAACAACGCTCGTCTAATGTGCGGATTTCTTCTGGCAGTGCAGAACTCGATCGGATGTGTGGGGGAGGCTTTTTTCGGGATTCAATTATTTTAGTTTCTGGGGCGACGGGTACGGGCAAAACCCTGATGGTGACAGAGTTTATGGCCGGGGGAATTGCGAATAATGAACGGTGTTTATTATTTGCTTTTGAAGAAAGTCGGGAGCAACTTTATCGGAATGCGATCGGTTGGAATGTGAATTTTGATCAAATGGAAAAAGCCGGTAATCTAAAGATTGTTTGTCGCTACCCAGAAAGTACCGGCTTAGAAAATCATCTGATTATGATGAAGGAGATTATTGACACTTTTCAACCGAATCGAGTGGCTGTCGATAGTCTTTCGGCTTTGGAAAGGGTATCATCCCTGAAGGGATTTCGGGAATTTATTATTGGTTTGACTTCTTTTATTAAACAAAAAGAAGTGGGCGGTTTATTTACTTCGACTACTCCGTCTCTAGTGGGTGGTACGTCGATTACAGAAGCGCATATTTCTACGATTACTGATTCGATTATTTTATTGCGATATGTGGAAATGTATGGGGAAATGCGTCGGGGCATTACGGTGCTGAAAATGCGCGGTTCTATGCATGATAAAGATATTCGGGAATTTTCTATTGATGGCAAAGGGATGCATATTGGTAAACCTTTTAGAAATGTGGTGGGTATTTTAGCCGGTTCTCCGAGTTATGTGGGGGAAACTGAGGTGGAAAGACTCACGGGTTTATTTGAGTAAGGACAAAGCCTGCGTTAGTCAAAGGCGGGAGGTTTTGGGGTGTGGGGCCGCCATCGTGAAGAAAGTGAAAAGTGGTAGGGGCGAATGGCCATTCGCCCGTACAAGTGAAAAGTTATGCATAAATATCCCTCTTCCCTACACC
>NZ_LIUQ01000029.1:66851-73156 GCF_001276715.1 Planktothricoides sp. SR001 | reverse complement strand
CACCCTACACCCTACACCCTCTTATTAGAAGTTTTCCGGTTGATTTTTTTCGGGATTAATGATTTCTATTTCGCCGGTTCCTTGACAAAAGGAGCAGGTTTCTTCCCTTTGCACTTCGGCGCTGCAATCCCGAATTTCTATGTATCCTTTCCCTTCACAGTGATGACATTTTTTGTAGGCAGTTTGGTGGGCAGTTTTGTGGGCAATATTTTCGGTTTTTTGGGTTGTGTTCATATATTTATATTTAAGAAACCTGGTTTCTATGGTGAATATCAGCAGTTAACGGGGGAATGAGAATAAGAAACCGGGTTTATGTGGTGAATATCAGGAGTTAACGGTGGAATGCTTTCTAAGAAACCCGGTTTCTGTTGACATTTATATTAAAATGCCGGTAATCATTCCGGCAAGTAATATAAATCCAATCCAAACATTTTGGCCAAAGATTTGACCGTAAACAGGTTTGGGTAAGTCATTTTTACGGAGTTGGAAGTATTCCCAACCCCAGATAATAATTGCTATGCCCCAGGATATCCAGAAACCGAGGTTTAATTCCATGACGACCCCGACCCAAGCTAATAAGGCAGCGGTGCCGATAAAGAAGACCGCGATCGCTTCTGTAACCCATTGGCCAAAAAATAGGGCGCTGGAGTTGATCCCTAAGCGGCGATCGTCGTCCCGGTCGGCCATAGCATAAACGGTGTCAAAGCCTAATGTCCAGAGTACCGTTGCCCCCCATAAAATCCAGGTGGCAGTTTCTAACTTGGCTACCGCAGCAGTCCAGCAAATGAGTACGGCAAATCCCCAAGCGATCGAGAGCACCAGTTGAGGGATGGGAAAAATCCGCTTGGCGAGAGGATATACGACAATCACCGGGACCGCAGCGACACAAAGCCAAAAGCTGAGAGAATTGAGATAAAGGGCTAAGATGGCGGCGCAAACTAAGGCAATTAGGGCGATCGCGATCCCAGTTCTGACGGTCAGCGCCCGGGACGCGAGGGGGCGATCGCGGGTTCGTTCTACTTGGGGGTCGATATCTCGATCCCACAGGTCATTAATCACACAACCAGCGGCGCTGGTGGCAAAAGTGCCAATGATAATCACCGCCACTAGGGGAAATTCTGGATGACCGTGGGCGGCTAAAAACACAGCCCAAAGTGCCGGAATCATTAAAATTAAGCGTCCCGCAGGTTTATCCCATCTCAGCAGCCGAATCACTTTTGCCGGGATGGTTTCAAGTTGAGGTTGTGGTGAACTGACCATTGAATCAACAAATAAATAAACAATGAAATACTTTTCTCATTAAATAGGATATCGTTAGTTTTGAGTTTTGGAGGAATGGCAATGGTTCAGTCAATTTCGCGGCAACCTGCAACCCTAGAGGCAACTCTGGGAAAAGAGCAAGGGGAAGACCGCATTATTGCAGCAGTTGATCTTGGCACTAATTCCCTGCACATGGTGGTGGTGCAAATTAATACCACCCTGCCAGCATTCACGATTATCGATCGCGAAAAAGAAACGGTTCGTTTGGGCGATCGCGACCTGGAAACTGGGAATTTAAAACCGGAAATCATGGTACGGGCGATCGCCACCTTGCAGCGGTTCCAAGAAATTGCCCGTAGTCTCAACGTGGAACAAATCATTGCCGTAGCCACCTCAGCAGTGCGCGAAGCCCCCAACGGTCGAGAATTCTTACAAAAAATTCACCATACCCTCAACTTGCACGTTGACTTAATTTCTGGCCAAGAAGAAGCCCGCCGCATCTATTTGGGGGTTCTCTCTGGCATGGAGTTACAAAATCAACCCCATATTATGATCGATATTGGTGGCGGTTCCACCGAACTGATTCTGGGGGATGGGGATGAACCTCGGTTTCTCAGTAGCACCAAAGTGGGGGCAGTGCGTTTGACGGGAGAATTTGTCACCACTGACCCGATTAGCAATTCTGAGTTTAACGTTTTACAAGCTTATATTCGGGGGATGCTCGAACGGGCGGTGGGTGAGTTAAAAGCCAACCTGAAACCCGGAGAAAAGCCCCGCATGGTGGGCACTTCTGGCACCATTGAAACTTTGGCAGAAATTCATGCTTATCAAACCCTGGGACAAGCTCCCTCACCCCTGACGGGTTATCAAATCAGTTTCGCTGATTTACAAGCATTGATCAATCGCTTGCGGAAGCTTTCTAACTCAGAACGGGCGGCTGTACCGGGAATGTCTGACCGGCGATCGGAAATTATTATTGCCGGGGCGTTAATTCTCCAAGAAGCCATGTCTATGTTAGGCATCGATTCTCTAACCCTTTGTTCGCGGGCTTTACGAGAAGGGGTGATTGTGGATTGGATGCTAACTCATGGGTTAATTGAAAATAAACTCCGCTACCAAAGTGCGGTGCGGGAACGCAGCGTGCTGAAAATTGCCCAAAAATACCGAGTTAATCTGGATTCCAGCGAACGGATCGCCCAATTTGCCCTCTCGTTATTTGACCAGACCCAAGGGATATTACATCAGTGGGGATTAAATGCCCGAGAACTGCTTTGGGCAGCGGCAATTTTACATAACTCTGGGGTCTATGTCAGCCATGATGCCCACCATAAACATTCTTATTATTTAATTCGCCACGGTGAACTATTGGGTTTTAATGAAACCGATTTAGAAATTATGGCCAATATCGCCCGGTATCACCGCAAAAGTGCGCCGAAAAAGAAACATGAAAATTATCAAAGTCTGACTAATAAAGACGACCGGAAATTGGTGAAACAACTCAGCGCGATGTTGCGGTTGGCGGCTGCCCTGGATCGGCGTCAAATCGGCGCGATCGCCTCTTTAGACTGTGAATATAATCGCAACACCGCCGAACTAACCCTAAAACTCCAACCCAAAGACCGCAAAGATGATTGCGTTCTGGAACTTTGGAGTTTAGACCAAAAGAAAGCGGTGTTTGAAGCGGAATATAATGTCAAAGTTATCGCCACTTTAAATTAACTTTACTTGTTATTTGTTATTTGTTGTTCCTTGTTTGTTGTTTGTTGTTTGTTGGTTGGGGATTCTTTGTTTGTTGGGTAGGGATTCTTTGTTTTTTGGGTAGGGATTCTTTGTTTGTTGTTCGGTTTGCCAGCAACAAGCAACCAATAACCAATAATCAATAACTAACAACCAACAACTATATAAGGCTTTGCAAGGTCAAGGAGAAGTTTTAAGTAGACGGGCAGAAATAAATCCACCACAGACCCCATGAGAAGAAAAGAGGAAATAGTAAAGAGTAAAGAGTAAATAGTAAAGATATTCTCTCTCCTCTCTTCTCTCTTCTCTCTCCTTCCTATATGCGGGAATCCAAAGCCTATCGGCGGGGAACGAAAAGTGCAATAATTATGTTCACCTACTTATTTAAATTGCAAATATATGAAGAAGCGATCGCTTCTTATGACAAAGCCCTTTTTTATGCCCCCAACTATAAACCGGCGAAAGATGCCAAAAACCAAGCAGAAAAAGAGTTATAAAAAAGTAAAATATGGTTATTTTATATGAATAAATATTATCAAAGCGAACCATTTCCGCAGAATATTATTGTAAGGGCGAAGCATTTCCGCCGCTAAGTTATGGGTGAAAACCAAAGATTTACTGCGGAAATGCTTTGCCCCTAAAGAATATTGTAAATATTGTAAATATTGTAAATATAATGAGAGGATTTGCCAAGTGAAAAAAAATTATGCTTATCTGGTGTCTTTGCTAGTCGCAAGTATTTTCTTGTTAGGCTTTCCTTTGAAAGCGCAAAGCAATGATGCCAATACTCGTGGGTCTGAGGGAATTTGTGCCGCTGAATTACCGGCAAAAATCGATGAGATTGTTAATCGTCGAGAGTTTGAGCGATCGCGCTGGGGCATTAAGATCGCCACTCTTTCCCCCAACCAACCGGGGGAAACTTTATATGCCTTAGAAGCGAATAAATATTTTATCCCCGCATCAACGGCCAAACTCCTGACTACCGCAGCGGCGTTAGAAGCTTTAGATCCTAATTTTCGGATTCGCACCTCGGTTTATGGCACCCAGAATGGCAATGTGGCATCGGTGCGACTGGTGGGACGGGGAGATCCGAGTATTGCCCAACCCCAATTAGCGGCCTTAGCAAAACAGTTGCGCGATCGCGGCATTACCCAAATTGACCAACTGATCGCCGAAGATGCATACTTTCAAGGTGCGCCGATTAACTCTAACTGGGAATGGGAGGATGTTCAGGCGGGTTACGGCACTAGCGTCAACAGTTTAATTTTTAATCAAAATGCGATCGATTTACTGCTTTCACCCCAAAAAGTTGGTGAACCCTTACAGGTGACATTGCTAGATTCCCAGGAACGGAATAAGTGGCAATTAGAAAATAATTCTGTTACCGTAGATATAGGTGAAGCAGAATTTGTGGAAGTCGGGCGTGACCTACGTCAAACCGTTATCCGAGTTTCCGGTCAGTTAAGGGTTGGGTCGGCTCCAGAACCCGTGTACGCCGCCGTGGTCGATCCCGGCGATCGCTTTTTAGCGAAATTCCGCGAAGCATTAATCGCCGCAGGCATTTCTGTGAATAAAACACAGTTATCGACCCAGAGTCTAGCCAACTCCAGCCATAACCTCAGCACAGAATTAGCCGCGATCGAATCCCCGCCACTCTCTGAACTGGTGAAAGAGGTCAACCAAACCAGTAATAATCTCTACGCCGAAGCGATCTTACGACATTTGGGTGTGAGCATTCCTCCGAACAATCGTCAAAAGACAGACTCCAGTGCTGATGCTGGTTTAGCCGTAGTGACAGCCACCCTCGCGCAAAGCGGGGTTAACCCAGACAGCTATAGGTTAGCGGATGGTTCCGGGCTATCTCGGCATAATTTAATCAGCCCCGAAGCCTTAATCCAGACTTTGCGCGTGATGGCCGTCTCGCCTCGGGCTAACCTCTACCGGGACTCCCTGCCGGTACGCCGACTTTCTAACGATGTTGCATCCGCAACGCTGCGCGAACAAATCATGGTTCAAGCCAAAAGTGGGGGGATGAGTGGGATTTCCTCTTTAGCCGGATATATCACCTTACCGGACTACGATCCTTTGGTATTTGCCATCATCTTAAATAATTCTGACAACTCGCGAACGGTGGTTCGCCAAGCAATTAATCAAATTATTGACTTACTGGCGATGCTCCGTCGCTGTTAAGCGATCGCCCGATGTGGCGGCTTCACGTCCTCTTTGCTCGGAAGAAGCTGCTGAGTATATGTGCTGGCTTATCGGCGAATATATCAAAAATCCTTAACAAATCAGCCAAGAAAAGATGTAGTCCCAGTTGTCAGGACATGGGACCTGTTCCCTGCAAGGGTGAATTTTGTGAATTTTTGATCCAAACAGGTAACAATAAGGATCAATTTGCCTTAAAATGAATCAATACTAAAAATACTATCGACGGCTGGGAACTTCAAAAATCTTTTATGTCAAACAAATGGTTGCTATAAAGAAAAAATATCTTTTCCTGAAAAAGAGATAAATAAAACGAATAAATCGACCACAATAGATTGAAATTTTGATGAATAGTATTTTTGGTAAACGTTTGAAAAACGCAGCCATTTTTATAAAAAAGCAAAGTAATGAAGATTTTACTTTTGGGGAAAAAAACTGCACAGATTCAACAAAAATTGTCGAGTTACTTGACGATTAATTTTCCTGATTCAGCGAGAAGTAATCTAGGTTTTAATTTAAGTGTTAATTCAAATCAAATTAATGTTACATCGGTTGACAAAATCTCCATCAATCGAGTGGGAGATGTGCAGGAATTTCTCAGGGATATGAATTTTGACTTGTGCATTATTGATGAACTGGCTTTGTCAGAAGCACAAGCATGGATTGCCACCAAAAAGCAATTGGTTCAGCCAGAGTTTTTGCCGGTTTTATTAATTGTCAATCGCGCAAGGGCGATTCGCGAAAACCCCGTAAAGCATTGGCAGCATTCGGCTTGTGTGGATGAGGTGATTTTTAATCCCATTGACCCGGATGAATTGTGGATCAGAGTTAAGAATTTATTACGGGGGCGATCGCAGAGTAAGCGCGAACGGACATTCGCCCATGAAAGGAATTTCGCCTCTAAAACTTTACAAATCAGCCATGACCCTAACTTACCTGGCCTAACCCAGCCGCCTCCCCAGGAGGAAATTGTGCCGACAATCTCTGCAAATATTCCGGCAAATATTCCGGCAAGTATCCAGGCAAATATCCAGGCAAATATCCAGGCAAATATCCAGGCAAATACCCAGGCAAATACCCAGGCAAATATCCAGGCAAAT
>NZ_LIUQ01000029.1:0-66775 GCF_001276715.1 Planktothricoides sp. SR001 | reverse complement strand
AGGCAAATACCCAGGCAAATACTCAGGCAAATACCCAGGCAAATATCACACATCAAGGGTCTGCCGTTGAGCCAAATGTGCGAGATTTATTCCATGATTTCGTGGCAGAGATTCAAGATTATGCCATTTTTATGCTGGATGCCGAAGGCAGGGTGACAAGCTGGAATGCTGGAGCCCAAAGAATCATGGGATATACAGCGGCAGAAATTATTGGACAACATTTTTCTAAATTTTACCCAGAAGCCGATCGCCTAGCCGGTAAACCCGAACAAGAATTACAACTGGTAATGACGGCGGGTCAATGTGAGGATGAAGGCTGGCGACAAAGGGCTTCGGGCTTAAAGTTTTGGGCACAGAATACGATTTATGCTTTATATGATGATTCTGGTAGCGAATCTCTCAGATTGAATGGGGACTGGACACAGGTTGAAACCGCCAGGGTGGTTGGCTTTTCTGTGATTACCCATGATTTGAGCGATCGCAAACAAATCGAAGAAGAACTCTGTTTGTTGAACCGTTCCCTGAGAACTATTTGGGAATGTAGCCAAGCAATGGTTCGCGCTTCTGCGGAGTCAGAACTCCTGAATGAAATTTGTCGCATCATTGTGGAAATTGGCAAATATCCCCTAGCTTGGGTGGGACTGACAGAAGCATCCCATATCGTCAAACCTGTTGCCTGTAAGGGTATTCCCCTCAAATATATCGAATCTCTGAATTTAAACTGGGATGACCCTTCGACCGAATTCGATTCCATTGGCAAAGTGATTAGCACAGGTCAACCTTATATTTGTCAGGATATTTGTCAGGATATTTGCCCGGATAGTCTCACTACTGCCGATCTTACCCCGTGGCGAGATTGGGCGATCCGGCATGGCTATGCCGCCTGTATTTACTTGCCATTAATTAGCCGTCCCCTGGACGGGGAAATGCGAAAAACCAAAGACAAGAAACTGATGCAGCAATCACCGCAAAATATCGTAGGGGGGAACGGCAGTTCGCCCGTACAGTGTTTTGGTGTCTTAACGATTTACGCCACCGAAGCCAATGCTTTCGATCATCAGGAAGTGAAACTGCTGCAAGAACTGGCCAATGATTTAGCTTATGGGATTATGGCCCTGCGCGATCGCAAAGAATTGATTCAAGCAGAAGCTGCCCTCCGGGAAAGTGAACAACGTTACCGACAGCTTGTGCAACTTTTACCGGATGCGATTATTATTCACAATCAAGGCACCATTGAGTTAATTAACGCTGCCGGAATTAAGTTACTCACCGGAGATGTCTTGCGGAATTATCCGGGGTATTCCCATAGCGATAATTATGAAAATTGGCCAGAAGATAAGGGAGATTTTCGCTCTTTCGGGGCAAATTTAGTTGGGCGTAAACTAAAAAACTTTATCCAAGAAATCTCCAATATTTTTGAAGACCCTATTTCCCCAGTTTCCGACTCACCTGAAGCGATTCCATTTCGAGAAACCACAATTCAGCGACTTGACGGCCAAGTCATACCCGTTCATGCTGCATCAATTACCTATCAGTATCGAGAAGTTTCATCCGTATTAACGGTGTTGCGGAATATTAGCCAACGGAAAAAAACCCTAGAAGCTTTACAAGAGAGCGAACAAAGATTTAGAATTACCTTTACAGGTGCGGCCATTGGTATGGCAATTGTGGGATTAAATGGAGAATTTTTAGAAGTCAATTCCGTATTACAAGCTATGCTGGGATACACCGAAAGCCAACTGCGATCGATGACTTTAATTCAAGTCACTCATCCCGATGATTTGGCAGTGGGGATTCATCTATTCCAGCAGATGTTGCAAAAAAAATGGGAAAACTATCAAATCGAGCAGCGCTATATCAATTCAAGAAGTCAAGTGGTTTGGGGGAATCTCAGTGTTTCTATCATTAGAGACCGGGAGAATATTCCTCAATTTATTATTGCGATGGTCGAAGATATTACCGAGCGCAAACGAGCAGAACAAGAGTTACGACAATATCGCGATCATCTCGAAGAGTTAGTCCAACTTCGCACCAGAGAAAAAACTCGCTTAATTATTTCTTTGCAAGAAACCAATGAAAAACTGCAAAAAGAAGTCAGCGATCGCCGTCGGGCAGAGTCCGAATTACTGCGAGTTACCCAAGCCGTAGAAAGTACCAGTGATGCGGTGGCCATGACCGATCTCAAAGGGTTAGCCACTTACCATAACCCAGCCTTTTTTAACATCTTTGGCTATACCAAAGAAGCAATTAATTCCGCCGGTGGACTGTGGGAAATTTTTGCTAATCGAACCCTAGGCGAAGAAATTTTCAATAAAATTATTCAGGGTGAAAGCTGGAGCGGAGAAGTCCAACTGCGGACTCGGAACGGTCAGTTATTAGAGAGTTTTCTGCGAGCGGATGCGGTCAAAGATGAAAATAATCAAATTATTGGGGCGATCGCGGTTAATACGGATATCACTCAAATTAAACAAGCTGAAGCTATTGCTAGGGAAACCTCCGAACAACTTCGTAGCTTAATTAATGCCATGCCAGATATTGTCTGCTTTAAAGACAGTCAAGGGCATTGGAAAATCGCCAACCAAGCCATGATCGAACTATTAAACTTGCAAGATATTAATTATCAAGGAAAAACTGACATCCAACTGGCAGCAGAAATTGAGGCTAACTATGGCATTTCTAACTATCGAGAAGCCCTAACCCTCTGTAGGGAAACTGATGAAATCGCCTGGAATCAAAGCACCATTTCTCACTCTGAAGAAATCATTCCGGGTCGGGATGGACGTCCCAGAAACTTTGAAATGACTAAAGTCCCCTTATTCCACTCAGATGGTTCTCGCAACGCGATTGTAGTGATTGGTCGGGATGTGACCGATCGCCGTGTCGCCGAAGCTGCTTTAATCCGTTTAGCCTCCATTGTCGAATCCAGCGATGATGCGATTATTGGCAAAACCCTGGATGGCATCGTTAAATCTTGGAATGCTGGGGCAGAACGGATTTATGGCTACACTGCTGCTGAAGTGCTGGGACGTTCAATTTTGTTCCTGAGTTTGCCCGATCGCGCCTCGGAAGTGCCGCAACTCCTCGCCGGAATTGGAAAAGGAACCAGTATTGACCACTATGAAACCGTACATCGACGCAAAGACGGCCAACAAATTCATGTTTCTCTCACCCTATCTCCGATCAAAGACCGCAAAGGTGAAATTATCGGCGTCTCAACCATTGCCAGAGATATCACCGATTTAAAGCGCGTCGAAGAAGCTTTAGAAAGAATTCGGCATCACAACGAGTTAATTTTAAACTCTGCGGGAGAAGGCATCTGCGGTCTGGACGAACAAGGAAACACCACCTTTATTAATCGATCTGCCGCGCAAATGTTGGGCTATTCCATCACCGAACTACATGGTAAGCCTTTTAGCATCATTCTCAACTCAAATTCTGCCCCGATCTATGCAGCCCTCAAGGATGGATCGGTTCACCATGCGACAGATGCCGTATTTTGGCGCAAAAACTGTACGACATTCCCCGTAGACTACATTTGTGTACCGATTAAAGAACAAGGAAAAATTGTCGGGGCGGTTGTCACCTTTAATGATATTAGCGATCGCCTGGTGATCGAACGAATGAAAAACGAATTTATCTCCGTCGTCAGCCATGAACTGCGTACCCCCCTGACCTCAATTCGTGGCGCTATGGGACTTTTAGCCTCTGGCGTCCTCAAAAGTAACCCGGAAAAAGCCCAACGAATGCTCGACATTGCCGTAGCGAATACCGATCGATTAGTTCGCTTAATTAATGACATTCTGGATTTAGAGCGCATTCAATCGGGTCAGGTGACAATGCGGCAGCAAATGTTTGATTTGGCTGACCTAATGGTACAAGCCAGTGATACCATGCGATCGCTCGCAGAAAAGGAGGGAATCACTCTCATCGTCGAGCCTTTGTCCACCCCAGTCTGGGGAGATAGCGATCGCATCTTTCAAGTTTTAACCAACTTACTCAGTAATGCCATCAAGTTCTCTGAACGTTCCACCTCGGTCTGGTTTAATGCCGAAATCCAAGAAAAATCTTTCAGCCCTGGGACAACTCGCAGAACCTTACTAATTAGGGTCCAAGATCAAGGACGCGGCATTCCTCCTGACAAGCTAGAAACGATTTTTGGTCGCTTTCAACAAGTAGACTCTTCTGACTCCCGCAAAAAAGGAGGCACCGGCCTAGGTTTAGCGATTTGCCGGAGTATTATTGACTATCATAGAGGTCAAATTTGGGCAGAAAGTCAGCCCGGTCAAGGTTCTTGTTTCTATGTCAGTTTACCCTTGCCCTCGGAAATATGACCGGAAAATACCACTGGTAATTCCCCTGGCAATTCTCCACGGGAAAATCTGACTGAATCAAATCCCCCATCTGCCACAAATTCTCAGAGATAATCTCTGAGAATTTGTGAAGATGTAATCAGGGGCAATTTTGGCTGAAACAATTTAAGCCTGCCCCCGCTTTCCCCCGCGAAAGCGGGGGAAAGCGGGGGGCGGGGGTTTTTTTCCTAAATACTGGCTTTCATAGCATCAGCTTCGCCTAAATCTATTAGGTTTCACCCAAAATTACGAAAATTTTTTGTCAAAAAAGTCAAAAAAACAATGGATTTGTTAAATTTTTGTAAAAAGTTACAGCAAATTTTGTCAAATAGAATACAATTAATTATGATGATAAGCATAAACCTAGCTTAGGCTGGGCATCCCCAAACCAATCAAGGTTTTTGTTACACCCGTCAAAATTATGATTTCAATTTTCTAGTGCTAGACCTGGTGCTAGACCTAGTGCTAGACAATGAATTTTGAGCGTTAAATTGGATCCTGGAAAACCGCCTGCCGATTAAATGCGAAATTGAGCAGCAACCCGATCGCAATACACTACCTAAATCCTTAACAAACAAAAGGTTTGGCCAAACGACAAAATCAAAGTCAACTAAATTTTATTTGACAACAACCGGCAGCAAAGAAAAATATATTAATAGATTGTCAAGCCATCTAATTTTTTTAGATATTATTAGATATCAATTGAGGTAAATCCCTGACTTATTGATAAAATAATTGGCTGATAATTGCCATAAAATTATGTACAACCACTCCAAAAGACTAGGAGGAAACCTGTGACCACAAAAAGAATCCTAGTGATTGATGATGAAGATGATATTCGCGAGGTAGCTCAACTCAGTTTAGAAATGATTGGCGGCTGGGAAGTCGTGGCAGCTTGTTCTGGAGAAGATGGTTTGGCCTTAGCATTAACCGAACAGCCAGATGCAATTTTACTGGATGTAATGATGCCAGAAATGGATGGCCCAGCAACGTTTAATCAGCTAAAAGCCAATCCTAAAACGCGAAAAATACCCGTAATTTTGCTAACCGCTAAAGTTTTATCAGCGGATCAAAATCGATTCTCCGATTTAGGGGTGACAGGAATTATCGCCAAGCCGTTCGATCCGATGAGTTTAGCGAATCAAGTCGCGAAGACCTTGGGTTGGCCATTCTTAACATGATACCATGACGGGACTTGGCGATCGCCAAGTCCCACCTTCATGTCAGAATATCTGAAAATTTATCATGGGCTGGCCATGATAAATTGCTAAATTGCTAAATATTTATGGCATTGATGGCAAAATTCAGTCACCGCCAACCCAGCCCCGCCATTACTATCTGGATCTTCGGTTTCCCAAGGGAATTGTTCATCCCGCAGGCGATCCCATCACCCTAGCTCCCCAAGACGGATCAACACGGAGCAACACATCCCCGCTTGTTCTTAAAACAAAATTTTTTAACGAAAACAGGGGATCTATAGTTTCTAGTTATGTGGTGTCGTTGAACACCCAGATTTATCGTGTATTTTTTAAAATCATAGTGATCTGGGAAAATTATTTGGACACCTTATTATGAAGTTATCTGAAATCCTTGAAGATACTTTTAGCTCTTATATGGACAAAGCAGGATTAGCCTGGTGGATAGAAATTATTACCGCTGAACCCAAGTGCATTTACTATTTCGGGCCATTTGTCACCAAGCAAGAAGCCGAAATTGCTCACTTAGGTTATATAGAAGATTTAGAAGCAGAAGGCGCCCAAGGCATTGAAGTGAACATTCAGCGCTGTCACCCCGTAGAATTAACCATTTTTGACGAATCATAGTTGGAAAAATATCGCCACCGTTCCGGTAGGGATAGCACTCAGAATTTACTGATTGCTGATCTTTATTAAGGATTAAAGAGCGATTAAAAACCGATTAGAGAGCGATCGCCCTTTTAAAGGTAAGCTTGACCAGGACTTGGTGCTGGTTACAGGGGGAAAATTTTTATTTCGCAATCCGCGTCTAAAACCCCCTTAATCCATTTTCGGTTGCCTCAAAAAATCTAACGTTCTTTCCCGGCAAACCAATAACCAATAATCAATAACAAATAATTAATATTTAATACGTAATAAGTAATAACTATTAATCAATAACTAATAACTAATAATTTTGATTCGGGATCTCCTTTTACAAGATTTATACTTTGAGCCAGAACCGGCGATCCGGCAATATCTCGGATCCTTTCAGCCAAGGTCTTAAGGGAAAATATAATTTTTTTTGCTCCCCGATGATTTCTTCACAGCATCTTCACATTTAGCGGATAACCTCATGGTTAGAATCAAATTAAAAACGCATTCATTCAAATTCCGCCGATAAAAAATCAACCAAAGAGGTTCTCGGTATGCTCTCCACCTACTTCACACTATTAACCATTGCGCTGATATCGATCTTCGTGTATCTGCGTAGTGGGCATGATGTCCCCTCAGTAGTTGCTGCTTTGAGTGGTTTTGTGTGCTTTGTGTGGGGGTTTGCCGTGGCACCTTGGGGCGTGCAATTGTTAATTATGGGTCTTCTGTTTGGCGTTGAGCGGTTCTACTTTGCAGATATCCGCGCTACCAGATAATACCGTAATCTTTTCCGCCAATTAACCTGCTTCTTTTTTTAATCATTGATAAAAACCTCTCAAAAATGTGAAGATCCATTATGAACACTTGTCCTTGTTGCTCTACCCCACTGCTCCGGCACGCTCGCCATAATGGTGTTTATTTATTCTGCACTCATTGCTGGCAAGAAATGCCTGACCTCGACTCTATCGTTCAAGATCGTCATCAACGAGTCCAAAGATTAGAGCGTTTGGTCAGTATTTCCTCCGTATCGGTGCTTAACAAATCAGTGGTTAATAAAAAAGATACTATGACCCATCATTCTCATACTTTGATGAATGTAGTATAGACAAGACTTTTAGGGTCAAACAATCATAAATATCCCAAGAAAAATCAAATTTTATATGACTACCTCCATCGCCCGGCTTTTTGTCAAAAAAGCCGGGCTTTATTTGTTATTTGTTATTTGTTATTTGTTATTTGTTATTTGTTATTTGTTATTTGTTATTTGTTATTTGTTATTTGTTATTTTTCCAAAGGGAAAAGTGAATATTTTTCTTTCATATGCTTCCTCTCCACTCTTTCATCAGCATCCTCTTTCCTCTCCACTGCCGCTGAGTCCAATAACTAATAACGAATAATAAATAACGAATAGGTATAAAATATTACCTGTTGCCGATTAAGCTTTGTACAATATAGGATCCTAGATGTCTTTTGGATGGTGTGAGGTAGTTTGGTGTATCAACGCAGAAGAAGTGTGGATCGGCGTAAATATTTAGCGATCGCGCTAACCAGTTCATTGGGTCTAATCTTGGGAATTTGGGTGCCTTCCCCTGAAGCTAAATCACCCCCATCTAGCGATCGGGCTTGTTTACCGCCAAAAAATCAGCCCCGCATTCAGGCAAATATGGCGGTGCAGTCAGTTGATTCGGTCGAGGCAAAATCGACAGAAGCTCTGTGTTCTGCTACGCCACAGGAGTCGGTAGCTTTGACTTTTCCCGATAGTCAAAGACTGTTACAGCAATATGATGCCCTGTCACAACATTTACAAGTGGTAGAAAATCAAAAGTTGCAACAAGTTGGGCTTAAATTGTTTTGGGATCAAGGGATGAAACTCGCCACCCAAGCGACTGAGTTAGGGAAAAATGCTGGGGCTAATGTCCAGAGTCTTCAAAAAACCAAATCTCTCTGGCAAGAAGCCATTGATACTTTAAGCAAAATTGATCCAGGGTCAGAGTATGGCGATTCCGCTTCAGCGGATCGCTACGCGAACCGCGCTCGTGAGAAAATTGCCAGCTACCAACAGAATTTAGCTGACATCACCTATCGCTTAGAAGTCGCCCAATCAGATTTTTTAGCGGAAATTGCCCAACGCAGTGGACTATCTAATCAAGCAAAAATTACCATTTGCCATTTGCAAAGTCATCGGTGTCGTCGTTTGCGGGGCAACGAATATCCCCGCTCCGCCGCCAGTTTAATGAAATTGCCGGTGGCAGTGGCCGTTATGCATAAATTAACCACGGAAAATATTCGCTTTGACACTCCGATTTATGTGGATCCGAGTAACTTTACCGAGGATGCCTCAGAGATTGGGGTGGGTCAAAAATATCCCATTGAAACGGTGTTAAAAGAGATGATTGCCAAAAGTAGTAATATTGCGACGAATCAACTGATTGATTATTTGGGATGGGATTATATCAATCAAGTGTTAGCAGAACGTGGATTTAAAGATATGCACATTGGGTTTAAAATGATGGGAGATCGCATCATGCCCAGCAACCCTGGTCATAGTCGCAACCTGTTGACCAGTGATGAACTGACGGAGATGATGATGCAAATTTATAATCGCCAACATCTAGGGGATGAACGATTAATTTTAGCCTTAGAAAGTCAGTACGATCGCGCTTTAGGATTTGCCGGAATTGAGTCTGCTATTGGTAATTGGCTTGGGGAAAAAACGGGTCAAACTTCCGAAGTTTTAGGCACAACTTTAGCCATGAATCTTTTCGGTGAAACTTACATTATCACGGTAATTGATGATGGTTACTACAGTGAACCGACGATTCGCCAAGTGGTTTCTGAAATTGCGGAGTATATTTTACGCAACGGACATTTATGATCGGAACAAATCACCCATAACTAATTTTCAGAAAATGCTTAATAAAATGCTTAATAAAATGCCAAAAAGTCGATACAATTCTCAAAACAATTCTCAAAACAATTCTCAAAACATTGTGGATCTGAATTTCAACATAAAAGGTCAAGGATTTCCGATTCTTTGCTTACATGGACATCCAGGTTCCGGCGGTTGTATGTCTGTATTTACCAATCATTTGTCTCAAAGATTTCAAGTAATCGCGCCAGATTTACGGGGATATGGCCAAAGTCGGACTCAGACAGAGTTTCAGATGCACGATCATTTGCTGGACTTAGAAGCACTGCTGGAACGATTAAATATTGAGCGTTGCTTGCTGTTGGGCTGGTCTTTGGGAGGGATTCTGAGTTTAGAATTAGCCCTGACAAATCCAGAAAAATTTACGGGGTTGATTTTGGTGGCTACGGCAGCCAGACCTCGGAGTAATCATCCCCCGGTCAGTTGGCAGGATTTGTTTTATACCGGCTTATGCGGCATTTTGAACTGGATCAAGCCAGGGATGCAATGGAACATCAACCTATTGGGGAAGCGATCGCTGTTTCGTTACTTGATTCAGCAACATACCCCACTGGCTTATCAGTATCTCGCTCAAGAAGCGATCGCGGCCTATCTTCAAACCAGTCGGCAGGCAAACCAAGCCTTAAATCATGCCTTGAAATTGGGCTATAACCGAATCTCGGAAATGTCCGAGATCCAATGTCCTTGTTTAGTATTAGCAGGATCAGAAGACCGACATATTACGGCGGCATCCAGTCAAGAAACTGCCAACCGGATGAAAAATTCCCAGTGGCAGTGCTATCCGAATACCGCCCACCTATTCCCTTGGGAGATCCCAGGGAAAATGCTCACAGATATTGACCAGTGGTTGGCTTTTAATCCCCAGATTGTTAGCTTTTTAACAAATTAGATTTTTTATGGTTGCTGGACAGATTGACTCCTCCAAGTTTAGAGGTTGAAAGCAGGTTTACCAGTGGGGCTGGGGATTTCTTCCAGGTCATCAGAGATGGTGAGCAGATTGGGTTTACAGCGTTTAACTAGAAAAGCAATCCCCTGAGCGCCTTCTTGTTCAAGATCGTCGATATATCCAGATTTGGCAATTTCTGCCTCGGTTTTGGTAAAAAAAGGCCCGAAATAGTAGGTACACCGGGGAGTTTCTGTAACAATTTCTACCCACCAGGCTAATCCAAAATAATTCAGTAAGTTGATCATCAGTTCTTTGAGTGTTTTCATATACCTCGCCATGTCACCAATCGATTGTTTGCTGCTGTGGGCTTTTCCAGCGCCCTGAATCTTTAAATTTCTTTATACTCCCTGGTCTTTATTTTTTCAATGTTATCGGCTGTTTTAATTTTCAGATGTAGCTGTTGCTGCGATCGCTGACGATAAATCTCGTACAGAATCATTCCCGTAGCTACAGACACATTCAAACTAGGGGTTTTTCCTTGCAGGGGAATCGAAACTAATTGATCGCAACAGCGTTGTGTCAACAAGTTTAAACCCTCTCCTTCGGAACCGACCACCAGGACGGTGGCTTCGGTGAACTGCACAGAAGACAAGGAATCACCCGCCTCTGCCGCCGCGCCATAAATCCAGAAGCCCGCCTCTTTTAATTGTTCCAAAGCTCGACTTAAATTGACAACCCGGGCTACAGGAAAAGATGCTAACGCGCCCGCTGCCACTTTCATCACTGTGGACGTGATCCCCACTGCCCGACGCTGCGGGATCACCAGCCCTTGCGCCCCGATCGCTTCGGCGGTTCTGACGATCGCCCCTAGGTTATGGGGATCCATAATGCCATCAGATGCTAACAAAACAGGTTTTTCCACCGCCGACCGAGCCTGGGTGATTAAATCGTCAAGCTCCCAATACTTATAGGGCGCCACCTGCGCCACCACCCCTTGATGATTGGATTTGCCGGTCATCTGATCTAACCGGCGGTAGTCCACTTCATCAATCACCGTGCCATTGGCTTTGGCTTCGATCAGTAAGGTATGAAACCGGGGATCGTAGCGTAATTGCGGGGTAATCCAAATTTTGTTAATACTATGTTCTTGGGCCAAGGCACTGAGAACGGGATGGCGACCGTAGATCAGGTCATCGGTGCGATCGCTTTCTTGCTCCTCGCTGGGTTGGGGTTCTGCCTGGGTACGATCCAGGGGGGGCTGAGATTTATGAGCATGGAGTCGCTCGGACTTCTGGTGAATTTTTGGTTTAGAGCTTGACTTTGACCCAGAGAAGCGAGGTTTACGTTCGGGGTTGGGGATATATTTTTTATCAGCCATGTCAGGATGTCCTAATTTGTTCAAAATTTTTACAAAATTTTTGCAACTTGGTTGAGCCGCGATATCCGTATTAGATAATTTTTGGATAATTTATCGACGAACGTGAGACCCAACGAAAGTGAGCAAAGACGCACCAATTCAAGCCGAGACAACATTGATGCGTTATTGATCCGTCAGTTGAATTAGCGATCGGGGTATAAGTGATGCAATAGTTGGCGCAGCCGATCGCCATCGGTGAGATATAGGTATCCCATTAAGGTTTCTAAGCTAGTCGCCTGTTGATAAACCGTAGCGGAAACTCGCTTGGGTTTTCCTGATGCGGCATTTCGTCCTCGTCTGATAATATCTTGCTCCACATCAGTTAAATAGGGTTCGAGGGATCGCAAATGCTCCGCTTGGGTCTCCGCTCGCACTTGAGCCACCACTTCTTGATGATAACTATGCTGCCGCTTAGGAGGCAGTAAGTAAAGTCCTCGAATATAAAGCTCATATACCGCATCTCCCAAGTAAGCCAAAGCCGTTGGTGACAACTGATTCACTTGTTGCTTAGATAGTTGCTTAGGTGACAGAATATGCACCGAAAGATCAAATAGATCACAAGGTTCTATGGGGCGATCGATAATGGAAAAATCTTCTTGACTGGGTGACACCATCCCAAAGGTTTATTGTCCAAATACAGAAATTTATCAGAAATTTATCAGAAATTTACCAGCAATTTACCAGCAATTTACCAGCAATTTACCAGAGCAAAAATACTCAGAATTGGCTCTTGATTCGCGGTGGATGACCCTGACACGGGCCAATACACTAATATGAAATATGAAGAACTAGCTATCCAGTAAGTAAACTGGATAGCTGGTTATATCGGTTCATAGATCAAGCCTGATTAATATTTTCCAGTGCTATTTCCAAAGAATTCTGTAAAGACAGAAACTTCTCTAAACGCACCAGTTTTACCGTTTGTGTAACTCGCGGATTGGCAACAATTTGGAAACTTCCTCCGGCATTTTGAGCTTCCTTAGCTATTTTTACCAATGCTCCCAATCCAGAACTGTCAAGAAATTCGATTTTAGACAAATCTAAAATCACCTGATTCGGCCCTTCCTTAATTAAGTCACCCAAAACCTTGCTGAAGGTTGCTTCTGAAAAAGCATCTAATAAGCCAGTCAGACGGATGATTTGGTAGTTGTTTTTCACCTCGCGAGCACCTCGCAGGCTCACGGTCAGGTTCAATTGATCAGCGATAACGCCCTCCTACGTCTATGATTCTATAAAACGACGGTTAAGTATATATCCTTTCTCGCTGATTGTAAACCACTCTGAGAAAAAAGAGACAAGATTCAGGATTAATAGTTGAATGTTGTTGGTTATTGATTACTGGTTACTCGTTACTGGTTACTGGCTACTGGTTACTGGTTATTTGTCCTTATTCCTTGGCGATCTGTTCATGGTTGACTGTCCACCGTCAACGGTCAAGGCTCAACCATGAATGGCATAAAATGACCTATAGACTTATGACTCCTAACAGGAGCGATGAGAGCGCATGGCTTTGACAAATTCCTCAAACACATAGTCCGAGTCATGGGGGCCTGGAGACGCTTCGGGGTGATACTGCACTGAAAAGACGGGCAAGGATTTGTGACGCAAAGCCGCCACCGTGCGGTCATTCAGATTTAAGTGAGTAACTTCCACGTCGGGGGATAAGGAATCTTCCTCGATCGCAAAACTGTGATTTTGACTGGTAATTTCCACTTGTCTTTGCAGTCCTGCGGGTTGGTTTAAACCCCGATGGCCAAATTTAAGTTTAGTGGTTTTGGCTCCGAGAGACAACCCCAAAATTTGATGTCCCAGACAAATACCAAATAAGGGTTTATTGCTTTGCAGTAATTCCTGGGTTGTGGCGATCGCTTCTGTCACCGCTGCGGGATCTCCAGGGCCGTTAGACAGAAAAATGCCATCGGGATTATATTTGAGAATTTCCTCCGCCGGGGTATTCGCAGGCACCACGATCACGCGACAGCCAAAACTGCTCAGTCGGCGAAGGATATTGCGTTTAATCCCAAAATCCAAAGCCACCACCGTATAAATTTCTTTTTGCGCGGGTTCCGCCGTGGTGGATGAGGCGATCTGAGCATTAAATTCCCAATCCGCCGAGGTACTTTCTGACCATTCATACACCTCAGAGGTGGTGACTTCTTTGGCTAAATTCAACCCCAACATATTGGGAGCCGCTTTTACTTTTTGGAGTAATTCATTAACGTCGAGAATTTCGGTGGAAATCCCCCCATTCATGGCGCCAAATATACGAATTTTTCTAGTCAGGGCACGGGTATCAATGCCATAAATTCCCGGAATATTATGTTGCTTTAAGTAATCCGGTAAACTTTTTGTCGATCGCCAGTTACTCGGTTTCCAACAGATATTGCGAGCGATCGCGGCTTTAACTTGGGGGCGGTGGGATTCTTCATCTTCCATGTTCACCCCGGTATTTCCTAACTCTGGATAAGTGAAAGTGACTATTTGTCCACAATAGCTGGGATCTGTTAACACTTCCTGATATCCTGTCATGCCTGTGTTAAAGACGACTTCTCCTATGGCAGTGCCAGGGGCGCCGAATGACCACCCCTGATAAAAGGTGCCATCGGCAAGCACCAACAGTGCGGGTTGACCTCCAGATAACGGCATATAAACCTCTACTTCTATACTTGCTTTATTTGCCAACAACTGCATTGTTCATGGTTGATTGTTCCCTGTTGACCGATGATGCTTCACTTTCAATGCTTAAAGGTTTATGTAGGATCAATCAACAAGCTTTGCAATTATGACATGATTACTCCCCCAGGGGAATTGGTGATAGATGAAATGTAAAGAATTGACTATATTTACATTCGCCTATTGGTAGCCTCATGGAGGGGTCATGCATCCAGAAGAAGCCTCGGAGTACACCAGGGGGAGGGGAGATGGGGAACTTCCCCGGCTGGGAAGAATTCACTCAAGCCTTGGCACCCTTGTGAACTGGGCGATTTTTTTACCTGTGATAAAATTAACATAGCGTTACAAAATCCTTAAAAATACCTCCGCTAGATTAATTGGCTTGTCCGTTCATCGGATATTTTCGCTATTTCCCCTGATGTTTATAGCCGGTGTTTAATTTCAATAATATTCAGAAATCATGTATCCTTTTCTTTAGGTGATGCAGTGAATAATTATCAAGCGATCGCCATTGATAAATTAGTTGATTATTAGGCAAAAATTTATCATTTTTTTGCTCTTTTCATTGAAAATGAAAAAAATATGAATTAACCAGGTTAAAACCATGAAAAAAACAATCGCAGGTTTCATCACTTGTTTGGGCATAATTTTTCTGCAAAGCCCGGTAATTCCTCAAGAACATCCGGGATGTTTTGTCATTGATGCTAATGGCAGCTATCGAAATTTACCGCAGCTTTGTCCCGAAGTTACATTCGACCCCAATGCTCCCACTGGTGCAGCCGGAACCGGAGGAGGTCAAGCTGGAGTCTTACAAGTTCCTATCAAAAGTAGTGAAGGGGGAACCCCAGTGGTAGATGTCACATTTAATGGCAGTCAAACATTTGAAATGCTCTTTGATACGGGAGCCACGGGTACATTAATTACGGAACCAATGGCCAAAGCTTTAAAGATTCAATCCCAAGGAACTGCCACAGTGACTATCGCCGATGGCAGTCAAATTGAAGTAAATTTAGGAGTGGTTAAATCCGTGAAAGTCGGTAATCTGATGGTCGGTGAACTTGTGGTGGGAATTGCGCCGCAAGGGGCAGAAAAAGGACTTCGCAATCGGGGTCTGCTGGGACAAGATGTTTATGGAACTTATGATATAACCATCAAAAAAGATGCGATTGAATTTAAACCCCGTTCTTAATTGTCCCATCAACATAAATTAATATTGTAAGTTTGTTATTTGTTGCTGGTTATTCGTTATAAGAAATTTGGTGAACAAATAACAAATAACAAACAACAAATAACAAACAACTAGATTAGTCTTGGAAAAATTGAATTAGTTGTTCTAATTTGTCCCAAGCTGTCCCAGATTTGAGAATGTCTTTGGCGATCGCAATTCCTTGTTGATGCTCCCCGACGGCAATCAGACCGGCGACTTGAAACGCCAAAGAAGCATTTAAAGCAACGACATCTTGTTGGGCTGGAGTTCCTTTACCCTGAAGCACATCGCGCAAAATCTGGGTGTTTTCGGGAATGTCGCCGCCCCGTAATGCGGCAGTGGGGGCTTTGGTTAATCCCAATTCCTGGGGGTTGAGGACGCTGAGTTCAACGACGCCATTACTCAGAATCGCTAGGTCGGTGGCGTCTGCTAAACCCGCTTCATCCAGTTTTTCTCGTCCATGTAAGACGATCGCCTTTTCGGTTCCCAGTTGTCCCAAAGCTCTTGCGATCGCCTCTAGTAGCTGACTACTGAAAACCCCAATCACCTGACCTGTGGGACGTAAAGGATTCACCAAGGGGCCGAGGAGATTAAATACCGTGCGGATTTTTAGGGTACTTCTCAGGGTTGCCACTGCCTTCATCGCCGGGTGCCACCCAGGGGCAAATAAAAAAGTCACCCCCACTTCTTGCAGCGCTGACTGAACTCTCTCTGGATGTGCCGTCAAGTGGATCCCTAAAGCTTCCAACACATCAGCGGAGCCGACTTTACTGGACGCGGAACGATTCCCATGTTTGGCCACAGGGATACCTGCGGCAGCGGCCACAAAAGCCACCGCTGTGGAAATATTAAAGGTGGACGCCCCATCCCCCCCAGTGCCACAAGTATCAATCACGGGTTTTGGCCATTCTGGAACCGCAAGGCGGTGTCCGGCGACGGATTGAAGTTGTAAAACTTTGGCCATGCCCGCTAATTCATTAGCTGATACTCCTTTGGCTTGCAGTGCAGCTAAAATTGCCCCGGATAAGACGGGGGGGATTTCGTCTTGCAGCCATCCTTGCATCAGCAGGGATGCTTGTTGACTGGTGAGAGATTCTCGATCCAGGATTTGCTGGAGTAAGTTGGACCAATTCATGGTGGTAGATTTGGCAGTTGATTCAGCTTGAGGTGTTGAGGAATAAGTCATAAGAATTTTGCGGTTTAGGCCAATGCAAATGCAAAATCTAATTTTATCTTGAATTAGAATCTTGAATTAGATTCGGAAATCTTATAACCAGCCTCTTACCATTCCCTTGACTTTAGAATTTGCCGATAGTTTGATTCAAAGGATGCAATGCCAAATTTTCACTTCTCCATCAGCGCTGCAACTGGCAAAGGTTTGCTCATCTCTAAAGGCTAAAGATAGGATGGGTTGTTGATGACCTGTGAGAGTGCAAAGTAAGGAAATATTTTCCGTGTCTGGGGAAATCAGCCAAATTTTGATGGTTTGGTCAATGCTGGCACTGGCAAGAAATTGCCCATTAGGACTAAATTTGACACAAGTCACTGGTTCTGAATGCCCTGTGAGGGTAAATATTACTCTGCTTTCTGGAGCATTTGGGCTGATGTGCCAAATTTTAATCGAGCAGTCTAGACTCCCACTGGCGAGGAGATGTCCCGGTTGATTCAGAAGATATCCTGGATGAGCGGAAAATGCCAGTGAGGTAATCGGTTCTACATGGTCTGTGAGGGTGCAGAGGAGTTCTTGAGCATTCATTAGCCAAATTTTCAACTCAGCGTCTACGGCACCACTGGCCAGGATCTGGCTGTCGGGACTAAAGGCTAGGGCATCTACGGGGGCTTTGTGGCCGGTGAGTACGGTTTGCAAGGATGGCCAAGGGTACTCATATAACTCTGGGTCAACTTCTGGGTGTGACTTTGAGAGATTCGCTTCTCGTGATGCTTTGGCGGAATCGGATAAAATATCGGCTAAAATATCGGCGACGGGAGCAATTTGAATGGTTTGATCTGCACTGCCACTGGCGATAAATTGACCGTCTGGACTGATGGCGATCGCTCGCACGGATAGAGAGTGACCTGTGAGGATTTTTAAGGGTTCTAATTCAGAGGACTGGATTCCCCCATTCGCCGGAATGACAAGTTTTTGGTTTTCTTCAGTTGGCCAAGTCAATGGCCAAATTTGAATGGTGCGATCGCGAACCGTTGCGGATCCAACATCGCCACTGCCACTGACGATAAAATCTTGCTGGGGACTGATGGCGATCGCCCGCACCGCATGAGTATGACTTGTGAAGGTTTGAGATAATTCAGCAGATAAATTAGCAGATAAATTAGCAGATAAATTAGCAGATAAATTAGCAGATAAATTAGCAGATAAATTAGCAGATAAATTAGCAGATAAATTAGCAGATAAATTAGCCAGATTTTCTGTGGTCGAATTTTCTGTCCGTAATTCTGAGAAAATTTGCCAAACTTTTACGGTATGGTCGGCACTGCCGGTGGCCAAAAACATTCCATCGCGGCTAAAGTCTAGGGAAAATATGACTTCTGCATGGGCATTCCAGCTATGCAGACATTTCCAATTGCCATTCCAATTGCCATTCGGCGCAACGTTGCGGATGCAACGCTGCGCGAACGCCCTTCTGCATAATACTTTGGTTTGTAAGTCAGAAATCGCTTCTTGCGGTTGAAGCTGAGAGAATGCCCGGAGTTGCTTCGTCTGTTCTTGGAGTTCAGCGATCGCCTGGGATTGCAGGGCTAGGTCTTCTTCAATGCTGTGGCGATCGATTGCTTCCAATGGGGCTAAACGGTTTTCCATTTCCGCTTCTAGAATCGCAATTTCTTCTGACAAGTTTTTAATTTCTCGATGTAACTGAGGAATATAATAAAAGTCAATATAATTTGCCGAATCGCTTTCGCTTTCTGTCCATCCAGCATAACTTGAAATTAAATTTTTATAGAATAAAAATTGTTGGTTTGGGCTGGCTTCAACGGAAATTGAATTAGGCAAACTTCGCAATTCACTAGCAACTATTTCTGAAATTAACTCCCGCAGTTTTGTTTCCGGTATCCCTTGGTCGCTGGTTTCTTCCCACAAGGATTTCGCCTGATTCAGTGCAGCGATTTCTCCTCGCAGATCGGAAATTTGCTGGAGACAATTTTTAATTTGCTCTTTAATTTGCTCCTCAAATTGGATTTGAGATGGATGGTTTCCCTCTGGTGGCGGCGGGGACATTTTCTCGACGGTTTCATTTAATTGAAGAATAGACGTCCGGGCAGCTAAATTTTGTTCATGCAGGGTTTTAATCGCCGCAATCATCAGTTTAAGTTTTTTTTTCGGCACCAAATTGTCGGTTTTACTCTGAACTTGAGTTAATTTTTCATAAAGTCTGATTAACTCTGTTTTAATTCCCGAAATTTCCGCCTCTACATAACCATTACTGGATAAATTGCGCTGATTAAAATCTTCAATTGGTGCATCTTGGGCATCGCTTTGACTGGGAAAATTTGCCAATTTATTAATAATAGGTAAATTAGTAGGTAAATTGTTGGGCAAATTGTTGGGCAAATTGTTAGGCAAGGTGCATGGGATTTGATGGCTCATTTTTTCCAAATTCACCATCATTTGACTAATTTGAGTTTGTTGATGTTCAAATTTTTGGCATAAGCGTTCTAAAGATGTTTCCATTTCTGCCAGAGGCAAAGAGGCGATATTGCATCCGCAACGCTGCGCGATATTGCATCCGCAACGCTGCGCGATATTGCATCCGCAACGCTGCGCGATATTGCATCCGCAACGCTGCGCGATGTTGCATCCGCAACGCTGCGCGATGTTGCATCCGCAACGCTGCGCGATCGCTGGTTGAATCTGTTGTTTTTCCCTGGGACTTTCTGGTATACGTGAACTGGGCTGCCCCGGGACTAAATCAGACAATTCCTGGCATTGTTCTGTCACTTCAGCGCCAATTATTTGTCTACTTAAAGATAATAATTTCCGTCGATGCAATAGATTCAAAATCAGGGACATGGACATGGGAACAGCCATTAACGCCGCTTTTTGCGTGGTGACAGCGGCAACTGCACCCATCACGGAAGCAACAATGGATAAATACTCAGCAACTTCTAACCAACCGTAATTCCTTTGCATGGGAAAATTCCTATACCCTTTTGGCAATTTTTTCATTCTTAGGGGATGGAATCCGGAATTAAATGCAGTTCATCCGTAAAATTTACAAAATAACGAGAACAGGGAAGAGGGAACAGTGGTGCGGGGGAGCGGGGGAGCGGGGGAGCGGGGGTGCAGAGGGGAAAGTGAATAGTGAATAGTGAATAGTGAATAGTGATACTTTTTTTAACTTGTACGGGCGTCCTTGCGAAGCATAATCCGTCAGGCCTTATGGCCAGAAAGCCCCTACGACTTTTCAATGCATCACTTTCCCCAACCAAAAACCAACAACCAACAACCAAAGAATCCCTACCCAACAACCAATTTATTTCCGTTTTTGCAGCTTTTTAATCGCCGCCACCAGGGGGGCAATATCTTCCTTGGTGAGAAACTGGGTTGGTTCTGGGGACTGTTGTTTGATTAACGCGCTTAGTTCTTGTAATTGCTCTTCTAGGGGTGCTGGATTAAACGGGGGTGTGAGGGAGTTAATTTTATCTTGGACTTCCGCAAGTTCGGCGGAAACTTGATTTAAGATATTTTCCAAGTTTTCGACGTTGGCAGCATCGGAAAGATGATCCAAGTCCTCTGTCACCTTTTCCACGGATGATTGTAGATTGTGGGATAGCTGTTGTAGTTGATTAATTTGCCCTTCTAAAGCATTTAAGGTGCCAAGAATGCGTTTAAACCGTTTGCTGGTCTGAGTTTTTGTGGTGGTCAGGTCTTCAGAGATTTGGGCGATCGCAACTTCTATGCTACTGATATCAACCGGAACCGGGGGGGCTGGTAACTCTAAAAACTGCTGATTTAGTTGTGCTTGTTGAGCGGCAATTGTTTCTAACTGCTGGGTTAATGTTTCTACTTCTACTTGCACGACCGTTCTTTGTTTAATTTCTTCGCTGAGTGCTTGGATTTTTTTCCTGACTTTTCCTAAAGACTGGTCTTGCTTAAGCTGTTGTAATGTTTGAGTCAGCCGCTGTAAATAGGGTTTAATTACTTCGTGATTTTTCTGCTCTAGTTGACCGATCCGTTGTTCTAGTTCAGAATAGTTTGCCAGAGCAACTTCTCTAATTTCTCCAGCATTTTTACCAGAAATTTCACCCGCTTCACTTCTTTGTATGGCTGGAGGGATGAACTGGGAATTACCGATAGATTGGGTCAGCTTTTCTAAAGATTCTTGCAAAGTTAAAAATCTCACATTCACCATTTGCCAGTCATCTTCGGTTAAAGCTTTATTTTCTAGCCTTTCCGTGACTTTTTGCAGATGGTAAATTGATTTTTGCAGGGCTTGAAAATCCATCTGGGGTTGGTCATTTTCTGGCAAAGCGGTATAGAGAGATTCTACCACATTTCTGACATCAGATATGGCGGCTTTGGTATATTGTTCGGTGTTTTCATCGAGGCGATATCGGTTGGCTAAATTGAGGGAAAGTGCCACGGTTAAGGGGGCGGCAGCATAGACAACTTGACCGGATAAGGCGCCGGCTAAGGTGCCGATCGCTGATGCCGCAATGGAAACGGATTCCGCCAGGTCTAACCAATGGTATTCGCTGATGATTTGGCGCAGGTTTTGGATATTAGGTTGGATATTTTGCATGATTCTATGATTTGATAATTGATCTGATAATTCACAATTAAATTAATTAGTAGGTTGGGTTTCGTGACCTCAACCCAACCTACTGAGGACTTTCTGACCAAGGACAAGAAGCAATTTATCCTTCTTCGCAACCGAGTCGCTTCAAGGAGTCTAAGGCTTGTTGCTGGCTGGGGATATTTCCTTGGGCAGCAAATAATTCCGCTGCCTGTTTTAAGTCAGCGATCGCCTCGGTGCGATCGCCCATTTCAAATCGCGCCAACCCCCGATTATTGTATGCACTGGCATAATCCGGTTTCAGGGCGATCGCGCTGTCGAAATCTGCCACGGCTCCACCATAATCGCCAGTTTTTAGCCGGGAAACGCCGCGATTAGAATACGCCACCGCATCATTGGGGTTCAGGGTTAAGGTTTCGCTGTAATCCTCAATGCTACCCAGATAGTCTCCCTGGTTATACCGGGCTAACCCGCGATTGTTATACGCGACGGGATCGTTCGGGGCTAAACGAATGGCCATTGTGTAATCCAAAATGGCACTTTCATATTCCCCTAACTGACGATACGCTTCCGCTCGTTGGAAATAAGCGCCGGTATTTTCCGCCGAAATCCGAATCCCATCTTGCCGCTGAATCACCTGAGTATAATCGGTGATGCTATGGCGATAGTCGCCGATTTTATAGTAGGCAACAGCCCGGTTAAAATAAGTCACGGGTTCATCGGGATCCAGTTCTATCGCCTTGCTATAATCCGCGATCGCGCCAGGAAGATTGCCCGTATGATATTTTGTCAATCCCCGGTTATTGTAGCTGGTGGCGCGATCAGGGTTGAGGGCTAGGGAGGCATCATAATCCGCCATTGCCCCAGCATAATCGCCAATTTCTAGCCGTTCAAACCCTCGGTTGTAATAAGCCTCCGCATTTCCCGGTCGTAACACCGAATCGGTGAACCGATCGATTAACCCGTGAATAATCTTCAGCGAAGAAGTTTTCACGGCAACTTCTCGTTCGGGAATATCGCGATCGCTACTGAGAAAATGATGACTGGAAATTAAGGCCATTTTCTCATCAGCAACTAAAAAGTTTTCATGGGTTCCCAGTACCTTATATTCCAGTTGATTAGGATATTTTTCCCGCAGGGCTTCTAAGTCATTTAGGGCATCATAAGATTGGCGACGGGTGGTGAGATTTTCGGTATGCCATTGCTGCTGAACTAACAGCGGAAATTCTCCCTCATTAATATCTGCCAGATGACCCCAACCAATTTTTAATTGACCATTGCGTTCTAGGAAAGCTTCAAATTCATCCAACAGACCGCTGATGATTTCACGATTCAGCCACGGACAGACAATTATCAGCAGCTTATTACTGTTAGCGATCGCCTGGATTAAACAGTCGTAAATTGCCGGACGGTCAAAGATTAATTCATAATCGCATGGGGCAACATCTTGCAACAGTTGACTAATGCCACTCATTTGTCGCTCAATGGAGTTGCCGATCAGATCGTCAATTTGACTGGTGGCGGTTTGGGTTTCCGCTTGTTCTATTTCTAGTTGTCTGGTTTGCAGTTGCAGGGCTTGGAATTGCTCGTCGAGTTGCGCGATCGCCTGACTAAGTTTTGTTTCCAAGGTAAACAAGGATTGTTCCAATTTTTGAACTTTTTCGCGATCGTTGAACTTGTCTAAATCCTGTTCTAGTCGGGTGACTAAATCCGAGACTGTATCTTGCAGTATAGCTATATCCTGGCGAGTGACGGCTAACTCAGAAACCGTAATTTCTTCCAATCCTTTTTCCAAATCAGTTAATTTTTGACCCATGCCATCAATCTCTTGCTGTAATTCAGATAATTGAGCATTTAAGGTTAAGAATTGATCGGTGATTTCTTGATCGTTGCGATTGCTTACATCCTGAGTTTCTTTGAGGTGGGTTTCTAAAGATAGATAACCGGCTTCGAGTTGGTCTAAACGCCAGCAAACGGTTTGGTAATTACTCGTCAAATCTTCAGGAATTTGGTTTTCTGGTAGTTGCTCAACTTTGGCCATCAGCGCCTCAATTTGTTCTCGGAGTTCTCCGGTAATACTATGCGGATTCCCCATATTCAGATCGTGGACTTGTTGATCCAAGATTTCCACATTCCCCGATAACTGATAAATCGTATCTTTGAGCAGACCGATTTCCTTAAGTTCTTGGGTGATAATTCTAATTTCTGGATACAAATCCGTCCCTGTCTCTCCTCCGATCATCTCGTTATTATTCACCGAAGTTTCTAAGCGGTTGATTTGCTCTTTCAGGGCTTGGATTTCATCGTGTACTTGCTCGTTTACATTGTCCCCATTGGCTAAAAATTGGACTTGTTGTTCTAAATTGTCCAGATTCGCCGCCAATTGTGAGACGCTGCCTTGAAGAATAGCAATTTGGGCGATGTCTACTGCCCGTGACAAGTCAGATTCATGGGTAATTGTATTTCCTGATTCACCGAATGTATGGTTGCCCAGAGATGATTCTATGCGATCGATACTTTCGGTGTTACTGGCTAAAACTCGCTCTAGAATTTCAATTTTTTGCTGATATTCAGAATCAGATAAAGATTGATCCCAGTTACGGTTTTCTAAAGTCGATGCCAGCAGGTTTTGGTAGTCTTGCTGTAAGGCGATTAAAGTTTGCTGTTGGTCTAGCAGTTGTTGGTGAATTCCGGTTAATTCCCAGGCAGAAATCTCAGACATCCGGATTTCCATTTCTTGCTTGACTTCGGCAACCGCATCGGCAATTTTGGCTAATGCGGTTTCAATCCCAGTTAGTTCAATGATCTGTCCTTCTTTGACTTCTACGACAGCTAGGGACATCCGCTGATTCACACGGTGACTAAGTTGCTCTAATCTATCTTGCAGTGCTTGCAATTCCGACAAATTTTGAGTTTGAACGGTGGCGGGAGTTTGCTCCCCAATTCGGTTGATTTGTGCTTGCAAGTTTTCGAGGCGATTCGCGAACGCGATCCACTCTGCGGAATCGCGCAATTCTGATAAAGCGCTGCGATCGCTTGCCGCAGTTTGTTGGAGTTGTTCTTGCTGTTTTTGTAACTCCTGTAAAGTGATAGATAGCGAACGCACCTCTTCTTTTTCCGCCAGATTTTGGCTATTCACCACTAAGCGATCGGTGGTATTTTCTAACGCCGCTACTTGACGTCGTAATTGCTCCAATTCTGGCACCAAGGAATTAACATCACCCCCTTGACCGATATTGTTTAATTGTTGCTTGAGTGCTTCAATTTCAGCAGTGACGCTGGTCAGATCAACGGAAGTTGTCCCCGTCATCTTTTGCAACTTAGAAGGCAGTTGGGTCAGCTTCGCGTCCATCTGCTTAAGTTCGTTTTCCAGATGCGCGATTTTGTCCGGTGGAGGTAGTTGCTGCCAAGTTACTTCAACGCGATCGCGCAATTCGTTGAAAAACTCTTGTAAATTGCCATATTGCGATCGTAACTGCACAATATCTTGGCGGATGGGGTTTAATTCCACTCCCACATTGGTCAATGCCCCAGATTTGTGTTGCTCCAATCCGGCGACGGAAACGGTTAAATTTTCTACCTGAGATTTCAAACTGTTATAGTCCGAGGACTTGGGTAAAGTTTGGATCTCCTGGCGGACTGAAGCCACATCCTCAGACAGTTTTTGGTCAATTTTGACCACTTCTGTGGAATTAGACCCACTCGACGAGTATTTTCTGCGGTTCGCGGCACCGAGTACCAAAGACAAAGCCCCCGGCCCGATCGCATATCCGACGTGCTGAGAAAGCAGTACCACGGTGACAGTCCCCGCTGCCGTACAAGCGAGGGATATATATTCCAAAAGTTCTAATGGACTCAACTGTTGTTTCATAAGGGTTCCTCTATGTTTCACTTATCAACGATAGATGGCCAAGACTTGTCTCTGCTAGTGAGTCTCGGTAGTTTAGCCTCAAATCGGCAATCTCTGCCGAACGCCCATAGCGTCCCGTAGGAAGTCGCTCGTTGGGCCTTTGCCAATACAAATTTTCTTTAACACCTATTGTGCCATTACCGCGCAGGGCGATCGTTACTGCATTTTATTTTTATATCTGTTATCTGTTATTTGTTCGTTGTTCGTTGTTCGTTGTTCGTTGTTCGTTGTTCGTTGTTCGTTGTTCGTTGTTCGTTGTTTGTTGTTGGTTATTTGTTATTTGTTCGCGGTTCGCGGTCAAAGGACAAACGACAAATAACAAAATAATAACAAAACAACTTGCCAACAAACAACAAACAGGGAAAAGGGAACAGGGAACAGGGAACAGGGAACAGGGAACAGGAAAGAGGTGAATTATGAAAACTCTCTCTTCTATGCATCTTTCTTCTCTCTCCTCTCTCCTCCGTTCCCCGTTCCCTGATAACTGTTCCCCTTTCTCCAACAAACAACAAACAACTTGCCAACAAACAACAAACAGGGAAAAGGGAACAGGGAACAGGGAACAGGGAACAGGAAAGAGGTGAATTATGAAAACTCTCTCTTCTATGCATCTTTCTTCTCTCTCCTCTCTCTTCCGTTCCCCGTTCCCTGATAACTGTTCCCCTTTCTCCAACAAACAACAAACAACTAATCCACTTTTCTAAAATCATCGATAAGTTGCTGAAGCGCTACAATTACTTGGGTTAAGCTTTCAATTTGTTCCAGTTCGGGTCGGTCTTTGAATTGTTGACTTAAAGTATTCAGTTGATCTTTGATTTGTTTAATCGCTCCATGAAGTTGCTGTTGCTGCGATCGCAATTTTTGCACTGCTTCGATTAATGAGGCGATCGCTTTCATCGACTCAGCATTCGATGTCAGGTTAAATTGTTCTGGGGATTGTACTTTAGCCGCATCAATATTTTTTAGGGAGAGGGCGGCAATTTTTTCCTCTAATTGGGCGATCGTGCGCCGAGAATGCCAATTCTGATTTAAACCATAGCGGCGGTTGATCGTATTCAACAATATGGCAAAACAGATCGGCCATGCTGCGTAGGTGAAATCGCCAAAAACTGTCGCCAAAATTGTCCCGGTTACGGCACCAGCTAAAGAAATATACTCGGCTATTTCTAGCCCCCTAGGATGTTTGAACATTGGTTAATTATTTTATCTTAAGCAGATATTTTCTATTTTAATACCATTTACAAAAATTCATCCAGCATTAGGGGCGATCCTTCCCCGCACCCAAAATGGTTGCATTTTTGATAATTAATTGGAAACGGTATTACATTTACAGGGCATTTTTTGGTTTAACCACAAATTTTCGTAAAAATTTCGTAGGGGCGAAGCATTCCGGCAGTCTATTTAATATTCCCAACCATAACCTATATGCCGGAATGCTTCGCCCTTGCCTGGTTCAGGGCGAAGCATTCCGGTATATAGGTTAATATTTTGATCGGATGTTATCTGCCGGAATGCTTCGCCCACCATTTACAAAAATTCATCCAACATTAATAGTAGGGTGGGCAAGGTTTTGCCCACCCTACTATTAATTTTCTGAAACATTTTGACAAATGGGATCCTGTAGACTGTTGATCAGGTAATCATTCAGGCGATCGCAGCCCATTTTTAACAGTTGATTTAACTGGGAATCTCCGGCATATTTTCCTGGATCATCAATGGGTAAATCTTCTAAAGTCCAGAATTTCACCGTCTGATCCCAACTGCCCGATGCCAAAATTGGTTCTGTGGGATGAAAACTTAATTCCCAAATGCGGTTATCATGTCCTTCTAAGGTTTTTAATAGCCGTCCATTTGGTTGCCAAAGTTTAATGGTTTTATCGTCAGAAGCCGAAGCAATAATCTGACCATCACGACTAAAATCTACACTTAAAACCTTATTATTATGACCTTCTAAGGTATGAATTAATGTGCCATCTAGTCGCCACAATTTTACCGTGGTATCATCAGAAGCCGTGGCAATTGTTTGGCCGTCGGGACTAAATGCCACCGAATTTACATCATGGATATGACCCTTTAATGTCGCCAATAACTCCCCTTTGAGATTCCACAGTTTGACGGTTTTATCTTTACTAGCGGTGGCAATTATTTGACCATCGGGGCTAAAATTTAAGCCATAAATCCACTCATCATGGGCGATAACATTTTGCAGTATTTTGCCGTCTAAATCCCACAATTTTAGAGTCCGATCCCAACTCACAGAAGCAATGATTTGACCATCGGGACTAAACCGGACAGCGGAGACTGAATCCTGATGACCAACCAATGTTTTTAGCAATTCCCCATTCAGGTTCCAGAGTTTAATGGTTTTATCTTTACTCCCCGTGGCAATGGTTTCACCATCAGGACTAAAGCGAATAGAATTAATTAAAGCTGTATGACCTGTTAAAGTTTGTAACTTTTCTAGATTAAAATTAATTAATTGTACCGTAGGCTGGCGACTGCTAACCGCTAAAATGTCTCCCCTAGGATTGAACCTAACTGAATAGGTGACGCGATCGGGATTTTTAAAGGTTTTTAATAAACGAATATCCGGCTGCCACAGTTTAACGGTGCGATCGCTACTGCCCGTGGCCAAATTTTTCCCATCTGGAGTAATACTCAGGGTTAAAACACTTTCTTTATGTCCTGATAAGGTGTTGAGTAAGTCCCCGTCTAAGTTCCAAAACTTGACCGTTTTATCTTGACTTGCTGTAGCTAAAAACGGGAGTTTGCCCCGAGAAAATGCGACTCGATTAATCACATCAAAATGCGCCCGAATTGGTGGTTTTAGTAATTGGCCTTTTAAATTCCAAAATTTTAGGTTTCCATCGCCACCCACCGAGGCGATCTCCTGACCTTCTTGAATAAAAATTGCTCCCGTCACTCCGTCTTCATGGGCTTTGACGGTTTTAAATAGCTCAATTTTATCAATTTTATCATTTTTTTGGTTAATTTTCCATAGTTTAATGGTGTCATCATAACTTGCGGAAACCAGCAGGCTGCCATCAGGACTAAAATTTAAATTAGTCACTTCTTTTTGATGTCCGCTTAAAATTTGGTGCGGAACTTCAACCCCTGATTTGTCATCCCTTGAAACTAAATTAACCGACCAAATGTTAATAATATTATCCGCACCACCAGAAGCCAAAAATAGACCATCGGGGCTAAATGTCACGGCAAAAACTGATTTACTATGACCTTGGTAGGTTCTGAGTAATTTTCCATCGGTTGTCCATAAGCGCACTCTACCATCTTTACTCGCGGTGGCAATCATCCGATTATCAGGAGAAAAAGTTGCCCCATAAAGGCGATCGGGATGTTTCAACGTTACTAATTTTTGCCCCTCCCGACTCCAGACGATCGCCTCCCCATCATCACTCGCGGTGAGTAGCATATTACCATCAGAACTAAAACTCACTTCCCACACCCATCCTTGGTGGCTATCTAAGCGATTTATTTCTTGTAATTTGGCTAAAGGTTGTTCTAAATTATTGAGAGTTTGCTGTTGTAATTCCGGGGAAGTCTTTAAGGACTGGATGGTTTTTGCAGCGCGAATACTATCTACTAAAGCATCCAGTTGATTATTCGATCGCTGATAGGCTTCGGAGGCCGAATTGCGGGCTTGAATTTCATGGATTTTGGCCTCATTTTTTTCTGCTATGGCTTTGGTGACGATGAAAATTGCGGATAGGGAAATTACTCCCAGTCCCAATAAACCAATGCCAATCATACGTTCGGCTTTTTTCTTGGCAACGGTTAAAATTTTATTGGCTTGTTTCTCTTCGGTAAATTCCGCTTCTTGACTGGCATTTAAGAATTGATAATCGCGATCGCTTAAACTTTGATTTTCCGCCCAACTGAGGGCATCTTGTAACGCTTGACCCCGTAAAAGTCGGGAACGATCTTGACGGTTAGAAGCTTCCCAGGCTGCGATCGCTTCTGCATAAGGTCGCAATTTGCCTAATTCTTGAGCAATCCAATTTTCGTGAAAAACTGCTTGATAGATTTTATTATAAACTCTGACTTGATTGCCTTGTTTGATGACTAATCCCGTCAAACGTAACTCCGTAATATCCGGGTTATTTTCATAATAAATTGGCTCAGATTTGCCATTGAAATTATCGTTGGTTTGTTGTAATATCTTTTGATATAGTCCCAACAACCGTCCCGATCTGTGGGGATTTACTAAGAGGCGATCGCGAATGGTTTTAATATGTTCTGGTTCATCCTGAGTTTCCCATTGATCCAGAATAAACTTTTGCACTAACTGGTCAACATTGGGCTGTTTGCCGTTGGTTTTTTGTTCCAGTAAAAAACAGAGTTTTTGGGTCATAAATGGTTGCCCCCCCGTCCAGTTTAAGATTTCTTGTAACACCTGTTGGGGATTTTGCACTTGCCCGGTAAAACCTTGGGCTAATGGTTGGGCTTCTGCTAAGGTAAAACCAGTTAATTCAATACTTTTGCCAATATTAAAGGGGGTTTTCGTCTTATCATTAATTAACTCTGATGGGGTGGTTACACCCAACAGGCAAAAGGTCAACCGTTGATAATCGGCATTTTCTGCCCGCTGATTATAGCAAGCGCGAATCCAGGCAAAAAAATCATCTTTCCAGGATAAATTTAAACTTTGATCGATTTCATCCACAAAAATCACAATTTTGCCTGGGTATGCCGGAAATATCACCTCTTCAAGTAACTGGGTTAACCACTGATTTGGGGCTAAAATTCCTTCGCGATCGCGCAACCAAGGTAAAAGTTTAAAACTCCGGGAAAGACCGGGAAAATTTTTCACCAAAGTTCTAATAAAACCCCCATACCACTGTTCGGAAGTCACCGCTTCTGACCCTAATACGGTCAAATCAATCGCCGCACAAAGCACCTCCTCCGATACCAGCTTTTGCAGGGTTCTCACCTTTAAACTAGATTTGCCCATTTGTCGGGAATTAAACACATAGCAAAATTGCCCTGCTTTTAACTGTTGATATAGGTCTTGATCTGCTTTTCTCACCACATAAGTGGGGGAATTGGGAGGTAAACTCCCCCCAACCTGATAAACTGAATTGGGGGTAGCAGAGGAGTGGGTTTGGGTGGGGATATTCATGGTTAATTGTGGTTAATTTCCTAGGCGATCGCGAAAATATTTAGCATACAAATCACAGCGCGGGGTGCAATCATTACCCTGCATTTGTACTAAACCCATACTTTGTAACTTATAGGCGATCGTGGAATCTAAGCGGACAGGTTTGGCCGCAAAAACCACTTGTTTCAACGCTTCAAGTAAATCGGGATGTTTTTGTAAACTTAACAAATTTTCCCGCAGATGATGACTATAAATTCCCGCCTCCGTTGGGGCATCCGCTAACAACTGATCCAGGGTAAGCTGCTGATAGATTCGCAACTGAGAAAGCGCTTGTTGTACCAGGTGCGGATGACCCCCGACCATTTTCATTAATTGATTCACTTGATTCAGGTTCCATTCCAACCCATAGCAACGGGCTAAATCGCGGATTTGCTGAGGTTTAAACTCTGGTAATTCCACCGGCACCCCCACATTAAAGGGAGACTGATTAATATTTAGGGGAATATAAACTTCAGTGGCATGAACCACCATCAATCTTAATTGTTTCCAGGTTTCATTAATCTTAGCATCTTCATGCCAAGCTCGCAACAATCCTAAAAAACCTTCTGCTACTTGATGATAAGGAAAAATCCGTTCCACTTCATCTAAACATAAGACTAAGGGACTGTCCTCGCTGGGTAATAAATATTGTTCAAAGTATTCCGTACAATTCACCGTACTACTAGAATAGCGATCGTCCCAATAATCTGCTAACTGATTTTTAATCCGCATTTTTTTACCCACAATCACGCAGAACCATTGCAGAAATTTATCTAAATTACTACATTCGGTTTCTGCCGCCAGATTTAAATTTAAATAAACCGTGCGGTAATTTTGGGTAGCAACGCCTTCCAACATTCTTAAACTGAGTAAAGTTTTCCCCATGCCCGCTGGGGCTTTAATTCTAATCAGAGAACCCGGTTGGAGTAATGTTTCATAACAGCGAGATTCTAGGGGGGGACGTTCTACATAAGTTTCTTCAGCCGAATCGATTTTTGCGGCATCATTTGCCGCTTGTTTGTTTTGGCATAACTTTCTTTCTAAAGCCGTTTTAAAATTTTTTTTACCAACTTTTTCTCCCAAGGCTGTGGAGAGTCTTTCCCAGAGTTTTTGTCCGACAATGCGATGTAAGTAACTGGCTGTATAGTCAGTATTCACGGCCATTTCCTCATAGGTTTGATTGTGCCATGCCCCCCGAAAAATTGTGATTTCTAAGTCCGTGAGATGTTTGCCGGTTTGCTCAAAAACTACCCGATCCGCAATTTGCGATGCTTCGGTAAAATTTATGCTGTTTTCTGACATAGCAATTCAAAGTTTATGAAGCTTATATTGTATCAATATCTGTAAAATTGCACTGTGATCCGTGGAGCAATTTTTGATTGTTATTGGTTATTTGTTGTTGGGTAGGGATTCTTTGGTTATTTTTTGTTGGTTATTTGTTGTTGGTTATTTGTTTTTTGATTAACCGCACAAAAACAAATAACGAATAAAGAATAACAAATGCACCCTCGCTCCGAAAGCTCCTCTGCTCCCCCGCACGTCCGCACGTCCGCACCCCCGCACCCCCGCTTCCCCATTACTCTCAGAAACTTAACTATTTGTAATAGGTTTTAACAATCAGTTACATTTACCGAAAATTTCCGCCTTTTTACCAGAAAAAATCTAATTTTCGGAGATTTATCTGAGCGAGTGAGGGGTGAGATATCTAGGTGCTTTTGTCCATCTAATCTCAGGGCATTTACCGAATAAATTGGCGAAAATTATCATTTTTTTATAAAAATTTAACAATTTGCCCAGATTTAATCGTGATTAAAAATCCGCATAAAATAATTATGAATCATTGATTAAAAATTGTTACAAAGTTATACATAAATCAAACATAAATCAGACAAAGTTTGTGATCTATATCACCCACAGCAGCCAAAGCATAATGATAAATTGAAATAGGAAATAAGTTAATTTACTTATTGAAGCTTGATTAACTTAGGGTGGGGGTTGCCCACCAATTATAAACACCCTCTTCATCGATCGCTAGAGCTTACAACAATTCGGAGTAAAAAAATGATAGTTGCAGAAAACACCATCACCAGTCGGATCGATCGCTTCAAGCAAACCCTGATTGAAAAAACATCACTTCACGCTGGCTATCCCTTTAATCTTAACTACAATTATAGCCAAATTATGCCATTTCTGGAATTATCTATAAACAACTTGGGAGACCCATTTATTCCGGGTAATTACCAAATAGACAGCCGGGAGTTTGAGCAAGAAGCGTTGGCATTTTTTGCCCAACTTTATCAAGCTGAAGACTGGTGGGGATACGTTACCAACGGCGGCACCGAAGGAAATTTTTATGGTTTATTGCTGGGAAGAGAAACTTATCCAGAGGGTATTTTGTATGCTTCTGAAGATTCTCACTATTCTGTTGGCAAAGCAGCGCGGTTTTTCCAAATACCTCACGCGGTTGTAAAATCCCAACCTCATGGCGAAATGGACTACTCAGACCTAGAAATTCAACTAGACCCAAATCGCCCAGCAATTATCAACCTTAATATCGGCACCACAGTCAAAGGTGCGGTGGATGACCTAGGGAAAATTTTAGCAGTGCTAAAGGCTAAAAAAATTCAAAATTTTTATATTCATTGTGATGGAGCGCTGGGGGGAATGCTGCTGCCATATCTCGCTCCTGGTCGAATCAATTTTAACTTGCCAATTCACAGCCTAGCAATTTCCGGTCATAAATTCATCGGCTGCCCCTTTCCCTGCGGTGTTGTGCTAACTCGCAAAAAACTGGTGGATAAATTGGCGACTAACATTGAATATATCGGCTCCAAAGATACTACTTTATCTGGCTCTCGCAACGGCCATGCACCGCTATTTTTGTGGTACGCAATTATGCAACGGCAGCATTTATTTGAGAGTGAAGCCCACTGGTGCGTTAACAAAGCTGTCTATTTGTACGAACAGTTAAAAGAAGCGGGGTTGTTTTGCTTGCTAAATCCTTATTCTACCACAGTTGTTTTTGACAAACCGCCCGCTGCAATTGTGGCTAAGTGGCAGCTTGCGACAGCAGGCAATTTAGCTCATGTGGTGGTTATGCAAAATCATAGCTATGAGTTGCTAGACCGCATAGTTGCTGACATGGCTGCTTCCATCTCCTGTTCAGCGGCGATCGCTCTGTCAATTTCGGTTTGATGTGCGGTATAAAACAAGAGTGCGTCGTTAAGCAAGAGTTTCAGTTAACCCATATTCCTCCGCAAGCTGCTTGGGAGACATTCCCCATTGGTGCGTGGCGATCGCAATTGTCTGGACTCGAATTCTTCCCGAATTACGGCGACAGGGCTACCGCTGGCACCAGTGCGATAAGTGATATGGGGAAAGCTGCGATCGTGGAATTGATGCTGGAGAACGGCCACTTTTTCGGCCACTGCCCAGAGAATAAATTGGTCTGGGGGAATGCCTTGATCCAGGGCACATTTTTCTACTTCTTCCTGGAGTTGAAGCGGCAAGTTAACGGAGTAGGATGCCATCTTTTTAGGTAAAGTTTGTATTGACTATTAATGTCTCTTCCGAACAAGAGCGGATGCTCTTATTTTCGGCAATGTGTTTGAGCGATCGCTTTGAACCAGGGTAGGGGGAGTGGGGAGTTGAGATCCGATAAAAGGGAGTTAAGATTATAGAAAAAAGCAGGAAACAGCTTTTTTTCCAAATTTTTTACAAATATTACCCTACTGATTTCATCTTTCTCACCGCAGTTGATCGCCATAGCAAAAATCTCTCAAATAGTCGGTTTATTCAGCCCAAATCAGAATTTTTTTCCTTAAATTATGCTGTTTGTGCGGCGCGATCGCGACTTTATTTCCTTCAGCGTAACCAGAAATAAAAACGGAGTATCTATGATTACGTTATCAGTGGATTCAGTAGAAAAGGCGAATTACCTCGCAAGAACGACATCTCCCCAATGGGCGATCGAAGATCGATTAAAAACTCCGGTAGAATCTTGTTCTGAATATACCGGAGAGGTTGTTCGCTGCGATTATCATCCCTTTGTCAATGCTTGCCATGATGCCTATTCCCGTCATTATCCCTTAATTCTGTCTCCCGATATGTTTTGGCTGCTGTTTACTCAAGGGTTAGCCTACCATATCAATCTTAATTCAGAAAAAATGCGCCATTATTTTACCGACCAAAAAGAAGGAAAAGAAACAATAAAGGTGGTGCGGAACGATTTTGTCAAAGGAGCGTTGGAAAATCCTTGGGAAGAAGTCCTTGCCGATTTTTCCCAGCAAATAAAATCGAGAATCGGAGCGGAAAATCATCGGAATATTGTCACCAATTTTAGCACAACGGGCAAAATAGAGCGAGCCGCTAACGAAGTGGTGTTAATGGATGCTATGCAAGCTTATTTTGATTATCTGGTTCTAACACTCTGCGGCATTCCCGAAATTACTTTAGAGGGAGAAGTAGAAGATTGGCAGTTGTTGCGATCGCGTATTCTTGCCGTGGGCGAAGCTTATGATTTGCAATGGTGCACTCGTCATTTATCACCCATCGTAGATCGCATGGTCAACACGGCAAAAGGGGTGAATGAATCAACCTTCTGGAGTAATTTCTATAAAATCTCCAACAGCAGCGGCGGCCCCCATATTAGCGGTTGGATTGTCCAGTGGTTTCCTTATCTGCAAATACGTGACGGATCCGTACATAAAAATATCAACTTAGAAGGAGATGGTGAACCAATCAAAGGGCTAGAAGATATCCATAAATTTTACAGTTTGACTCATCAGTCGTTCCCTAGTGGTTTAGCTTTTGCGCCCTTTAAATGGCAGCATCTCTCAGAAGAGTATGACATGGAATTTATTGCCGGTTTTACTTCTTATACTCAGGATAAAGAAACCCTGGCTTTGCGACCCAAAATTGGCTGGGCTGTGCGGGAAAAACCAGCACTTTCTAATGCCAAAATTTTTCGCGATTACTATGAGAGAATGTTAAAACTTTGACTAAGATTATGAGCACATTTTATCAATGAAACTCCGCCGCCATGAATGGCCGAGCGCTTGAATCGATCAAGGCTATTCATGGCTTTATACCTACCTGGATTATGAGCAGCGCGTTCCGTTGGCGGAGGGGGAGTAAATCGCTTTCTCAGCATCCAGAAATATAACCAGGAGGCGATTTGATTGAACCTCTTATCTTTAGACAAATTATTATAATAATATCAGAAAAATGTTATTGACAACAAAAAACCGTAATTAGTCTTATGCTTAAACATTCCATCTGGTTAAAATTGGCTTGGACAATCACCTTGATGCCCTCAATTTATTTAGTGTTATTCTATTCTTATGTGCTGCGGGCGCGTCTAGTTTTAGGTCGTTGGCCGATTCCATATCAACCAGACCCCCAAGAGTTAGGTTTTGACTTTCATTACCGGCTAATTGCCTTCAGCCTACTCGGAATTTACCTGTCGTTATTTGCTATGGTAGTGATATTCATTTTGAGGTTTGAATATTTGCAGAAAATTAGGAAATTTTCCTATTCATTAGCAGCCTTAATTTATAGCATTAGTTTTATTTTATATTTGATTTCATTCTATGCAGACCCCGGTGATTTCTGGGAGTGGTTTATGGATTAGATCAAATATGCTTTGATCCGGCGGAATATTGGCGATCGCCTGAATTTATGGCAGACCAAGTTTTTAATTCATGGGATATCCCCATTTTTACAGATTATTAATCGCTTCTCTCAATAAACTGGGGATTTTAAGCCGAGTGGAGATTACCCACCAAAGCAGCTTTGACTGCGATCGCCGAAAATGTTGGTGGGCAATGCCCATCGAAATCCTGAAACGGGAAAGCCAAAGGTTAACATAAATCTCAAAATTGTGTAGATTTGTAAAAAAGAGTGACTGAGATTAATTTATGGTGACTGCGGTTTTCATCGAAAAACTTCAAAAACGCTACGGGTCAACGGAAGCGTTGAAAGATGTCTCTTTTGCGATCCAGCCTGGGGAAATTTTTGGTCTACTCGGTCCAAATGGGGCGGGTAAAACCACGACGATTCGGTGTTTATGCACTCTGGCGACTCCAGATGCCGGTCGGGTGGAGGTTTCCGGGATTGATGTGGTGGCGAACCCCAGGAGGGCAAGACAACGGCTGGGTTATGTGGCCCAAGAAGTGGCTTTGGATAAGATGCTGACTGGGCGGGAATTGCTGCAATTGCAAGCGGATTTATATCATCTGCCCGCTGATTTGGCGAAAACACGGATTTCCCAGGCGATCGCCCTGTTGGGGTTGGACGAATGGGCTGCCCAACGGACGGGGACTTATTCCGGGGGGATTCGCAAACGCCTTGATTTGGCTGCTGGTTTGCTGCATCAGCCCGATGTTTTGGTGTTGGATGAACCCACGGTGGGATTGGATATTGAAAGCCGGATGGCGGTGTGGAATTTCTTGCGACAGTTGAAGGAGCAAGGGACGACGGTGTTGATTACCAGCCACTATTTAGAAGAAGTGGATGCCCTGGCTGACCGGGTGGCCATTATTGACAAGGGGGTGGTGATTTCTTCTGGGACGCCTTCGGAGTTGAAAGACCGAGTGGGAGGCGATCGCGTGACTTTGCGAATTCGCGAGTTTACCCCTCTCGAAGAGGCAGAAAAAGCCAAATCTTTGTTGGCTTCTTTGTCTTTTGTCAAAGAGGCGATCGTGAATCAATCCCAAGGCAATTCTTTAAATTTGGTAGTGCAACCAGAAAACGATATTTTGTTGCATATCCAGCAAACTTTGCGCGATGCTGGGTTGCCTACTTTTGGCATTGCCCAATCTCGTCCGAGTTTAGATGATGTGTATTTGGCGGCAACGGGTCAAACCCTGATGGATGCCGAAATTGCCGCCGCCGCAACTCGCGACCCGAAAGCAGAACGGAAAAAAAATATGCGTTAATTTGCGTTAATTTGCGTTAATTTAGCAATCTGGAAAACTACTTGACCTAGAAATTTGACCTAACATGGATTCCCGCATTTGCGGGAATGAAATATCACGAAATTTGCACAGATACTCACTAAAAAAAACACGAGAAAACTATGACTAGAACGGTTACTTCTCCTGAAGCAGAAATCACCAGAGATAAAACAGTAAATCAAACTATGCCCAAAGAAAATTTGGTGGGTGAATTAGTCCAAGAAACTTTGGCGTTGACCAAACGATTGTTTATTCAGTTGCAAAGAAGACCTTCAACTCTGATCGCGGGAATTATTCAGCCCTTAATGTGGTTAATTTTGTTTGGTGCTCTATTTCAAAATGTGCCAGAGGGATTATTTGGGGGTAGCGAAAATTATGCCCAATTTTTAGGGGCAGGGGTGATTGTGTTTACCGGCTTTTCTGGGGCATTAAATGCCGGTTTGCCGGTGATGTTCGATCGCGAATTTGGCTTTCTGAATCGGTTACTGGTAGCGCCGTTGGCTTCCCGGTTTTCCATTGTTTTTGCTTGTGCCATTTATATTGTTGCCCTGAGTTTTATTCAAACGGCGGTGATTATTGGCGCTGGGGCATTTATGGGGGCTGGGTTGCCCAATGCCCTGGGTTTAGGCGCGATCGCCTTAATTATGTTCCTGCTGGTTTTAGGGGTGACTGGCTTAAGTTTGGGTTTAGCTTTTGCCTTACCCGGTCACATTGAATTAATTGCCGTAATTTTTGTCACCAACCTGCCATTATTATTTGCCAGTACCGCTTTGGCGCCGCTTTATTTTATGCCCAAATGGTTGGCGGTCATTGCCACCTTAAATCCATTAAGTTATGCGATCGAACCCATTCGCTATCTTTATCTGCATCAAGATTGGACTTTGGGCAATATTGTCATGGAAGCCCCTTGGGGAAATGTGTCTTTTGGTGCTTCCCTCCTAGTATTACTGGGTTTTGCGGTCTTGTCCCTGGTCAGCATTCAACCCCTGCTGAAACGCACTTTCGCTTAAAGAGAAGTTAAAGAGAAGAGAGGAGAGAGAATTTTCCTCTTTTCTCTTTCCTCTTGACTTAGTTATGTTGGGTTTCCTTGCGTCAACCTAACCTACAAATGCGACAACAAATGCAACTGCATTCCGCCCGTAAACTTTTCATGGGTTAAAATAGTCAATAATGACAGCGTTCTGTTAATGCCCATGAATAAGCCCATGAATAAAAATACTTCCCTCGTTTTGGCCACAATTGCGGCGATCGCGGCGTCACCTTTGTTCCTAGTGCAGCCAACCCGGGCAGAAGAAAAAACGCCCCAGGAGGTTAACCAGCCTCAAATTGAAGAAAGTCGCGATGACTTTAATTACACCCAAGGGGATTACGATCAGCCTTTCAATCCCTTTGAACTGATCCACCGGGCTAATTTAGGCGGTGGTCGCAGCATGAGTGATTATCGTCAACAACAGCAGCAAAATTTCAATGATGCAGCGGCTGAATTCCGCGCCCGACAACAAGAATTATTGCGTCAGCAACCCCAAGTTGCGCCCATAAATTCTGAACCTGTGAATCAACCAGAGGCAACCTCGGATCAGAACAATCTCACGGAAACTGAGGTTGAAGATAACTAAATCTTCAGAATTTTCTGAATTTTCCGATCAATTGGGCAAATATTAGCAACCGGGTTTTTCTAAAAAAACCCGGTTTTTTTACGGCTAATTCTGTATTTCAGACACGCCAAAAAACCTGATATAATAGACAAGAGTGGTGCGATTCGTTCAAAGCCCCCCTTAAAAAGGGGGGTTGGGGGGATCGATCCGGTATGAAAGCACTCTTGTCTAATATTCATCAGCACTGTTTATGTTGAAGATGTTGGAGGTCAGCACCATGTTATCAACAGATCATATCCAAGAATCAATTCTTAAAAGAATTGAGCAAGTGGTGGCTACTTTAATGGCCGAACGCCCATTTTTTCAAGAAGAACTTGATTACATAGAAATAGTTAACCATTTAGCTAAAGTATTTCAGATAAATTTAACAATTGAAGAGTTTACCAGTCTTTCAGACAGCGACTTAAAAAAGCGTTGTAGTCGGATTATGGTTACGGAAGCTGTAGCCGGAACATTAAATGAATTAAGTCCTGAACAAATGGCGATATTTGATGAAGCAATTAAACGGAAATTTATATGGGTAAACCATTAATATTAAAACTTATCAATATTTTAGTCTGGGCATAACTTAAGTTAATTCAATATTGATAAGCGGGTAATTTTTGCGATCGCATTTGTTGGGTTTTCTAATTTTTAAATCATTAATAAAAAAAGAGTTTTTCAGGTTTAATAACAAACTTTTAATAAAATTTAAATAATTATATAACCAAAAAAAATATCTATGAAATAAAATGAGCTATCGCCCTAAATTAGGCGCATAAAAAAGCTGTAATTTGAGACGATTACAGCCTTGTTTAAGTTATAGAAAATTGATATAACTCCATAATGATTGAGCATAGAATGACTAATCAGAAGAATTATCAAGAACATTTTCCATAACATTCAATAGACACGAAAGCAAAATACCGGATCGATCCCCCCAACCCCCCTTAAAAAGGGGGGATGAGCGAGAATTATGCCAGAATTGTCTAATATATTTGTTTATGCAGGAAGGGTTGAGCAGTCATGAAAGTATGTGATTAGTGCTTCACCAACAAGCTTAGTAACTCCAGCAGCAACCGCTGATTTTATCCCCCATCCCACTACAGGTACAAAATCGAGAACTGAGTGTGCAACTTTACTGCCAATCAGAGGTGCAGCAATGGTGGCAAAGACTGCCGCAGCAGACGTTCTATCCAAATCAACACCATAAATAGAACCAACTTGGATAACCATTGTTACATCGCCCCCAGTCATTACATAATGAGAACCTGGAATCCACGCTACAGCAGCAAATCCTAAAGCCCATTTATTAATGGCTAAACGGGCTTCTTGTTTGGCTTCTTGTTTGTTGTAGGCTGCCATATTTTGATCCTTGAAAGTTAATGTTTGATTTTTGCTGTGTTATAAGCAAAATTAAATTTCAGGCCAAACCGCAAAAAAATTATGAGTATTTTTGCAAGTTTGCTTAATTCTGATCATGGCAAAAAGATCAGGAATTTAACCACCCTCAAAACCCGGAAAAAAACCGGGAGTTTTATGACAAATTATTAAGCAAAAAACCGGAAAAACCGGAAACCAACCGGAAATAAACCGGATCGAGTTCAGCTATAATAAGCGAAACCTTTATCCGCTATAGATTCAATGGATCCAATGGATGTAAACGAAGTGTTACAATTGGTCGATCGCCTAGTGGTTCAAAAAACTGGAAGACCTCTCAATAATGTTCAAAGGGCTGTGCTTGAGGGGACTTGGCAAAGAGACACTTATGATGAGATCGCTCAAAAGTGCCATGTGACGGAAAAGCATTTAGCGGATGTTGGTTATGATTTATGGCAAATTTTGTCTGAAGCATTGGGGAAAGATATAAAAAAAACTAATTTTCGCTCAACCATAGAAAGGATATATATTGAATCATCACCAATTACTATCCAAAATAACCACAAAAAAACTCAAAATTATAATTTTAATTCTGTTTTACACGACTTAAACGATCGGTCTAATCAAGATGAGGAAAAAGGGGAAATTAAAACTGAACCTAAATTAAGGCTACAGGATTTAAGCCTAGCCCCCCAAATCATTCATTTTTATCGTCGAGATTCTGAATTAAACATTCTGGAGAATTGGCTATTTAATCAACAGACTCGTTTAATCTCAGTTTTAGGAGTGTCTGGAATTGGTAAAACCACTCTGGTTAAAAGATTTGTCGATTCCCTTAAGGGATCCGCTTCGCGGAATCGCACCTTAGACCGATTTGACGCGATCGTTTGGAGAAACTTAAAATTTCCTGAATCTTTGCCATCTTTGGTCAATGATTTATTGAACGTTTGCCAACAAGAACCGAAAGGCACTCTCAGCGATCGCCTCAAACAACTATTCGCTTTATTCACGGAAAAACGGTGTTTAATTGTTCTCGATGATGTGCAAAATCTCTTTATTAGTGGGGACTTAGTGGGACAATATCAAACGGAATATCAAGATTATCAAAAATTTTTTAGCGCGATCGCCGACCTAGAACATCAAAGTCGGGTGATATTAATTAGTCAAGAACAATGTGGGGAAATGCAGTGTTTAGATGACGAGTTATATCCGATTAAATCTTTAGAGTTATCCGGTTTAGAGGCTGGGGAAATCCTCAAAAGTACAGGATTAAAGGATGAGGATGCTTGGTTAAACTTAATCAAGTTATATCAGGGAAATCCCGGTTATTTAAAAAATATTGCCATTTTAATCAAAAATATTTTTGATGGTCATGTAGCGGAATTTTTAGCTGAGAATACTTTGGTGGTTCCGAAAGAAATGCAGTTTTCTTTTAACCACCTATTTCAGCGACTCTCACCCATAGAACAGCAAATTGTCTTAGAGTTAAGTCAGTTTGACCAACCTGTAACCAGGGAAGACTTAATGGAGGGTTTACACTTGTCCTCAATGGACTTAATTAACGGGTTGCAGTCTTTACAACAGCGGTATTTAGTCACGAAAATCCGAGAAAATCGAGTTTTGTTTAAGTTAGATCCAGTGTTTAAAGAGTATGTGAGAATAAGAATAAATCCCATGACGTAAACAAAAAAACCGGGCTTCTGTTTCCTGGGAGGCGATCGCGCAAATTGTCCCGAAGCGGCGATCGCGCAAAGCGGATATTTTAAGGGAATCGCGCTATTTCTTAAACCAAAAGAAACCCGGTTTCTTAACCCCTACCCAAAACCAAGAAACCCAATTTATTGGTCTTTGGCTGTGCTGGTATCCTTTGCGGGAATCACAATATTTCTCAAACAAAAATAACTCCCAAATAGCTGAAACCCGGATCTTTGTCTGATACAATTTAATAATTGATTGACTTAAACTAACTGGTATAGGCTGAGTATTATATGGCACATTTAATTGTTGTTGCCGGACCAAACGGCGCGGGTAAATCTACAACCGCTCCGACTTTGCTACAAGAAACTTTAAATGTAAATGAGTATGTTAATGCTCACGTTATTGCCCAAGGTTTATCGGGTTTTAATCCTGAAAAAGTTGCATTTCGCGCAGGTCGAATCATGCTAAACCGCTTAGAAGAATTAGCCAAAGAGCAAGTTAACTTTGCTTTTGAAACCACCTTAGCTACGCGCAGCTTTGCCCCTTGGATTGCTGGCTTAAAACCAACTTATCGATTTCACTTAATTTTTTTGTGGTTGGCCAGTCCTGAATTGGCGATCGCCCGCGTCCGAGAACGAGTTCGCCGAGGAGGTCATCATGTACCAGAAGAAACGATTCGTCGTCGCTACTATGCTGGAGTCCGCAACTTTTTTCAGTTATATCAATCTCTAGCAGATACTTGGCGTTTTTACGACAATTCTGATCCCACAGAACCTCGAATTATTGCGACAGGCGGAATGACATTGAATGAGATAATATATATCCCAGAAATATGGAAAATTATTGGGGGAAAATAATGACTGAAATCAACGATCGCAAAATAGACGAAATAGACACAGCTTTTGCCCAAGGCATCTTAATTGACCAAGCGATAAAAGAAGCCATTGAGAAAGCGGTATGGGAACATAAACAGGTCGGAAATCCTGTGGCTACATGGAGGGATGGAAAAGTGGTCTGGATCAGCCCAGAAGAACTGAAGATTAAGCCAGAAAATTAAGCTAAACTTAATCGACGTTACTTCATTGGGTTTTTCTCGTGGGGGTTCAGAAACCGGGTTTCTTTTTCATCTCTCGGTTTTGTCAACCAAATTGTCCCAGAAACCCGGTTTCTTGGTTGCTTGCGTGGGGTATAGAAACCGGGTTTCTTTTTCAAATCTTGGGTAAAGTTGCAAAAGTTATCTCAGAAACCCGGTTTCTTGGTTTTCCTCGATCGCCTCTCCTTCAGTTAAAATAGGAAACGGTAAATTATCACCCACAAAATTAGAGCGATCGAGGTAATCTTGGATAGTGGATTTAAATTGAGGCGGGCAAGATTGCAAAATATGAGCAAATTGGGCAATCAACTGTTGGGCAGTTTCCCTATCTTCAGCGGCAGAGGCATGATAATGCGATCGCAAGATTGTTTTGAGATATTCCAGGGTTTGCCCTTCTAGAGAATTTAAATTTAACGGGGTTTCAGAAAAGTTCAATTTTATGCTAAAATAGCCATAGGCTTGCCGGTGGGCTGACCGGAAATTTTCTGGATTTTGCTTTAAGAGAATTGCCGCTTTTTCTTGGAACAGCGGATGGAGATAGAAAGAGTTAAGGTTAGAGTTATAATATAGCAATTGGCGGCGTTTCAATGCCCGAATAACTTTTTCTTTCAATTCATACATATTAATTTCTGGCATTTGAGCCTGAATTGCCCCACAAGAGAGGGGATAGTCGGGGGCTTCATAAACAGAAATGCGGGTTAAACAAATTCGCTCTAAGTCACTTAACCGAGACATTTGTTGCTCGATGAAACTTTCAATTTCTACTGTGAGTAACCAATCTCGATCTTGTAAAAATTTGCCCACATTTCCGCGAAACTCATCATCATCGCGAATTAAAGCTGCAACCAGTTCTAAGGCTTTAGGGTGTCCTTGATACCGTTCTACCAATTCTAATTGCTCCGAAGCTGAGTCGGTTAAATTAAAAGACTGTAACAAGGCGATCGCGGCTTCTGCATCTAATCCCTTTAAGGCAACTTCTCGGCTAACAGTGGGCGATAACTCGGCGAAACTTTCGCGGCTGATAAAAATCACTTTGCTTTGATGTTCCGTTGCCAATATTTGTTTGAATAACCAAGCATATTCCCGATACTTTTCGGCAAAATATCCCGCTTTTTCCGCTACCTCTGGGACGAGAATTGTCTCTACTTGGTCAAACAGTAGCAAGCAGGGTTTTTGCTTTAGCAATTGAATCAGTTTTTCGGTTTTTTTTAGATAATCTTCTTCCAGAGGCTGCCGATCCGATGGTTCTTGATTAGATAATTTTAGCAACAAAGAATTGATGGTGCGATCGAAGGGAGTCGCCCCATTGATGACGGAATTAAGCGATTCCCAGGCGATCGCTACAAACCGGGTATTTTCCCTTTGCAGTTCTCGCACAAATTGACTGGCTAAAGTGGTTTTGCCGATCCCCGTTAACCCCACAAGAGAAACCGCTGTGAGGGGAATTTTTTCGATGCCGCTATCTTGGGGGCGATCGAGAATCAGTGATTTTAATGTTTCTAGTTCTTGATGGCGACCCACCCAATTTCGCACGGGGGGCAAGTTGTCTGGCAAGTCAAAGGTGCGATCGGGATCTCCTGGTGCGGGTAAATCTGCGATCGCCTTATCTAATAGGGATTTACTTGATTCAATATCGCGATCGACAATATCTTCCCAATTATCAATCCCCACCGCCTTGCAAATATCGATAAATGTTTCTCGGCGAATTGGCTGCCGTCGCCAAAACCGCTTTAGAGTTGCTTGTGAAGTCAACGCCGCCTGACACCAAAGTTCAGATGTTTTATTCCAGCCCGGATTACGTCTGGCTAAATTAACGATTCTCAGACCTTCTTCAGACGCCCGAAGCAAACCTGCCATCTGAAATCACCACCATCAACTAAATTAGCATTTATTCTAACAGAGAATAACTCAGCCAAGTGAGCCAAATGAGCCATTACATGAGCCAAATGAGCCATTAAATGAGCCATTAAATGAGCCATTATCCCTTCATGCTTCAGGTAATATAGTCAGCAATGCCATCCTTGAATATATGCCGATTCGTCAACTCCGGGGTGAATTATGTTCCTGAGCAAGAGCATGAGGGTTTCTGCTTACCCTTTTGGCGGGAATTTTGCAGTAATTCGGACAGTTGCGAGGTTTGTTGAGCGTTTAAGGGTAGGGGAGGTATGTCTAATTTTGCACTTTCCTCTGTGTGTTGAAGGCATTCTTGTAACATCTAGGTTTGTTCTTTTCTCATAGTTTGTGTTATGCTATTTTATGGTTTAATGGTTGGGTAGGGGTGAACGGCCGTTCACCCCTACAGGTATTTTAATGGGATCGGGAAATAGGTTAAAGTTATAGATAAACTTAATTTGTTGGATTCAGTATCTTAAAAATTATTAAGAATTATTAAATATGATTGCTTGATGCTATTGTAGTGTGTTTTAATAAAATATCAATTTAATTTGTAACCAAATCTATGTTTAACTTAAAACAGTCTATCGAATCAGTCAAAAATGCCTTTTCTCAAGCACTCCAATCCATTCCTGAATTTCTAAGACTGACAGACACAGAAAAAGGAAAAGTAGTAGATGCTAATTTTAAGTCTCTAGTCAAGGATTTGATGCAAGATTTTGGCATGATTCCGGGTGTAGATTATAAAGATGATTTGCGTGATAATGAACCATGTGCAGATTTTGTGATTCTTTCAGAAAAAGCTAATAATTTAATGAAAGATTTATTAGATGGAAAAATTACAGTTGTTAAAGAACATACAAGAGTAAGTAAAACAGGTAATACTTATACTGTTAACGCTCATTACAGAAAAATTGCGTAAACAATTGATTTTTATTGAGTAATACTTAAAAGGTTAAATATTATGGAATCAAAAGTATTTAAACAAGGTAATTATATTTGGGAATGCAAATCTTCTCACCATTCCAGTGGTGAGATTGATTTAAATTATTTAAAAACAGCAATTAAAAGTGTTGAAACAAGATGGGAAAGAGAAGGAAAGCCTAGTGGTTATTATTATGTTTTTCCTGTAAATTTAATAACTAATACAACTAGACAAGAACTAGAAAGATTTAAGCAAGCTTATCAAGGGGAGGTTGATATTAACTATTATGATAGAGAACAAGTACAAAAATTAATTCAAAATTTATCAAAACTAAGTGATATGAAATCACTTGTTGATTACATTAAACAAGTATGGAAAGTATAAAAAAATGTCACAAGAAATTCAATTTTACACTATAAAAATATATTCTGATATGTTTCTTTCAGAATTTGATGGTGAAACTATTCCTTTTCCCTCAGAAAATCTTTATGAATCTTTAAAAAAATTATTTCAAGGAACAGAAACAAAAGCTCAAGAATATGTAGAAAAATATTTTAATAATGTTGAGTTAGATTATTTGAGTATCTATTTACGTGAACTAGAAAAAATCGATCAAAAATTGGATCATAAATATCAGTATATTTTTGATAAAAACAATAATTCAATGTCATTTATAAATGAATCATTATGGTCAAGTTTGGAAACAATAATATTTGATAAAACCAAAAACTGTTTTTCTAATGACAACAAAAGTAAATCCCTAAAAGATAATGTAAAAATTAGTCAAGATTATAAAAAATTATTAGATTTGTTTCAGAAAAGAATTTTATTTATGGCAATTTTTTAATATAATTTAATTATCTTAGGGGTGAACGATCACCCCTAAGATAATAATGTAAACTAATATCATATAAAAAGATACATCTAAAATTAATCTTATGACCTACAATCCTGATATACATAAACGTCAATCAATTCGACTTAAAGGCTATGATTATTCTCAATCCGGTTTTTATTTCATTACAATTTGTTGTTATCAACGTGAATGTTTATTCGGAGATATCATTAATAGTCAAATTATCTTAAATAATTTTGGTGAATTAGTAAAAAAAGAATGGTTAAAATCAGCAGAGATTAGAAAAGAGATAAAATTAGGTGAATTTGTAATTATGCCGAATCATTTTCATGGAATTGTTATTATTAATCAGACAAATAACAATTATAATCATGTTCATACAAATGATGTAGGGGCGAACGGCCGTTCGCCCCTACAGGAAATTCAATCATCACCACAACAAATATCAATGACACCTAAATCATTATCATCACTAATAGCAGGTTTTAAATCAGCAACAACTAAGAAAATTAATATTATTCGTAATACACCTAAAACTCCAGTTTGGCAACGTAATTATTACGATCATATTATTAGAAATGATGAATCTTTAGAAAGAATTAGAGAATATGTCCAAAATAATCATTTATCTTGGGAAAATGATCAATTACATCCTAATAATCCTTCTAAATGGTAATTAGTGGATATTTTTTCGGCAGTTGAGATGCGATCGCTCTTTATTCGAGTTGGAAGTGCGATCGCTGATGAAATGGGATAATGTTTAAAAGCGATGATTTTTAACCTTTGGGTACAAGAATCAAGTCCCCTGGAGAAACTATCAGATTAAACCCGGTTTCTGATGTCTGTTAATGAGACAGAGAAGAAACCGGGTTTCTTTTTCATTTCTCGGCTTTGTCACCAAAATTGTCCCAGAAACCCGGTTTCTTGGTTTCTGGGTTTGTGATAATGAGAGGCGATCGCCTAAACTTTAGGATTATCCTGAGCAATTCTAATCAAAAACCTTAAAGCTTCATTCACCGATTCAGCGTTGGGAAAAAAATCAGCCACATCTGCATCTAGCTTAATAATTGTATCGCCAAACTTTTTCCGATTGACTCCCATTTTTCTAACTTTTAACCTTTTTAAGTCATATTCATCTCTCAATTCATCTTCCATGATTTTAACCCTCTTGATAAGCTTTGATTTCTTGTTTGGTAGCTTGTCTAGCGCTAATCAGTCTAATTTTATCTCCTCTTTCGGTATAAGAGACTAACAAAATCCGATTTTTTTACAATTAATAAAGCGCTTTTGTAGGGGCGAAGCATTCCGGCAGATATTTGTGAATTAACACAGAAATTTATGACCGGAATGCTTCGCCCTTACCTACCGGCAGATAAGTAGGTGAACATAATTAATTGCATCGTTCCCCACCGCAAATCCTTGGATTCCCGCCTTCGCGGGAATGACAGTTTTTCTTCTGTTATGGTCTGCATTGATTTCTGCCCACCTACTTATTTGTGAATTAACACAGAAATTTATGACCGGAATGCTTCGCCCTTACCTAGATTTGTGCTTCAGCCAATAGAAAATTCCTGTAACCAATTCCGGCAAAACCGCAAAAACCCGGTTTATATTGTCATTCCCAACCTAAGCAGCGGTTAAATCTTCGCCAACTTCCGTTAAGAAGCGGAAAGCTTTGACAATATATCCCGCGCAAACATAAGGGGAAGTGTCATAAAATTTATCCCAGGCTTTTTGCTTGTCTTCATCATATTTATCCGCCCGTTCGGGATACTTTTCTAACCACCCTTGACGCACTGCGTGACCGATAATTACATCGAGCACTAAATATTGCTCAATTTGTAATTCTGGGTTGCGATCGCAGATATTGGACAACTCGATCAATGCTTCCACATTAAGCTGACGGTATTCCGGCGCATCAATCTTATTCAGTAAATGCTCAACTTTCAGATCAAAATTCTTCTCTCCTTGGGTCATTTCTGACAAAATTAACTCACTATCCAAGCGATTGCGCCGTTCCAGCTTATCCCCAATCACCAAGCCTTTGCAATGTTGCATCAACTTCCAAACCCGGGGATAAAAATCCGGTATCATGCGGTTTAAAGAACCATCTAATTGACGTTTGCGTCGCCAACCTTCTTTGGGTTTTTCCGGTTCTTTTTTCTCCCCAGACAAGACCACCCAATCAATTTCTTTGGCTTGTTTCCGCAAAGCAATCGACTCTTGTCGTTGCAACACTTGATTCATGCCCGCATATTCTTCCAGGACTTGACGCAAGCGAGTTTTAATCTCAAAAGGAGATAATTTCATCAAGGCTTCATAAGCTTCATCTTGAGTCAGATTTAACTCTAATGCCAGTTCGCTAACTAACAGGAGAATTAAATAACCGACGCGCAAGGTGACAAAGCCTTTCAGCAGTTTTGGATCGGATTTAATTAATGTACTCAGATAAATTAAAATTTCCTGAGTTAAGGCGCGATCGCGGATATCTTCCCGACAGAACTCGCGAATTTTTTGCATAATCTTTTGCTGGGACATAGGGCGATTAATCAACGACCCGCTAGAATAAGCCCGACCCACAGTAATTTGTTTTTGTCGGACTAAAATATCCGTCACCGCATCAGACAAACTAATATCTACTTTATTCAGCAAACCAGCGGCATAGCGCACCACTGCCCATAACCTCAATTGAGACGCTTGGGCATATACTTGATCCAGTAAAGTTCTAACTCGGACTGGTTCTCCAGGGCCGCCAATTCCTGTATCAAATTCTAACCCTTCTAAGCGAGTCAGGATATGTAATAACTCCACTTGTTCATAGAGGTTTTCTGACTCTCTGAGTTTGGCGATTAATAATTTTAGATCCGTCTCACATTCTAAGGAAAACTCCTGAATATTGCTGAGGGCGCGATTTTTTTTCGGCTTGTTCCATAAGTAGCGTTTCTGACTAGAACCGCGCACTAATAAAGATTCCGCATTGCGTACCGGGGCTTGGGGAAATTTCACTTCTCGCAGGAAATCAATCCGTTCGATCGCGGAAGTGAGCATAAATTCATTTAATGAACCAAGTTTTACCTTGACATCCCCACATTTCCCTTCGCGAAATTCCTGCATCAACTCTAATAAAGGCGGCAAAATTTCTGAATTCGCCCCCGAAGGTTCTAACATCGTATGAGTTAGCAATAGGGTCATCGTAGGTCGGCCTAAACCCCGCCAATGGCGATCGATATAGGCTAATTCACTCTTAATATATGCCACCAAAAAATGATAATCGAGAGTTTGATAGAACTCCTGCTGATCCAAAAATGCGGGCAAAAATACCATCACTTCGCCGCAAATGCGGAAAATGCGGGAAGTCATCAAACTCCGCAACCGTCGCATGGGTCTGCCGGTGAGCCCTAATTTTTTATTCAAGCCAATTTCTTTATAAACTGTAGCCAGTTCGCGGGCTTGTCTGACTTGCATGGGGGCAATTTGACCGGGGGTTTGGGTGGCAATGCCGTAGGTAGCGAGTTTCCCTTGTAACTCTTCATCTTCTGCTAACAGGGCAATTTGCACCACGGGTTGTTGCCGCTGTCCTTTGAGATAGTGGGGTTGCCGGTGACGACCGAGGGGGTCAATATCTCCCAAAGCGATCCAGCCGTCGTCCAGGAGTTGACCGACCAGATATAAGCTTTGCGCCCAAACTAGGGGGATATTTTCATTGGGTTTGCGGGTTTGACTGTGGGGGTTTTGCCGTTCCGCTTCGATCGCCTCTTCCGGGACATAGTACAACTCTGGCAATAAGCCCCAGCCATTTTGTTCCACCAGGATAGATTCTAGGCGATCGCGATATTCGGCAATTTGTTGAGCATCTTGGCGAAATAGCCCATCAAGATATAAATAAGTAAAAAATAGCGGCCATTCGCATTCAATATGTTCAAACTGTTTCAGTTCCCAGGGTTCATAATGCAAGCGGCTGGTATCTTCCAAAACCGTTTGATGGCCGTCCCGCAGAAACCGCTTACAACCATATCGCCCTTGGAGTTTGTCGATAATCGTCTTACGGGTGCGATCGACTAATTCTTGGTCTGCGATCGCAAAAGCCGGAAAGCCGATAATGCTCAAAATCGCCGCATCCACTTCCTTAGAGCTCGACTCTCTGGGCAACAGGGATTCTAAGGTAATCCGACAATGGGCAATTTCATCGGGCAAAACGTGAATCACCGACGCAGGGCCACCGCGTACCCCAAACAAATTTAACCCATTAATAGCTTCCAAAGCCGCTTTCGCCATACCGATCGAACTCGCATTCAGTTCGGGGTCGCCATGATTAATCTTATTACCGCGTTCCCAAATCCCATAATCGGGAGTCCGGTAAGTGCGACTAATGTAATAAACCAAATTTTGGATAAAGTTAACTTCATCCTGACTATAGATAATCGTCAAACCGGAAGCAGTCATTTGGGCCAACATCAGCACAAAAATCGAGGTAGCATCTAGTTGTAAATGCCCCCACTGGTCATCCCCCACGACAGTATCGCCGGTTTTCGTATCATATTTGGCGTGTAACGCATCCAAGGGCGATTGAGTGCGCTTAAATTTTTCCACTTTATCCGCTTGACGCATCATAGAATAAAGTAACCCGCGCATCAGCTTAATCGTGCTATGTTCTAGTTCAAAAGTGCGCTGGTCAAAGGCATCAATTTTCCGATAAGCCAAAGCCAAAGCCCAAACCGCGAGAATACTATATACATTGTCTCGCACCCAGGCATCGGTATAGTCACCGTGAGCATTTACCGCAGTGGACGCGGGCAATAATCCGGTAATGGGGTTTTGCCGAGAGAGAATCACCGTGTGAATTTGTTTGTAGTAAGTCTCTAAGGGCGTTTTAGTCTGATTGGTGATTTTGGACATATTAATGAATCAACCATTAATCATTTCCGATGATTTCAGCATGGATTATAGCAAGGTTGGGTCGTTAATCTTCCGCCAACCGCGATCGCTTTTTTTTCAGCCAAATAATTTAGGGAAACCCCGATTCATCCTCAGTAAATCTGGTTGAGAAAACCTAACCGTTAGCCGATTCAGTCTGAGTTGATACAAAAATCTAAAAAATCCTGGAAAAAGTCAAAATTATCCTGAGCAGTTGGTGCGGGGCTGAAAATCGTGTCATCAAATAGCAAAATCTTAGCTTTCCCGGTGCCGCAAATCTCAACCGAGGAAATGTTTGGCTTAATTGTCAAACTTTAATGACAAAGTAAGCCCGGTGTGAGTCAATCAGTCTCTATTTTCTGCCAATTTCTGCCAAATTGGCAACATGGTTTTCATAAATTGTGTTTTCATAGATGCTATAAAGCCCAAAAAGTCAAAAAACCCTTCTTTATATCGATAGAAAGCACATTAGATAACCATAACCTAAAAATTTTTTTCCATAAATTAGTCAGAACCGGGATGCTATTGCCAGATAAATTATCCCAGAGGTAACTTTTATGTCTAATATTACCAATAAAAAACAACCATCTTTTGTGAAAATCGTCTATTCCAAGCTCAAAAAATATGGCAAAACCGAACTGGTGCCAATGGAATTATATAGCGATGGTTCCGTCAAGCGTAGTCTCTCCTATATGGACTAGATAAAAGTTGGAAAAAACCGTCATCAGTGGCTAAATAGGCAACCGAAGCTGAATCGGATTTTGTTCTTTTTTGGATAAAGCCACCAATTGATTTGAGGTTTTGTGACTACAGTCCCAAGGAATTGCCGGAATTTCTTGACCCAGCAATACTTTTAACAAATATCTCCCATAAGCTCTCGCAACCAAGGGAGGAACTGCATTGCAAATTTGGGTATAGTTTTCGATAGTCGTGCCGTGAAAAATGAAGCGATCGGGAAATGACTGGATCCGGGCACATTCCCTAGGGGACAAAAATCGATTTTCTTCGGGATGAATTGAAGTCATCCCCCGCGTCCAATACGCTGTATAAGAAGGCTGTTCTTTCAGTGCTCTACGATATCCTCCACAATAGGCAACTTTATTCTCTTGATATTTACCAACCAAGGATTCCATACCGCCTCCAATGGGCACAGCACTAATTTTTTCTAAGACTCGTTGACTGTGCTTTTGGGTGGTATGGTTTTCTAATCGGTGACTTCCTTCTCTGACCCAAGATTGATAGCCACATTCCGGCAATTTATCATAATCAAAAATACCCACTTTTTCCCCAATTCCCACTTTGGGTAAATCGGCGATCGCTTCCCAAAGAGAAATTGCTTCTGCGGTGCCGTAGATTTCTCGGTTGATTGAATGGGTGGGTTCAGGTTTTTCTGGCTGAAAATCTTTAGCAGCGATCGCAAAAAAACGAATTCTTTTTTGGGGAACCCCGTATTGACTGGCATCAAGTAAAAAAGTATGCCAATAGTAAGACATGGAATTCAGCCGTTCGGTGAATTCTTCATAGTAGCTACCATTATATAACCGTTGAAATCCAGGAACATTTTCAAATATCCAAACTTTTGGTGCAAGTTTTTCCACAATATCTAAGTAAGTCCAAACTAGACTATTGCGAGGGTCTTCTTTTCTTTTATATCCCTCATTACTGAAACCTTGACAGGGGGGACTGCCGACAATCAGGTCTGGTTGGGGATATTTGCCATCTAAAGTGTCGATAAATTTTCGTAAATTTACACAAAATACAGCCTTGCCTAAATTAGCGCCAGCGGTTCTACAAGCTGACTCATTAATCTCATAAGAACCAGCGTGTTTTAAGCCAGCCATTTCTAAACCACAAGCCCAGCCTCCGGCGCCACTAAAAAAATCTAAATATGTAAGACTCATCTTTTATTTCCAGTCTTTCGCTACTAAACATTTAAGCTGTTCTTTTAATTTAGATTAATCTATCCATAAGGGAAAAAATTCGCACCATGACTTCGATGAGCGATCGCCCGTCAACATAGTTATAGTCATTTCAATTGTGCTTGAGACAAAACATCAGGGGCGCAAGCATTGCGCCCCTACAATATATCTTGATTTGCTGTAGGGGCGCAATGCTTGCGCCCCTACATACTTGTATTAATCTTAATTGAAATAAATATATAGCCCGTAGGTTGGGTTGACGATAGGAAACCCAACAAAATCCTTTTTTTATGTTGGGTTGCGTTCCTTAACCCAACCTACAAATAGACAAAGTTATAGCCCGTAGGTTGGGTTGACGAAAGGAAACCCAACAAAATCCTTTTTCTTATGTTGGGTTGCGTTCCTTAACCCAACCTACAATTCACTATTTAATCATCTTCATCACCAGATAAAAGATATTCATCTTCAAAAACCTCTGACCAAGAAAGGCAAGTTAACTCACATTTAAATTTCCTCATTTCTATTTGAGCCTCTTTGACGGCAGATTGAAAAAATTTATCCCAAATCGACTCTATAAAATCTCTGTTTAACCTAGGAACTTCTTCTTGAATATCCTCTATTTCTCGACGGGAAGACAAAATGCTAATCGCCCAGCTAGAAGTGCGTTTTTGCGGTTGGCATTTCCATTTAATGATGTGAAGCATTAAGCGAATTAATTGGCTTCTCAGTGCTAACCTTTTAGATTTTCCCATAGATTCAATTAATGCGTAAAGTCCTTCACTTGCTTCCATAACTTGATTCTCCTGTAATAGTTGCTGGATAGTTACAACCATCTGATATTCCGATCCGGTGGCTAACCATTCCCAATCTTGTTTAGTCAGCATTGCTCTTTCCTTGAGATTATCTATATTATTTTGATAAATTTATCATAACTAATTCCACCCAAATCAACCAAGAAACCGGGTTTCTTGAAGAAACCCGGTTTCTGCTGCTAGAAGTCATGGTAGGGTGCGTTAACGCAGCGAAGCGTAGTGTAACGCACCGAGACCACCTCAATTGTCTGCCGAATTTTCTGAGTTATTGTAATCTTGTGGATCAATGGTAAAAATTGCCAGAAAATAAGCTAAACTAGACAAGGCGATCGCGTCCAACAAACAATAACTAAAGTCCAACTTGAAACCGCAATTATTGCATCCGGTGAAAAAATGCTCAAAGAACTACATCTAAAATATGTCGGCCCTGCACCGCAATTCGATATTGAGTTAGCGGACAGACTCAATATATTTACAGGGGATAATGGCCTCGGTAAGACTTTTTTGTTAGAAATTACTTGGAGAGCTTTAACAGAAACTTGGGTACAAAAACCTCTTTTGCCTCGCAGAGAAAAAGGATTTGAACCGGAAATAAAATATTTAATTCAGGACAATGTTATAGATAGTGACACAGCACAACTGATAACCAGTAAATTTAAGTGGCAGCGGCAAGAATGGTCAAAATTTCGGGGTAAGCGATCGCACCCTGGTTTGGTCATTTATATCGGCACCGAAGGTGAATATTCGGTTTGGGATACGGCGCGGAATTATTGGGAACAATGGGACGATGAAGAAATAGATGCAAGTATAAACGATCGATTAGATGCTTATCAATTTACTGCGGATCAACTCTGGAATGGGCTAGAAGAAAATGGTAAAGTTCTCTGTAATGGTTTGCTGCGAGATTGGGTTAGCTGGCAAAACCAACCGGAGCAAAATGAAACCTCACCGTTTAGAGTTTTATGTCAGGTCATAGAAAAGCTGGCACCTCATCGAGATGAATGGATGAAACCGGGAAAACCGACAAGGGTTTCAACCCAGGATGTTAGAGATATTCCTACTTTGGAACTTCCCTACGGAACTGTTCCTGTCATCCATGCTTCAGCCGGAATTAAACGCATTTTAGCGATCGCCTATTTATTAGTTTGGACATGGTATGAACACCAGCAAGCATCGGACTTCAAAAATCAAGATCCATGCGATCGCTTAGTCTTGCTAATTGATGAAGTAGAAGCCCATTTACATCCCCAGTGGCAGCGGTCTATTTTGCCTGCGCTTTTGGCAGTGCCCAAAGCCCTCCAAGCAACCATGAAAACTCAAATCATTGCCACAACTCATTCCCCTTTAGTGCTCGCTTCAATAGAACCTGATTTTGATGAGAACCAAGACCAACTTTTCTTATTTGAATTAAAGAATAGCAATGTCACCCTCAGAGAACTACCTTGGGCAAAACATGGAGATGCGGTCGGTTGGTTAACTTCACCCATTTTCGGGCTAGAACAAGCCCGTTCTCGTGAAGCAGAAATAGCGATTAAAGCTGCTAACGCTTTGATGCGCGGTGAAAGTTTAGATACTTTCCCAGAAAATTTGCAAACTAAAGAGCAAATTCACCAAGAATTGCTTAGAGTGTTGACAGATATTGATGAGTTTTGGGATCGATGGACTGTTAAAATAAAAAAATAGTCCATTGACTCAATAGATTGTGATCGGAAAAAAATAGTCACTATGATGCGATTTCAAAGACCGCCAGAACCCGATGATTTTGATGCCAAAGTGCGACAGCCAGGAAATGCTTGGTTAGCCGGAAATATTCATCTCAAAAAAATTAGCTTTAAAAATCACACTTATTGGACAAAGTGTATAAACCAATTAGCTGATGGATTTAACGGTTTTTGCGCTTATGCTTGCATTCAACCTTTCTCAGGAGTAGTGGATCATTATTTAAGCAAAACAAAGCATCCTAATCAAGCCTATGAATGGTCGAACTATCGATATGCTTCGGATAAACTGAATCAATATAAAAGTGATTTAGAACAGGATCAAATACTGGATCCTTTTGAGGTAGAAGATGATTGGTTTGAAATTTTGTTACCTTCTTTACAGTTAGTTGGGACTGAGGCTATTCCGGCACATCAGTTAGAACGAGCTAAGACAACCCTTAACAAGTTAGACCTCACCAAAGGTGTATGGATAATTAAAACACGATCGAGACATTATAAACAATATAACGAGGGTAAATTGTCTATAGAAGGTTTAGAACAAGAAAATCCTTTAATTGCTCGTGCGGTGAAACGTTCCCAAGATTATTATCAAAAAGGTATCGAATCCTATAACTGTGAGGATTACCAAAGCGCTATCCAGAATTACAATCAAGCGATTCGGATTAATGCTGTCTATGCTGAAGCTTATCTAGGCAGAGGGAAAGCTTACTATCAGTTAAAAAATTACCAAAATGCCCTAACAGATTATCACGAAGCAATTTACCAAAATCCTGAATTGAAACATTTTTTTGGCGAGGTCTGATTCACTATCAAAACAAAAATTATCCTCAAGCTATTGAGGATTTTACCCAAATCATTAAACAAGATGCTAACAAAGGAGAAGCTTACTACTTTCGAGGTTCGGCTTATAAAAAAGTGGGAAAACCCAAGTTAGGAAATCAGGATATTAAAAAAGCGGCTGAACTTTTCCCTGTTGAAAACATATAAAAAATAATCTAAAAAAGTCAATCTGCTTTACCGTATTATTATAAAATAGATCGGCAACCCAAACCAAGACCTTCTGAGAAATGTCACAAGCAGCAATAACCACAAAATCTTCTGTATTCGGCTTACCCGTTCACTTATTAGACGACTATGTAGGCTGGTTGACGGAACGAAGTGAACAAAAAAAGGGAACTCATGTGGTGACACTGAACCCAGAAATCTCGATGCAAGCCCAGGAAAATCCAGCTTTTGGGGATATTATTCGCCAAGCGGAATTAGTGGTTCCTGACGGCGCCGGTATTGTATTTTATCTATGGCTGCGAGGCTTAAAAGTGAAACGTTGTCCCGGCATTGAACTGGCAGAGTCAATGATAGAAATTGCTGCCAAGCAATCAGATAGTTGTTCGGTGTTTTTCTTTGGGGCAAAACCGGGTATTTCAGCCAAAGCCGCAGAGTCTTGGCAACAAAAATTACCAGATTTAAAAATAGCGGGGACTGAACATGGTTATTTAACTCCAGAAATCGAGGCAAATTTGTTAGCTAATTTGCAAAAATTGCAACCTCGATTGATTTTAGTCGGGTTGGGAGTACCCAGGCAAGAATTTTGGATTGCCGAACACCGTCACCTCTGTCCCGAATCAATTTGGATCGGGGTTGGTGGTAGTTTTGATATTTGGGCGGGGACGAAAGCTAGGGCACCTTTGTGGACTCATAAGTTACACTTGGAATGGGCTTATCGTTTGTATCAAGAACCTTGGCGTTGGCGCCGAATGTTGGTGTTGCCCCAGTTTGCCTGGAAAGCAATTATTACATTAGGGCATTAATATTACATCCGGTTCTATCCTAGGGGCGATTCGCGATTCGCCCCTAGGATTCGTCAAAGGTCATTCCCCCGAATGCGGGGGTCATCTGTCATTCCCGCGAATGCGGGAATCCATAAGAGGGCAATAAATTTAGTTTCCGCCGTAACCTACCCCATAGATGATGGAATTTTGACGATCGCGATCGCCATCATATTCAGGTAGTATCATCTCATATAGTATCTGAAACAGTGGTGATTCCCGTCTCAGGGAAAAAGACCATAAAATCAGTCTAGAATCAGTCTAGAATCAATTAAGAGGCAAAATAATGGGATATTCCATTGATGTGTATGACCATGACTTTGAGCAAGAAGTATTAGAAAAATCCTATGAAACTCCGGTAATTGTGGATTTTTTTGCCACTTGGTGCGGCCCTTGCCAAATGTTAAAGCCGATGCTGGAAAAGGTGGCGCAAGAATATGATTGTGTGGTGGCTAAGGTGGATATTGACCAAAATCCTTATTTATCTCAAGCCTTAAAAATTGAGGGAGTTCCCGATGTTAAAATTATCTATCAAGGTCAGCTAATTAATGGCTTTGTCGGGGTGCTAACAGAACCCCAACTTACACAACTTTTAGCCAAATGTAATATTAAACGTCTGGTGGATGATGAGTTATCCGCGATCGCCTCTGGAACTTTGACCAAAGACGGGGAAGCATCCCCAGAAATGTGGCAAAAGTTACTAGAAAAATATCCCAATAATCCCAAAATAACTTTAGATGCGGCTAAATATTTTATTTCCATCAATCAAATAGAAGCAGCCCAAGAATTACTGGCCAATCTTCCCCAGAATAATCCAGAATTTGTCCCCGTAGGAAAAGCGATCGCGGCCTTAATTCAATTTCAAATTGCTGCCAGTGATGCGGGGGAAACCGACTTAGATCGGTCTTTTGCTCAAGGGGCAAGCTTTACCATCGAAGGCCACTATAAAGCGGCATTAGACTTATTTTTAGCAGTGGTAGAAAGCGACCGAAAATATAAAGATGATGGAGCGCGAAAAGCCATCTTGTTAATTTTTGATATTTTAGGCAACGAGAATCCTCTGACTTTAGAATATCGCCAAAAGTTAACCCTGGCTTTATTTTAATTGCTTTTATTTTAATTGCCCAGAAATTAGCCACCAGATTAGCCACCAGAAAATTCCAACTTAAGGATGGTTTTTTCTGGTTTTAATAAATTAATAAATTAATAAATTGCGGTAGCGGGTTTCCGTTTGACCATTAAGGGAATTAAAGTGGCGCCAATGAGTAAACCTAAGCCATGAGTCCAATAAGCCAAGCTAAATTGGTTGATGGTGACAGCAATTTCTAGCCGACCAACGCCATAAAATATTTGTTGGACAAACCACCAGCTTAAATAAAAAAATGCCGGAATTTCTATGGGAATAAAAATAATCACCAAGGGCAGGATACTTTCTATTTTTGCTTTGGGAAAACTGAGCAAATAGGCTCCTAAAATAGCCGCGATCGCGCCATTACTCCCCACTAAAGGATTTGTTAAAGTAGGGTCAATTAGCGCCTGTCCCACCCCAGTCAATAATCCAGATATAATATAAAATATCAGAAAGCGGCCATGACCGAGAATTTCTTCTAAGCTTTTGCCAAATACCCATAAAAATAGCATATTTCCCAGGATTTGACTAAAACTACTATGGAGGAATAAACTCAAGAAAATTGACCCCAACGGGAGAATAATTAAAGCTACCCAATTGGCGGGGTTATTGCTACTCATGGCATCAGTAGCGATCGCATGAATTCGCGAGGGGACAATGCCCCAAGTGGTCAGAAATTCCCCCAAAGTTCCCTTTAACTCTAGGTTAAGTTCCCCCATAAATAGGGCTAAATTTATGCCAATGATACCCCAGATGACTAGGGGTTGCCGTGATGGAAAGCGATCGCTAAGAGGAATCATAGTTTTACCTGATTTACCCGAATTAAGTTAAAATATTTTACAGATAACAGATAGCTGCCGGTTTAATCCCAATCAGTGATTAAGCGGTTGGCGTTTATACCAAATTTGATCGAAAACTCCCTTATGCTTAAATTTACTGTCGTCATCACCACCTATAACCGTTTACCCTTATTAAGACGGGCGGTTGAATCAGTTTTATCCCAAACAGTCCCTTGTGAATTAGTCGTGGCTGATGATTGTTCCACCGATGAAACTCAAGCGTATCTGACAAGTCTGGGCGATCGCATTATTTATCATAGAAATCCCGTGAATATGGGTCATGCAGAAACCGTCAATGCTGGGGTAAAAGCCGCAACGGGAGATTGGATCAAAATGTTAGATGATGATGACTATCTTGCCCCGAATTGCATTGAAAAATTCACCAAAGCGATCGCCCTACGTCCTCAAGCGGTGATTTGTTCTTGTCAAGCGATTCAAGTCAATGAAAATGAACAAGAACTCTTTAGGACTCAACCCAATGGTCCCGGCAAAGCTTTCTATGTCCCCCAAGAAGATATTCACTATGGAATGCTAATGGATCAAGTGCCCTTTGGCACCCCGGTACAGGTAGCTTTTCAAAGAGAAGCTTTTCTCAAATCCGGGGGCTGGGATAGTGCGTTTAATTTAAACTATGATGACATAGATTCTTGGTTAAAAATTGCTCAATATGGGGATGCGGTTTTTATTAATGAATATCTGGCTTATCGCACCTTATGGTCTGGTGGATTAAATGTCAAGTTGGCCATTAAAGACCGCTTAAAAACCAATATTATGATTAAAGAAAAAATCTATAATCTCGTTAGTCCATTATATCAGAATAAATTAGATCCATTTGAGAGCATCAAACGATACATGGCCTTACATTGGATGTTTGTGTCCTTGAAAAATAAAAAAATATCCGACGCATTAAGCGTGGGCATTCCGGCAATATTTTCTCTGTCCGGCTGGTTCCTTTTTGCCAAATTCATTTATTCTCGGAAAATCAATAAACAAGGAAATAAAATTCGCCAACAAGTGATTTTATCTTGAGGTCAATCTGGAGGTCCATCTAACGAAAATAGTTGGTGGTTGGTGCCCCCCAAGCCCGATGGCGGTCGAAGGGGGGTTGGGGGTTGGTGGTTGGGGGTTGGGGGTTGGGGGTTGGGGGTTGGGGGTTGGTGGTTGGGGGTTGGGGGTTGCTGAAATTTTGATTTAGTAAAGTTTTGTAACGTTTTTAGCCATTTGAAAAAAGGTATGCTAATCTAATAATAGATACCAAGAGTTCAGAGAAAACAGGTTTCACCTGGCTGCTACAGGGTATCAACGGTAGTCAGCCATCTGAGAGCGGATTGTCTAGATAGGCGTGGCATTTCGTCATAAATTAAAGGCAAGTCTGTGGTTCATACAGGAGGTTATTAACAGCCCACCTAAAGGACTCTGCGATAAATCTTGTAAACTCTAGTTGTAAACCTTTTACTATAGGAACGTCGTTTTATTTGTTCCTTAAACCCGAAAGCAATTTGTCTCTTGAATTTGATTAAGCCTAGCCACCTTTGGCTAGGCTTGTTGCATTTTAGGGGAGTTTGTAGGGGCGAAAAGCTTTCTCGCCCTGCCACTTCATCCCATTTCACCGAAACTAGATCGGCGCTGCCCGGAGTTTTTTGGCTGCCAACTGGCTGCCAACCCAGAGAACCGATTCAACCTGATTAGCAGCATCCCACGAGAACGCCACCGATAATCAGGAAAGGCAGACCCAAAAATAGGCCAATTCCTGGGAGGAGTAATGCGGGAATGGTGCCAAGGATGATAAAGCCAAGTCCGATCGCCTTACGAATTGGCTTGAGGCAGCAACCGAGGATTTTGTTCATGTTGATCACCTGTATGAGATGAATGACTAAAGATTTCAGTTAATTAGTCTATCTTATTTCTCAATACGGTGGTTGGGGTGTTCCTGTGCGGGGGAATTTCTGGGGATCGCACCACAGTCGGTCGATTATGGGAATGCTTTTGCCCAGGGAATTGTTGGGTCTTGTGCTAACTGCAAGGATACGGCAAAAGCACCGTAGCGGTTGAGATGACTGGGGTCAGCAAAATTCCCATGTTCTGCGGGCCATTGATTACCGAGGTCGCGGAAAATAAATCCTCTCTGTTGAGAAAGGGCAACCATCATCTGCCGAAATTGCTGTTCGGAGGATTGCCGGATCGGATCGGCTAAATAGTCTTGGTTTAAAGGCAGGTTGACGAAGACAAAGGGAATGCCTTGGGCTTTGGTGTAGGTAATCAGGGATGATAATGCGGCTTTTTGTACTCCTTCTAGGGTGAAGTTGCTATAGTCACCGTCGTAGCGACCGGGAACTCTAGGAAAATTCTGATAATAAGTGGTGGGATCGTAGCGGTTGGTGATGGGGAAAAAGCCGGTGGGTTGCATTTGATTGGGGGACTGTTGGGCGATCGCGGTTTCTAAGGTGGGCATTGGTGGGGGTTCAAACCCCGGAAACCAAATAGCCCGTTCTCTTTGTCGGTGATAGTTCTCGGTGACAACGGTACTGACGGCGTTAAACCAGTGGTTTACGGCTTGGTATCCTGTACTCAAAACATTGCCAGAATCCTGGCGATTCATAGCAAGATTGACATACTCTCTCGATCGGTCTGTGGGTTGTCCCCCCCCGTTGGCAAAGAAGGGTTGCGGTGGGACAGAATTGGCTAAAGGGTTGATGCCACTGAGCAACATTTTATAGCCCTGGGAAGCAGCGATCGCCTCATAAGTGCGATCGACCCGACCACTATTAAATGCCCTGACTCCATCAGCAAAGATAATCAAACGGGGCAACTGATTCTGAGGCAAAATTTTCCGCACCACCAGATCGATGACTTGGGCTGTGGCACCATTGACACTAAAGTTATAAATTTTTAAGCCCGGATAGCCTTGATGGGCTAACCCTTGCTGCAAGGCGATCGGATCGACTCCTTGAAGTGCTCTGGAACTGCCCACAATCAGGATATCCGGCGGCCCAGATGTGGCTAACATTTGCTGGTAGAACAGTAATTGTTCATTTAATCGCTGACTGTTAAAACTGGGGTAAGCTGGTGTTGAGGCATTTCGGGCAATCATTTCTCCCGGCAATGTCGCGATAGTTTGTGCCTTAGCTGGTGTTGTTTCCCAGAGTAGCCCGGAAAAAATTCCCAACAGAATCGGTAATATGGGCAATTGGTTCATAAGGCTAAAAAATTTTGTGATTTCCTTGTCTTTAAATAATCGGGGCATTGTTTTAAATACAGGTTTCGATGCAGGTTTGGATGCAGGTTTGGATGATAAGTAGAGATAGATGATTTTCGTCCAGATTGACAGATATTGGTCAATATAATTTCCCAGGGATGGCCAGAAATTACCGCAAACTCCTCCAAATTATCTGAAATTAAGATAATTTACGCGAAATTAAGATAATTTACGCGAAATTAAGATAATTTACTCAAAATTCGGATAATTTACGCGAAATTAAGATAATTTATTCAAAATTCGGATAATTTACGCGAAATTCGGATAATTTACTCAAAATTCGGATAATTTACTCAAAATTCGGATAATTTACTCAAAATTCGGATAATTTACGCTAAATTCGGATAATTTACGCGAAATTAGGATAATTTACTCAAAATTCGGATAATTTACTCAAAATTCGGATAATTTACTCAAAATTCGGATAATTTACGCTAAATTCGGATAATTTACGCGAAATTAGGATAATTTACGCGAAATTAGGATAATTTACGCGATACGCGAAATTACGGTCAGCCATCGCGGTGAAATAAGCCCCCAACCCCCCTCGCCAGTTGGGAAAAAAAATGTCAAGCTGGTAAAGCAAGGGACTCAGATAGAATGGAGGCGCCATCGCCCAGGCCAAGCAAAAGTCTGAGCCACAGCGGAATTGCTGAAGCAAAGACCGATATCTATGGCAACATCAGAAATTTTGCGGCAGTCAAACACCATGCCCCGATGATGTTGTTTTCGGAAAAGAGTAAACATACGTTCTATTCATCAATGATAACTGTGTGTTTATTCACCTCCGATGAAGAAAATTTTTGGAGCCTATTAATTATGCCCACACTCTACGTTAATTCATCCACAGGCAACGATGCTAATAATGGTAGCCAAGTAGCACCTTTCAAAACGATCACCCAGGCGGTGAAAAAAGCGTCAGCCGGTGATATCGTGCAACTGGCCTCCGGCAGCTATACGGAGACAAGCGGCGAAAAGTTTCCCCTGACCATTCCCGATCAGGTGACATTATTGGGCAATGAATCCACGAAAGGGAGTGGAATTGCGATCGCTGGTGGGGGACAATATATTAGTCCGGTGATGGCCAGTCAAAGTGTAACGATTTTGTTGGTCAATGGGGCGCATTTGCGAGGAGTTACCGTGACGAATAAATCAACTCGCGGGACAGCAGTTTGGATTGAAAATGGCGCACCGAAAATTAGCAACTGTAGCTTGATTGACTCTAACCGGGAAGGGGTGTTTGTCGCTGGCAGCGCCAAGCCAATTGTGGAAAAAAGCGTATTTAGAAATAACACCGGCAATGGGATTTCTTTGATTGGTAATGCCAAAGGAGAAATCCGCGAGAATGTCTTGGAAAAAACCGGGTATGGGATTAATCTGTCCGATCAATCTGCCCCGCTAATCGTCGGCAACCGGATGGCAGAAAATCGCACGGGGGTGATTCTTCAAGGTGAATCTCGTCCGGTGTTGCGGCAAAATACGATTGAAAAAAATACTGATGTGGGGATGATTGCGATCGCTAAGGCAAAACCGGATCTGGGGACTAGCAGCGATCCGGGAAACAATATTTTTAGTAATAATGGCAGCTACGATCTGGAAAGTATCAGTTCGGAAATTATTATTTCTGTCGGCAATAATTTGCAGCCAACACGGGTCAAAGGTCAAGTGGAATTTCAGACTGCTGCGGTGCCATTGCCAGAACCCGCACCCACACCCACACCCACTCCCACTCCCACTCCCACTCCCGCACCCACACCCACACCCACACCCGCACCCACACCCACACCCACTCCCACTCCCACTCCCACTCCCACTCCCACTCCCACTCCCACTCCAAGCGGGTTAACGGATATTGCGAATCACTGGGCAGGGGCGTTTATTCAGGGGATGGTGCAAAAATCTATGATTACGGGTTTTCCCGATGGGACGTTTAAGCCCGATGAGGGTTTAACTCGTGCTCAGTATGCGGCTATTTTGGCTAAGGCTTTTAATCGTAGTTTGATCCGGGAAGCAACGAATTTCCGGGATGTGGCGGCGACTTTTTGGGCGAAAGATGCGATCGCGAAAGCCAATCGTATGGGCTTTTTGTCCGGTTTCCCCGATGGCACTTTCCGACCCAATGATAAGTTAACCCGCGTGCAAGCATTGGTGGCATTAATTAATGGTTTGGGTTTAGTGGGCGGTAACTTGAATAATCTGGGATATTATCGCGATCGCGCCCAAATTCCCAGCTATGCCACCGATGAAATTGCCACTGCCACAGAAAAACAAATTGTGGTCAACTATCCCAACTTAACTCAACTCAACCCCATGCGGGAGATTACCCGGGCTGAAGTGGCGGCAATTGTTTACCAAGCCTTAGTTTCCCAAGGACAAGCCAGCGCCATTAACTCCAGTTATATTGTCAAAACCACCAGCATATTGCCCAGCTTGTTCAGTGATGTCAGGGGTCACTGGGCGGAACCGTTTATTATGGGTTTGTACAACAAAGGTTTAATCAACGGCTTACCCGATGGCACCTTCAACCCCGATGGTCTGATGACGCGGGTCAACTATGCTGCCTTAATTGCCAAAGCAATCAACCCGCCGGAAAAACGAGCCGGAGTTAACTTCCCGGATGTGCCACCGGATTTCTGGGGTTATGCAGCGATTCAAAAAGCCTACAAAGCGGGATTTCTTTCGGGTTTTCCTGACTATAGTTTCCGCCCCAATCAAAATATCCAACGAGTTCAAGTTTTGCTTTCTTTGGTAAATGGATTGGGTTTATCTGGGGGTGATGCTTCGGCCTTGAACAAATACACCGATAAAAATAGCATCCCAAATTATGCTCAAGGAATTGTGGCCACAGCAACCGTTAAAAGTTTAGTGGTAAATTATCCTAACAAAACGGAATTAAATCCTAATCGCGATGCTACTCGCGCTGAAGTTGCGGCAATGGTGTGTCAAGCTTTGGTTAATTCTGGCATTCTCACGGCGGTGAATTCTAACTATATTGTTTCCGCCTAGTTGCCAGGGGTCAAAAACCGGGTTTTTTATGGATGTGAAAGCTAATTTTCTCAGGAAAAAAGGTAAAAACCCGGTTTCTTTGATGACTGCCTCAAAATTTTTTCTTTTTAGCTTTTTGCGATGTTCTTCGTTGCGAACCTATTTGTTCAGCTTATAGAATTAAGTCACCTGTAACCCCAGTTCTTAAGTCGTCACTTTTCTGATAAAATGTTAAGCTGGTTAAACCAAGTGTTCAGAGAGGCTTGATTTGATCGGTTCAAGGTGAGGCAAAACTTGTCTAAGCTACAGCCGAATTGCTGAAAAAAAATCTATATATTGTCAAAGATTCGGATGATCGCGGCAGTCGAACATCATGCCACGATGAGATAGCGATCGAGATAGCGATCGCCAAATCGGAGATCGCACTTGTGATTCTTCTGATTCATCCTGTTTACTGAACACCGCCAATGAAGAAAATCTGAAGAAAATTTTTGGAGCAACTTAATTATGTCTACAACTAATTCATCCACGGGCAAAGATTCTGATGATAATAATCAAGAAATTTCCTCTGATGAGTTAACGGAAAATCCGGTTTCCCCATCAGAACCAACAGCCACCGAGGAACCCACACCATCCCCAGACGAACCACTACAAGAACCAGCCGCCGATGAGTTGACCGATAATGTCACCGGGGAGCCGGTTGCTTTAGCGGAACCGACACCCAGCCCGACTCCAGACCCATCAGAGGAAGAACCAGCCTCAGATGAGTTGGGGGATGATGTCACCGGGGAGCCGGTTGCTTCAGGGGAACCAAAAGCCACTGAGGAA
>NZ_LIUQ01000095.1 GCF_001276715.1 Planktothricoides sp. SR001 | reverse complement strand
AATTGATGACACGCCCTAATATTTTCCTTCTTATTGTCATTACTGACAAGAGTCTGCCCATCGGGACTAATAGCGAGGCAAGTAGCATTTGGAGAATTATCATTGAGGGTAGAATTTCTTTTACCATTACTCAACCGCCAAACCTCAATATTTCCGTAAGGATTATCACTCACAACAGTATCCCCATCGGGACTGATGGCGAGGCAAGTAACATGACCTCGAGTGAAAACATGACCTCGAGTGAAAATGCGAACAACTGAGGCATTTTGTAGCTGGTTTTGGTGTTCCCCCTTCTGTTGGCGTTTCAGTCCTCCCTTCTGTTGGGGCTTGAGTTCTCCTTTCTGTTGGCGTTTGAGTTCTGCCTCCTGTTGGCGTTTGAGTTCGATCGCGTGTTGCTGCATTGCCTCTTGCATCATTTGCTGATAATCCCCTTCAAACCGACTCAAACAGGCGATTAGCTTTTGCAAATATTCCGCGTCTGCCTCCATTAAGGCTGAAGTGAATACAGTCAACAACTCCCGCAACCCAGATTTTTCCGCAACAACACCATTGCTGAGGTTTCGCAAACTCAACCAACATAGCAGGGAATATTCAACCTGGTTTTTCGCCCAAGACTTATCGGGCAAACCACTCAAACTCAGCGCCAAATCCAAAAATAAATAAGGAATCGCATTCGGGCGTTCCACCCCAGTCAACTGATAGAGACTTTGATAACTGGCAACAATCTCAGCCACCAGCATTTCCTTTAAACTCTGACTGGGCACCTTTTCCAGCAGTCCCGGCAGCAGTTCTGGCAACTTCGGCGGCGTATCCCCATGAGTGAAATGGTAGCGGTCCGCCATCAGCCCCACTAAAATGCAGTGGCAAATCCCCAAAAACTGCGATAGTTCTTGAATGTACTTCTCTTCCTTGACATTGTACTTGTAGTCCTCTTTGCCGCCAAACCCAAATTCCTTATCTTCTTCCTCTTCCTCCAAAATTAACAAATTCAGTTCATCATCCCCACCCCGCCGCTGAATTTCTTCCAGGGTTTTGTTTTTGTCTAAAAGCGTCATCCGGTATTCTCGCCACTTCTGGGCATATTTGCGGGCGATGGGATATAAAACCTCTTTCCAGGGAACCGTCAACACCTTTTCATAGTGCGGCGTTTTTTCCAGCACATCCCAACCGGCTAAATAAATCCGCAGGAAATCCCCATCAACCTTGGACTCCAAAACCACCGTGGGAACCGATTTCAAAACGTGATGCAGCACATCCACCGCACTTTTCCCATGAGCAGATTTAGTTTCCCAGTCCGCCCCTTGATATCTCACGGGTCTTACTTCACTGGTCAGGGGGTAATGTTTGCAAAATTCCTGCACTTCATCGGTCAACCGGGCTTCAATGCGACTAAACCCCTGCGCCGCATTAGGGAATTTTTCAAACTCCAACGCTGGCGGTGAAATCACCACTAACAGAGGAATGGGAGCGAGATTATTCTGATAGTTTTTGTACGCATTCAAGATAACCCGTGCGGGAGTTTTTAGGGGGAAACTTTCGCGCACTTCCTTATCATCAGCCAATTCTAAGGCCATGAGCAACTGGGCACGGGATAAAATCAGTTGCGTTTCCCGGCGGTATGCTTCCAAACTTTGCTCATGTTGCAACCGTCGGGTTAGCTGTTCTTGCTCAAAATCTTGCCGTTTTTGCAATCGGGCATTTTCGCAAAACTGCCGATATTCTTCCATCTCCCGGTTAAATCTTTGCCGCACTCCCTCCAAAGCCGCTTGAAATTCGTGTCCCCGGTCTTGCAGGCCAAATTGAGTATCAATTTTTACCGCTTCCAATTCCGCTTGAAAGGCTTGCCCCTTGGCTTGCAGGGCAAATTGAGCAGCAGTTCTCAACTTTTCTACATTGGCTTGAAATTCCTGCTGATTGCCTTGCATTCTGGCCTGAAATTCCTGCTGATTGCCTTGCATTCTGGCTTGAAATTCCTGCTGATTATCTTGCAGGGCAAATTGAGAATTAATGCGGTCTATTTCATTTAGCCGTTGGACGATCGCCCCCGCAATTTGTGGGGGGGAAAGACTAAGGCGGTAGTTGTGACCATTTCGCTCGCTGCATCCCAAAGACTCATTTTTACTCCTCCTGATTGGTTGGTTGCCTATGAAACCGGGTTTCTTCAGATAACCTTTGCCACCTAACTAACAACTCTCATAGAAACCCGGTTTCTTGTTTGGAGATGGTAGAAACCGGGTTTGTTTAGTCAAATTTTGCCATAAGTATTAAGTTAACGCAGATTGCCCCAGAAACCGGGAGAGGTTAGAAACCGGGTTTCTATGGAGGGGCCGGTGGGGTGGCAGAGGTTGACTAAAGAAACCCGGTTTCTTGTCCCTGGGGCGGCCCAGAAACCGGGTTTCTTGCGTTAACCTTTGCTACCAACGAACAAATGTCATAGAAACCCGGTTTCTTGTTTGCCGAAGTCAAGTGGCCCCAACACCTGAAGCGATTAGAAACCTGGAGAGGTTAGAAACCGGGTTTCTATGTAGGGGCCGGTGGGGTGGCAAAGGTTAACCCAAGAAACCCGGTTTCTTGTCCCAGGGGTTTTACTGGGTGCAAGTGTTAAACACCAAAGTAGCCGCTGCCCAACGCACAGTGGATCCAGTAGCAAATAGCTTGCCATTCGTAGAATAGGCGCATCCGCTAGGAGTGACATAACCGATTTTATTCCCATCGGAATTGTAAACGTTTAAATCTGCTCCTAAACGTCCGATATATTTGTCACCCCGATAATATTTATGTCCATCTACAGTGCCCGCTTTTCCCCATCCTGTCCCATGCCACCAAACATTATTGCCATCAAAATAAACTGCATTATCATCCTGCTCGGTAATCGCCCCAGAACTGGTGTAATTCAGGGTTTGTTGTTGATGTTCCCAGGGGGAATTGGTGGCGGTTTCCCCATGATGATGGGATGCTAGGTGTTCTTGATTATATTGCTGATGATGCTCTTGATGATGATACTCTTGATGATAATTTTGGGTATGAATTAAATCGGTTAAATCTGTTGGCTGGTCTGCCTGAGTTAAGGGGTGGTCTAGGGCTGTTTCAGGGGAATGATAGAAAGGTTCAGGGGTATGATTTAACCCCTCGGTGAGATGATGATGGGCTAATTCGCTGAGATGATTTTGACCGATATATTGATCAAATCCTGAGTGATGAGATCCTAAATCTAAGGAGTTAGGATGATTCTGGAAGTGAGGGTGATAGTGAGTTTCGGAATTGGTGAAATTTTGATGCGGTTCTGCCTGTAATCCATGACTGACCGAATCTGGCTGTGGTAAAAAGTTGTGTGAGTGGTTGTGTGAATCAGCGGTAGCATCAGTATGGGAGTGGCTGTGAGAATTTAGGTCTATTCCCAAAGATTGGATTAAGCGATCGAGTTGGGAATCGCCACTGAAGGGGGAGTTATCCTGAGTGTGGGACATGGCGAGATGGTGAGATGCGATATTTCCTTGGATTATAGCATTCAAAACAGAAACGGAGAGGTTAGAAACCGGGTTTCTTCTGATTATTTTTGCCACCAACTTCAGAAACCGGGTTTCTTCAAGAAACCCGGTTTCTTGGTTGGTAGCATTAACTTAAGAAACCCGGTTTCTCACCCCAGGGACAAGAAACCGGGTTTCTTGAGTCAACCTCTGCCAACCCAACGGCCCTTACATAGAAACCCGGTTTCTAACCTCTCCAGGTTTCTAACCTCCTCAACTTCGGCTTTCCAAGAAACCGAGTTTCTATAAGAGTTGTTGGTTGGTAGCAAAGGTTAACTTAAGAAACCCGGTTTCAGAGCCAAGGGACAAGAAACCGGGTTTCTATGTTACTTTAGACTATGTAACAGAACTTATTTTTGGACTGATATCAAGTCCGCTTTTCAGGGTTAGACTTACTATGATAACCCACCCCAGGGACAAGAAACCGGGTTTCTCTAAGAAATATCTGCCTCCCCACCTGCCCCTACATAGAAACCCGGTTTCTCACCGCTTCAGGTGTTGGGGTTAATTGACTTCGGCTTTCCAAGAAACCCGGTTTCTCACCCCGTTTCTTGGAAAGCCGAAAGTTGCCCCAAAAAAACCCTAATTCCAGAAACCTGAAGCGGTTAGAAACCGGGTTTCTGGAATTAGGTTTTGCCTCATAGAGTCAGAAAAAATCCAAAAAAATAAGATTTATGTATATTTTTTAGCGACTTTTTAAAATTTTCAAAATTATATACAATATGATATTATTAAATAAATCAATTAAATCAATAAATTATTTATTGATTTTTTCAGGTTAATCAAACAATGTTAACTAAATTCACAGCAAATTTAGGGCTAAATCAAGTGATCAATCAAATTTTATTAGGAAATTGCCAAGAATTACTTTGTCAGTTGCCCGATGAATCCGTTGATTTAATTGTGTCGTCACCTCCCTACAACTTGGGGAAAGAATACGAAGCAAAGCAAGCTTTAGATATTTACCTAGCCGAACAAAAGATCATCCTAGAAGAATGTACCAGAATTCTTAAAAAAACTGGGTCACTTTTCTGGCAAGTGGGCGCTTTTGCAGATCGAGGAATGCTAATTCCTCTAGATATTCGCTTTTTTCCCATTTTAGAGTCTTGTGGCTTAATTCCAATAAATCGCATTATCTGGGCAAGACAACATGGACTCCATGCCAGGAAAAAATTTTCCTGCCGCCATGAAACGATTCTTTGGTTTACCAAGTCCGATGACTATATCTTTAACTTGGATGCCATTCGGGTGCCGCAGAAGTACCAAAATAAGAAACATTATCGGGGCGATCGCAAAGGAGAACTATCCTGTAACCCAGACGGCAAAAACCCCGGAGATATCTGGATGTTTAGAAATGTCAAACATAACCATGAAGAACAAACCATTCATCCCTGTCAATTTCCCGAAGATTTAATCGCTCGAATTATTTTATCCACCACACAACCCGGTGATTTAGTCTTAGATCCATACATGGGATCGGGCACCGTTGCCGTAGTTGCCAGAGATTATCAGCGAGACTTTCTGGGAGCAGAACTCGATCCGAAATATCATCAAGTTGCCTTGCGTAGGCTTCAGGGAAAACCAGATATTAATGGATATTTTCCCAACTTAAAGACCCTGAGAGATTATGTAGAAAAAACCGGAGAAAACATTGAAAAATTCCGATTTGATTTACAAGTGGGTAAAACTGCATCTACACGGAGTCAAGCCAAAATTTATCCCGAAGAATATCACTTACAAGAAATGGAACAACGCCTCATGTATGAAGAATCAGTATTTGCGGCTGATTTACGGAACGAGCAACGTCCAATTGACTCAAAGCTAAATGGCAATGGAAAAATAAAAGATGAACCTATAAAAAATCTCGGAACAGCAGAACAAATAGAACTAGATTTATGGAAGTAAATTATTAGCTTTTACATCAATCGAATTACACAACGATTGCTGACCTTATTTTTGGAACTAATCTGGCACTGAATATCTTCCTGATGTGTAACAATTCTGGATCGTTCACGCCCATATAAAGTCCATTTAACTGGAACTGTTTTATCTACTTGTTCAAATAAACCGAGGACTCTTATGGGAACATCAAAAACACCGTATTCAGCTAATGCTTTCAATTGTTTGATTGCTTGTTCATAGTACAGGGTACTGTTAGAAGCTGGAAACATTTGCGCTTTGGTAATTATGAATACAAGTTTAGTATTCTGACCACCAAATTTAATTTTTGCTTTAAAGAATAATTCTGCTCTGATAGTGTTGTTAAGCAAGAATGGATAGTTGGAAAATTGGCTTTCTCCAATCAAACCGAGTTTGCCAAAGTCAACATCTGTTCCTAAAAAATTGTATTGTTTAGGAATTGGGATATTCTTTTCCCATCCTCGCTTAAGCAACTCAGTTTTAATATATTCGTTGGTGCCAATGGGATCAAAAATTGGATTCCCCTGAATTCCTGCTTGAGCCGAAGGTTTAAGATGTAGTGGCATAGATTCCAGAACACTAATTAGTTCATCACACTCCGATTGGCATGAACTGATCACGGTATTAGCAGCATTAAAATCTGTAAACTGAATGAGAATCGCTTTTGCCTCCCTTTATGCAATTAAAATTTTTAGCTTTTTCCTGAAACCGGGTTTTTTCTCGGTTTTACCCAGTTGGGGAAAATCGCAAAAAAACCCGGTTTCTGTGTTTCTGTTTCTTTAATCTACTGCTGGTGGTGCTGGTGCCTGGGATTCTCCCCCTAACAAGGGAACATTGACATCTATATGGATATTTTTGACAAAAGAAATCAAACCATTCACAAAATCCAAAACTTGAGCGATCGCCTCCTCGACCATTGCACGGATTTTTAATGTTACTGATTCTTGCGTTTCAGTCGTTGCCGTGTCTCTTGTCGTTTCCTCTGGCAATGTCACTGATTCCGCTTTTTCCACAGTTTCCGCTTTTTCCACTTTTTCTACTGGTGTAACTGTTTCCGGTATTTCTGCGGACTCCTCTGCGGTCGGAGTAGTTAATTCTGTCACGGGTTTAGATGCTTCCGGGACAGTCTTCTCAACGGTTTCCTCTGGGGTCACGGGTAAACCTGCGGGAATTTCCTCTTTTGTCACCTCTTCCGACACTGGTTCAGAAATCGGTTCGATAATCGGTTCGATAATCGGTTCGATCTCAGGTTTAGGGGTGACTGCTTGAGGAATTTCTTCCGGCACCGCTTCGGGAATTACCTCTACTGCGGGACTTTCTACCGTAGGCTCCTCAATTTCTTTCTCGATCGCCTCTTGATCAGGTTCTTGATCGGAAATCTCTGGCTCAGAAATGGGCTCAGACACGATCGGCTGTGGAATGACTGCGGGGATCTCTTCTGGTATTACCTCAACATCTGGTGTTGTCGTCTCTGGTGTCGGCACTGGGTAATTAGGATTCACCAGACCACGGATTTCAGCCGATGACAGTTCACCACGAATCAATTTGGATAGGCTATCTTTACCACGAGGTTGGTAAGTCAGCGATCGCGCCGTATTGTTAAACACATTATTAACGGAGTTGCCTTGTTCATCCAAAAATTCTAACTTGACCCAATTCACCCCAGGGTCAAACCCCTTCAGATAAATCGGTTCCCAACGGTCTACCACAAAACTGCTGCCATTCACCGTCACCCGAATTCGCCAGTCCACAATATTATCATCAGGATTTTCTTGGGCAACCAAATGTAAAGGGGCATTGCTCAAATAGAAATCCAGCATAATCGGTTCTGCCCCATAACTTCCCTTCGGGAGATTGTAGGTTAACAGAGGCTTTGCCCGGTCAGGGTTATTCGCTTCAGTTTTCGTATATATATGGAAAGTCGTTTGAGCATAAGCCCCTTGATTCTTATAGCTTTCATCCCAAGGACGCGCTGCAAACACTCTAACCGTATGAGTTCCAGGTAGCAAATCTTCCAACACCAAGGGTTGATTCAGATCGTAAATTTTGCTGGCCGGTTGGTTATCTAAGATAAATTCCAAATGCGGCCCCAAACCCAACTGAGAATTTTGGAAAATCGGCAGTCCTCTGATCTCTAGCTGCACCTTCACGGTTTCAGCTTCGATCATTTCATCTGGCTGAGGACTCAAAATCCTGACTTGCGGTTGATATTGATCAAAAGCCTGACGCAGCTTTTGGATCCCGGCAGGGGGAGACACTTCCACAATTTTTGCTCTTAGGGTCGGAGCCACCGTTTCAACCAATTCGTTTTCGGGTTCGACTTCTAGGCGATCGCCACATCCCACGGTAGTCAAAACTAATCCCAGGAACAACAAACCAATCAAGACTCTTCTTAGAGTAGTTATTAGCCAATTTTTGCCAAACACTTAGCAATACTCCCAAGCTATCTATTGAAATTTTTGATGATATGCCACATAAAAAATTAATTGTATCTTTAATCACTTACTTCTATGTAAGCGATGTCACTCAGGCTTTAACGCTGGTTGAACTTGGTTTGTATCAGACTATTAAATAACAAGCATTGATTTTTTTCTCATCTGAGTAAGACATCTTCAGGCGAACGCCTTGCCCATGAGAACATCGGCGCGGGTCTGCACCACCAATCTAAATCACTCATACTTCTTGATATATATGTCCTGTAGCCTTTGCTGAATCACAGTCTCCGCGATCGCACCCCAGATAAAACTTTAAGTTATGTAAAGTTTATGGGGATTGTTAAGCTCTGTTAACTTTTTAGTTATACTCTTGACTTTTGCTCTGAATTTTGATTTTCTACTTTCGAGAAGCTCAAAACTTGAGAAATTTAAAGTATTGTTAATTACCGTTTATAAAAAGCGGAAGTAACAAGTATAATGCAACAACAGTAGAACTCTGTTGAGGATAGTCTGGCGAAAGCGAGTAGCATTCTGCTACAGGAGCTATTGGGTGATCTTTCCCAAGCGTGGATTAAACAGGAGTCAAATTCAGATCCGTTTAATTTCCAGCAGCTTTGTTGTAAAGTAACTTAAAGAAAGCTCCGCTTTAAAAGACAAGTGTTGCTGTTTAGTAATACCTCAAGTAGAGCAATCCTTAATTCCCCGTCCAAAGAGAGGAGAGTCTAGATGACAATTAGCCCTCCAGAGCGAGAGGCAAAAGCAAAGGTAGTCGTGGACAAAGATCCGGTGCCAACTTCTTTTGAGAAGTGGGGTAAGCCCGGTCACTTTGACCGCACCTTAGCTCGCGGCCCCAAAACCACAACCTGGATTTGGAACCTGCACGCTGACGCTCATGATTTTGACAGCCATACCAGCAATTTAGAAGACGTATCGCGCAAAATCTTTAGCGCACACTTTGGCCACCTGGCCGTCATCTTTGTTTGGTTAAGTGGTGCCTATTTCCACGGCGCTAAGTTTTCCAATTACGAAGCTTGGCTGAGTAATCCCACCGGGATCAAGCCCAGCGCTCAAGTTGTTTGGCCAATTGTTGGTCAAGAAATCTTAAACGCCGATGTCGGCGGTGGCTTCAAAGGGATTCAGATTACTTCTGGACTCTTCCAGCTATGGCGTGCATCCGGCATCACCAATGAATTCCAGCTATACTGCACCGCCATTGGTGCCCTGGTAATGGCTGGTTTGATGCTATTTGCTGGCTGGTTCCACTATCACAAGCGGGCTCCAAAACTGGAATGGTTCCAGAACGTTGAGTCTATGATGAACCACCACCTCGCTGGATTGTTGGGTCTGGGTTCCCTTGGTTGGGCCGGACACCAAATCCACGTTTCTCTGCCAATCAACGAGTTGTTGGATAAAGGCGTGGCACCACAGGATATTCCCCTGCCCCACGAATTTATCCTCAACCCCAGCTTGATGACAGAGTTGTATCCGGGAGTGCAGTGGGGTGGTCTCAGCGGCATCGCGCCATTCTTTACCCTAAACTGGGGAGCTTATTCTGACTTCCTCACTTTCAAGGGTGGCTTAAACCCAGTCACTGGTGGCTTGTGGTTATCTGATACCGCACACCATCACCTGGCGATCGCTGTGCTCTTCATTATTGCTGGCCACATGTACCGGACAAACTGGGGCATTGGTCACAGCATGAAAGAAATCCTGGAAGCACATAAAGGTCCGTTTACCGGGGAAGGCCATAAAGGTCTGTACGAAATCCTCACAACTTCTTGGCATGCTCAACTAGCCATTAACCTGGCAATGATGGGTTCTTTAAGCATCATCGTGGCGCATCATATGTACTCGATGCCCCCGTATCCCTACATTGCTACTGACTATCCAACTCAGATATCTCTGTTTACCCACCACGTGTGGATTGGCGGATTCCTGATTGTTGGTGCAGCGGCTCACGGTGCAATATTCATGGTTCGTGACTACGATCCAGCCAAGAATGTTGATAACCTGCTCGATCGCATGATCCGGCACAGAGATGCCATCATCTCTCACCTCAACTGGGTCTGCATTTGGCTAGGCTTCCATAGCTTTGGTTTGTACGTTCATAACGACACCATGCGGGCATTCGGTCGTCCCCAGGATATGTTCTCCGACACTGGGATTCAACTACAACCGATCTTTGCTCAATGGGTGCAACACCTGCACACCTTGGCTCCTGGAAACACCGCTCCTTATGCCGGTGCAACTGCCAGCGTTGCTTTTGGCGGTGATGTGGTCGCCGTAGCTGGCAAAGTCGCCATGATGCCAATTACCCTCGGCACCGCCGACTTCATGGTTCACCACATTCATGCTTTCACCATTCACGTTACCGTTCTAATCCTACTTAAGGGTGTTTTGTTTGCCCGTTCTTCTCGTCTAGTTCCCGACAAGATGAATCTGGGCTTCCGTTTCCCCTGTGACGGTCCTGGCCGTGGCGGCACTTGCCAAGTATCTGGTTGGGATCATGTGTTCCTGGGTCTGTTCTGGATGTACAACTCTCTATCCATTGTGATTTTCCACTTTAGCTGGAAGATGCAATCGGATGTTTGGGGCACTGTGGCACCAGATGGATCGGTTTCACACATCACTGGTGGTAACTTTGCTCAAGGTGCAATTACCATTAATGGTTGGTTGCGTGATTTCCTCTGGGCGCAAGCCTCTCAGGTAATCAACTCCTACGGTTCGGCCTTGTCAGCTTACGGGTTGATGTTCTTAGCCGGTCACTTTGTGTTTGCTTTCAGCCTCATGTTCCTGTTCAGTGGTCGCGGCTACTGGCAAGAACTGATTGAGTCTATTGTTTGGGCTCATAACAAACTCAAAGTTGCTCCAGCAATTCAGCCTCGTGCTCTGAGCATTATTCAGGGTCGGGCCGTGGGCGTAGCTCACTACCTCTTAGGAGGAATTGTCACCACTTGGGCATTCTTCCTAGCTCGGGTCATCTCAGTTTCGGGATGATCTTGATTGAGAATTAAGGATTTTGGAATGAGGAGGATCTCTCCTTGTTCCAAAACCTAAAGTCTCAAGCTCAAGATTTTGCGAGATTTATTTAAGGACTTATGGCAACAAAATTCCCCAAATTCAGCCAAGACCTGGCGGCAGATCCGACGACGCGGCGGATCTGGTACGGGATAGCCACAGCCCACGACTTTGAAAGCCATGATGGGATGACCGAGGAAAATCTCTATCAAAAGATTTTTGCCTCGCACT
>NZ_LIUQ01000115.1 GCF_001276715.1 Planktothricoides sp. SR001 | reverse complement strand
AATCCCTGAACCTTACCCGACTCAGAATTGTTGAGGGTTGACGGCTGATGTCTATGCTATTAGGCGTCAACTCAACTGCCATCAATCGCTTCCCCAGCACTGGTTTGTATTCGGGGTGGTCCCGGTTGGGTTAGTCACGTTGGTAGCGCATTCCGGGTAACTGGGATACTAGACCCAATAATTCCAACTGCAACAAGGCGCTGGAAACTTCCCCGGCATTCATCCGAGCTTGTTCCACAATCAGATCAAACGCGATCGCCTCTGAGGGGATGACCTGAAATACTTGTTTTAAATTAGGTTCCAGGTTGATGGCTGGGGTCATGCTGGGTACGGTAGGGGATGGGGTGGGATCCCTGGACGCAATGGCGCGATCGCTTTTTTGAATATTTCTGGTTACCGAATCAGAAAATAGGGACAACTGTTGAGACTGTTGCCCTTGATTCAGGGGGGGCATGGCACCGAGCATCTTCAATAACTCCGCTTCACTGAGAATCATCTCCGCCCCATTTTTCAAAAGTTTTAAACAACCCTGAGAGTTATAGTCATCGATCCGACCGGGCAACACATAAACATCGCGGCAAAATTCATTGGCTTGATGCGCGGTAATTAATGCCCCCGATCGTTCCGGCGCCTCCATGACTAATAAAGCACGGCTGAGTCCAGCAATAATGCGATTCCGCTGAGGAAAGTGGCGGGCGTTGGGGGTAGTGCCCCTGGGGTATTCACTCAATGCCAGCCCTTGCGCCAGAATTTGTTGGTAAAGGCTGCGATTTTCTGCGGGATAGACCACATCAACCCCGGTGCCAAAGACCGCCAGAGTGCGTCCTCCGGCAGCTAAACAGGCATGATGGGCTTCTGTATCAATACCTTTAGCCATACCAGAGGCAATGGTAAAGCCACATTTGGCCAGCAAGGTGGCAATGCGCTGAGTCCAACGTTTGCCATAGTCCGAGGGATTGCGGGTGCCGACGATGCCAATCACTGGGCGGTTGCCCAGATTTTCGTCTCGGTCGATGGTGCCTCGATAATAAAGCAGGGGCGGGGGGTTGGGAATTTGCAATAGCAAACGGGGATAGTCCGGGTCAACCGGCGTCCAAAAGTGGGGATTTTTTTGGCAATGCTGCTGATACAGGGTGTTGGGATAGATCCGCGATCGCTGTTCCATGATGCTGGCGATAATTTTGTGACCCAATCCTTCTACCTCACTTAAGGCAGTTGGTGGCGCTTGCCACGCGACGGCTAAACTGCCAAACTTTTGATTTAAACGATGGAGTGTCACCGGGCCGACCCCAGAAATTTGTGACCAAGCCACCCAAAATATCCGTTCTTGCATCTGTTCTGGCATGGGATACGCCACCCTAGGGACTTCAAAAAAAACGAGCGTACATATAGGTAATGGTTGCCGAAAAAATCGAGGGAACCCCTTCGCTGTACTGCCACCAAGTTTGGGGATCGTACTCCTGGGTAATTACTCAATGCGGGAGTTTACCCAGCCGCGATCGCCTCCCGGCTTCCTCCCCATCCATTTATTATTGGCTTTATTGCCAGTTGTTTTTCTGTAGGAGCGTGGTGGCTGGCAAGTGATTAATCATCGGCGGAAAAGCCGCTAGAAAAACCACAGAAACCGGGTTGCTTCAGAAAATGCCTGACTAGCATGGGGGTTTCTCTTTTAAAAGATAAACCCGGTTTCTTTTTCTGCCTAAAAGCTAGGAGTTTGGCGGTTCTACAGTGAGGCCAAGCCAAAAAGCTAGGGGGTTGGCGGTTGAGCTACAGTGAGGCCAATTACGCAAATGAGCGGAATTTACGGCTCGATCGCTGTCAAAGGAGCAGACTGGGGGGACAAGTCCTAAGCCTAGACATAAATGGGTGAGGACTTCTAAAAATCGCCGATCGTGTCCCGGAGATTTGAGATGAGCATGGGCATATTCATGGACGACTAAGCCTAACCAATCTTCAGGGTTAACCCGACCTACATCAATCAGGATGGCGATCGGGTCCAATAAAATATTGCATAAGCCGTCAATGCCAAATCGAGAGGCTAATGGGGCGGCGAAAATTTGAATATTTTGCCGGTGGGCGACGGGAAAGCATTGATGACAGGCTTCCAGATAATCGGTGAGTTCTAAATTAATCGCATCTATATGATCGCCAATCCAGGTGCAGATGCGAGTGTGAAGAAACCGGGTTTCTTCGAGAAACCCGGTTTCTGGATTTAGCGAAATCATCCCCGGTTCTGGGGTAAGCTGACGCACCCGATCTAGGTATTGCCAACCTCGTTGAAACGAATCTGAATTGGTGTTGCTACTGGTAATTTGGCAGGAGGCAACCTCAGAAACCCTGTTTCTCCAAGAAACCGGGTTTCTTTCCGGGTTGCTTTCCCAGTGCGGCGCGTTCATCTCTAATCCCCAATCCCCAATCACTTTTACCACCCCAAAACCGAAGAAAATTTGGCGGTTCCTAATAATTCTTGGCTGGATTCTTTGTTGGCGTTTACTGATTCCGCTTGAGAATTATTGACATCCGCTGATTCTGTGGAAATCCGACTTTCGCTACAAAAAGAGGCGGTACTAAACCCCCCAAAGCGAGTCACCGTGCTAGTCCGCATCCGTAAATTGGGATTGGCAAACCAGAAGCGTTCAATCACACTCATGGTTTCATACTCAGTAATCAGTACCAGTCCACCTTCTTCGTCTATATGATATTGTCCCGCCACTGGGACAATTTCCGCATAGCCCCGTTCTCTTAACATTCGCCCAGTGTTGGGATGATGCGGATCGGGAACGATCGCAAATACGGTTTCCCCAGAATGATTTTCTCCTTCCCTGTCCCAAGCCATCGAACCCTGCCAAGAGACAAAAGCCCCGCCACTGGCTTCCCTGGGATCCACTTCATGGAGTTTACAAATTTCCTGTACTTTTGGATCGTCCCCCGCTAATGCTTCCACGGTAATTTCCGAGTCGCCCATCTCAGCGCGTCTAAATGCCAAATGGTGGGTAGTGCGCTGCGATCGCCATTTTCCTGCACTTTTTTGAAAAAATTCTATCGCGTCCATGAAACTGCTGATGCCTTGTAACTATTGATTTTTGGTTGTTTTCACCTCTTTATCATAAACCGTCTGAGGCTTTTATGAACTTTTGTAGCAGAAATTAATCTGCAAATGTATATTATGAACAGTTTGTCAATAGCTTGTTACGATAATTTACATTTAACGGAAACCAAACCAGAATCACTTAACGTCTTGAATCACAGGACAACCGAAAACAGACAAGAAACAACAGAAAAAGGAGCAAACCGATGAATACAACTTCAGGTCTGAGCTTGGAACAACAATTTCAGTTAAAGGTGTACGAAAAGCAAATCAAAGGGTTAACCAGAGAGCAAGCGCAAGAGTATCTATTAGAAGTGTTGCGTCAGAGCATGGTCAAAGATAACTTGTTCAAAGACCTCCTGAAGCAGCACGTTTAATAACCTCAGCGGGGCACTACCAGTTGTTACACGACATTGTTACAGCAAAAATCCCAATTAATCATCGGAGCGATAACATTCAGGCAATCATATATCTATAACCAGCTACCGGGATTTAATTGGGATTTTAATTTTTTTCGCGTTTTTCGAGAATGGCGATTACCCTTAAACCAGCATTATTCGGTTAAGATGAGGTTTTCGGGGCAATCGTTGAGCGCCACAATATAGATGATCTTTTGATGATAATTTATAATTTTTCTTGCTTATAAATATAAAAGTTTTGCAGGGCTCCCAGGGTTTCAAATTGGTAGGTTGGGAGTAAGGGCAGATTAAACGTTGTCTTGTAAATACTGAACAAGAGAAAGTTACGGCGTTCGGTATTCTGACTAATGAGTTGGGAAATTTGCGGCTGCGCTGACTGCACCAGTGAGAGACATGGCTTTTTGCCCGTTGGCACTTTCTCACAGGCGACATTGTTGAGATACTGGGTCATTTGCTGGGCCGCATAGTTGTTGTAAGCTTCTGGACTGGGATTGGCGATCGCCATTGCTACCCCAAGTCCCACGCCCCCCACGGCGCCGATGGATGCGACTATCTTTAACCCTTTCATAGTGACGTTGAACTTATCTGTATGGTTTTCTGTATGCTTTAACTACCGATGCTAAACCGGAAATTTCGCAGCCGCAGCGACTTTTAGACAAAATCAAAAAAAATTTTCCCAGGGGGTAGATCAATTTTAACTAAATGTGCTATAGTTATAAATCGAATGGCGAGCGTAGCCAAGTGGTTAAGGCAGTGGATTGTGGTTCCACCATTCGTGGGTTCGAGCCCCATCGTTCGCCCTTATTTTAACTAATCAGATCCGTTACCCTGGGTTAAGGTGCGTTACCCTGGGTTAAGGTGCGTTACTGGGCAAAGCATTCGGATATTAAATTTGGGGTTTTTTCCCAGAAATTGTTGCCCGAATGCTTTGCCCCTACAAAATTTCGTGGGTTCGAGCCCCATCGTTCGCCCTTATTTTAACTAATCAGATCCGTTACCCTGGTGTAAGATGCGTT
>NZ_LIUQ01000076.1 GCF_001276715.1 Planktothricoides sp. SR001 | reverse complement strand
AAGCTCCCATCGACCCCTACCGGTAGGGATTCTTTGGTTGTTGGTTGGGGAAAGTGAAAAGTTAAAAGTGAAAAGTGATGCATTTCAATGAAATACCACTATTCACTATTCACTATTCACTATTCACTATTCACTATTCACTCTTCCCTACACCCTACACCCTACACCCTACACCCTGTTGTTAGTTATTCGTGATTGGCTTTAACAAATCACGAATAACTAGCAACCAGTAACTAATCACAATAACTTTACGCAAACTTTACCCATGAATACTACCATCGGGCATGGTCGCACCTGTTAACAACGCTTCCCTTAAATCAGCGCCGACGATCGCCGCATCTCGCAAGCTGGCACCCCGGAGATCCGCACCTCGCAAGCAAACGCCGTCGAGATTCGCCCCCCACAAATATGCTCCTTGTAGGTTGGCATTGGATAAGTCTGCCCCGGTCAATTTCGCTAAATTCAAATTCGCACCACTGAGGTCTGCGTTTCTCAAGTCAGCTTCTCGCAGGTCTGTTTTCATTAAGTTGGCTTGGAGAAAGCAGCTTTTGCTTAAATTGCTATTGTGCAAGTCTGCACCTCTCAAGTTCGCCTCATCCATTTTCACATTTCTTAATTGAGAACCGCTGAGGTTAGCACCACTAAAGTTAGAACCTTGAAATTTTCCGCCACTCATTTTCACTTCGATGAGTTCCATGGCACTGAAATTTACCGCGCCAAGGTCTAAACCATTTAAAAAAGCTCGACTCAGTTTCACCCCATTCATTTGTGCCCCTTTGAGCAATGCCCCACTTAATCTGGCACCACTGAGGTTAGTCCAATTCAGGTTAGCTCCCGTGAGGTTGGCACAACGCAAGTTAATCCCATTTAAGTTAGCCCCACAGAGGTTAACTCCCGGTAAGTTCGCTCGATAAAGACTCACCCAGTCCAGCACCGCACCCGTTAATTTTGCCCCAGTGAGATCCACATTCGGCAATTGTGCGCCGGTGAGATTGGCTTTCGTGAGATCCGCTTCAATTAAATTGCTACCTTTGAGTTTGACATAACTTAAATTGGTACTATAAAGAAATGCACCGTTTAAGTTGACTTCCATTAAAAAACAGCGTTCTAAATGACCGCGAGCGAAGGATGCCTCCATTAAATTATCCCCGGAGAAGTTAGCGTGGGTAAGCTCCGCACCAATTAAGTTAGCAGAGGATAGGTCAAATCCGCGAAAATCCCGTTCTCCTCTGGAATATCGGTTTAAAACTTCATTTTCCTTCATGATTAGAACCTCACGAGCGATAAATCGACTCAGATAGATTCCCAGCAACAATGTTGACTTCGCTTATAGAATTACACCCGTCTTACTTAATCTCGATAATTTTTTTACTGCTTGGTTAACTGTAAACTGGCTACTGTAAACTGGCTACTGTAAACTGGCTAATGAGTGCCGATATCATCAGCATATTTTACGGTAAACTGCTGGTATTTATCTGTTGTTTATATAGTATCAGATTTAGGCAAATAAGTTTATGTCTTAATTTTTTGTTACAAAAAACCTGGGACTCTATTTTGGTATTTTTGGTATTTTTGCTATTTTTGCTAGTGGTGCGATCGCGCTTCGGCGTTGCGGATGCAATATCACTCTGTAGTTATTCGGAGACGACTTTAAGCAAAATTCATATTGCCCGGTTTTTTTAAAGTTATCTTTAAATTGGCAGCAATTGCTTGATTTTCCGGCGATCTTCGGGTAAGGGAGACTTCGCTAGGGAAAAGCATATGCTTGCCGATTATTTGATTTTTTTACCTATCGATGATAATGGGGATGATGATCCCCGATGGTTGAATTAATTATATTCTTGATAGTTTGCCTCAGCAAAGAGGGCAGGAATATCCTGATAGTCTATGGGCCAGTCTTCATTTTTTCCCCCAATAATAAGTTGCTGGATTTCTACATATTCTAAGCTGAGTTTTTGCAGGGCATTAATCAGGATATCGATCGCGATCGCATCACTGGTGCCCAAATCAAACCAACATCTTGCCCAGGTTCCCTGGTATTCCAACTCGCCCATATTGTGCATTAAAGAAGTGAGACTTTGGTCAGCGTAATCCAATTCATAATGCATATAACTAATGTCAATCCCAGTATCCTGGACTTGTAAATTCTCCGCATTGAATCCGCCCAGCTTACCGAGTAAAAACCAGGAGTCAAGAACTTCCTCAATATATTGCTTTTCTTGGTCGCTAGGAACGGTGCTAAACTCTAGCCAAAACCAGACATCAAAAGGATTAAATTCGCGAAAATAGACTTGCATGACGTTAGAGTATATCTTTGGTTTGATTGATATTATAGCCCAGTTTAGACCGATTAAATCTTCAGATCCAGATTTACAGGAGAATCGAGCGTCAAGGTACAAAGGAAGCATCTCGTATTTGTAAATCTGATAGTAAGACTGTAGGGGCGAAGGAAGCATAAAGCCTGACGGCATAGCGCAAGCATACCGGGCAGTTAATTATCGGGAAAGAACAATTAAGATAACTAGCCGAATGCAACGCCGTTACAAATATGTGATCCACCAGACTTATCGAAGCGGTAATCGATCCTAACAGCAATTAATCGGCTGATTTGCTGGGACTAATCTAGTCCCCCGATCGCCCCCGAACCCTGTTTCAGGGTTTCTATAAGCATCTATCCTGAAATCCCCAGTTTTTGATAGAAACCCGGTTTCTTTTACCTCATTCTGCCAATATTTTGCTAAAATAAACATAACGTTAAACGGTTTTTAAGATTATGCTACTAGAATATAATCCTAGACATTGCTTGCCTTCCGCTGAAGATTTACCCGATTCTGATGATACACCTGTGGATAATCAACTACAACATCTGATTCCTGGACTACTTGAAGCAATTCTGGCATTAATTTGGTCAGAAAAAATGGATTGGTTTTTTGGGGTGGATATGGGGATTTATTACGATCCTTACCAACCGGCGATCGTTCCTGATGGATTTCTTTCTATCGGAGTTCCCCGAATTATTGACTCAGATTTACGGTTATCCTATGTGTTATGGGAAGAGCAAAAACTGCCATTAATGGTGTTAGAAGTAGTTTCCCAAACTCGCCGGGGAGAATATACCGATAAAAAATTAGAATACGCTCAACTGGGCATCTTATATTATGTGATTTATAAGCCGTTGCGGAAAAGAAAAGCCCGGTTAGAAGTGTATCGACTTGTAGAAGGAGAATATCAATTATTACCAGGTGAACCTGTGTGGTTATCAGAGATAAATTTAGGCATCGGTCGTGGGGTGGGAACCTATCAAGGGATTAACCGAGAATGGCTATATTGGTATGATGACAAAGGAGAAAGATATTTAACTCCAGAGGAGCGAATTTTAACCGCAGAAAAAGAAATACTCGTGGCTAAACAAAAGGCAGATAAATTAGCAGCAAAACTGAGAAGTTTAGGAATTGATCCAGAGGAATTTGATTTCTAGAATCTTATTGACCACAGAGGCACAGAGGACACAGAAAAAAAACCCGGTTTTGGCGGAGAAAAAAAAACCTGATTTTTGCGACAATTGAAAGCATCACCACCGAAATATTTGTGAAAAAACCCGGTTTTTGGATCAGCAAGAAAGGGGCGATCGCTTCCCTGAAAAGAAACCGGGTTTCTGCGTTAACTGTTGCATCCCCACCAAAATCTTAATTAAGAAACCCGGTTTCTTAATCCCCCAATTTACACATCAATTTCAAAGTATCGGCGTTATTTCTCATAATGATTTGGCTTCTTGCAGAACTCGTTCTCGAATTCTTGGCCGCAATCCTTTGTCAGTGACAATATCGACTTTGCACGAGAGTAAATATTGTAAATCCATCAGGAGTCCACCGAGGTCAAATAGAGTTTTTCCCGGTTCCATTTCTACCAAGAAGTCTATATCGCTAGATTCATCAGATTCTCCTCGGGCGACTGAACCAAAAATACGGACATTATAGGCTCCGTATTTAGCGGCTAGTTGCAAAATTTCATCCCGATGATTTTTTATAATTTCATTCAGGTTCATTGTTGGGATATTGCTAGATGCTTGTTTTAATATAACTGAAGATGATTATAGCATATCAATAAATTTATTCGCAGAATTTTACAAATAATTAATATTTTATTTTTTATATTTTTTTAGCATCATAATTATCGCCAATAACCCAGGTTTATGAAAGTTTAAGAAAAGCGAGATCTCTTCCCTGAAAAGAAACCGGGTTTCTGCCTCCAATCTTTGCCTCACAACCAAAAGCTTAATTAAGAAACCCGGTTTCTTAACACCCAGGAATCAACCCGGTTTATGGGTTCTGAGATAGAGGTATTTTGGGGCGATCGCTTGGGAAAATGACGAGATTTTAGCTATAATTTAGTAGAAAGGCTAACCTCTTAAGTTATTAAAGGTTACTGACTAACTTATAATGATGAAAATAAATCTTTCTAATCATGTCAGCCAAAGATATCTTTCACGATACCGTGCGTTCAGCCCTGGAAAAAGATGGATGGACAATTACTCACGATCCTCTGTTTGTCAAAGTCACTGTGCAAGTTAGCATTCAGATAGATTTAGGCGCAGAAAAATTATTATCGGCTGAAAGGGGAGAACAAAAAATAGCAGTGGAGGTGAAAAGTTTTGTTGGCCGATCGACTATCTCAGAATTTCATACTGCTGTTGGTCAGTTTTTTAACTATCAATTAGCCTTGGAAAAATTGGCACCAGAACGAGTTCTGTATTTGGCTGTACCCAACGATATTTATCAAGAGTTTTTCACAGATTCGTTTGTGCAAACGGTGTTGGAACGATATCAAATAAAACTATTGGTATTTCATGCAGAAAAACAGGAGATCATTTTATGGAAAAGTTAAATTATCGAGATTTAGTTCAGAAAGTTATCTCTCAACACGCCAGCGATCGGTCAGAAAAAGATGTAGAAACTACTGAAATTGTTTTTGATACAGAACGCGATCGCTATTTATTGTTGTATGTGGGATGGCATGATGAAGAACGAATGTATGGATGTCCGATTCATATCGATATCAAAGATGGCAAGATTTGGATTCAGCGCGATTTTACAGAAGAAGGATTGGCAAATCAGTTGATGGAATTAGGAGTGCCAAAAACCGATATTGTTTTGGGATTTCGTTCCCCTTATGTGCGGCAGTTTACTGAATTTGCCGTGGCTTAATTTTTGATGGGAAAAAAGAAACCGGGTTTCTGCGACAATCTTTGCCCCCCAACCAAAAGCTTAATTAAGAAACCCGGTTTCTTAACACCGAGGAAAAGCGCGATCGCTCCTGGAAAAAGAAACCGGGTTTCTGCGTTAACTGTTGCATCACCACCAAAATTTTGGTTAAGAAACCCGGTTTCTGAAACCTCACTAAAAGCGCGATCGCTTCCCAGAAAAAAAACCGGGTTTCTGCGACAATCTCTGCATCACAACCGAAATCTTTGTGAAAAAACCCTGTTTCTTAACACCCATAAATCAACCCGGTTTCTGACACTCCACGAAAAGCGCCTCCACCAAAGAAACCGGGTAGGTAAAAAGAAACCGGGTTTCTTAATTAAATCTTGGTAGGGATGCAGAGATTATGCTACAAACCCGGTTTCTGGGTTGAAAGCGGGAGAACAAAAACCGAGTTTTTTGATAAATTTTTTAGGCATAATTTATTCAAAGACTTAGCCACTACTGCCGCTCCAACTTGGCTTGGCAATCTCGCTGAAAATTCTCAATAGATTTTCTGGTGCTATCGGCCAAAATTCCATCTATTTCACCTTGATAGAAACCAACAGATTGCAAAGTTTGCTGAATCCTCATAACTCCGTCAGGATTTAACGCGGCACCTTCCCAGATGACATTGTTAATTTCCCCGATTAACTTAACGCATTTACTTCCTTCAGTAATTTGCTGCTCCCGTTGTTGTAATTTATGCTTGGTTTGAGTCAAGTTTTGATTGGTTTGCGTCAAATTATATTGGGTGGTTTGCAGTTGGGTTTTGGTTGACTCTAATTTATTCTGAGTGTCTGCCAGTAACTTTTCTAATTTAGGAACTCGTTGCAGTTTTTCGTTGGCTGTCTCTAATTCTTGTTCTGCTTTCTTTAAGTCGGCATTGACTTGAGCAAGTTCAGTCTTTGTCTGCTCAAGCTGCCTAATTGCGCGATCGGCTTCCGCAAATTTTTGTCTTGCATACACACCAGCAGAAATAAGTAGCAATAAGGCAGCGATCGCGGCCATACCAGAATAGGATAGTAGTCTTTTCTGAAAAATCTCAAGTTTATGGTCTTTGAGATAATCATCGTATGTTCTATCACAGTATTGGCACTTCTTAGTATTATTAATTGCCTCCGCGTGTGGATTGGTAGAAACGCCGGTGCATTTCCAAGATTGGTTAGAGTTAGATGGTTGTGCATTCATTTGAGTTTCCTTAAAATTAGGTGCCCTGATTTCTTCGGGCATCATAGAATCACTGTGTAATTCGAGTCTGAGCGATCGCTCTTCAGAACTTGCTTTGCTTTGACATTTGGTTAACAATTGCCTCCTTAACTTCAATTCCTATCTCTGGCTTGATTGCTCCTTCTGCAATTAAGGCATTTATTTTGGCTATAACAATTTGGTCTTGGTTTTTTCTAGCTAATTTACTATGTTTTGCACTAGAACCGGAAAAACTGGATCCGAGTCCACAACCAATTCCCATAACTGAGGAGACCGATATAACTGTTATCCAATCAACAAAGTCGTCGGGGAAGCTGCCGGTGACAATCATCAATACTAAGGTTATTATTTGGGCAGTAATTAAGCTGTTTATAATGCTTTTTTTCATCATCTTTACTCCGTGGTCTATACCACAGTTAAATATTATATCAGCTTGATATGCACCCTGCTTTTCACCTAAATAAAGAAGCCTATTCCTCCTTTTGATGGCAGCTTTATGGTCTTTGAGATAATCATCGTATGTTCTATCACAGTATTGGCACTTCTTAGTATTATTGATCGCCTCCGCGTGTGGATTGGTAGAAACGCCGGTGCATTTCCAAGGTGGACTAGAGTTAGGTGGCTGTGCAGTCATTTGAGTTTCCTTAAAATGTGGAGTTATAAATCCAATCAATGATGGATTTAATTAATCAGTCTGGTATTCAGCCAATAAGCTAAACGTTGGCTTGGACATCCAGCTAGACTCTTCAACTAGCAAAGATTTTTTCAAATCTTCAAGATAGTTTAAGAAATCCGTTATAGATATCTTCTGCACATATTTTTGAGCAGCACTGGAAAATGCTTCTTTGTAAAGCTCTTTTTCGACCGCTTTATCTCGCCACCACTTGAGCAGGGTCATATTTTTGTTTGGTAATATGTATTGAGTGAAAGCCTCGACAGAAAATTTTTCTACATCAGATATTTCTTCTCTTTTTTCGTTGTTCAATTGCAGTTGAAGTAACAATCCTATTAACTGCTGTTCTTCAGCGGGATTAATTGCTTTATCTTTATCGTAGAGATAGGGGATTATCAAATCAGCATTGCAGGCTTGAGGGAGTGCAGCTTTGAGAATATCTTTTTGTTCAGTGCAACTTAAACCCCATGCTTTACAATCATTAAGCAACTTGCGCGTTTGTTTGGGACAGGTGTAGCGAGGTATTATTGTCTTCGCATAACTCTGCAAAGACAATAGTAGATCGGGGGTCAGAGCAGTTTTAACCCCCAGCGGTAGTTCTAGATCAATTTCTGGTTCCCAACTAAGACGTTGCAGATTTAACCAGTCGTTATTTGTAAATGTATTAGTCACGCTAGGGCTGGTGACAAAATTTTTCAAGTCCTCATCAACTTTCTTTTGTTCTATCCAGGTTCGGCAAAGGTAATGCAGTAAGTCACCCTTAATCCAGTCAAGGCGCGAGCCATCTCGCAAACAGCGCGTCAACGTAGGAACATACTCTTGGAAACTACGAACAAGCTGATTCAAATTGTCAATGGTGAGACTTTGCCATGCAGAAGATGTGGCCAGAAAATTTTTCCTGACATTCTCATTATCAACGATTAGCGGTAGCCATTTTTGCATCACTGCAACAGGGAAGATATTTCCCACTAAGGTGTCCACAAATTCAGTCTTATCTTGTGGATTGTCATAAACAGCTTGAGCCAAGTTTACCCAATTTTCACAGCTATAATTCTGCTGGAAACTGTCGAAAATTGCCTTGAGTCCATGCTGCTGTTGCTCAAACCAAGTATAGGTTTGACGAAAATCATCACGACTGAAATTATTCCGAGAATTTGGGGTTTCTTTAATCACCTCAACCAATAGCAACTTTGATTGTTCCCAAGAAGGCGACCATTTTTTTAGAAATGTTGCGTACCAATTATCCTTTGCGGCGTTATTAATCCCGATTAAATGGGCTATCTGCGGCAGTTTTGCTAGACCTGAATTGCCCTCTGCAACAAGGGTGTCAAGCAATTCTGCTACTTTTGGGTTTTTTGTGGTAAGCTGTCGGCGTAAATTACTCTGTTTGAACTGTTCCACCTCAATACTAGGCAATAAACCAGCCAGATTTGAGGTGAAACGGTTGGATAAAACTTCAACAGGAACTTCACCTAGCAGGGCGGTATCGAGTAGTGAAAAAGTCTCTTTCTCAGGCTCAGTTTGAAAAAAAAACTTGGTTAGTGGTGGGGCAAGATGATTGGTAGCCAATTCCCATGCCTCTGAGAAATCAGATTTAGCTTTATCAGCTACCAAACTTGTACAGAGTCCAATGAATTTTAAGACAATTTCAGGATCTTTACTTTCGCGGCGGTTTTGCTCTAATAGCCCTTGCTTCAGTAATATCTCAGCTAAGGGTAAATTTTGCCCTAGTTCATCTAGCAGCAGAACTAACTTGGCATTTACAAGGCGACTCCAAACCCTCAACATTAGGGTAATCGCTTGAGGTTCAAAAATAGCATTTTTAGCTAACTCTTTCCAGGCAAACATAAGTCCCTGTTGATAATCTTCCTTGATTATCAGGGGGATTAATACATCCCAAATATGGATAGTCAATCCAGAGAGATATTTAGTCAAGCACTCATTTTGCTTTTGTTCAGGTAATGCGGGAATTAACCGGACAATTTCTTGACAGGCAAACATACGTCCCTGTTGATAATCTTCCTTGATTATCAGGGGGATTAACACATCCCAAATATCGATACTCAATCCAGAGAGATATTTAGTCAAGCACTCATCTTGCTTTTCTTTAGGTAATGCGGGAATTAACCGGACAATTTCTTTACAGGCAAACACAAATCCCTGTTGATAATCTTCCTTGCTTATTAGTTGAATTAACAAATCCCAAATATCGATACTCAATCCAGAGAGATATTTTAACAAAAATTCATTTTGCTGTTTTTCAGGTAATGCGCGAATCAGGCGGACAATTATTTTGGGGTCAGCTAGGGACTCCAGGGTAATATCATTGTCAGCAATTGTATCTAGTTGTTGAATCAGTCGCTTAAGTGTATCTTTATTTGGCGCGGTGGTTATATGATCGAGTATGTAATCAACATAGGAGTTTTCAAATGTACTCTCGTCAGGCTGTCCATCAAATGTTTGATTAGCACGATTCAGCCAAATCATATTTTCGGGCAGCGATCGAGAATAATGTTGATTGGTTTTCACCACCAGTGTTGCCCAAGGGCATTGCTGCTCATCAAGGGTTCCAACGGCAACGGATATTTGAGGGCGAATACTAGCAGGTAGTAGGAGCAAAATGCTCTCCATCCAGTTCTGAGGAGGAATACCTGTTTGCTCATTGGTGAGCAGGAGCCTTTTGCCGTTAATTATTGCTGCTAACCCCGATAAAACTAAAGGCTTTTGCTCATTGCTATCTGGCCAGCATTGCCGAATTTTTGCAATTTCTTTATCTATATCGGCTGATATTGGCTCTTCTACAATTGGAATAGATAAAAGTTCTAAATTGGCATTAAACTCTGTCAATAGAGGGATGGGTTGTTTAAACATCCAAAGCAGTAGTTTAAATGCCCGACCTTGCAACGCTGACATGGATGTGACGGGGATAAAAACATAGCGGTGCTGATCAAATCCTCTAACTCCATTGACAGCCAACTGCCCGTTTTGGTACACAGCAGTTTCGGCTTTAACCAATACCAAATTATCCCCTTGCAAAAAGATCCCAACTACCTTTGGGTTCTCTGGCGGTGTTGAACCCCAAAAACGATGGGTTCCTTCTGCCATAGTTTTGAGGTTAAGTTCATTGGTCAAGTCAGCGCTGCGAGCAACAAGCTGATACTCAGAGCCTCTGTTGCTAACCAATTTCCCGTAAATAAACTGTGAGTACATAGGTCAAATGGGTTTATGTTGTGTGAATGTAGTCTGTTCTAAAATGCTCCGGCCACTAGCTATCACTTTTGTTTAGGTTGTGGTCGAGATGGTGGATTTTTTTGAATGCTATCGATTAACCACTCAATCGGTGTGATGACATTGAATGGCTCATATTGCACTTTTGTATTAATAGTTGGTAGGGGTATCGAAGGTGGCTCAGGAGTGTTTGATGCCTGGTTGAGCGATCCCCAGTCATCCTCTGATGACGAACTGGGACTAGGGGTGGTGTTAGGTTGTCCTAATGGAGCATCAGGATCATAACCCTCCCCATAACCCCCCCCCTGTGGTTGAGAAGGTTGAGCAGGTTGAGGAGGTTGAGGCTCTGATGTGTTTGAGGTATCTAGGATGTCTGAGTAAATTACAGCTTCTTTCCATGACTTGCCATCTTTATCAAGATAACGACCAATAGATGCTACAGAATAAAACTTATACCGATTTTCTAAACAAAAACCAGTTTCCAGACTCGTAAATAGATCCTGACCCATCACATCTTTGGCTAAATCTGCTGATTCCTTTCCTTGACTCCATATCTCCTCTTTGTCAACCTTTGTCACGCAGAATGCCATGTACTGTTGTAGTCGCGCATTAGTCATATTTTCTTGTTTAGATTTTTCCTGAAACTCCATAAATAAATCAAATAACAAACGCCAGTACAAATTACCTTCTTCCTTGCTTCGTATGGGATCTAGTAAGAAAATAATTCCATCGCAACTAAGTAAATAATCCATGATGCCCATTGAATTGTCCTGGTTTTGACCAAGTTGCGTTTCTGCACTTGCACCCTTAATTGAAGGTTCAGCTATTTGCACTTTTGTCGAATGTATCGAATGTATGTCCTCATAAAACCCTCCTGGAGCATCAATAAAATTCAGGACAACTTTAGGGCCTATTATCGCATAAGAATTTTGCCGTCCTAGGGTATAAGTGAAAATATTGAGATTCTCAGTCGGTTGGGTGGCAGGTGGGAAGTTTCCTGCTTTGATTCCATTAATAGATTTTGTTACAAATTGGCGAGCTTCAGAATCCGCAGTAACTTGCCAATCCTTTGATAGAAGCAGCGCATAGTAAAGCATTGCTAAGTAAGTCGTCTTTCCAGAACCGGACGTTCCCCAAATTCCTATGCGTATATCCTTTGGTCCGGTTATTGCAGTCTGTTTATTTTTCTCTAACCATTCGGTTAAAGCCGTTCGTAATTGCGAGAACTGGTTGTTATTGTTCATAATTTTTCTTCCTGATTGAGTTATAGCAAAAAATTGATTGATGGCAGTTTTCTGTTTGGGAATACTGACTTGATTACGACTTGATCGTTTCAAGGGTAGCGAGTTTGCGTTCTATCAACTCAAGACGTTTCCAGTTGGGATCGTCGCTGAGACTTTCGTTGATTTTTGCTTTCAAAATTGCGTCATTTGAATCGCGCATATTTGAAAAGACATTTTTGATGTAGCCTAATAACGAATCCTCAATCCCAATCATTTCATATCGATACAAATTCAACAGTCCAGTAACGCAATACTGATACACGAAAGGTTCATACTGTTTTCGCATTTCTGCAATAAATAAACTGAAATAATCGCTCTTTACCTCCGCTTGACGTGGGACTTGATTAAGACTATCAAAAAGTTGCTTTTTCTCGGGTTGACCGTCAGCACTTTTAGTGGTGAAGTAACAAGCGGGGTCAGTCATTCGGGTCATGGCAATACGACTAGCTATTTTCTTTAGGGTACTCCCCATATTTTTATCAATTTTTTCCTTGATTGTTGATCGAACTAGAGAAACTTCTACATAGTCGTAGCAACCACTAGCAATTTTTTCAGCCATCTGGGATGTTTCCACAATATCATTGTAAGATTCAATCAATTTATTTGCCATTAATAGAACTTTACTATTTAGTTCATTCCAAAGCTTGATTTGAGCCTCAGTTAGTATGTATTCGTAAATTGGTTTAGCAATATTGCTATGAGTGAGACGGTCTCCTTTATTGAAAAAACCTTCTTTCCACAGTTCAGGCATCTTCTTTTGAATGGCGCTATCTGTTTCAGCGCAAATCGATTGAGCTTCCTGTTGGAGAACAATGCGTAAATTGTCGAGGCGTTGTTCTTGAATGTATCGGATGGATTTAACTAATTTTTCCTGGTCTTCTTGTCGTTGATTGAGAATTTCCTGTCCTTTTTCTTTGGGTGATTTCACGCTCACATCACTACTATTGTCAAGATCATTTTGGAACTTGTTAATCAGCTTATTGATAATACTGTCTAAAGCCAATTTTCCGTCGCGAATTTGTCCCTCAATCCGATGCTCGCGGGCAAATTTGGTCAATTCTTCTACCAGCTTGGGAATTTGACTGGCTTCTAGGACTTCGCGATCGCTTTTCCCTCGAACACCTAGTTTGAGAGTGGCTGCTTCATAAGTGTTAGTATCTTCAATTGTCTCTCCTTTAAGTTTCTTTTGAACATAGTATGCAATCCAAGAGGATGTCTCAAAATAAGGACGATCTCCCCCGCGATTTGAAAAATTTATCGCATAATTTGAAACCAACAATTCCATCAAATCGCCCATCTGTCTCCGCAGAATATTCTGTTTCTCTGGGCTGTCTGTCATAATGCTATCTTTAGCATTAAGGACTATAAATATCCGCTCGCCCGCTCGCTCGTTTCCTTCAAAGCTAATATATTTTCGCGATCTATCAAGCAGATAACCATCGCCACGAGTGAGAATCCCGTTTGGGTTTTGAATAAAAATTACAGCATCAGCTTCTTTAATTCCTTCGCTGATAATAATATCGTGTAGGGGAGTGCCATCAAGCCCTGGTAAGTCAACTAAACATACATTCTTGGGCAATTTTAGTGTAGCGATTCCATCAGGGCTTTCGCTTGGCACAATGTGATAGGTAACGGACTTGACTAAGCCGATTCGACGATTCAAAGAACCAGGCTTGTTGATGTCGCTATTTTCATCAATTAAATTCATCAATTCTTCAATATCTCTTTGGTTGGCAAGATAAAAATTCTGCCGCAACTCCTTCCCAAGATTATTGGCATACTGTCTAACAATATCTGCCAAACTTAACCGTAACTTCTCAAAATCTTGGTTTGCTTCATCGGGAAGTTGAATGGCTGGCTGTAACTTTTCCAGTGCTATGGCGTAACCTGCATCAAGATTGCCAGTCAGCCCGGATTCGTTCAGTCTATATGCTTTATAGCGACTGACAAAATCTGCTACTAAGCTACGAATATTGGCTTCATCACGGTAAATAACTTGGGCTGTTTCCTGTTGAGCATTAGCAGCGTCAAAGAAAATTTCTAAAGCTGCTCCTGTTGCTGGTTTACCTGATATTTTTGCCAGCACTAAATATCGTCCTAAGATGGCGTTAATTGTTGTGCTTTTGCCAGTCCTTGCCTTGCCAATCACAGCTATGCGGTAAGGCTTTTCATATTTAAGTGCTTTTTGAGCAAGTTCCAGCTTATCTTTAAAGTCTTCTTGCCCTTCAGGATAATCTGTAAAAAAATGTTGCAGCTTTTTCAGTCGCTCAACCTGAAGGGCAAAACGTCCCACCTGATCGGGCGTAGCATCAGGTAAGTGTTTTTGGATTTTGTCACGTAAACTTTCCAAAGGGGCTGATGTCACCATGTTATGAACTCCTAAAGACTAAAATGATTGAATAATGATTGCGATCGCTTGAAGCGCCGAAAGTTTAGGGGTTTATCGGCGATCGCTCAAATCAGATGCCAAATCTTGATTGAGATTGTTGAAAGGTGAATCAATATTCGTCAATCAATCATTGACTAAAAACGCCAATTCCGTAATAACAATCAGAAGTTGAACAACTATACATATCTACCTCTAAACTGAACTCTCCTGTCCCAGTAGGAGAAATCTGGAGCATCGGGTAGTCATCAGATCCGCGATCGACCGCAATTGAATTCCCATTTTCGTCATAAATTTCCAGGTCGATATCGCTGCAATCTTCATCGCAAACGCCAACAATGGCATAAGTCCCGCCTTTTTTCAAGGTGAAAGTTAGGCGATCCTCACTGTTGGCGCCCAAGCTATCGATATAAGGATCGTAAAAAAGCTGATAATCTTCCAATCCCAACGTCATTGCGGCCATCATTAGCTGACCGCGTATTTGCTCTTCGTAACGGTTGCCTGCGATCGCCACCGTGGGAATAAGAAGCGAGGCACTGGCAAGCAGACCAAAAGTGACTTTAGCCGTATGATTGACTTGCATAGTTTTGACTCCATCTATTTATTGCATTCACTAACTTATCGGGCAAGAATTGAAAATTTATGCAATTCGCGGTTAGCGCAACCAATCTTTAATCCTGAATCCCCAAATGTTCTTGCCATCAATTTGTCCAAATGTCCAGATTATTCACAAATCATCGGATACCCACAGGCAACCCTACGGGAATCGCAACCCTGTAAATTCAACGAAAAATTAGATTATGTTCATCTTGCGCGATCGCCAATTGCTTGCCTCGATCGCTCTCAAAGCGCTAAAATCTCCAGCCGCCCAAGATGCTGCCAAAACTCGTGCTTTTTCCCCATCCAGGCGATCGCCAAATATCCCTTGCATCTTAGTCAGCAAATCTGGACTGGTCGCCAAACTTTTCAGGGAATTCTCAACATCTTGCAGCGCATCTGAAACTTGAACATTCAACAATTCAGCATCACTTTTCAGCGATTTCATAATCTCAATTCCTCATCAAGTTACTGAGTGACAAACATAAAAAGCTGGATATATTCAGAAACCGGGTTTTTTGGCAAAGCAAATTCACCGAAGTAATATCCCTGGAAAAACTCGGTTCCTTAGCCACCTTCCCCAGTCCCGCGAAACTCCCATTCGTCTCAGACTAGATGAGCTAAATATTCAGTTGATTTAAAATGATTAGCTGTCGATACTTACAACCGTACAGCGTCGTTGCTTTTGAATCATCCCAATCAAGGCATGGGCTTTATATTTCCGGTTGTTTCCGGCATTTTGCCCCATTGATTGATGCGATATTGGTGCGGGTTTTTCCTCGCACCAATATGGCAATCATACCACAGATAATAATTTCCTATTGTTAAGATTTATTGCCAAGCCACCGCCTCACTTCTTCATCGGTAATCACATAACGATAATGGGTTCCTCCCTTAATCACAATCCTAATTTTTTCAGTTCTAGGCCGATCGCTTTCAATGGATAAACAACCAAAACCTGTCTCTTGCCAAGTTTCAAGCAAAAGGTCTTGAATTCGAGCAAAAACTTCGTCAATATTAGTCTGCTTACTGTCAGGTTCAGGTGAAATCATATTTGGGTGAAAAGTTTAAAAGTCAGTGGTCATAGAGTCAGCAAAGATAGAAACCAGGTTTTCGATCGGGATTTTTGTGGGAATCAGAAAATTTTCCCGTACAGCCCCCTGTCTTGGTCTGCCATCTGATTGCGGAACCAGAATGTTCTAAAGCTACATACCTAGAACAACCCAGGTTTTGACCGTATTTTTACGGAACCCCGATTTTGCCAAAAAAAGCTGACAAAACTGGGGTTTTTGAGCATAAGTCATCATGTCAATACATTAACAGCCTTTCAAAAGAAAAAAGTTGCCAAAAAGTGAAGCCCGGTGAAAAAAAAGTTCCCAAAAAGTGACATCATAAGTACAATAAAGTGAATAAAAGTGAATCAAACGGGGGTGCATCTCTCTCTCCAGAGGCATAGACCCTGTTTCGATGACGATTGGTTAATTATGGGTAGGGCTATGGATAGGGCTATGGATAGGGCTATGGATACGGCTATGGATAAGGCTATGGATACGGAAAGCATCGTTCAACGGGTCAACCAGATTGTTGCTCAGAAAACTGGTACATCTCTCAAAGATATTCAGATCCATATTCTCCGGGGGTCGTTGAATCAAGAGGGATATGTTAAGATGGCTCTTCAACTAAATAGAAATGAAGCAAGTATCAAGAAACAAGCCTCTTTTCTTTGGCAATTACTTAGCCAAGTTTTTGGGGAAAAAGTCACAAAGACTCGCTTAGAAGCATTAAGACGATCTGTTTTACCAGGTGCGATCGCGCCAGGGGAAAAATCACAATTCAGCGGCCATATAGATTGGGCAGATGCCCCGGATGTGCAGAATTTTTTAGGGCGAAAAAAGGATTTAACCACCCTTCAACAATGGATTAAAAGAGATCGCTGTCGTTTAATTGCGATTGTCGGATTTCCCGGAAAGGGTAAAACCAGCCTAGCGGTTAAATTAGCGGAAGAACTCAGCCTAGAATTTGAGGGGATTATTTGGCGATCGCTCCTCAATGCTCCTCCCCTGGAAGAAATTCTCCGAGATTGGATTCAATTTATCTCCCACCAACAAACCACCACCTTACCGAACAGCCTAACTCAACAAATTTCTCTACTCATATCTTATTTAAAACAAAACCGATATTTACTCATCTTAGATAACTGTGAATCGATTGTTGCCCCAGGAACCTCAGCCGCAAAATATAAATCCGGGTATGAAAACTATCACCAAATCTTAGAAACCATTGCCAAAACTAATCATCAAAGTTGCTTAATCCTCACCAGTCGCGTAAAAATTAGTCACCTAGAAGCCCTGTCAGGGCCGAATCAACCCGTGCGCTTTTTGATGTTAGACGGTTTAACGGTTGCTGACGGAAAAAAACTGTTTAAACAGAAAGGGGAATTTTCAGCCACCGACACCGAATGGGAAACTCTAATTAATTTTTATCAAGGCAATCCTTTAGGCTTAAAGCTAACCGCTTCGCATATTCAAAATCTGTTTGGCAGTAATGTCAGGGAATTTCTAGAAATCGGCAACTTTTGTTTTCAAGATATTCGAGACTTATTAGATTGGCACTTTCAAGTTTCTTCCGGTGAAGAAAATCAGCTTTTATTTTGGTTAGCCATTCACCGAGAACCTGTGTCACTCTGCCAATTAAAAGATAATTTAGTTGGCGGCATCTCTCAACAACAATTATCCAATCGATTAGCATCTCTCCAGCGGCGAATGCTGCTCGAAAATATCGAAAATATTGAAGATAGCCAAAATATTGCAAATAGCGATCGGCAACAACCGGATAAGCAGCAACGCTTTACCCTACAGCCAGCGTTGATGGAATATGTCACTGAAAAATTTATTGAAATCGTTACCGAAGAAATTATTTCGGGAGAGTTTAACTTATTTATAACTCATGGGTTAAGGTTGGCTAAAAGCAAAGATTATATTCAAAGCAGCCAAGTCAGAGTGATCATTAATCCCCTGATTGAAGCTTTATTAGAAAAATGGCAAATTTCGGCTAGTGACCTTCAGAATTATTTGAAAAAATTAGTTGCTTGCAGTCAACAAAAATATGCTTTTATACCTGGGTATATTGGCGGCAACTTAATCCATCTCCTGTGCCAGCTAAACACCAATCTCCAAGGTTATGACTTTTCGCACCTGGCCATTTGGCAGGCTAATTTACAAGGCATTAACCTCCAAGATGTGAATTTTTCGTATTGTCAATTTAAAAATACCATTTTTACCAGATGTTTTGGCGGAATTCATTCCTTAGTCTTTTCTCCCGATGGAGAAATGTTAGCCATTGGAGATTCCCAGGGAATAATTAGATTATTAAATATGCAAACTGGGAAAATTATCGGGACTTTTGGCAAACATAAATGGTGGGTTTTTTCCCTTGACTTTAGTCCCGATGGTAAAAAATTAGTCAGTAGCAGTTTAGACCAAACCGTGAAAATTTGGGATGTTCCAACAGGTCAATTATTACATAACCTAGAGGGACATACGGAATGGATTTGGTCTGTGGCTTTTAGTCCCACTGAAGCGATCGTTGCCAGTGGATGCAACGATAAAACGATTAAAATTTGGGATGCCAATCGTGGTGAATTATTACGCACGATCGCTGGCCATGACGGATGGGTTTTAGGGGTTGCTTTTACTCCTGATGGGGCGATTTTAGCCAGTGGCAGTTTTGATAAGACGATTAAACTCTGGGATGTGAAAACCGGAGAATTGCGGCAAACGCTCGCCGGAAGTGATGATGCGGTTTGGTGTGTTGATTTTAGTTTTGACGGGAAAAAAATTGCCAGTTGTGGCTATGAAAAAGTGGTTAGAATTTGGGATCTTAAAACCGGAAAATGTGAAAAAATTTTATCAGGACATGAGAAAGAAAATAAAGTTTTAGCCTGGAGTCGCGATGGTAAAACTTTAGCCACTGGGGGTTTTGATGCCAAGGTAAAATTCTGGTCAATGCCCACGGGTAAATGTCAGGCCACATCACAACAATATAAAACCGGAATTAGAACCTTAGCTTTTAGTCCTGATAATCGAACAGTGGCATCGGGAGATAATGACCAACTGATCAAAATATGGGATAGTCAAACGGGCAAATGTGTTCAAACTTTGCAAGGACATACTAACTGGATTTGGTCTTTGGCTTTAAGTCCCGATGGTGAAATTTTAGCCAGTAGCCATTTAGATCATAAAGTGAGACTTTGGAATGCGAAAACCGGAGATTGTTTAAAGACTTTAAGCGGACATACTGCTTGGGTTTGGTCTGTAGCATTCAGTCCTGATGGCAAAACCGTAGCGAGTAGTAGTGATGATGAAACAATTCGCCTGTGGGATATAGAGACGGGAAATAATACGCAAACTTTAACTTATGAAACAGAGAATTATCAAGGGGGTATTTGGACGATCGCGTTTAGTTATGACGGCAGTTATTTGGCCAGTGGCGGTCAAGATTCAACGATAAAAGTCTGGAATCTCAAAACAGCTAAATTGACCGGAGTTTTAGCGGGACATAAAGCTTGGATTTGGAATCTTGCCTTTCATCCCAGGGCGAATATTTTGGCCAGTGGTAGTAACGATCACACGGTAAAAATTTGGAATATTAAAACCGGGGAATGTTGCCAAACCTTAGCGGGACATGAAAATAATATTAGAGCCGTGGCATTTAGTGATGATGGGCGATTTTTGACCAGTGGCAGTGAGGATAAAGTTGTAAAAATTTGGGATTTACACTTAGGAGACTGTTTGCATAGTTTATTCGGACATGAAGGGCTAATCTTGTCCGTTGATTGGAGTAAAGATGGTCAAGTAGTCGGCAGTGGGAGTGATGATTGTACTATAAGATTATGGCAGGTGAAAACTGGTGACTGTCTGCATACACTTAGGGAACATCAAGATACAGTCACTTCCGTGATGTTTCACCGGCATTTGCATCAAGTAATGACCGGAAGTTCCGATGGAACCATGAAGTTTTGGGATCTGGTGACAGGTCATTGTTTAAGAAGTGTGACAATTCCGAATATTTATCTGAATATGAATATTGGGCAAGCTGAAGGCTTAATTGATGCGGAAAAAGAAAATTTAAAAGCATTGGGGGCAATTGACTGTCCCGGTGGGTTTGAGCAATCGGTTTGAAAGTTATCTTTATGGGCACTTTCCAGAAAAAAAACCGGGTTTCTGCGACAATCTTTGGCTTTCAAAAAAAATCTTAATTAAGAAACCCAGTTTCTGACACCTCACGAACAAAAAAACCGGGTTTCTGCTGAGAGAAAGAGACCGGGTTTCTGCGACAATCTTTGGCTTTCAAAAAAAATCTTAATTAAGAAACCCGGTTTCTGACACCTCAAGAGTATGATGAAAGACGACCATAGCAAATCGTAATTTTGGCAACGGAGAAACGAATGACACTCAAGCGATTAATCTTAACATTGCTGACGGTGATGGTAGTGGGTTTGGCGGGTATTTCTTTAGCGACTAGCTGGAATGAACCTCAGATTCAAAGTCGTCTAGAACTATATCAAACCAATCTACTCCTACACGGATCGGAATACAAGGGCGAAAATTCAGAAGACCCTAGGGTAAAAGCTGCCCAAGCGTTATTAGGTCAGGAGTTTATTCAAACGGCCCTGAAGCAATATCAAGCAGTGCGCGAGTCTACCCAAACCATTTTGCAAAGCAACCGGGCTAAATTAGAAGCGAATACAGAAATCGGTACGGTTGACGATCGCCCCGTGGAATTGCTGCAAAAGGCGATTCACGACGGAGAGTTATATTTAAATGACCTAGATTTGCGGATTGGCATTTTGCAAGCGTATCAAGGTGAGGTGAAAACTGCTCAAGCAACTTGGGGACAAATCAGCGAAAGTGCATCCACCCAAACCGAAGCCCAAAAGCAAATCACGGCTATTTTATCAGGCCTTTGGAGTGAACCACCACGTCTGGAACCCAATGCCGAAGAACTGCTAAAAACCAACTTAGATGGCTGGTTTCGCTATCAAGGATTAAGCCAATTATATGAACAACAAGGGCGAATCAGTGACCTAGAAATTCTTCAGGAAAAACAGCAACAAATTGCCGGTCAAGCATTGCTAAAACTGGTGTTTATTGGTGGGTTGCCCGTGTTGGGGGTAATCGTCGGTGGGTCATTGATAATTTTTTTGCTGGTGCAAGTTTTTCTAGAACCGCAAACAGCAATTTTAGCCTTACCCTCGGATAACGATAACCAAGAAATTTGGCAAACTCCCTGGGATTGGGAAACTATTTGGCAAGTGCTGATTGTGGGCTTTTTCTTTGTCCAGCAAATCTTATTACCATTGTTACTCGGACTGCTGCCGATTAAGGCTTCAGAACTCGGTGTCCGGCTTCAATCTTTCTATGTGTTGGGAACTTATGTGCTGTTATCAGTTGGTGGTTTGTTGGTGCTTTATTTATCATTAAAACCATTTTTCCCATTACCAGAAAATTGGTTTCGTTTTAACTGGCGGAGTAATTGGATTCTCTGGGGAATTGGCGGCTATTTAGTCGCCCTGCCTTTGGTAATTTTGGTGTCTTTAATTAACCAACAAATTTGGCAGGGACAAGGTGGCAGTAATCCCCTATTGCAAATCGCCCTAAATAATAAAGATAGTGTGGCGTTAGTGGTATTTTTTATCACCGCATCAGTGGCCGCACCTTTGTTTGAAGAAATTATGTTTCGCGGCTTTTTGTTGCCATCTTTAACCCGATATCAGTCCCCCTGGTCGGCGATCGCCCTGAGTAGTTTGTTATTTGCGATCGCTCACTTAAATGTCTCCGAAGTTATCCCCTTAGCTACCTTGGGCATGGTGCTAGGATTTACTTATGTGCGATCGGGCAATCTTTTAGCCCCAATGTTACTCCACTGTCTCTGGAACAGTGGCACCCTCGCCAGTCTATTTATTTTAGGCAGTAGTGCCAATTAAAATTGACATCATCCCGATATCTGTCAGTTTATAGTCTGACTTAAGTCTGACTTTAAAAACCAAGAAACCGGGTTTCTGGTAAAATCTCTGAATTATCAACAAGATTAACGCCAGAAACCCGGTTTCTGAGCCTGTTTCTCAAACCTCAAGCGAAAACCAAGAAACCGGGTTTATGGTAAAATCTTTCTGATAAAATCTCTGAATTATCAACAAGATTAAAGCCAAAAATCCGCTTTCTCAAAGCTTGTGCAACCATATTCAATTTAATTAAACTCCCCGGGTAGGATTCGAACCTACGACCAATCGGTTAACAGCCGACCGCTCTACCACTGAGCTACCGAGGATCGTGTAGCCTTTTTCTTAACCTTAAATACTATAACCCGATCTACTCGATTTTGGCAAGCCTTTTTTGAAAAAAATTTTTTCACCCTGATTTTTCTCCCTCATAAACCCATCCGCATTTGGGCGAGACGCTCTTGGGCTTTGGCATCCAGCGATTGAAACAAGAACCGTCCAGTAGGTTGCTTGTTCTGTTTATGCTGGTGGCGACGCTGACGATTCGTATTTTCTACCGCCTTCGCCAGATGTTTCGCGGACATCCACTCCGCGCCATAACCAATCACCGTAAGTTGTTGCGCCCGGTCTGAGGTGGCAACGATCACCCGGCGATCGCGCTTGTCGATTTCCCGGTGCAGCTTGGCACAGGTTTTCTCGATATAGGTATCGGCAGTCTGACCAAACTCTGTATAGTGAACCGATACGCGATCGGTGATAACTTCCAGATAGCTAGGTTCCCGGCGATTTTGGGCATCAAAAACCACTTTGGTTTCTAATCCTTCAAAAGCACTGTAGTTGACCAATAACTCGATCAATTCCCGGCGTGAAGCTTCTAAGCCGTCACGCTGATGTATTCTCTTCAGGTCAGACCAGATCCCGATCATGTTGTAACCGTCTACTAGGAGTAGCGATCGCCTTAAGGAGGGTGGCATTGTAGTTAAGGGTGATCAAAATTCTTAAAATTTCATATATTTTAAACAAATTTAAACAACGATCGCCCTTGGTTTCTGAGATTTCTTGACTTTTTGTTAAAAAAATTAAGATTTTCTCACAAAGAATCTCAGATTTCTCCCAATCTCATAGATATCATATTGCCAACTTACCACTTTTTGACTACTTTTTTTACCACTCTTGTTGCATCAAGCGTTGTTTCAAGGGTTCGGGATTCCCAGAATCAACCACCCCCCCATCTTCCAAGAGAAAAGCGCCGTCACAATAATTCAACTCATCAAAACGGTGTGTCACCCATAATGCGGTGATGCCCCGGCTTTTCACCAAGCGTTGCACTTGGGCGACCAAATCTAATTGACTGTCCGGATCTAACAATGCCGTCGGTTCATCCAATAACAACACCTCACAATGACGGGCGATCGCCCCGGCGATCGCGATCCGTTGCTTCTGCCCGCCACTGAGGGCATAAATCGGTCGGCGTTGCAAATCCAGCAAATTTACCGCGCTGAGGGCTTCCTCCACTCGTTGCCGAACCTGGACTGGTGAAAGTTTTTCCTCCACCAAGCCAAAAGCCACATCAGCGCCCACCGTCGGCATCACCAATTGATGATCCGGATTTTGGAACACAAATCCCACGGGAGGCAAAATCGAAATCTCACCCCTTTGGGGAGTCAATAAACCGGCGAGTATCCTTAATAAAGTAGATTTGCCACAGCCATTTGACCCCAAGAGCATCCAAAACTCTCCCTGGGGCACCGCTAAGGAACAGGATTTTAACACCTGTGTTCCATCAGGCCAGGAAAACTGGAGATCCTTAACGCGAATTGCGGGTTCTCCAGTCACCAATTTCTGTTCAACTCCTAAGTTGGGATTCATTCCGCCAAGGCTTCACTCACGAGGGCAGCAAAACCAGGGGCTTTTCCGGTGGGACTAGCCCCGGATTTTTGAGACAATTGCACCGCAATAATCTCATTGGCGTAAACCGCCACTTTTTTCTCTGGCATTTTTTCGCAGGTCAGCTCTAAAATTTCCGAACTTCCCGCCCGCATAGCAGCCAGGATGTCTTGGTAAAGGGATTCAGCCGCTTCGATGGTCTTCCGTTGGACTGACAAAGGCAGCGGATTATTTTTCAGAGATAGATCAATGGTGAACATTCAGTGTTGAGAATTCTCAGTTGATAGGCCATTCTAGTATCTCAGAATATCTCAGGTACTTGGCACTGTGTGAAGATAAAAATCCATTTCATTGCAGATATTTAGGGAAAATTAAGGGAAAATTACTCGACTTCACCTCATGGCTCGAACCGATACAACCGATGCACCGCCCTGGTATGCGGTGGTATGCGCCATCGATTGACCCAGGGCAATCGACTTCTCAAGAAATTCTTAAGAATTTCTTAAGGATTAATTTGGGGAAAAAAGACTTGAAAATTATCCAGTTTTGCCTATAATGAGAAACTAAGTAAAGAAACGTAAACTCTACTACCACTCAGAGCACTTATCTGCTATGGGTCTGTCTCTGACAAGTAAGTCGCCAAGATTCGGTAGTAAAGCATTCGTGGAATCATAATCATAACTTTGGAGATACGCTAAACAATGACTATTGCCATTGGACGCGGCCAAGAGCGAGGATTGTTTGACGTCCTCGACGACTGGCTAAAACGCGATCGCTTTGTATTCG
>NZ_LIUQ01000054.1:240-43736 GCF_001276715.1 Planktothricoides sp. SR001 | reverse complement strand
CAAACCCCTACAAGATTAGCTTCAAAGGGGGGCTAGGGGGGCAACAACCAACAACTAATAATACCATTTACAAAAATTCATGCAGCAGTAGAGGCGCGGGGCGACCACCGCCTTTTCTGTCGCCCCTACTAAGGCCATTCCAGGCTCCAGCCTGGGAACTATCTCGTAATTGTAGCAATAATTTTTCAAATTGGTATAACTAATAACCAAAGAATCCTTACCCAAAGAATCCCTACCCAAAGAATCCCTACCCAACAACAAATAACCAACCACTATATATCAGCGATCGCTTTTTTTGGGATCTGGGACTACCGCAGGCATGGTAAATGTAAAAGTGGAGCCAACATTGAGCTCGCTTTCCACGGTAATGGTTCCAGACATCATCTGACAAAAACGTTGACTGATCGATAAACCTAGTCCGGTTCCGCCATATCTGCGGGTGGTGGAATTATCTGCTTGAGTAAATGGGTCAAACACTTTATGCAGATGTTCTGGAGTCATGCCAATGCCGGTATCTTTCATCGCAAAAATCACGATTTCCGAGACTTCTTGATTAGGGATATGTGGCGGTTCAGATGTTGTTTCATATGTTGCTGCCGATGTTGTTTCAGTTTCGGTATTTCTGAGCAAATCATCCCCCTGGATGGGAACAGAATTATTTAAATTATCTAGGAGTTTTTCGGGAGGTTTATTAATTGTTTCCCCTGAAGGCGATCGCCTTACGGTAAAAGTAATTTGACCGGCGTGGGTAAATTTGGTGGCATTACTAAGCAGATTTAAAAGTACCTGTTTAACCTTAGTGCGATCGGCGATCATCACGCCCAAAGGATTAGCACAATCAACGGTCAAGGTATTATTATTTTCTGCCAGCATTGGTTGAATGGTTATGGTCAACTCTTCAATCAAAGCCGCCACATCAAACTTTTGTAATTGCAAAGTCATTTCCCCGGATTCAATCTTAGAAATATCCAGAATATCCGTAATTAAAGATAGCAAATGCAGACCAGATTGCTTAATTTGTTGTAAATCAGGAATAAAATCACTATAGCCATAGTCTTTGGCGTCTTCTTCTAATAACTGACTATAGCCAATAATTGCATTTAACGGAGTTCTTAATTCGTGACTCATACTAGCCAAAAAAGCACTTTTTGCTTGGTTGGCGGCTTCCGCTGCTTCTTTGGCTTGTTCTAACTCAACCTGGGCTAATTTACTGTCCGTAATATCCCGCACAATCGCCAGCACATCATCATCATCACTCACCACTAATCGCGCTTCAAAATATCGTCTACGTCCTTCAATAAACCATTCATACTCAAAAATTTGTAGGCCATCGCTTTCTACGGCTTTATTCACATAATGTAAATAAAGTTTAGCAATTTCTGGGGGCAAGACATCATATACAGTTTTATTTAAAAATTCTCCAGCGGGTTTCAGGATAGTGTCACCTCTGCCCCCTTTAAAATCCATAAAAGTGCCATCTGCATGAAATTGAAACATTAAATCGGGAATTGCATTGATCAAAGCCCGATTTTTACTTTCACTTTGTCTGAGATACTCGGTTTGTTTCTCCCAGCTTTCTATTAATTCTTGCAGTTGGCTGGTCATCCGATTAAAAGCATTAGCTAATACCGCTAATTCATCTTGAGTATTAATTTCAATTTTGTAGTCTAAATCGCCGTCAGCAATTCGCTTGGTTGCCGCCTTCATTTTTTGCAGGGGTTCAGTAATTGAACGGCTGAATAATAGTGAAATTAACGTACCCGCACTCGCGGCGATCGCGGCCACAAAAATGCCGCGATCGCGGATTGCCGCCATTTTTTGATTCAGGGGTTGAGTTGACAGACCAACACTCACAGCCCCTAAGCGCTGTTGCTGATTTTCCACCACTTTTCCGGCCAAAAGGCGATCGGACTGCCACTGATAAATAGTTCCCTGACGATTAAGCAGCATCACCCCAAAAGGATCCGGATGAGTCTGAGGAAGTAAAACCAAATCGTGAGCATCAGCCACCACTCGTCCCCCTTGGTCATAGATGCGACCGACCACCAACAAATTATCCGCACCAAGCTGCTGCATCATCTCTTTGAGAAAGTCCGCATCTCCCACGGAAAGAGCATTACTGGTCGTCACTTCCAGGGTATTGAGCAAAATATTTGCTTGTTGTTCTAACTCTAACTTAAAGGTTTGTTGCTGTTGGTGCAGAGAGATGCCAGTAACACTGGCGACTGTCACCATCACCAAACCAGTCATTGCCAAGGTCAATTTGGTTGCCAGCGACCCTTGTATCCTCTTAAATCTGCCCATCCAACCTCACCATAATTATCTGTTTAATTATCTGTTTCTAACTGATGCAAACAACTCAAGCATGGTGGCAATGTCCTCTGGATTAGGACAGTTGTCAAGCTGATTTGTCTGCTTAAACTTCTGGATCACTTTTTTCTTTTTGCGGTTTGATTAATCCCGATCCGTATAGTTTTGAGCATAGCTTTGACCTTTTCCAGCTTCGCCGTTTCAATATCTACCGCACTAATGTCACTTACAGGGGATTGAGGGTTCAAACCCAGTGCAACTTGCAACGACCCATAATTCGTGATGCAGCCCCGCGTAAAACCTGTCTGGATCATGTCTTATCTAAAAATGAGAAATTGTTTAATTTTTTTGAGAGTTAAAAGATTTTGTGAAGATTGAATGAAGTTTTAGTAAAGTTGCCGATCCCCCGATCAATATTTGCATCAGGTACATCAGCAATGCCCGGATATAGCTGGATTCAGGGATTTGAATCGATTTTCACGAATGGACTGGCTTTCTAGATCCTGTAGGAGTCATGTAGGAGTTATGTAGGAGTCATCTAGGAGTCATGTATGAGTCATGTATGAGTCGTGTATGAGTCATGTATGAATCATGTATGAATCATGTAGGAAATCGATCATTTCGTCCGGTTAGGGTGAGAATTGGCCAATATTTAGATCCGATCTGATTTTGAGCGTGCAGCCGCAAACAGCAAGAGAGAGAAACCTAGTTTTGATCGACATTTTACACTGCGATTGCCCTCCGATGATTTTCTGCTGATTTTCTGCCAAATGGCAACGGTCAGAATACTTAAGTAGACCTCTGGCAAAATTCCGGATCGCTCCCCCAACCCCCCTTGATACCCCCTTAATCCCCCCGATCAAAGGGGGTATCAAGGGGGCTTTTTAGAATCAAAGCAAGAAGTCTATTATAGAATACTTAAGTATATTATAAAATATTATAAACGCAACGAACAACGAAAACTGATGAGATTAAATTCCTCATTCAAAATAAAAATAGGACAAAAGCCAGAGTCATTAGTCAGAGTCATTGGCTTAACCCCAAGTTTATATATTCCCAGAAATCTCAAATACCATAACCTAATTTGAGGATTTGTTTCCCTGTCCCGCGAAACGAGCCGGTTTTTTTTGCGCGATCGCCCCTGGAACTGGGACATAATTCTCCAAACCCTTGGGCAAACCACCGACTGAAACCGAGACAACCCAGGAATTACCAGCCCTGGAGGCGATCGCCCATCTATTTATCTGCCCACAGGAGGATCTAGCCAAGTCAGATTGACTTCGGCGGGGGAATTTTGCGCTACGATATAATTCAGTCAACCATCAATCTGAGCAAAATTGTCCTGATTATCCTTTCTCTGCTTATGAAGTTCCCGGTCCAGTGGATTTATAACTTACATCGCACCGCTTTGCACCATCCAAAATATCGCTGGGTGGTAATTTTTGGCACCTTATTTTATCTCCTAAGTCCCCTAGATATATCCCCGGACTTAATCCCACTTTTAGGGCAAATCGATGATATTGCTCTGGTGATGTTATTAGTCACCGGCTTATCGGAAATGTTTACCCAATTCTTACAGGGAAATTCGCAAACATTCATTGAAAAAGACGATGCTAAAAGCAATAAATCTCAAGAGCCAGCAAATCAAACTATCGACGTAAAAGCGGTTTCCATTGATTGATTTGCTCCCTAAATTAACTCCTGACTATCTAGTCAATTCTTGACGTTAATTAAAGATGTGGAAAAATCACCATGACCATTTCAGCAACGCAGCAACATCCAAATAAACATTATACTTGGCATAATTATCGTTGTGCTTATCAAATTGTGGGAGAACCCCAGACAAACGCCTGTCAGACTCCACTCCTATTAATTCATCCCATTGGGGTGGGATTATCGGGCAAATTTTGGCAACGATTTTGTCAGAGTTGGCAAGAAAAAGGATATAAAAATCCGATTTATAATCCTGATTTACTTGGCTGTGGGGACAGTGCTATGCCCCATTTAGCCTATTATCCGATTGATTGGGCTGAACAATTAAACTATTTTATTGAAACCGTGATTCAACAGCCGGTTATTTTAGTCGTACAAGGGGCATTATTTCCCGTAGCGATTAAGTTAGTTGGCTTACAGAATCAATCGAATACTGGTACAAACTGGGTAAAAAAATTAGTCCTCAGTGGGCCTCCTCCTTGGCCATTGATGACTAAAGAAAAGTCGAGTATCCAGCAAAAATTGCAGTGGAATTTATTTTTTGACTCTCTGGTGGGTAACGGATTTTATCGTTATGCGCGATCGCGCAAGTTTCTAAGTTCATTTTCTACTAAGCGCCTTTTTGCTGATGCAGAAGCGGTTGATGAGGAATGGTTGACAGCTTTGGATGACGGGGCAAAAGATATGGCTAGTCGCTATGCGGTGTTTTCTTTTTTGGCTGGGTTTTGGCGCGAAAATTATCAGGAACAAATTGCGGCAATTCAGCAACCTACTCTGGTAGTCATGGGGGAAAAAGCCTCTAGTATTAGCAAGGAAGGCAAAGAGGAAACCGCCGATCAAAGATTAGCGGAATATTTAAAGTATTTGCCCAATGGAGAAGGCTTGAAAATGAGTGGCCGAAATGTGTTGCCTTATGAGTCAACCCATGAGTTTGTTGAGGCGATCGCGCCATTTATCCATCGGTAAAAATAGGCAAAATATAGGCAAAATATAGGCAAAAAATCATTCGGTGAACATAATGAAATTGAAAATATTGGCTACCTCTGTATTTTGGTTAGTTTTTGGTTGCTTCAGCAGTCCCAGTCAAGCCCAGAATCAACAATTAGTGCAAAAATTACTAGAAACTAAAGAATGTCGAAATTGTGACTTATTTGGAGTTTCTCTAACCAATGCTAATCTAACTCGTGCTATTTTAGGTGAAGCGATTTTAACCACCGCTGATTTAAGTGGGGCAAACCTGACCAGTGCATTTCTGAGACAGGCATCTTTAAGATATACTAACTTGAGTAATGCCACGTTAATTCAGGCTAATTTAAGTAATGCTATTTTAAGTCTAGCTAGTTTAAATAATGCTAACTTAAATCGAGCGGATCTCAGAAGTGCTTATTTATTTGATGCCAACCTCACTGGGGCTAATTTAAGTGGGGCAAATTTAAGTCGGGCTAATTTGTTAGCTGCCGACCTGACCGGGGCAAATTTGCAAGGGGCTTTGTTATTTGAAGCCAATTTGAAAAATGCGGATTTAACTAATGCCAATTTAAGCGGGGCAAACCTTTGTAATGCTACGATGCCCGATGGATCTAAGTCTGTTCAGGGTTGTTAAATTTTCAGTATTCAGCTATTAGCAATTATTGCTGATGTTTTCCTAAAATTTAAATAATTTTGGTAATTTTGTTAGAGCGCGATCGCCTCTTTACCGTCATGTATATTCAACTTGATTTTATTGATCTAGGTCTAGCATTGGGGATGATGGCGATCGCCATAATCCTTTCTTTTTGGCAAAAGTTGGGATTAGAAGGGCAACTAGCCTTAGCCAGTGCCCGCACCATAGTGCAATTGTTAGTCGTCGGTTCGGTTTTAGAAGTAATTTTTCAATGGAAAAATCCCGTCGCCGTGGTCGCAATTGTCCTGGTTATGTTAACCATTGCCGCGATCGTTGCCCGCAACCGCATTGGGAATAAAATTCCCCAGGTATTGCTGATGGTTTGGGGGTCAATTCTCACCGCCACCGTTTTAACCATGAGTTATGTAAATTTGCTCGTATTTCGGAGTAGCGAAACCTGGTTTGAACCTCAATATATTATTCCCCTCACCGGAATGGTTTTAGGCAATGCCATGAATGCGGCAGCCATATCGGGAGAACGGTTAGCCACCAGTCTAAATAATCATCAATTAGAAATAGAAACCCATCTTTGTCTCGGCGCCACTCCCGTACAGGCGATCGCACAGTATCGCCGAGAAGCCATCAAAGCTGGACTCATTCCTACTCTCAACGCCATGATGGTCGTAGGCATTGTCACCTTACCCGGAATGATCACCGGGCAAATGCTGGCAGGGGCGGATCCACTCGATGCCGCAGCCTATCAAATATTAATTATGTTCATGCTCGGATTTGCCACGTTACTAACAGCATTACTCGTCACTCGTGGGATATGGCAACAATTTTTTAATGCAGCCGCACAACTACAAAAATTTTAGTTACTGGTTATTGGTTATTCTTTATTTTAACCGAACCACAAACAACAAATAACCAATAACAAACAACAAATAACAAATAACCAGCAACCAACAACCAACAACAAACAACCAACAACAAATAACCAATGACTAGAACAAAACGAATCAAATTCTTATCTCTCACCGTTGCCATCACAATTTCTTTACTATTAATTGGTGCCGTCCTAGTTGTGCTGGGAATTTTTAACTCATTTCTCAACTGGGATATTGTCGGCCCGCAACTGGAAAAGATTTTATATGGCATTTTTTCTACTAGCCTTGCCCTCGGTGCTTTTGGCGTTGCGATTACCGTAGTTTTAGGCATTCAAGAAATTGTGAATGTGGTCGGTTCTCTGAACCCAAATAGATTAGAAGAAGATGCGGAACTGCCGGAAGCCCCAAAGTTAACTTATGTCATGTATATGTTAGGCATGGTGGCCGGTTTAACGGTTTTAGTGGGTGGGCTTTCTTTGGTTAATCATCGGGTATTACTTCACCGCAGTGGAGTCTTTAAACGGGTTGCTGCTGAACAAATGCAAAAAGTGGAAAATCGCTTTTATCAGCAAGTGTCTTTATTAACCAAACCGCCCAAAGAAAAAGTCCCCGAAACTCTCTATGATTTAGTCGCCAATGTCCAAAAGTTATCCTTTGTTAGCGGCATGACTTTGTATATTCCCGACCCAGAAGATCCGGAAGTGATTTGGAGTTATAACCATTGGGGCAGCTACGACCCTAAACAGGGATTTTCACGATTATTTGTAGCCAAAGAATTTGAAGAAGCGATTCAACAAGCTTTACAAGGTCAACCAGAGTTACTGAATGAATTGAATAGTCGCACGGGTTTTCAATGGTATGGGGTGATTTCAAATCAGCAAGGGAAACCCATTGGAGTGATTAGAATTGATGGGAATAAAAGCGAAAATTTTCGGGATTATAGTTTATAGTAATTTGGCGAACTTGTCGGGTGGGCAAATGCCCCAATTAATAAGTTTAATGGCAGAAATAAATGCACCGCATACCCCATTAGAAAAAAACTGTCATTCCCGCGAAGGCGGGAATCCAAAGCCTATCTGCGGGAAACGAAAAGTGCAATTAATTATGTTCACCTACTTAGATAAAATTGCCGCGATCGCATAATTTGCCCACCCGACGACTGGGACTATTCCGGGGGATTTTCTTCGGGTCTTGATTGGTTCAGCAAAATGTCAATAATCCGGCGATTTTCCAATTGCATTCCCCGAATTTCTGCCTGTTGTCGCTCAATATTTGCTTGTTGTTCATCCATGCGCCGAAATAAAGCATCTCTTTCCTCTTTCGCTTCTGCGGAGACATTAGCTAAGGCTTGAATCACGCGGGCATTACTTTCTACTAGCTTTTCGATTCTTTCCATAGCTTGCTCTTGCCGTTCCATAGCGCGATCGTGCCGTTCCATAGCGATCGCATTTCTTTCGACCAGAGAGGCTAACTGGTCTAATCTTTCATCAGTCCACCGTTCGTTACTCATGGCATTTTTTGCTAAAGTTTTTCTATATTATAGCAAAAATAAACAGATTTTCAAGATTCGCGATCGCCCCCGACAATCTTTAAGTAAGAGATGTTTTTGGTCATGGAATAATATTTTTCTATGCTGTTTCATCTCTGAGTTAGGGCGAAGCATTCCGGTGACAAATTTTTTATGGTAGTTTTGTGGGTTGCGTTAGGCGGACAGTTATTTTAAAATATAGATCAGTATTAGACAAGAAAGCAAAATTCTTATGCATCCCCCTTTTTTAAGGGGGGTTGGGGGGAGCGAGATATTTATTTTGCAAGAGGTCTATTTTTAATTTCCGCGACCTTCGCACCGAATTTAATTTAAAGATGGTGCGTTACGGCTCGAATAGAATTAATTTATGATGTCCCAATGTTAATCGCGAGCCTAACACACCCTACCCTTTAAAATAGAGATATTACCCATACTTGGATTAAGACACCTATGAAGTCTCTAAATGATTACACTATTGTGACTCGTCCTGACGATAACGGCACTTTTGTCGCTTATGTTCCGGCTATTGCTGGTTGTCATGCTTGGGGACAAACCCCAGATGAAGCTAAGGCAGAATTAGTCAATGTGTTTGAGATGATTCAAGAAGAATATCAAGAACAAGGGCGTTTTTTCCCTGACGATGTAGAATTGGTGGTTGCCCATGCCAGCTAAAGCAAGTGAATTAGAGAAAGTAGCCCGAAAATTAGGATTTGAAAAAGTCCGTCAGAAAGGTAGTCATGCTCGTTGGCAACATTCAGATGGGCGATCGACGACTATACCAATTCATAGTAATGCGGAAATTGGACGTTGGCTTTTTTATCAAATTCTTAAACAATTGGGGATTACCGAGTCAGAATTTAATGAATTACGGTAAAATTATCAAAATTAATCGCGAATTTAATGCAGGATTTTGATTGGTAGGGTGCGTTAGGCGGATAGTTATTTTAAAGTATAGATTGGTATCTTTAATTTCCGCGCCTTTCGCACCACCCCAATATTTATGAAAAATCGGTGCGTTACGGCTCGAATGGGATTAATTTGTGATGCCCCAATGTTAATCGCGAGCCTAACGCACCCTACAAAAGATAAATAGCAATTAGCAAAAATTTTCGGGTCAAGGAATCGCAATATTTATACTATTATAACATAAAAGGCAGCTATATTAGGGAAAAAAGACCGATGCGAGGAGCGATCGCCCCTCAACTTTTTTTACCATAGTTTTTTTGCAGGGGCGATCGCTGCGGACATAAAGAGAATTTTACTCAACTCCCTTTGTGTTCGGCAGAGTTCTGTGGTGAATTGTCACATCAACAGTCAAACACCAAAAATTAACTCTTTAATACTACCTAGGTTTCCAAGGATTTTTCAGGAGTGACAGACGAAACACTATCCATCCCCATTTAATGACAAAATAGGCTGTAATTTTTCATCATAAAACCCATCATCGGGAGCGTAAATGATTCCCGTCAACTTAGATGCTAAGTAAGCTTCTAAGCAATCTAGCATTTCCCATCCGGCATCGGTTAAGCCATTGAAATCAATCTCAAAAGCAATTATTTGTTTAGTATTGCGGAGGTGCTGAATAATCTGATTATTTTGACTAACTCCTGGGGAATAATTCAACTTTTCTGTAATTTCTTGAATTTCCTGTTGTAACAGGCGATCGCTAACATTTCGCTGAATAATAATCGGACGTTTGCCATTTTGGTAATGTATGTGAATGGATTGCCAAGCACTTTCTGAAGTGTTGGCAACATCAGGGTTTACTGTCAAACGCGGCATTTCGTCAAAAAAGTAGCCATTTTGGATGAATTCCGAAATTTCCTGGCTGGGTAAAAATTCAGCCGACTGGCAAAAAACTCGCAAAAAATAACTCATTAGTTCCTCCGTAAATATAAGGTATAGATTTTTCCTCAATTATTTAACGTTTTAGTCTCCACATCATCCCCAGGGCGGTAGGTAATCCGACGGGCTATATCCATTTTGTCTACGAAAGTCACCGTATCATTTTCGCCCAGGGCTAGAATTTCTTCAGCAATTTTGACTCTTTCTCTGGCTTCGGGCATTCCGTTTTGAAGCATTTCTCCCACTTCAACATAATCGATACTCCCATTCGCATTATATCGAACCATATCGGGATACCTGCCTCCCAGTTCGACATTTTCCACATTTTGAAATCCCTCGTTTCCTATTGCTTGACGTGCAGCCACTTGTTCGCGGCCTCCCGGTCTTCCGGGTCTTCCTCCTTGGGCTGCGGGATTAAAATATCTTTCTTTCCAAGTCTCGAAAGATAAGATATCTTCCTGTGGTTTGCCAGCTTGATATTGATCGTATTTGTAGCGTTCATATCGCCATTCTGCTGCACCGCGATCGCTAAAATTAGGTTTTGGACTTTCTGGTGGCTGAGGAGGCCAATTAAGATTAAACATTGGTTTGCTTTCCTGAGTTATTTAGTTTCCTTTATGGTTTCCCCCATAAAAATTATGTGTTTTTGCTCTTCATCTTCTGCTAATAAAAGGTCAACGCTCGCTTCTATTCTAACGTAAAATTAGCGCAGCGACATTAGGCAAAAAAAGCAATAGTAATAGCGATCGCCCCTCAACCTTTTTTTTACCATAGTTTTTTTAAAGGGGCGATCGCTGCGGACATAAACAGAATTTTACTCAACTACCTTTGTGTTCGGCAGATTTCTGTGGTGAATTGTCACATCAACAGTCAAACACCAAAAATATAATTATTTAATTTGAATTACCATCACCGGCTATCAAGCATTTATCTGCACTTTCAGCAATTCCCAAGTTTCTCGATCCATATTCAAAACCACACCAGCTTCTTCTAATAGATTGTATGTTTTTAAATTCACGGGCAATTCGTCCGAAATCAGAATATCGCACAAAGTTTCTACAGCCAAATTCCACTCGCCAGCCTTGATATACGATTGGATAGATTCTGTTTGATTGTCTGAGAGGATATCGTTGACTAGAGCCAAAGCTTGATTCAGTTTATTTTCGACAACTTTATAGTCAAACATTTGTTTTTTCCTCTTTTATTAGACTTCTTGCTTTCATTCTAAAAAGCCCCCCTTAAAAAGGGGGGTTGGGGGGATCAATCCGTTAGTTATTTAGTTTCTTTTATCGATTAACCCATAAAAATTATGTGTTTTTTGGCTCTTCATTTTCTGCGAATAAAATTTTAACTTCTATTCTAGCCCCAGGGTATTTTTCCATAGCCGCTTTGTATATCTTCATAATTGAATTAACTTCTTTATCGGACGGCTGCTGGTAGAAATAATAAGTAATGCGACTAGGCTTTCCCTGCTTTGAGGACTCAATCGCTAAATCTTCAGCTTGAACCCTAGCTTGTTTAGCTTTATATGCTGTCTCGCGTAGCTTAAATTCTGCCACATCTTTTGCTAGGGATGGATCGAGGTATTCTTTTCTTCTGACTCCATCATACGCAGCATTACCTTGACTGTTGGTAATGTTTAGCATTTTTTTATCGTCAGCTTCTTGTTCTGCTGTTCTTGGCTCTTTCGGTCTAGTTATAACTGACGGTAAGTAGGGGCTATCAATATCTTCACTAGCCCACATTTTGCCTTCCAAGTGCCACTGCTCAAAAGATAATTCTTGCTCCACAAAATATCCCCAGTTATCACCCTTCCAAGTGTTTAAAAGATTTTTTATATCCTTATTATAATTTTCCTTGGCAGGTAATTTATCTTGTAACCCTCGTGTCCATTTATCCCAACCTTTCGCATCTTTTACCGGCAACTGTTTAACAGTCGCAACACCCCAACGGATTTGAATATCTGCCAGATTATCTCTTAAATATTCAACTTGGGTGTGGGATTCCTGACAGAGTTCTGACACTTGCGACAAGAGACAACGTAACTCATATTCAAGACACCCAGGGATTCTATTACTCAAATAAAGAATTTCCTCCATCGATTCTTGGAGTGTCACAACATTTCGCCGCCATTGTTCGATATCATCTATGAGTGTCATATTTATTTAACGCCCCCACCGCGCTCGAATTTCCTCAAGCATTTCTATAGCTGTTCTGAGTTCACTAGATACCTCCTCACAGCCATCTGCTAACATGGAAAATTTTCTCCTCAATTCGGATTGCTGGGTTTCAGGAATTGTTCTTGAATTCGCACTCACTTCTTCCAGGGATTCAAGTATTCGGTTAATCATAGCCCGGAATTTTTCAATGTCCGATTCCAAATTCATTGCAATACCTCCATTAATTACTTATTACTTATTACTTAACACAATTTTGCCAGAGGGTATCAGACACATTTACCTTTTTACCACGAGGAACTTCAATGTAAGGAGTATTCACAAACCCATTATTGTCACCACCTCCTACGTTCTTTAAAAATGCCCTACCTATCGCTTCTTTAGAGATTCGACCAGCTTGGGGAGTTTCTACAATCGATTCACTGACTGTTTCATTTACCCGAAAAACCATTCTTTCTTCACAACAATCAAGAACCTGCGGAGTAATGATGACGCTTGATGGTCTTTGGGTGCAATAAATCAGATGAAGACCAAGCTTACGACCTTTGCGGGCATATTCACTTAGTCGATTTTCGATTTGATCTTTTGACTTATCTAACTTATAGGAAGGTTGGGCAAGATCCGCCGCTTCATCAATAATCAACAGGGTACGTTCAATTTTATCCTTCTCTTCAAGCTTTTCTTTTCTTAACTGTTGAATATTTTGGACTTTATAGGTTTTCAGTAACTCCGCTCGTTTTTGATACTCGTCCGTGTAAAGTTTCTCAACTAATTGTAGACATTCTTCAATAGTTGTAATGATTTCCACATGGGTCTTGAAATATTCTTCCAAAAACTGAAAGTCAACCCCCTCCGCAAAATCAGCAATATAAATCTTGCCTTTGGGGTTGGCATAGATAAATTGGAAAATGACCCAATTTAAAAAGTTAGTTTTGCCCGCACCGGGGACACCTGCAACTAAACGATGGGGAGTTTCTGCCCAGCTTGATATTACAGGTTTTCCGGCATCATTAATCCCGATAATATATTTATCTCGGTATTTATCTGGCTCCTGCTCCAGCAGACCTTTATAATGCTTGAATAAGTCTTCAGAGTTGGCAACGGGCATATTTGTTTTCATCTCCTGATTTAAGGTATTTTTAGGAACGGCAACACGGAAAAATCCGCTAATTTCTTGGGCTGTAACCAGCTTGCTAAGAGGCTTCAAATCCACAAAGCGAGCGGGTGGTGGAGCGGAAAATTTTGCTAAAGCAGAAGAACCCCTAACCACAATATCAGATCCTCCGGGTGGATTTTGATTAGGTGCAGAATTCCCACTAATCGGCAATGAAGGTTTTGCCGTCAAACTGAGAGAACCATCTCCAAATTTAGCTAATCCGGTTTTTTTAGGTTGAATCGCTTCTCTGATTAATTTTTGGCCAAAATTTTGCCATCCTGACCACTGAATTGAATTAGCAATTTCTACTTTTTCGGTAGCTTGCAAGCTTTCTGCAAATCCAGGTTGCCCTTTGGCAATTATAATTTCACAAGGTTTGCTGTGAGCCGTTTCTTTGGTAGCGTGTTCACTAAGAGTTCGCAAGACCACAGAAGCTTCGCCGCGATTTTCTGCTAACACTTTGATACTGTATTGAAATAAATCGCTAACTGCATACAATTGCTGGTATTTTTGATATAAAGCTATGGTGGTAGACAACAGGTGATCTTTGGTGCCGGTGAGTTTATCGAGTTGAACCAGCATCTCCTGAATGGCATTTACCCACAATGATTTTTCTGATGATTTTTCTGATGGATTGTGATACTTTTGCAGGGTAATTTCTAATATTAGCCGGTTGTCTAGCCCGCTGATTACCTCCCAAACATCTAACATATCATTGTCTGAATTGGATTCTATGAAATGCGGTAAGTAGTAATGCGGTTCGATGAATTGCTGATTTTTGATGACTTCGCCAATAAATTCAACCCAGGTTAAGGGCTGAAATTGAGAAAAGTTGTTTTCTCGGTTTAGGGCAAAAAATTTACTGAATTTGCCTTTGGTAAGCAGGACGTTGACTTGCTCGATAATTTCCTCGGTTTGGCTATCTGCCAAGGGATGAATCAGCAAATAAGTTTTGAGTTCCGGGCAGTTGGGGTCAGATTTGGGGTCATAATAGTAGCGCAAGGAAACTGTTAGGTTAGAAGCAATACCGACGAGCGATCGTAAAGTTTGATCTTGCGTTGGCAGGAGTTCTTTACAAAATTGACGCCAGTCTATATTATCTTCAGCGGGCTGCTGGGGATAAATTTCAAAGCTTAGTCTATTGTGCTTCATCTTTTATTTCCAATTTCTCCAATTTTTCCAATTTTCAGAGATTTCTTGGGAAATGCGCCCCAGCCGTTTTGCTTTCTGGGGAAGTTGATAATATTCGACAAAGTTCATTATTGCCAAACCTATACACATCCCCCCAATGGCATAAATAATCCACCCGAATCCATTTACATAAAGAGCATGAGCAATTAGCGCAAATATAGCCAACCCAAATAAACAACCGAGTGCGTCTTCCATTCTAAACCTCTCTAACGTCCTGTTATTTTTCTTTATTTGCTTTGATTAATAGCATTTACTTTCTTCAACCCAGCCACTACCATACTGACTACTCATGTAGGTAGCAAATCCTTGGGCTTGTTCTAGCTTGCTAAATGAAGCGACTTGAATTTGTCCGAGTTCTTTAGCTTTTGCTTGACTCTGGGCAGTTTCAAGATCCCCACAGTGGTTGAATAAAACTTGACTCCAGTTATCATCGCTGTATTGAATAAACACCGGATACCAACAGTTATTAGCACTAGATGAACTCCCGCAACCATTCGGCTTAGGAAACCCAGTAGCATACCAAGGTGTGTTAGTTGTGTTAGTTGTGTTAGTTGTGTTAGTTGTGTTAGGTACACTGGAACTACTTGAACTAGCACCAGAATCTTGATATTGCTCGGAGTATGGGACAATTACTAAGGTCATAAATAATCAATTACTAAGGTCATAAATAATATGATCGCAACTCCAATTCCCATTCCCCATAAACCAGCCTCAAAACGTTCTTTACTTTTTTTATTTAATTTTGCTTGACCTTGATTTATTTTTGGCACAAATTGACTTTTGATATATTCTAAGTCAGGTGACAAATTTTGACACTGGTTATAAGTCTGGTATTCCGTGCTATTCAGGGCTGTTTGCTTTGGTACAGCCATAAGCTCTTTATAAAGTTCAGAATCGATACCGCGAATTTCAGATAAAGCATCTTTGAGGCTTTCCTGATAATATTTAATTTTCTTTTGATATCTTGAAGTTTCAGCAATTTGTTTTTCTAGTTGAGTAATCCAACCTCTAATATCTGATAAGTAAGCTTCCTGCTTATTTTGTAAAAATTCTTGTGCTGCCGAGGTAGACTTGGAGTAAGTCCTTGCCAGGGAATTAGCCTCGGCGATCGCGTTGGCAAAGGTAGTGGCAATAACAGATTCTTTTTCTCTGCATGACGATAGCCGCTCGTCCATCTGTGGAACAGTTAAATCCTTGAGTTCGGGTTTCTCTAAAGTGTACTCAAACAGTAATGCGTCTACTAAATTAGCTATATTTGGAACTACTCCCTTGTGTGGTTCTAATAATCTTGCGGTAGCCTTTCGCACTTGCTCTTCAGGACACAGCAGTAGTACCTTTACAAGTTTTTTAATTTTCTCTGATAATTCAGCAAATTGAATTTGGTTTATTGTTTCCACAGCTTTAATTTGCTGATTAATAATCTCATCCTCGCTGGCAGCAAGTCTTAAGTTTCTTTCGATAACTTCTTCCAAATGAGAAACCGCAGGCTCCCCAATAGCCGCTACCTGCTGCCACTGCTCACAGATAACAAAGCTTCTGGCTCGAATTGAAGGATATAACCAAGAACCAGCTTGTTTAATGGCTTGTGCTGCTGATTTTCTCCATGAGATATTATTATTGTAATTATTGCTTAAAAACTCTGTTAATAGTAGGCAATCGACGATTTGATGGTTGCTGGCACTAATCTCAGTATAATTTTTATCAAAAATCGCCAAAATTGTTTCAAGAGCTTTAATTTGATGTTGACGTAACTCATTTTCACTGGTAGTCAGCTTTAACTTTCTTTCAATCACTTCTTGCAAATGAGCCAGAGCCGGTTCACCAATAGCAACTGCTTTTTCCCATTCTTCGCAGATAACAAAGCTTCTGGATCGAATTGAAGGATCTAACCAAGAACCAGCTTGTTTAATCGCTTGAGCCGCCAAGTTTCTCAGCGGTATATCTTGATTGTAATCATTGCTTAAAAAATCCTTATCCTCTATTGTCTTATAAGCTCTTTTTTGCTCGAACTCCGTAAATTCGGCAAACTTCGAGCCAGCAATACGCAAAGCTTGTTCTTGCAACCAACGTCTTTTTCTTTCGTCATCAATTTGTAAAAAAGACCTATCTTTGTCGATCGCTAACTCAATTCCTCGTACATTTAAAAAATAAATAACATCTCCTACCAGCGTTTGATATTGCGGTAAGTTAAAATTTGCTCGAAATAATTCTTCGGTCGGCCCATACAGCCAAAACTCTAAATTTATTTCATATTCAGGAGTAACTTCATTTCTACTATCGAGTATTTGAATCCTCCCAATTTCCTGAAGCTTGCGGCCAATAATTTCATTCCGAATTCGATAGGGCGGTTCTGTCAGTGCGCCTCCCTCTAAATGTGGGATCGCATCCTGAGAAAATCCGATATTTTCAATTGCCCAAGCTGCCGCCCAGCGAGTCAAATCGCCACTAACTTCCCCTTTGCCTTTTACCTCATTGGCTACATCCCTGAGTACCTGTAAATCTTCCTCAGTATCGCAAGCAGCCAGCGCCTGCTTAATGTGTGGGTCGCGAATTCTACCTAAACCTTGCAGCGCTAAAGCCCGTATCGGTTGCTTTGCTTGGGTTTCCAAAATTTCCACAAAAGCCGGAACTGCCACTTCAGGTTGATTTTCTGCTACGGCGAAAAATAGCTCTACTTTTTCCCCTGGATTTTTTGCCTTTTCAAAACTTGCAGCCAGATCGCGCCCGTTTTTCAGATTGATAGACCCAGAAAGGTTTTCGCTTTGAGATGTCGGTTCTATGCTAGAAAAATTGTTCATGTTGTTCTTACCAGGGATAGCAGCACAGGGAAACTATAATTTTCGATTTTGTTAGTCTAGTAAGTCTTATATTTCTGAGGGATAGTGCGACTCGTTATCGCACCTTACAGCGGTTTTCTTTCTTACTGAACCGCGATCTAGCACTACCTTGACCGCAGTAGGGACAGGATCTTGACCGCAGTTCATTTAATATTTGTAAAGGCAGTGAACTTATCGGTTTTTACAATTAACTGTTTACCCGAATGCTTCGCCCTATTAAGTAGGTGAACATAATTAATTGCACTTTTCGTTCCCCGGCATAAATCTTTGGATTCCCGCCTGCGCGGGAATGACAGATTTTCTTCTAATGGGGTCTGTGGTGAATTTATTTTTGCCCGTCTACTTATCTGCGGTCATGCTTGGGTTGGTGTACAGGTATTTGTGGTTTATTCGCGGAGAAAATTGCTGTAATCCGACAAACATAAGTCTTGCCCCCCAGTGGATTTACAGAGGTTTTTAGATTAATAAACCACATTAACCGTTAACCGCCAGGGAATTAATTCCCGCCTGTAGGGGTCAACGGCCGTTGACCCCTACAGTCGGTTAAAACCGACTAAAATTCTGTACGGGTCAACGGCCGTTGACCCCTACAGTCGGTTAAAACCAACTAAAATTCTGTACGGGTCAACAGCCGTTGACCCCTACCAAGCATGGTTAGTCGGATTTATCTGAAATCTTGCGCCATTTTCAACAAGCTTTTGTGTAACCCCGCGATCCGGCGGGGATTTTAATCCCCGCCTGTAGGGGTCAACGGCCGTTGACCCCTACAGTCAATTAAAACCGACTAGAAGCATTATATTAAAAGTATTTGAGTCGGTTTCAACCGACTTGATATGTTAGGCGGGGATTTTAATCCCCGCCGGTTGTTGCAACTGGTGCAAGATTTCAGATTTATCCGACTTGCGCTATGAGGCCGCCATCATTAAAATGATGGCGGACGGGTGTGGTTTCCTCAGTAGAAAACCGCTGTAGGAATCCTATAGTTGATCAAAAAATCACTGAATAAGATTTTATTTTACCACTCCACTTCAGGTCTGCCAACCCCGAAAAGTAGGATTTTGTAGGAACTTTTAAAGCCACGTTGCACCTGATTTAGTAGGAAAAAAGAGGATTTTATCCCCAAAAGTAGGAAAAAGTAGGAAAAAGTATGATAATATAGCCTGAAACCAGACTCAAACCCGATGTAACATCTATGGATATTGAAGAAGCTTTAAAGTGGACTGACGATCGCGTTTTTGCGAAAACAGGAAAACATTTGGATTCTCTGCAAATGGCCATTTTAGAGGGGGTTTGGCAACGGGAAACTTACGAAAAAATAGGAGACGATCGACATTGCAGTAAGCATCATGTGAGAAAGGAAGCTTCGGAATTATGGCAAATTCTCTCGAATGTACTGGAAGAAAATGTTAAAAAATCTAATGTAAAATCAATTTTAGAAAATGGGGCTTTTTCTTATATTTCTAACGTACAAATTGGTGATAAAAATAACTTTTGTAGCGAACAGTGTCCCTATCCAAAAGCAGGAAAAAAACGCTCAATTAGCAACCCAGATAAAGTTAAAACCGAAAAACGCCACGATTTAACGGAAGTTCCCAAGCGCGATCGCCTCTACAACCGCATCCAGGAAGTCAACACCCTCAAACAATGGATCCTCGAAGAAAAAAACCCGATTGTTACTATTATCGGGTTATCGGGTATTGGCAAAACCTCCCTGGCAGTGGAACTGGTGACACAAATTAAAGATAACTTCGATCGCCTCTTATGGCGCAACTGTAGCAACGCCCCCAGTTTAGAATCCCTGAAAACCGATTTAATCCAATTTCTCTCCCCACAAACAGAAACAAAATCAGCATCGTTAATCGACTGTTTGCGATCGCATCGTTGCCTCATCATTCTCGATGACTTCCAAGAACTATTTACCAGTGGAGAATTAGCGGGTACTTACCGACCAGACTGCCAATATTACAGCAAATTTCTCAAACAAATAGCCACCACTCCTCACCAAAGTTGCCTGCTAATTCTCAGTTGGGAAAAACCCATAGAAATTGCCACCTTAGAAGGGATAAAAAGTCCCTGCCGCACATTAAAAATTGATGGTTTAGGGGAATCCGCCAAAGAAATATTAACTGAAATGGAATTAACCGACCAAGATAGATGGTTAGAATTAATTCAACTTTACAACGGCAATCCTTTATGGTTGAATATAGCGGCCAATACGATTCAAGAACTCTTTGACGGCAGCGTGGCTGATTTCTTATCCGGTGAGAGTGTATTTTTGGGAGATTTAGAAATAATATTGCAAGAACATTATCAACGATTATCCCAGATAGAAAAACAAGCGCTTTGTTGGTTAGCCCGCCAAGAAACAGCCGGGGATATTTCCGCACATCCGCCAGATTTACCTCTCTCGGAGTCTGACTTATTAAAAGCGGTGCAATCTTTATTAAAACGCGGTTTAATTGAAAAGGTAAAAGGAAAGGGGCGATCGCGCTTCACCCTGCAACCGGCTATTCAACAATATGTGAAAAATAAATTTTAGAATAGTATGAATAAAATGATTATTACTCTGTCTATTATCGTCGATAATTGTCATTTATAAACATCAAAAATTAACGCTCAACAGTCAATTATAAACGCCCCTAATTATTTCTATATCTCTATTAGAGGCGAATTCTTTTCTAGAAAAAAACGCTGGCTATTCTGGGGAATTATCTTGTTGGTTTGACTGGTTCAGCAAAATATCAATAATCCGGCGATTTTCCAATTGCATCCCCCGAATTTCTGCCTGTTTCAATATTTGCCTGTTGTTCATCGCCGAAATAAAGCATCTCTTTCCTATTTCGCTTCTGCGAAGGCATTAGCTAAGACTTGAATCACGCGGGCATTACTTTCTACTAGCTGTTCTATTCTTTCCATAGCCCGATCGCATTTCTTTCACTAGCGATCGCATTTCTTGCCACCAGAGAGGCTAACTGGTCTAATCTTTCATCGGTCTTGCCCAAAGACTGTATATCCGGGCGGATCCTGAATCAATCTTTGCCAGACCAGAGAGAGCGATCGCCATTGTTCTCCCCAAAATTGTCTAGATTGGCACAGGTTTAAACCTGTAGCGACTGTAGTAAAGTATTTTGAGGTTAGCCAAGAAAAAATTATTATCTATATAAAGAATGAACTCGGTTCAACAATGCTTTGCGTCTCTGCGTGATTCCCATCAGGGATCCCCCGAATGTGCCTTAATTCCTTTTATCACTGCTGGCGATCCTGACTTGGAGACAACGGCCCAGGCTTTGCAAATCCTAGATCGCAACGGGGCCGATCTGATTGAACTCGGTGTTCCCTATTCGGATCCCTTGGCCGATGGGCCAGTGATTCAAGCCGCAGCCACTCGCGCTTTGCAACGGGGCACCCGGTTAGATGATGTGTTAGAAATGCTGGCCCAAGTGACGCCACATCTGAAAGCACCGATTATTTTGTTTACTTATTACAACCCGATTTTGCATCGCGGGTTAGAAACTTTTTGCCAACAAATTGCCCAAGCTGGGGTCAAAGGGTTGGTGGTGCCCGATTTGCCGTTGGAAGAATCCGCTGAGGTGATTAAAGTAGCCACAGCCCACGGAATTTCCGTGGTGTTATTGGTGGCGCCGACCACTCCCAAAGACCGGATTCACGCGATCGCCGAACAGTCTCAGGGATTTATTTATTTAGTCAGCGTCACTGGGGTGACGGGGATGAGAACGGAAATTCAATCCCGGGCGAAAGATTTACTGACTCAGATTAGAGATTTGACCGACAAACCCATTGGGGTAGGTTTTGGTATTTCTGACCCAGAACAAGCCACCCAGGTGAAAAATTGGGGCGCTGATGCGGTGATTGTGGGCAGTGCCTTTGTCAAACGGTTAGCCGATGGAACTCCCGCTGAAGGATTAAAGGCGATCGGGGATTTTTGCGCCAGTCTCAAGTCAGCAATTCGTTAACTGTTTCGTTAACTGTTCTTAATTCAGTGGAAAAATTTTTCCGGTTGGATAGAGACGTTGCATAAAATAGACAAGAATGCCTAAATCCAAAAAGCCCTCCGAATCCGCCATCAGGGTTGGGGGGGTATCTGGTTGTAATTCTGCATTCTTGTCTGGGATTTTTTGAAGGATTCGATGACAGGCAGTGCGATCGCTTAAACATCAGCCCGGTTTCTGAAAGAAAATGATTGATTTGATCTGATTCAATCAGGGTCAGAAACTCGGTTTTTAGAGTTTTGACGCTCGAATCATCTGCTCTAGTCGCCGAAAATCTCGTTCTACTTCTACCCACAGAGATCGATTGTGCGGATCGGTGCGGAGTGCTTTTTTTAAATATATTCTCGCTTGCTCTAATTTTTTCTCTGTAATTAATTGACTAGCCAAGCGCTGATAAGCGCTGGCTAACCACTCTTTTACATCCGGATCTTGCGGAATTCTTTGTATCAGTGCTTCGGTTAATACAACAGCGCGAGCAAAGCGTTTATTTTGTAAAAATCCCTGTAATTCTAAATATGCTTTTTGCTTTAGTAATTTTTCCGGATCCGTAAGCTCAAAATCCTGTCGAGTATTTGATTTTTTAGCAGTAACCCGCGTCTGGGGTGGTGTTTTTGTTGATGATGAGGCCGATGCCGATCGCACTTCATCTAACTTTTCACCGGGCGGTTTGGCGATGCCAAGCAGAAAATTATACGCTTGATTAATCTCAATAAACTTATCGTGGGATCTCAAATCTTGAGGATTTACATCGGGATGATATTTTCTCGCCAATAGTCGGTACGATTTCTTCACTTCTTCGAGAGTTGCATCCACTGTTAAACCCAATAATCGATAAGATTCTTCAATATTCATAGAAGTAAAAATGCTAGAAACCGTGAATTTTGATTCGAGGATTTTTGGTTAAAGCTGGAACGAAACAAACAAGGCTTAAATCCTAGAATTAAATAAGGATTTAAGCATTTAAGTCAAGCATAATTAACTGGATCAAAACAGAGTGAACCAGTGCCACTAATGCCGATCGATTTTAACTGTCATCATCTAAAGAACTAATCGAGGCTAAACTTTTCTCCAAGTGCATTCGCTGTTCCATTTTGTGCAAAAAATAGCCTGTCATCATGGCTGAAGCTAATAAACCGGCTAAATTTTCGCGATTGGTGGTGATTTGAATATCAAAGTTTTCTGATGGTAGAACTCCCATCATTCCTTGCACATTTTGGGAGATAATTTCCTTGATTTCTGTAGAAGCAGATTTGGCCATATTTGCTAAGACTTCTGGGGGCTGGTGCCGCAGATATTTCAGCAATTGATTGGCATCTACAGAATCGGTATTGGAATTCATAAAATTGGGTTGATCTACCATAAGTATTTCTGGGGATGAGACTGGTCAATTAATCAAGTGACAGTTCCAGTTTTAAGCAAGTCAAATGAGCGAAAACTCGCCGGAACAATTTGAGCGATCTTTAATGTAATTTAAATACAATCAAGATATCTTGTAACCCGATGGGAACCCAGGGATGAGATTCTAATGAATTTCAACGGGGTCAGTCCGGGGTGGATTTCCGGTTTGGCGTCTGGTGAACATTGTCCCCAGAATTTTCACTGACCAGAGTTCTTACTGGGACTCTTGATTGCGATCCTGTTGGCTAGTCTAACATAGATAACTGACTGCCTGCCACGGGGCACTGATGGGCGATCGCCCTGGGAAACAGTGATGCTGCCGATGAAAATCAAGAATTTTGCTCAGGGTAGTTGACTTTACAAAAAAAATGGTTAATAATGATGCGTGCTGATTCGCTAGAGCAAAAGATGCCTGCCATCACAGGTAAGCATCCAATTATCCGGCAAATTAAGCCAGGGGGCGTGGCGGAATGGTAGACGCTACGGACTTAAGAAATTGAGCCTTGTTGGAGAAATCTGGCAAGTGAATGCTCTCAAATTCAGGGAAACCTAAATCTGCTCACAGACAAGGCAATCCTGAGCCAAGCCGAAATTATTCAAGATTCGGAAGGTGCAGAGACTCGACGGGAGCTACCCTAACGTTCAGACGAGGGTAAAGAGAGAGTCCAATTCTCAAAGCCATTAGGTAGTAGCGAAAGCTGCGAGAGAATGAAAATCCGTTGGCTAGTGATAGCCGTGTGGGTTCAAGTCCCACCGCCCCCATATTATTAAAACCCTTATAGGCTAAGGCTTATAAGGGTTTTTGATTCCCGATCATTTAAAATCCATAGTTGACGGTAAAGTAAAAGCCTTCATCTTGTAAATTGTCGCCTTTATCGTCTATAGAGATTAAAGGACGGGCATAATCTAACCGCATATTTAAACCGGGAATTACTTGCCAAAGCACCCCCGCACCGATGCCGACTAAAAATTGTTCATCTGGTAAGGGATTAGGATTATCACCATGATTCCAAATACTGCCCATATCCACAAATGGAGCAACCTGTAAGATGGAGAAGTTAGAGGTATTTCTAATCACAGTAATTCGGTCTTCTACGGAAAAGCGAAAGCCATTGTCTCCAGAACGGACATTTTGCCGATACCCCCGTAAAGAACTACCGCCACCAATCACGAATTGCTGAGAAGATAATAGACTATTGGGTGTAAGTTGTAGATCTCCTTGAATAATTAATAAGTGATTGTTGTTCAGCCGTTGGACGCGCTGCAATTGTCCCGTCCAACTGAAAAAACGACCATCAGGAATGGGATCGGGGTTGACGGTAGCATTCAACCAGCCGGTGCCTAGGGTAAATTGCGATCGCACCGACCAAGCTCCCTGCACATCCCGTCGGATATAGTCTTGGCCAAATTTAATCACGCTGGTGCGACTGATTCCGTCTTCATCAGGGCCTAAGCCAAAAGGGGTTGGGCCTTGGAAAGTAAAGGTCTGACCTGTTTGATGGGCTAAGGCCAAAGATAGGGCAAATTCTTCACGAGGCGATCGCGCCAAAGGCTGACGAAAACTCAGTTCATACAATTCTGAATTGCCCCGAATTTCTAATTCTTCAAATTCATCTTGGACAATGCCATTCCGGTTTGGGGCTACTCGTAATTGAACCGTGCCATTCATCGCATTCACCGGCACGCGATAGGAGAAATCATAAACTTGTGAATCCCCATCGGAAATATAAAATGAACCCAAAATATCATCACCCCATCCGGTGACATTGCGCCAACCCAAAGTTATTCCCGCTCTTTGTGAACCCACCGACGGCGGCGATAAATTATCCACACTAAAATTATTCACAAAAGGGCTGGCTTCTTTAATCCTTACCAGGAGCACACTTTTACCAATCTCACTGCCAGCCCGTAAAGAAGCTTCCACATTTTCAAAAATCGGATTCAGCCGGAGTAATCTGAGTTGATCTTCTAATAAGGCTGTATTCAGCGGACTACTTGCCCCTAAAAAAATCCGCCTCTTAATATAAGAAGGATTAATGCGACGATTCCCTTCAACTTGAACATCTTCTAAAACTCCTTCAATAATATTAATTCTAACAATGCCAGTTTGATCTAAAGTTTGGTCAGGAATAAAAGCACGAGAGGTAATATAACCTCGATCCAAATAAATTTGGGTAATCGTATCCGCAACTTCTTTCAATTGTTGCACCGTAATGTAATTCCCTTCCAAGGGGGCAACAAGCTGTTGAATTTCTGCCTCCGTGAGTACAGTAGAAGTCACAATCTCGATTTTTTTAACCAGAAATTGTTCAGAGGATTCAGTCGGTAAAGGAATTTCTGTGGGGGTGGGTTCTGGGAGAACATTTTCTTCCTCTTCTGGGGATGTGGGTTCCGGTTCCGGGATTGGTTGGGGAAAGCGATCGCGGTTCGGGTCGGGTTGAGGATTAAGCGGTGGTGCCGGTGGGTTTTGAGTTATATAATTTTGAGTTAGGTTTTGGTCAATGATAGGGCGATCGCTGTCAAAAGAAACAAAAGAAATATCCGACAATTCCAGAGAATCATCCCCCGTAAAAACCGGCAGCCAATTCGATGTCATTTCTTCTGGAGACCAACCAAAGTTATCATCAATATCCGGTTGATTTGCCACCGCATCTTCCGGCAAAACCACTGATAAATTTGTCAGCATCTCTGCCCTAGCCTGCTCGTCAAATATTAGCAGGCTGATGCTCATAAAAACTCCACAAAACACCAATCTCATTAAATATCTAATCATCAGATTGCTTGCTCCTATTTGTAATTTCTTGACTGCCCCTAGCAAAATGTAGCAAAATGTAGTTTGGGTTGAGGAACGAAACCCAACCTAAGAATAAAGCTACGAATAAAGCTTATTTTAGCCCGGTCATGGCAGTATGGTGCGTTCGCGGAAGTTTAAGTTTCGTAGGGGATCGTCGGGGCAACCACAGCGATCGGATTGCCCCTACTAATGGCCAAATTAACGTCTTAATTGTAGCAATAATTTATAATGCCTGGTATAATATAAAAATTATACTCACCACAAAGGCACAAAGAACACCAAGAGAGAATTAAGACCTTTGTGTCCTTTGTGTCTTTGTGGTGAATTCATCACTTCCCTAACAACTCCTGCAACACCTCCTTAGTAAAAGGATTCTTCCCCTTCTTCAACGCATCCACCCAACCTTGACGCTGTACCTTTTTCTTTTCATAATCCTTCCGGTAATCTTCATTTTCTGTTTCTCTAATCCACTGATTCAAATCTTTAATATACGCCTCAAAATCTAAAATTGCCCCCGGATAATCACCAGTCAACGCACGAGCTACCCCGCGACTATCCCGAATATTTCCATTATTGAGATCGCGTTTTACCGCCATATCGCAAGCACTCATCACCTCAGCCGCATAACCCCGTAAACTGCCATGGCGACATAAATTATTTAAATTCGGATTATTTGCTTGTTCCAATTGAGCATCTAGCTCTTGTGCTTCTTTATATTTAGCCAAAGCTTTCTTGGCATTATCATCTTTCATTAACTCGACTGCCTGCTTCACTAAATCAGGCACCACCAGTGATTTGACCTTCGCTTCCAACTCGGCTTTTTCCTGATTATTCCATATCGGTTCACCATATTCATTCACCTGTTCTTCGCAAATTTTCACCGCTTCATGGGCTATTTGCCGGTCTTCCCCATCTTTAATGAATGCGTTCACAAACATCTGATTCGACCGCAACTCGTCACACCCAGCATCCAACCAACCCTGCCAAGTCCCTGGCCACAGGCGAATCGTTTTGTCCCCACTCCCAGAAACAATTCTGCGACCATCCGGGGAAAATGCTACTGAGTTGACCAAATTCTCATGGCCTTTGAGGACGGCTAATTGTTCCCCCGACTGGATATCCCACAGGCGAATCGTTTTGTCCCCACTCCCAGAAACAATTCTCTGACCATCCGGGGAAAATGCTACTGAGTTGACCAAATTCTCATGGCCTTTGAAGACGGCTAATTCTGACTTCGACTGGATATCCCACAGGCGAATCGTTTTGTCCCCACTCCCAGAAACAATTCTCTGACCATCCGGGGGGGAAAATGCTACTGATTTGACCCAACTCTCATGGCCGTTGAAGACAGCTAATTCTGACTTCGACTGGATATCCCACAGGCGAATCGTTCCGTTGCCACTCCCAGAAACAATTCTGCGACCATCCGGGGAAAATGCTACTGAGTTGACCTGGCTCTCATGGCCGTTGAAGACAGCTAATTCTGACTTCGACTGGATATCCCACAGGCGAATCGTTCCGTTGCCACTCCCAGAAACAATTCTGCGACCATCCGGGGAAAATGCTACTGAGTTGACCTGGCTCGGATCGCCTTTGAAGACAGCTAATTCTGACTTCGACTGGATATCCCACAGGCGAATCCTTCCGTTGCCACTCCCAGAAACAATTCTGCGACCATCCGGGGAAGATGCTACTGAGTTGACATCAGACTCATCGTTTTTGAAGACAGCTAATTCTGACTTCGACTGGATATCCCACAGGCGAATCGTTCCGTCATGACTCCCAGAAACAATTCTGCGACCGTCCGGGGAAAATGCTACTGAGTTGACAAAATACTGATAGCCCTTGAACAAGTTGCCTTTGCGTGTCACCGGCAATGCTGCGAATAAACTAGATTGCACGAGAGGCAAAACTTGACCCAAGTCTTTTTGACTTCTGCCGGTGACTTGAATCGCAAGAGTTAAAGCTTTTACTGGGTCAGAGTCCACTAAACTTTCTGCTAACGAAGCATTGGTTTTTATTTGATCTACTCGCTCCTGTTGTTCTGCCTGCTGCCACTGTAGCCCAGAAAAAATAGCCGCCCCACTGACCAATATAATAAGCGCTGCTACTGACCCAATTTGTAACAGTCGATTATTCCGGTTTTGTTGCCGACTTTTAGCAATAAATTCTTTTTGTAAATCTGTGGCTGGTGGTTGCTTATTTTCTGCCTCACTTTCCCGCAACCAACTCTCAGCACCCGTTAACTCTCTGCCCCGCAATAATAAATCCTTACTTTGAGATTTTTCCTCCCATTCTAAAGCCCGTTGCGACCACTTGGTATGACTCTGCACATGGTCTCTATCTGTATCTAAGATCCTGACTAATTCGCTAAAATTCGCATAAAAATCGCCCTGATGCTTGGTAAAATCAATCCATTGCACTTTGGCCAAAGCCGGATGCAGTGTTTTTGATTTAACGGGACGATATAATATCGTGACAAATCGCTTATTTAATTTTTCGGCATATTCCACCTCATCGCTACAATAAGGAGAAAATACCGAATCAGGCGATATAATAAACAGAAAGTTATCAGAGTTTTTTATGCCCCGGTATATTTCGTGCTGAAAATCGGTTCCTGCGGCGATACTTTCCTGGTCAAACCAGGTAGTTTTACCCTGAATTTGCAACGCATCATTGATTTTTCGGGCTAAGTCGGAATCCCTACGCGAGTAGGCAATAAACACCTCTAAAGATTTGGCTTGATGCTGACTGCTGGCTTTGAGAAATTCTTTTTGTAAATCCGTTGGCAAATGGTCTTGACGAGTTTCTGCTACCTTCAACCAAGCCTGAAAATATTGCAGGTTATATCCCCGAAACAAAATGCTAGGGTTATGATTTTGATCTTGCCATTTCAGGGCTTGCACTAATAAAATCTTATGCTGATGATAATATAGTTCATCGTCTTTAATTTGTTTAATTAACTCATTTGTCTGGCTTTCATAACTAAATTCTGGCAATGCCTCTATTTCTGGGGATGGCACGATAAAACATATTATTCGCTTGTGATAAGATAAGGCTAAATCTATTTCGGTTTGGCAATAGTCAGCGGTGAGTGACTCTAGAGAAACTAAGTAAACAAAATTATCCGCGATCGCGATACCACGATGCAGTTTTTCCTGGAAACTCATCCGTTTTTTGATGTCGCTTCTCTCAGTCCATATCGTGATTTTTTCTCGCTGCAATGTTCGCGTGAGTTTTTTCATTACTGCGCGATCGCCCTCAGCATAGCGGATAAAAACCTGAGTTAATAAATTATTGGCATTTTTAATGCTTTCACAGATATATTCACAATGTAAATCCGACGGCTGACAGGGGGCTTGTTCCTCTTTAAACCGAATATCTAACCATGCTTCTGCTGCTTGCAGTTGTTGCCCAATTAATAAGTAACGACTGGGCTTTTTATTTTGCTCCCATTCCCTGGCTTTGGCTAATATTTCCGTATGTTGTCTCACATAATCTTCATAGCTGTGGAATACTTCGATAAGTCCCGCAAAAGATGTGTCAAAATTATCCGCATCTTCCCGGAAATATGCCCAGTTAATTTGGCCGATTTTTGGCGGCATATTGGTCAAAGAAGAATCCAAACCTTTGGCTTGATATGCTTCCCAGTCTTCCTTTGTCCCTTGGGGATTTCGTTCTTGCCAAATTTCCTGGGTAATTTGCTCAACATGGAGTAAGGGAATGATGCGCTTATTATATTTGACTGCTAGATTAATCTCTTTCTGGCAATAGGGCGAATTCACCGAATGCGGGGCAATAATAAAGAGGAAATTATCCGCTTTGGCAATGCCATCGTCGATTTGATTTTGGAAATCCACTCCCAAGGGAATATCGTTTTGGTCAAACCAAATGTTAAAGCCAGCGCTGGTGAGGCAATTGTAAAGTTTTGTAGCAAATTCTTTGCTATCGGCGCGGCCATAGGAAATGAAGGCGTTGTAGAATTTTGTCATAAGCTAATAAGCGTTTTTCTATTGAATAAATCACACCCGTCGGGGTTAAAACTTCCCAGATCATAGCGTAAGCCTGCCCCCGTGAAAACGGGGGTCGGATCTATCCGACTAATTCATGCTTGTAGTTATACCGTTTTCAATTAACAATGCAACAGTAGGGGCGGTTCGCGAACCGCCCCTACATACGCCCAAATTAACGCCTTAATTGTAGCAATAATTTTTGATGCTTGGTTTAATATAAAAATTTTACTCACCACAAAGGCACAAAGAACACCAAGAGAGAATTAAGACTTTTGTGGCCTCTGTGTCTCTGTGGTGAATTATCTAAGCAGTGCTTTATTCGTAGAGCCTGCCCCCAGCCTGCCCCCGTGCGGGGGGCGGGGGTTGGACTTTTGGAACGAAACCCAACATTATTCTTCCGTTGGGTTTCCTACATTTTTAAGGCTGTGGTGCCCCCACGCGGGGGTAAACTAGGCTGGAATAAAGGTTGATTGTTTATACCTTAAATTTCCGCGAACAGCCCCCTACAAATAACCAACAACAAACAACCACCAACCAATAACCAACAACAAATCACCAATTTACCTCATATTCGCGAGTTGCTGAGTTCGTTCTAAATAAATTTCTATGACGCGATCGCCGGGATTTTTGCTTAAACAATCCTCTAACAATTCAGCCGCTTCTCGATATAGTTGTTGATGATACAACAATATCGCTTGTTCAAAAGCGGTTTGGGTCAGTAACTTGGCGGTTTTCACTTCTGGGGGATCCGCATCAAATACTTCAAAAACCGTCACCATTTCTGATTTCCCTTTCACCTGCACTCGATCCAGCAACCGAATCGCATAATCATTGGGATTTGCTAACTTTAAAAAAGTTTGGTTAGAAATTAACAAGGACACGCGATAATTTTTGGTCAAGCCTTCTAAACGAGAGGCTAAATTCACTGCGTCACTAATCACCGTCCCATCCATGCGATCTTTCCCCCCAACGGTGCCAAGCATCAAATCTCCTGTATTAATGCCAATCCCAATTTTAATCGGCATTTTCCCAGCTTGGATGCGATTTTGATTATATTCCTCTAATCGATTTAACATAGAAATACCCGCTTTCACCGCATCATCGGCACTCTGACTAAACAAGGCCATAATCGCATCGCCAATATATTTGTCAATAAAGCCATTATTTTCCAGAATGGCTGGTTCCATACAGGATAAGTAATCATTAATAAATTGAAAGGTTTCTTCTGGACTCATTTGTTCGCTCAGAGAGGTAAAATCTCTAATGTCCGAGAATAAGATTGACATTTCTTTTTTAGATTGATCGCCCAGTTTGACCTCCAGAATACTCTCTTTTTGTAACAAGCGTAGAAACTCATGGGGAACAAAGCGACCATAGGCAATGTTAATCTTGGCCAATTTCATGTGAGTTTTAATTCTAGCAATTAATTCATTTTTAGAAATCGGTTTACTCAGGTAATCGTTTGCCCCATTTTGAAAGCCTTCTACCATGTCAGAGATTTGATTTTTCGCCGTCAGCATCAAAACCGGCAGTTCTGACGCTGGGAAATGCTCACGGAGTTTTTCACAAACTTCATACCCGGTCATTTTGGGCATCATCACGTCTAATAAAATCAGGTCAGGTTTAAACCCGTTTGCCACTAGGTTTAAAGCTTCTTGTCCATTAGAAGCTTGGGTAATGGAATAGTTTTGTAAAGATAGGTAATTGATCAATACCTGAAGGTTGACGGGTTCATCATCGACGATCAACACTTTAAATCGATCTAATTCTTCATTTGAGGAAAATTTATTATGCAAATTATTATGCAAAATTTCTGGATATGTTTCCGGTTGATGGGTGTTTTCCTGGGAATTGACTAAGCCCAAAGACACTTTTTCTATCGCTGCACTGGCGGACTTTTCCCAAGATAAAATCCGGTCTTCTTTGAGAGACGTTGGCGCTGATGCGATCGCCTCTGATCCTGCCCCTGATCCTGCCGCGATCGCCAAGGTAAAAGTAAACCTTGACCCTTTGCCAACCGTTGATTCTACGGAAATAGTTCCCCCGTGTAACTCCACTAATTGTTTAGTCACCGCTAACCCTAAACCTGTCCCTCCATATTCTCTAGCGGTTGACCCATCTCCTTGTTCAAAGGATTCAAAAATTTTGTCTAATTTATCCTCTGGAATGCCAATTCCCGTATCCGCAACCGTAATCATAATTTGTTGGTTGTTGGCTATTGGTTGTTGGTTGTTGGTTATTGGTTGTTGGTTATTGGTTGTTGCCGGTTCCCCGTTCCCGGTTTTTAATGCGGCGGAAACTTCAACGGTGCCACTTTCAGAAAATTTAATGCCATTGCCCACCAGATTATAAAGAATCTGTTGTAAGCGATTTTCATCGGCAAAAGCGGCGGGAAATTCCTGGGGAATCCGGTTAATCAACCGGAGATTTTTTCCCTTAATCAGAGATTGGCTTAAGGTCAGCACTACTTCGGCGATCGCTCGCAGTCCGACGGGCTTTAGTTGCAGTTCAATATTATTATGTTGTAACTTGGAAAAATCCAGAATATCATTCACCAAATTAGCCAGTCTGTGTCCACTTTGGGCAATCAATAAAAGATTTTGCTTTTGCAGTTCTGACAATTCTCCCGTTGCCCCATCAATCATCGATTCCGCAATGCCAATCATGCCGTTCAGTGGGGTGCGGAGTTCGTGAGAAGTATTGGCTAAAAACTCATCCTTCAATTTATCTAAGCGTTGTAATTGCTCATTTTTAGACTCTAAAGTCATAAATGAAGCTTTTAACTCTTCTGCCATCTTATTAAAAGATTTAGCCAGTTCACCGAGTTCATCAGCGCGGGTAATGGGTAATTTTTGATCCCATTCTCCATCCGCTAGATGTTTCGCCGCATTCTTCAGGCGCAAAATTGGTTTGACAATCCACCGCGAGGTCTGTAAACAGAATAAAAATGCTACCAGTAACGCCACAACACATAAGGCGATCGTGGTGCGAGTATTCGTGTTGATATATTCCATAAAATCCGCTTCAGGAATCACCACCACAATCAGCCAATTTAAGCCTTTATTGTCTTGAATCGGTGAGACTCTAACCAGTTGTTTTTGCCCATTGACTTTAAGGATTAGCTTTTGCGAACTGTTAATTTCCTCCAGACTGATCCCTTCTTTTAAAAGCTGCTGCATTGTCAATTTAATGGCTGGTTCCTGACTATTCAGCGCATTCAGTCGTTCCGGTTCTCCTGTGGTTGTGATAAACGGAGGTTCTGGAGTGGAACTGGCCACCAAATCTCCGTTTCTTTCGATAATGAAAGCTTCCCCAGATTTACTAACTTCTAAGGTGTTGAGAAATTCACTAATTTGAGAAAGCATTAAATTGATGCCAAACACTCCTCGCAGTTGATTGTTAGCATCATAAACAGGAATCGCTGGGGTAATTTGTAACATTCCCAAATCCGCCGAGATATAAATAGAACTCCAGGTAGGGGCTTGGGCTTTAATTGTTTCTTGATACCACGGTCTAGTTCGCGGATCGTATTCGCTGGATTTGATAAATTCTTGGCGATTTCCTTGATTATCGAGTAAATAAATTTCGCGGTTGGGAGCGCTATACCAATCTCTAAATTTGACCACGGTTCGGCCATCGAGATATTTTTGCACTCCCATAAAGTTGCCCTCATCATCGGCAAAATATATATATTCTATGGCATTGGAAAGCTGGATTTCTGACCATAACTGCTTTTGTAAGATTAACAAATCTTCTACATCTAAAATGCCATTACTCACGGTGGCTGCATTGATTTTGTGGAATAAGTGAGGGGTATTCAAGTAATTCTCTAAATGCAGATCGATCCGTTTCGTGACTTGGGTGCTTAACTGGAGAGCAAAATTACTGACGGTTTTTTGACCGTTGCGCCAGGAAAAGTAGCCAACCAGTGCCACTATAACAAAAATTTGCAGCACAAATGGCACGATTAGCATGATCCGCAGCGGGATTTTATCGGTTATTTTAAGAATAAAGTTATTTAATGATTTTATGAACATAACCCAATCGACCATCCGGCTTAGTAATAAAAAATACAAAATAGAAACAAATAACTAATTTGGGATAAAATATTAGCTTGTTACTTAAAATATTTTAAGTTCTTTGAGATTTTTTGTCAATGTTTATATTTTTGATCCTATTTAAATTCAATAAGAGCAAGTGAGTAAATTTATATTTTTCCCCATAATTAATTTTTCTGAGTTTCTTTGACGAATTCTTTGACGAATTATAGATCACAGTGCGATCGCGCCTCTCTGCCTGAATTTTTTTGCCCATCAGTTCCCCTCTTCTTTACCATCTCTGCATAACTCTCGATGATTTCACTCCCCGGCTGACTAAGGATGACTATAGAATATAATACCAATTTCAAAAATTACAGCGACAATTACGAAGTAAATTGGGGCACTTTTCCGTAGCGCCCCTACTGTCGTCTTTTTAATTGGAAACGGTATAACTTAAGAATATAACTTAGAAATATAACTTAATTTTTGACCAGACGATGATTTTCGTCGCCTCTGCTATGGCTTTGCTATGGGTGACTATGGCTGCCAACCCAAGGTCAATCGGGCTAAGTGGCGATCGCTGAGGATTTTAGTTGAGGGCATATAAAACCCGATCGCGTCCTTGTTCTTTGGCTTGATATAAGGCTTGGTCGGCAGTATTAATTAAAGCAGCGGGAGAAAAATCAGCATTAATTAAAGTGCTGGCTACGCCACAACTGAGGGTGACATACTGAAAAGCTTTGTTGTGAGCGTGAGGAATTTCTAATTTCCTAACTTGTAGGCGAATTCTTTCGGCAACTTGCGCCGCTGTTTCGGCGTTGGTATTTGGTAGAATTACTACAAATTCTTCCCCTCCGTAACGAGCCACGATATCTGTGTGACGGACTGCTTGAGTAATGGCTTTGGCGACTTGTCGCAAACAATCATCCCCGGCTTGATGACCGTAGGTGTCATTAAAAAGTTTAAAACAATCTACGTCACAAAGAATTAAAGCAAGATGCGCTTTTTTGCCGCAAGAATCAGAAAAAGAGTTGAGATAGCGATCGAAGTAACCGCGATTAGCAAGTTGAGTCAGGCTATCTATTGAAGCGAGGTGAGATAGTTGATAATGTTGATAGGCAATTAGGGCGATCGCGGCACTAATGAATCCAGTTAACGGAGAAATCACCGGCAGCCACCAACCCCAGAGAAAAGCACTATAACTAATACCAAATAAACTGCCAATTCCTAGGAGGATAGGGAAGAGTTCCCAGCGAAAACTTCTCAGGGAAATTGGCTTGATTTCTCCTAAGTGAGCAGCGGCGATCGCGCCGAGAAAAGACCAGAAAATAATCCATAACCATTTTTGCTGCTTTGACCAGACTCTAATCATGGGACGACCGTCCAAGGCTGCACTGATAATTTGGCTGGTTAAATTGGCCTGAATCACAATGCCAGGAACTCTTGAATCCGTTCCTAATAAATAGGGTTGGTAAGGAGTGGAAAACATTTCGCCAAACCGGGGAGAAGTCGCCCCAATTAAGACAATGCGATCGCGAAAAATTTCTTTTTTTTCTAATTCTGATTTATTTTGCAGCACATCGGTCAGGGAAACTACTTTAAACCGCTCGATTAAGCCGCGATAGTTTAATAAAATCTGATAGCCGCCAAAATCTGTGCCGATATAGGCTCCATTGTTTTCATTTAAAGGGGTTAACACGCTTTTTCCCAACTGGGAAGCATCGCTTTCTTCGGCAATGGGAGTGAGAAAAATTCCCTCAGATGCTAAATATTTTAAGGCTAATTTAACCGCTATATTCTCTTTGACTACCCCAGAATCTAGTTGCACAGAGATTAAGGCACGGCGCAGTTTCCCATCAGCATCTAACATTACATCACTGATGCCCACTTGCCCTTTTTCTGCCAGCCAAGAAGGGGCAGGAATCGTTTCTCCTACTACTTTTTCAATTCCCATTAAAGTAGGAGTATTTTTATAAATATCAATTAATTGGTCATCTCCGGGGTCTATGGGTATATCTCGATACATTAATAATCCAATTGCCCGGGGACTTTGTTGATTTATTTTTTCAATTAAATCTGCTAAAATAGCATCAGGTATTGGCCATGTCCCCAAATGATTAATATCTGATTGCTCGATGGAAACAATCGCCAAGCGGGAATCGGGTTGTTCCAGGGGACGTAGCCGAAAAAATTGATCTAAAGTTGCCCACTCTAGCAGTTGAAACGAGCCTTTGCAATCACCCAGAATAATCAAAGATGCCACCGTTGGGCCAATGATTAGTGTTTTTTTCCATTGCTGAAACAATCCTCCGATCCGTTGCCACATAAAAGCTCAACACCCATAATGAATACAAGATACCAGACAAAAGCTGAGTTTCTTCTATTTATTCTAATGGATAAAAATTCTATGTAACAGGGGGTCGGACTGTCACTTAAGTATGGGCAAAGTATGGGGCGATCGCGATCTCCATCACGATCGCGATCGCGATCGCCGTATGATTAGTTCTGGGGATTTATCACTGCTGAGTTATTGACTCAAAGATTAAACAAAGATAAAAATTTGACGAATTTTTTCACGGGGTTCGAGTCAGTATTCTAGCTTATGTGGTGCTACCGCTACTGGAGGAATTATCGGGGGCTGGTTTTCCAGGGGGAGTTAGAGGATGTTTTCCCACCAGGATCGTGCTTTCCCTTTGTTGGAACAGCCTTGGTTCTGAGCCGAAAAGCCCGGTGGTGTAGTCACCGTAACTGTGAGAGATTAGAGAAAGAGCGATGAAAACTAAAGTTAAGAGCGAAAATTTTTGAGTAGCCATGAGTTGATATCCTGGTATCCTGTAATAGATGTGTTGTCGCTTTTCTGAAGCGTCGATCGCCGATCAGGATATTTTTACTGCGGGAATAAAATTGTTCAGTAGACGCGGACGATTGATGCTGACGATTTGTTAAAAAACTTCATATTCATGGGTTTTTAGGCCAAGATGGACTTGACGGTGACAACGGCAAATCCATCCCCGCTGGATGGCTCGGCTATCGACAAAATAGCCAAAAATGGTGATGATTTGGGGTTGGGGATTTAGGGTTTAGCTTGATTGATGAATGGCTTATATATTGAAGCAGTATTGGGGTAAAATAAAAAAAATCGCGGCATAATAATGTTAAAGCCAGTTAAATATGATAGGATTACTTCAGAGGCGATCGTCTGGAAAATTAACATCGGCTAAGTTCCGAAGATTTTTCAGAAAACGGCAACAGACCGAGCAGAGCAAATCTGCACAATCATCATAAATGCTAAAATTTGGCCTAAATTTGAATGATTCCGCTCCAACTGAATTTAAAAAATTTTCTGAGCTACCGTGAAGCGAGTCTGGATTTTCGCGGGTTACACACTGCTTGTATTTGCGGGCCAAATGGGGCTGGCAAATCATCGTTGTTAGAGGCGATCGCCTGGTCAATTTGGGGCAATAGCCGTGCGGGGACTGATGACGATATTATTCATACGGGAACGACAGAAGTTTGTGTGGACTTTACTTTTCAGTGCGACGAACAAATCCTCAGAGTCCGGCGATCGCGGCAACGGGGACAAACCAGCACCTTGGAATTTCAAATCGCTACCAGTGAAGATGAGCTACAGGTTCAGTTTCGTTCCCTGACCGAACGCAGTTTACGGGCAACCCAACAAAAAATTATCCAACATATCAAGATTGATTATGAAACTTTTGTCAATTCCGCTTATTTACGTCAGGGGCGGGCCGATGAATTTATGCTCAAGCGTCCCAGCGAACGCAAACAAGTTTTAGCCTCTCTGTTGCGACTGGATGAATACGATCGATTAGCAGAAGCGGCGAAAGAGCGATCGCGGGATTATAAAGCCCAAATTCAATTGCTGCAACAAAATCAACAGTCTCTAGAAACTCAGTTAGAACAGCGAGAAGAAACTCTAGAGGCGATCGCCACGGTGGAACGGGAAATTCTCCAACAACAACAAGCACAAGCCACTGACCAAGACCAGTTACAACAGTATAAGGTCAGCAACCATCAGCGGCATACTTGGCAACAACAACTCAGTTGGTTGCAGAGTAATTTAGATCAGTTAACTCGCGAATGCCAGCGGATCGAGCAAGAACAAAAACATAGTCAACAACGGCAACAAGAATTAGAGGAATTGTTGGGGCAAGAAGCCGAAATTCACCAAAAATATAGTGAATTTGAACAACTCCAAGCCCAGGAACAAGTTTTGTCCGATAAGTTACACGCTTACCAAGAAGCCCAAAAGGAGCGATCGCAGCTTCAAGAACAACTGACTAATTATTTAAGCGATCTGAAAAGTCAGCAACAACAAATCAAAGCCCAATTAGAAGCTTTAGAACAACAGAAAAAAGAGTTGCAAAATACTCTCGGTCAAGGGGCGGAAGTGGCAGCGGCAATGACGGAACTCGAAGCCGCCCGCACCAGACTTGCGAGTTTAGACCAATTGCAAACTAAGGCCATTCCTCTGATTCACCGGCGGCAAATTATCCAGACAGAAGTAGTATCTCGTCGCGCCCATACCGAGGCGCGTTTGGCAGAAATTGTCAGTCAAATTAATCGCTTGCAAGTGCAGCAACAAACGGCGGTGCAAGTCCAACAAGCGGTGCAACAAGTTTCCCTACAAATTGAAGATTTGGAGAAGAAGCGAATTTATCAGCAACGGGTGCGGGAAAAAGGACTAGAACGGCGCAATTTTATGGAACGTTTGCAAGCCCAGTTGCGCGATCGCGAGGTGCAGTTGGCGGATATTGAACAAAAGTTACGGTTATTGCAGGTTCCTGATGCGATTTGTCCGTTGTGCGATCGCCCCTTAGATGAGCATCATTGGGACTTGGTGGCAGAAAAACATCAAGCCCAACAGCAAGAATTTAGGAATCATATTTGGGTTTTGCGGGAACAGTTGGCGGTTTCTGAGAGAGAAATTCAACTGTTGCGCGATGAATATGGTAAATTAAATCGAGAATTGGCGGGTTCCGATAATCTCCAAAAACAGTGGGGAGGGTTGCAAGCTCAACTGAATATGACGGCGACTGAACGAGAAAGGCTGCAAAAAATTGATCGGGAAAAAGCCGCCTTAGAGCGATCGCTGAAAACTGGTGAATTTGCCGGTGATTTATATACAGAATTGCAACAAATCGAGCGGGATTTGCAAGAGTTACATTATGATGAAAAAAATCATGCTCTGGCTCGGAGTGATGTAGAACGTTGGCGGTGGGCAGAAATTAAACTGGCTCAAATTAGAGATGCGGAAAAACGGTTACAAAGTCTGAAAAATCGGGAACCAGAATTAGTAGAAAAGCTGGAAAATATTTCAAATTTAATTGAACGAGAAAAAACCGAGTCTTTTTTACATCAAAAGCTGGTAAAATTAGAACAAAAAATTGAGCAAATTGGTTATGATTTTGCCGAACATAAAGCGATTAGTGCTGCCCGAAATAAGGCTCAGGTTTGGTTGACCCGCAAAGAACAACTGCGTCAAGCTCAACAAGATTATCCTCAAGTGAGTAGCCGCGTTAAAGAAGTGACTAAACGATTGCTGGAACGGTTACAAGACCAAGAAAAACTGAGGCAGCAAATCGATCTGATCCAGGAAAAACTGAAGGAATGTCCAGACCAAACGGTAGCGATTAAAAATTTAGAACAGCAAATTGCCCAGCGTCGGCATCAGTTAGACCTCGCTTTGGCTAAATTAGGGCAACTCCAACAACAACAAAAACATTTAGAAGATTTGAGTCAGCAAAAGCACCTGATTAAGCATCAAATTAAGGAAGCGAAAAATCAATATCGGGTCTATAATGAATTGGCGATCGCCTTTAGCAAAAAGGGCATTCAAGCCTTGATGATTGAGAATATATTACCCCAGCTAGAAGCGGAAACGAATAAAATATTATCCCGATTGACGGGCAATCAATTGCACGTCCAATTTGTCACGCAAAAAGCCGGACGTTCAAATAAAAAAGATCCCAAATTAATCGATACATTGGATATTGTAATTGCGGATGCTCGCGGCACTCGCCCCTATGAAACTTATTCCGGGGGCGAAGCTTTTAGAATTAATTTTGCCATTCGCTTGGCGTTAGCTCAACTGCTTTGTACTCGTCAAGGCACCCGGTTACAAATGTTAATTGTGGATGAGGGTTTTGGCACCCAAGACCGTCAAGGGTGCGATCGCTTGATTGCCGCGATTAATGCGATCGCCCCCGACTTTGCCACCATTTTAATCGTCACTCATATGCCCCAATTTAAAGAAGCATTTCAAGCCAGAATAGAAATTAGCAAAACGGCGGAAACCGGATCTCAATTATTGTTGGCTTAATTGGGGGAGTCATAAATATATCAACTCGGTTTCAAGTCGCGCATTTTTAACTCTAATAAATTAGACAATTAGACAAAACCTGATTTATAGTGATTTCAATTCAGATTAATACAATTATGTAGGGGCGCAATTAGGGGCGCAAGCATTGCGCCCCTACAGCAAATGAACATATATTGTAGGGGCGCAATGCTTGCGCCCCTGATTTTTGTCTCAACCACAATTGAAATACCTATATTTAGAGATTATACGGAGGTTTTGGCCATGAATTATCCCACGAAAAATCAAATGAATTGGAAAAGTAAGATGGGTTTGGCTATTTGGAATTATCGAATGAAGCAGCCCAACTATAATAACAACTATAATAAGATTTTCGGTGGTGGTGACTCATTGGGTTTACGAGTTTTAGCTCATAACTACCTAAACTCTCCTGCCTTTCGCGCCGTGTATTTAAAAGAAATTGTCATAAATTCAATATTTTAGAGGATTTTGCTAAACCTAAAAAAGTATAAATTTCTACAATCAGTGGGGGAGAAGATAGTTTTATCTTCTATTTAAATTCAGAAAAATCTTATGAAAAGTTATTCAAAAAAATAGAAACAACAACCGATATCAATAATATTGAGATTGATTTAAATCTTCAATGTTTTAATTTGGCAGAAGGAAATAATCTGCCCAAAAAAATAGAAATTGATCTGGGGGCTTATGTGGCAATTTCTCTGGAACTAGATGAGGAGGGTGATCTAGATTTATCTAGCGATCAACCCTTAAGTTTTAATTTATTTCTAAATCTTGACATTTATGCCCCGATTAAATTAAGCAGAGAACATTACAATGGTGAAATAGCTCAATTAAACCAGCCAAGACTGGCGAATTTTTTACAGCGTCTTGAGCAAAAATTACCTGTAGAATTTGTTTGGGTCGATGCCCCTGACTATGAGGAATCGATTGGACGTTACGGCTTTAATGGTTATAGCGATCGCCCTTAAGTTAGCCAAGCAAAAACCGGGCTTCTCTACACAAGAAACCCGGTTTCTGGGAAGAACCAATCTAGCCAAAGAGGATTAAATCATCGGCTTTAACAAACATTGAGGCGGTCAAATCTTCTTCGGTAAACCCTTGGACAATGCCCAAGTATTTATTATCAACTTTAATCGCTACAGATGCGATCGCGCTGGCATCACCGAGGCCAAAATTGACGGCTTCAAAAGAGAGATTTTGATATGTTACTCCGTCGGTTAAACCAATCTTATCTTCACTGGAGTTGAAATCTAAAATCACATCGGCGGTATTGAGAGTAGATGCTGCGGCTTCACCACTGCGGAGGACAAAGGTATCGCTGCCGCCGTCCCCGGTCAGGAAGTCTTGACCCATATCCCCGCAGAGCACGTCATCGCCATTGCCGCCCATCAAATTATCATCCCCTTTGCCACCACGCAGGAGGTCATTGCCATCACCGCCAAATAAATTGTCGTTGTCTTGGTTGCCGTTGACGACATCATCTCCGGACTCACCGTCAACTTCATCGGCACCCTGACCGCCGCGCAACACATCATTGCCGATATTGCCTTTGACGATATCGTTGCCTTGGTTGCCGTTGACGATATCAGCCCCTTCGCTGCCTTGGATGACATCTTTGCCGGATAAGCCTCGGACATGAAGTCCGATCGCCTGGGCAATTTGGGGCAGGAAAACATTATCATCGCCATCGGATAAGTTGTAAAATTCACCGATCGCCTGATTCGGTGCTTCGCCAGTGGGCGCACCGGGTTCCGTAGCATTGGCTGTGGGTCGTGCCAGCTTAATCGTCTCCGGACTGCTGGGCAGAATAGTTGGCAAACTGAAGATGGCCACAGCGCCAGGACCTGCGGGAGCAACCGGCATAGAGTCGGATGAGCTAGTTGGCTGAAGATTAACTTCAGTCTCGCTACCCGCAACCGGGAGATCCAACGAGTTACTATCCGATGAGTCTGTCACCTCGCTACCCAGTTTCGTGTTTGAAATCAAAGTATCCAAGGCATCACCCGTATTTGCCGCCACCACATCCGCGATCGCCTTTTGTCCGGCAGCCGCAGCGTTTAAGTCATCGCTGGTTGTACCCAGGGCAACTTTTTGCACCCGCGCTAATTCTTGATTCACGTCTGCCCCGGTATTGTTGGCGACTACGGTGTCGATACGTTCATTCGCTTCGGCAATCACTTGGGCTACGGACTCGGACAACTCGCCTAAATCCACTTGCGCTTTAGTCCCGGCGGCTTCCAGAACCGTTTGCAACTGGGACGCATTGGTTAAATCCAAGGTTGTCCCGGCTTGAATTTGAGAGGCGATCGCCCCCACCACGGTTTGACTACTTTCGGCAACGGATAAGCTGGATGCCCCAGAGATCGTATTCGCCATCTGAGTCACAGCATTTTGCAACTTCACCATCGCTGAGTTAAGTTGCACCCCACCGGCTTGATTCTGGGCAGTGGCCGCGATCGGGTCTGTATTACTCAAATCTATACCGGCGGGAATCCCCAGGGCTGTTTTCACTTGGGTTTCCGCGTCCGCTTTGCTCACGCCCTGGTCAACCAAATCCGACACCACATTACTTAACAACGTCACGATGGTAGTATCTGGGGTCGCGACCAACGGCGTAGCCAATGGCAATCCCGTCGCCGTATCCGTCCCCCCGGAAATCACGATCCGGCCTTCTTCGGGATCTAAACGACCATTATTATTCAGATCGAACGGACGGGGATCGATATTAAAAGCAAATCGGCCTTCCTCTGTAGTAATGGCAGAAGGTTCTTGCGGATCCAATACCCCATTACGATTAGTATCCAAAAAGGCTGTGGCATCGGCAATATAACCATCAATCGCAATGCCGTCAATGCCATTACTCCACAATCGGAACAAGTCGCTGGTACTGGCACCTTCGGGATCGGTTGCCGTCACCTCAATTTCTATGAAAAATGAGCGATCGGTATCCTGGGTACTAAAGGTCAAGGTACTGGAATCGAACGTCAACCAATCGGGTAGCGGTCCTGCTCCTTGTTCTTGCCACTCACCGTCGCTCCAGTCAACAAAGCTCACCTGAGTAGCACTGTAAGTCAGTTCGCCTCCCTCTGGATCGGTAAAAGTATTAGGTTCCAGGGTTAAGCTAAAATTCTCATTCCAATCGTGACTTTGCCAAGAAATCGGATTAGTCACCACAGGTGCATCGTTTACATCGGGATTATCCACCACCTCAGGGGGTACGGGGTCTACCAGTATCGGCGGTTCCCAAACGGGTTGCTCAAACGTCACCTCTGGCAGTTCCGCCGCCAAAATTTCTTCACCGCTGAGATTGCCCACGGTTTCAATAAAGCCGCTTCCGGCACCAGTTCCCGCTGCATCAAAGAAATTGGTAATCACAACATCTGACCATTGGTTAGCCCAGCCATCTTTGTTGGTATCAATCACCAGGCTTGTACCCATCCGACCCAGACCGGCGATACCCGCAGCCAAGCCAGTAGCCGATAGAGTCATCGGCGTTTCCGTTACTTCTGTAGGCTCCACCGGCATCGGCTCGACGGCGGATGTAGGCTCCACCGGCATCGGCTCGACGGGGGATATAGGCATAGGCTCCATCCGCACAGGATCGACGGCTAATGTAGGCTCCACCGGCATCGG
>NZ_LIUQ01000054.1:0-202 GCF_001276715.1 Planktothricoides sp. SR001 | reverse complement strand
GGCTCGACGAATTCTCCGTTCTGGAAATCACTTTCGAGGATAATCAGCGTATCGGTTCCTTCTGTATCAGAAATCTCAACCCCTGCTTGACCCCAGTATCCGGCTCGCACGCGGTAGATATCCGACCCGCTACCGCCTCGCAAAATGTTCCCAGAGCCGCCATCGCCGATCAAGCTAAGGGTGTCATCCCCTAAACCTCCTT